>CABYZU010000001.1 GCA_902523495.1 uncultured Pelagibacteraceae bacterium
TGTGTTGGCATTAAAGCTCAAGACGGAATTGTATTTGCATCAGATTCTAGAACAAACGCTGGATTAGACAATGTTAACATTTATTCAAAAATGTTTGTTCATGATGTTGGTGATAGAAGTATCATTATAGTTACTTCTGGAAATCTAGGTACATCTCAAGCAGTATATAAATCTATTGAAAAAGATCTTAAAGGCGACAGCGGCATAATGAATTTAAATACCTGTAAAGATTTTGATCAAATTGCATCATATATAGGATCTTTAAATATAGAACATTCAGCTCCTAAAGGAATAAATACCGATACAGTTTTATTGGGTTCCTCATTTTTAGTTGGTGGTCAGATCAAAGGTCAACCCTTAGAATTGTACTTAATATATTCGCAAGGAAATTATATTAAACCAGCTGATAGCAAACCTTATCTAGTTATTGGTGAAGTAAAATACGGCAAACCTATTTTAGATAGAGTTATAAAACCCAGTGTTTCTATAGGTGATGCATCACGTTGTGCTCTAATCTCAATGGACTCAACATTAAAAAGTGATTTAACCGTTGGCCCTCCTATCGATTTTGCTGTCTATAAAAAAGATGAATATAAAATCGCTTCACAAAAATGCTTAAATATCACTGATACTGAATATTCTAAAGTTTGTGATCAATGGTCGGATGGTATCTTTAAAATTTTTGATTCTTTTCCAAGATTTGATTGGGAAGACAAAAAATAAGATTATTTTTCCTATAAACTGTAATAAATTCTTAACATAACTGAAATAATAACATTGAAAGGGGATTTTATGTTTATAAAAAAATATCTAAAGTGGATCAGTACGTTTCTAGTTTTAGTGGGAATACTCCTTACTAATTTAAATATATATCCATTAAATATATATTTTCATGGATTAGGAGTTGTTGGATGGACTATAGCTGGATTTGTTAGCAAAGATAAAGCAATACTAACTAATTTTGGATTACAAATACCATTATTTTTAATAGGAATTTATAAAATTATTATCTAATGAAAAATACTAACAAAATATTTCTAGGTGAATTTATTGGAAGTAGCTTTTTAGTAATGGTTATTGTTGGATCTGGAATAATGGCTGAAAATCTCACAAATGATAATGCTTTAAGATTAACAGCCAATACACTTGCAACTGGAGCTGGTCTATTCGTTTTAATAACTGCTTTTGCAAATATTTCAGGTGCACATTTCAACCCTTTTGTAAGTTTAGCGATGTTTTTAAGAAAAAAAATCACTGGAAAACTTCTGATCATATATATTCCTGCCCAAATACTTGGTTGTTTGCTTGGTGTTATGTTGGCCAATGTTTTTTTTGAACACAATATTCTTGAGTTATCAACAAAAAATAGGGATGGCTTTCATATTTTCTTGTCTGAAATAATTGCTACTTTTGGTTTGATTTTTATTATTTTTGCTACTCTAAAAGATGGCAAAATAACAATAGCTGCAAGTGTAGCAACATATATCATGGCTGGTTATTGGTTCACATCATCAACATCTTTTGCAAATCCAGCTGTTGCTATAGCAAGAACTTTTACTGATTCTTTTACAGGAATTAATTACATGAATACACCAACATATATTCTAGCTGAATTTTTGGGAGCTCTAATAGCTGTATTTTTAATTAAAAAATTAATTAAATAGATGCAACTTTTTTTAGAAATAAAAAATATTATAAACTAGACATTATTATCTAATAGTTTATTTATAGACGAATCCCCACACTGATTCTCATATTATTTTATTCTTTTGTAGTATTATTTTCATTCTCACATTACATAGATCTCAAGTCATGAATCAATAGGAACCGAAAACGATAATATAAAGGAGAAAAAATGGATATGACTTTAATTTATACGGTTATAGGGTTTGCTCTTGCCGGTTACAGCGTTATTGCTAACGACTCAATTCAAACACTGGGTACATTTATAGCTTCGAAAAAGAAGTGGTTTAAATGGTATACTCTCGCAGGATCTGCGTCAGCTGTTATGATTATTGCGTTAGCATGGGGATGGTATTCGTATGATGGTGATATTTCTTATGGAAGATTAACTAGAATACCTTATCAAGAAATTCAATGGTATCACGCAGTAGCACCTGCAATACTATTATTATTAACAAGAATTGGAATACCTGTTTCAACCACCTTTTTAGTTCTTTCAGCATTTGCCTCAACGGTTGTACTTGAAAAAATGCTTATGAAAAGCGTCGTTGGGTATGGTTTAGCAGCAATGGTTGCTTATATTGCCTGGATAGCTGTCTCTAAATTTATTAATGAAAAATTTGATGAAGTAGATGAAAAATGGGTAGGCTTCTGGAGAAATAGTGTTTGGATTTCTTCTGGTTGGTTATGGTGGGTGTGGTTGTCTCACGATGTGGCTAATATTGCCGTGTATCTACCTAGACAATTAGATTTAACATTGCTTTTAATAGTAATGGGTTACTTTACAGCACTGTTATTCTATATTTTCTACATTCAAGGTGGACCAATTCAAAAAGTTGTTCTTGAAAAAACAGGAACAAGGTACGCAAGATCAGCAACAATTATTAATGTAATTTATGCTGGTGTCTTATTCTACTTTAAAGAACTAAACGATTTACCTATGTCTACGACATGGGTTTTTGTTGGTTTATTATGTGGAAGAGAACTTGCTATAGCTAGCATGAACAAAGAATATAAGTTGGGTTACGTCTTTCCATTAATTGGAAAAGATTTCCTAAAAATGGTATTCGGCTTAACTGTTTCAGTAGGTATAGTGCTTGCAATACATTATATAATAATACCAAACAGTTGGTTTTAAATATATTTTTGTGGTCGTGTTAATTATTTAACACGGCCATAAACGTCCTGGTATCGAACAATATCTGTTTCTTTTAAAATTGAACCTACTTGAGCTTCAATAATTTTCACTGGTTTTTTGTAGGGATTTTCTATTCTATGGATTGCACCTAATGGAATAAAAATAGTTTCATCAGGTTTCATAGTGAAATATTTCTTATTTAAAGTAATTTTTGGTTTACCATGAGTAACTACCCAGTGCTCAGCTCTATGATGATGTTTTTGAAGACTTAAAATACCTTTTGGTTTTACATATAGTTCTTTAATCAAAAATTCCTTACCATTAAATAGATTTACATAACTACCCCAAGGTCTATGAAATACATTTTTCTTTTTAAAGTATTGTGTTTTATTTCTTCCATACATTTTACAAATTTCTTTCCAAGATCCTAAATCAGACCAAGGAATATCTAATTTGATAGCATTTATATTTTTAGTTTTTTCTAATATTGCATAATCAAAAGACTTAGCTGTTGCTTTAGTGAATGCTTGTTTATTTAAATAGTACACATTACTTTTATATTTTGCTTTTGTTACAGCTTTATTACAATTTCTATAAATATTTGGTTGGTATTTCTTAAAATTATTAATGATTGAGTCTTTTCTCAAATAAAACATTCCAGAATTCCAATAACCTTTTTTACTTATTATTTGTTTAGCTTTAGCCTCTTTGGGTTTTTCTACAAATTTAGATACTTTGTTATTTCTGGTTAAAAAATAACCAAATTCACTTGAGGGCATTTTGGGTTTAATACCAAAAATAAAGATATTATTTTGAGTAAGTTTCTTTTGGTTTTTTTTTATAGCTTTATTAAATAATGCAACCTTCTCTATCAAATGATCGGCAGCTAGGAACATTAAAGGTTGTTCGTTAGGTATATCCTTTATTAATGCCGTGCTTAAAATAGCTGGTGCTGTATTTCTTTTAGCTGGCTCTAAAACTATTTTGAATTTTCTTATCTTATGTTTTTTTAAGTGTTGTTTTACTTGTTTTAAATATTTTGCATTAGTACTTATAATTGGAGCATCATATATCGATGCTTTAACTCTCTCTAAAGTTTTACCTAATAAAGTCCAGTTACCTAAGTCTATAAACTGTTTGGCTTGATGTTTCTTAGCGTTAGGCCAAAGTCTTGTTCCCGCTCCACCACATAAAATGACCGGGCGAATTTTCATCAAATTTTTGAGTAATCCTTAACTTCTTTTTTCTTACCTGGATGAGTCGGTGCTCCTAAAAATGCTGGTCCCACAGTTTGTGCATATTTCCAAAGTGTTCCTGATCCAAAATCAGATTTTCTAGCCTTCCATTTTCGTCTTCTTGAAGCTAATTGTGCTCTTGTTAATCGAACATTAATTGTTCCCTTCTTGGCATCAATATCAATGATATCTCCATTACGTAATAAAGCTATTGGACCACCTAATGCAGCCTCAGGTCCTACATGACCAACGCAAAAACCTCTAGTTGCTCCAGAAAATCTTCCATCAGTTATTAAGGCAACCTTCTCTCCTTTGCCCTGTCCATAAATAGCCCCTGTTGTTGAAAGCATTTCTCTCATACCTGGTCCACCAACCGGTCCTTCATATCTGATAATAATTACATCACCGTCTTTATATTTTCTGCTTTGAACAGCTTTCATTGCACTTTCTTCGTTATCAAAACATCTTGCTCTTCCTGTAAATTGTAACTTTTTTAATCCTGCAATTTTAACAATTCCTCCTTCAGGAGCTAAGTTTCCTTTTAAACCAACTACACCACCCGTTGGTGATAAAGGATTTTTAAAGGATCTCATTACTTTTTGTTTTGGATTAAATTTAATTCCCTTTAAATTTTCTTTCATAGTTTTACCTGTAACTGTCATGCAATCACCATGAATAAAACCACCTTCATAAAGAGTTTTTAATAACATTGGTACTCCACCTGCTAACCACATATCTTTAGCAACATATTTTCCACCTGGTTTTAAATCAGCAAGATATGGAGTTCTTTTAAATATTTTTGCAACATCCATTAAGTCAAATTTTATTCCAGCTTCATTAGCAATTGCAGGTAAATGTAATCCTGCATTTGTTGATCCACCTGTTGCAGCAACAATTGTTGCAGCATTTTCTAAAGCTTTTCTTGTGACTATATCTCTTGGTTTAATTCTTTTAGCTAATAATTCCATTACCATTTTTCCACTATTTTTTGCATACTTATCCCTTTCTTCATAAGGAGCAGGAGTTCCTGCAGAATAAGGAAGTGCTAAACCTATTGCTTCTGAAACACATGCCATAGTATTTGCAGTAAATTGTCCCCCACAAGCTCCAGCTGTTGGACATGCAACTAATTCTAATTTTCTTAATTCTTTTGCAGACATTTGACCTGATGAATGTTTTCCCACAGCCTCAAAAACATCAACAACAGTTACATCTTTACCTTTGTATTTTCCCGGAAGGATTGAACCTCCATAAATAAATACACTTGGCACATTTAATCTAACCATCGACATCATTAAACCTGGTAAAGATTTATCACAACCTGCAATACCCACTAATGCATCATAACAGTGACCTCTAACCGTAAGTTCTGCAGAGTCTGCAATTACTTCTCTCGAAATTAATGAAGATTTCATTCCTTCATGACCCATTGCAATACCATCAGTGACGGTAATTGTGCAAAATTCTCGAGGCGTACCACCTGAAGCTCTGACACCCTTTTTGACTGATTGGGCTTGTCTCATTAAAGCAATATTACAAGGAGCAGCCTCATTCCATGTGGATACAACGCCTACAAATGGTTTTGATACGTCTTTTTCTGTTTCACCCATTGCATAATAGAAAGATCTATGTGGGGCTCTATCAGCTCCTAAAGATGTATGTCTGCTTGGTAATTTTTTCTTATCAAACTTCCGCATTATAAACTTTCAATAGTTAATGATATTTTTTGAATATCATTTTTAAGATTACTATAGTTAGTTTTTTCTTGTTCAACAATATTTTTTGGAGCCCTATCGGTAAATCCTTTATTAGATAATCGCTGAGATATTTTGTCCATTTCCTCTTTGTATTTTTTCTGTCTTTTAACTAGGTTTTGTTTGATTAGATTTAAATCCACATTTTCATCAAAATAGATCTTAAATATGTCACCTGAAATAACCAAAGTTGCAGAAGGTTTTTTTTGGTCTTTATCATAAAAATTATTGATACGACCAAGCTTTTTGAGAATAATCTCATTATTTGTCATTAATGTTTTATTTTTTTTAGCAATTTTAGTCATTGAAATGTCAATAAATGAGCCTGGGCTTACATTTAACTCATTTTTAAAAGATCTAAGTTCAGAGATAACACTTATGATCTTCTCTACTTCCTTTAAAGATTGATCTTTTTTAGACTTTCCTGATGGCCAATTAGCATACATTAAGAAGTTCTTATCTGATTTATCAAATTTATTTTTTAACCAAATTTTCTCAGTAACAAATGGAATAAATGGGTGAAGAATAATAAGTATTTGTTTAAATACGTAGGCAGATACTTCTTTTACCTCTTTTTTAGCTTTTTCATCGTCTGAAAAAAGAATAGTTTTTGAAAGCTCGATATACCAATCACAGTAAGAGTGCCAAGCAAATTGATAGGCGTTTTTAGCGGCCTCATCAAATCGATAGTCTTTGAGATTTTTTTCTATTTTTTCTTTTGTTTGAATAAGCTCTGAATAAATCCACTTATTGATATTTAGCTTAGTTTTAGGGACTTTATCTGTTTTATTAAAATCACATTTATTAGTAATTAAAAAATTATTAGCATTCCATAATTTATTTAAAAAATTTCTATACCCTTTAACTCTATCTTCTGAAAGCTTTACATCCGTTCCAGGTGATGCCATTGAAAGTAGAGTAAATCTTAAAGCATCTGCACTATACTTTTCAATTAAATCTAATGGATCAATTGCATTACCTTTAGACTTAGACATCTTTTGTCCTTTTTCATCTCTAACTAATGCATGAACATAAATATCTTTAAATGGTTCTTTGTTTAAAAATTCCATTCCAAACATCATCATTCTTGCTACCCAAAAGAAAATAATATCAAAACCAGTTACCAATACAGTTGTTGGATAAAATTTTTTAACAAAGTCTTTATTGTCCGGCCACCCCAATGTTGCAAAAGGCCATAATCCGGAAGAAAACCATGTATCTAAAACATCTGGATCTCTGGTAATTTTTACGTCTTTTTTATAAAATTTTTTAGCTTGTTTTTTTGCATCATCTTCATTTACTGCAACAAAAATTTTTTTATCAGGTCCATACCAAGCTGGTATTTGGTGTCCCCACCAAAGTTGCCTAGATACACACCAAGGTTCAATATTGTTCATCCACTGAAAATAAGTTTTAGACCAATTTTCTGGAAAGAAATTTGTTTTCTTTGATTTAACTATTTGTTTAGCTTTAACAGATAATTTTTTTGCATTTACAAACCATTGTTCAGTTAGAAAAGGCTCTATGACTGAATTTGATCTATCTCCATAAGGTACTTTGTTTTTGATATTTTCTTCTTTAACAAAAAAATCTTTTTCTTTTAATTCATTTAAAATTTTTTTACGTGCTTCAAATCTATCTAACCCAATATATTCATCTGGAGCATTACTGTTTATTTTACCATCTTCAGTAAATACATTTATAATTTCTAGTTTATTTCTTTGACCAACATCATAATCATTAAAGTCATGTGCTGGCGTAATTTTTAATGCTCCAGTTCCTTGTTCAGGGTCTGCATAATCATCTTTTATAATTTTAATCTTTCTACCTACTATTGGGATTGTGACAGTTTTACCTACATACTTTTTAAACCTTTTATCTTTTGGATTCACTGCAATAGCAGTATCGCCTAACATTGTCTCAGGTCTAGTGGTTGCGATAGTTATAAAATCGTTAGATTTATCTAAAGGATACCTAATATAGTAAATTTTTGAGTTCATCTCTCTTTGATCAACCTCTAAATCTGATATTGCAGTTTTTAAAACTGTGTCCCAATTGACTAGTTTTTCAGCTTTATAGATTAATTTTTTTTTATGTAATTCAACAAAAACCTTAATTACTGACTTTGATAAATTTTCATCCATTGTAAAAGCGTTTCTGGACCAATCACATGAACACCCAAGTTTTTTGAGTTGATTGATGATTATGTCTCCATACTGATTTTTCCATTCCCAAACTTTTTCAATAAACTTTTCTCTACCTAAATTATTCTTATTTAAATTCTCTTTTTCTAATTTTTTTTCTACAAGTGCTTGTGTTGCGATACCAGCATGGTCAGTTCCAGGTTGCCATAAAGTCTCATAATTATTCATTCGATAATAACGAACTAAAAGATCTTGGATTGAATTATTTAAAGCGTGACCCATATGCAAACTTCCAGTTACATTTGGTGGTGGAATTACAATTGAATATTTTTTAGAATTTTTCTTTGGTTTAAATAATTCGTTTTTTTCCCAATAAGTATAAATATTATCCTCTACTTCAGAATGTATATATTTATCACTATCCATGGATTAAGTAGTTTATAATTTATTAATCTAAATTAACAATAATCAAATTAGATCGTTATTTAATAGACTAATCACAAATATTTAATATAAAACTCTTTGTAGCTATCTACCAAAACATCTGGCAACGTGGCGGAATGGTTACGCAGAGGATTGCAAATCCTTGTATCCCGGTTCGATTCCGGGCGTTGCCTCCAAAAAAAATCTTGTTTTAGTTTTAAAAAAAAGTAAGTTGAGGTCTTATATTCCTCGGTAGCTCAGTTGGTAGAGCAGTTGACTGTTAATCAATTGGTCGCAGGTTCGAGTCCTGCCCGAGGAGCCAATTTTTTATCCAACTTTTGAAATACCTGAAACTTGTAATGATTTGGTAAATTTTATTTTTTGATCAGAGTTTAACTCAGAGTACAATTTTACTAAAAAATTATAGTTTACATTCATATGTCCTTCTTGTGATTTTTCTAAATTAACTGCATATTCTGAAAAATCTTCAAAAAAATAATTAATTGGTACTTTTAAATAATTTGAAAGTTGTAATAATCTTATTGAACTTACGCCATTAGTACCTTTTTCATATTTTTGTATTTGTTGAAATGTTACGTTGATTGCTTTTGCTACTTTTGTTTGAGTTAACCCTAAAGCTAGTCTTCTAAGCTTAAGCTTATTGCCTAAATGCTTATTAAAATTATCTTCCATTAAGACCCCTCTTAATTTTTATTTAAAGTATGATTGAACTAGTTTTTAATCTTTACTGCAACATAATTCTTTTTTTATTTTTTTGGAAAAATTGATTACGCCCAATATATGTCAAGTAATACTTAAGCTATTATTTGCGAAATATTCCTTGTATTTACTGAGATCTATAGTATCTGGCTTAAAAAAAGCTTCGTTCTTTCACTCTTTGGATTAGCAAAAAACTCATTAGTATCTGCCTTTTCAACAATCATTCCCTCATCCATAAATATCATTTGATCTGCAACTTCTTTAGCAAAACCCATTTCATGAGTAACAACAATCATTGTCATCCCTTGTTTAGCAAGATTTACCATTACATCTAAGACTTCTTTGATCATTTCAGGGTCTAACGCAGATGTTGGCTCATCAAAAAGCATTATTTTAGGTTCCATACATAAAGCTCTAGCTATTGCTACTCTTTGCTGTTGTCCTCCAGACAGTTGACCTGGGTATTTTTGAGCTTGATCTAATATTTGTACTCTTTCTAAATGTTTAAGAGCTAATTCCTCAGCTTCTTTCTTTGGCATTTTTTTAACCCAAATCGGAGCTAATGTGCAATTGTCAAGAATTGATAAATGTGGAAATAAATTAAATTGTTGAAAAACCATTCCAACTTCAGCTCTAATTTGTTCAATGTTTTTTGTATCTTCTGTTAATTCAGTTCCATCAACTATTATTTCACCTTCTTGATGTTCTTCTAATCTATTTATGCATCTTATTAATGTAGACTTTCCTGAGCCAGACGGACCGCAAACAACTATTTTTTGTTTTGGTTTTACCTCTAAATTGATTCCTTTTAGAACTTGAAAATCCCCAAACCATTTATTCATATTGTTTATTTGGATTATGTTGTCGGACATTATACTTTATCGATCTGTTTTATATTTTTGTTCTAAATTATAGCTATATTTACTCATTGCATAACAAATAATCCAGAAGATTATAGCAGCAAAAACGTAACCTTCCATTGCAAAACCTAACCATTCTGGATTTGTTTTAGCTAAATTTAACATTCCTACTATTTCTAAAAGACCCACAACAAAAATTAGTGGTGTATCTTTTACTAAAGCTAAAAATGTATTAGCTATGCCTGGAATTACAAGTTTTAAAGCTTGAGGTAAAATTACAAATATATGCATTCTCCAATATCCCATTCCTAAGGATTTTGCAGCCTCGTATTGACCTCTCGGAAGAGCTTGTAAACCACCTCTTATAACTTCAGCAACGTATGCCGCTTCAAATAACGAGATAGCTATTATGCATCTTACCAATTTATCAATGAAAAAATCTGCTGGTAAAAACATCGGGAACATTACAGCAGACATAAATAATACTGTAATTAATGGAACACCTCTCCAAAATTCAATGAAACCGATTGATATGTATCTAATTAAAGGAAATCCAGATCTTCTCCCAAGAGCAAAAGCCATACCTATTGGGAAACAAAAGATCAAGCAAAAGAAGGAAATTATAAAAGTTAAAGATAATCCACCCCAAGCACCAGTTTCTACCCAGTTTAAGCCATCTAATTTTCCAAGTTCAATTAACTCTTCGTAAAAAATAAAATATTTTAATAAAATATAAAGACCAAAAGGAACAATTAAAAAGTAATAAAACTTAAATTTACTTGGAATAAAAAAACCAATTATTATAGAAAGTATGGCAGCAATTATTCCATATGAAAAATCAAAAAATACTGGGCCTCCTGAAATAAAGAAAAAGATAAATAAGAAAGCTATAAAAGGATAAATTACAACATAGTATAAAGTTAAATATTTTTTAAACTTATCAGTTGCAAAGTATCCAACTGATCCAAGTAAAGCTAGCGCAACAAATGATAAATTTATTCTCCATTGTTCCCCGTTAGGATACATCCCGTACATAAATCTTCTCATCCAAACTTTTATATAAGTCCAGCAAGCACCTGAGCCTGTACAAACATCTTTTGATTCACCTGCAAAGCTAGCGTCAACAAAAAACCAACTTAGTAATGGGGGAATTGATTTTATAATTATGAATATAATTAATAATGATAATATGGCATTAAAGTTATTAGTATTAATATGCTTATTTAATTGATCTAGTTGTTTAATGCCGCTTAATTCAATTCTTATAAAATAAAGACCAACAAACCCAAGTATTAGTGGTAAAAAATAACTTAAAAAACCAGGCAAAAAACCTGTCAAATTCAAACTAAAAAATGAGTTTAAAAGAACATCTAAAACACCAACCAAAAACAGAAAAGAACCCAAATATAAGAAGGTATTAAGATTAGACTTATCTGGTTTTAAAAAATTAATCTTAGACATTATTTTTCCTGAATTGCTATTTTGTTGTTGTACCAATTCATGAATAATGAAATTACTATACTTAAAGATAAATATGTAAACATTGTAATAGATACTATTTCTATTGCCTTACCTGTTTGCATTAACGCGGTGCCAGCAAAAACTAGAACTAAATCAGGATATGCTATAGCCGCAGCTAATGAAGAATTTTTAGTGAGATTAAGATATTGGTTTGTTGTAGGTGGTATTATTATTCTTAAAGCTTGGGGCATCACCACTAACTTAAGTACTTGATTTGGTGTTAAACCAATTGATGCAGCAGCTTCTTTTTGACCTTTACCTATACCTTGAATTCCTGCTCTAACACACTCAGCTATAAAAGTTGCAGTGTATAAAGACAAAGATAACGCTAAAGCTATTAACTCAGGAGGTAAGCTTACACCTCCTTCATAAATAAATGATGTAGTTGCTAATTGCTTTAAAACTGGAACCTCAAAAGATAATCTTACACCTCCTATCAAAAAACTTATAAGTGGTAAAATGAGAATTAAGCCTATCGATATAAGTAAGACTGGTGTTTGTCTACCTTCAGTTTCCTGCAATTTTTTTGCTTGGTATCTAATTACTATTATAGCAATAATTGCAGCCACTATTGAATAAAAGAAAATATTAAAGTTTTGCCAAATAAAAGCAGGTACGTACAAACCTTTTATTGTTAAAAATGCAATTCCAAACATCGCTTCAGCGTCTTGTGGAAGTGGTAAAGCTCTTAAAGCAGCAAAATACCAAAAAAATATTTGTAAAAGTAGAGGTATATTTCTAAAAAATTCTACATAAAAGGCAGCAAATTTATTTATTAAATAATTAGGTGAAAGCCTCGCAATTCCAACTATTACACCTAGAATAGTTGCAATGAAGATACCAATTACTGAAACAAGAATAGTATTAAGTAAACCAACTAAATATGCTCTAAAATATGAGTGGGATCCGTCATACTCTATAAGGGAAAATTGAACATCAAAAGAAGATTCTTGTGACAAAAAACCATATCCAAAGTCAATTCCTCTGTTCTCCATATTGACTTGTGCATTATACGTAAAAAAGCCAAAGACAAGGACAACAGCTATTACTGTCAATAATTGTGGGCCTATATCTTTAAGTTTAAAATTCACAATTTTGATAATATATGAGTTTAAAAAAAAAGGGCTAGATAAATCTAGCCCTTTTCAATTATTTATAACTTAAATTATCTTGATGGTGGAACGTATAAAATACCACCTTTTGTCCATAGTTCATTTGGACCTCTGTCTGGTAAAATACCAGTGTCAGCTATATTTCTCTTATAACTTTCACCATAATTTCCGACTTGTTTGATAATTCTTAAGTTCCATTCATTATCTAAACCGAATGCTGCACCCATTTCACCTTCAGCTCCAACTAGTCTTTTGATAGCTGGGTTATCTGAAGTTTTCATCATGTCAGCATTTGCTGAAGTAATTCCATATTCTTCAGCTTCAATCATTGTATTTAAAGACCATCTTACGATATCTTCCCATACTGAATCACCCTGTCTCACTACAGGACCTAAAGGCTCTTTAGAAACAGTTTCAGGTAACACAATGTGTTCATCTGGATTAGACATTTTTGTTCTTTGTGCTGCAAGACCTGATTTATCAGTCGTATATGTATCACATCTACCAGCATCATATGCAGCAACTACTTCATCAGCTTTTTCAAAAGCTACTGGTTCATACTTGATTCCTTTTGAGTTAAAAAAGTCTCTCATATTTAACTCAGTTGTTGTACCAATATTTGTACAAGCTGAGATACCATCTTTGAATTGGCTTGTTGAAGTTATACCAGAACTTTTTCTGACCATGAAACCTTGACCATCGTAGAAGTTTACTCCAACGAAAGTAAGTCCAATATCAGCATCTCTAGAAAGTGTCCAAGTTGTGTTTCTTGATAAGATATCGATCTCACCAGAAGTTAGAGCTGTAAATCTTTCTTTAGCACTTAGTGGTGTAAACTTAACTTTGTTTGCATCACCTAACACTGCAGCAGCTACCGCTCTACATACATCAACATCTATACCAGTCCAATTTCCTGCAGCGTCAGCATTAGAAAATCCTGGAAGACCTTGAGATACTCCACATCTTACAAAACCCTTTTTTTGAGTGTTTTTAAGTGTTTTAGATTTTTTAGCAGCCATAGTCTCAGTTGTAAAAGTGAACAACACAGCTACCATAGCAACTAAAGAAGTTAATTGTTTTAAGTATTTAAACATATTTCTTCCTCTTGTTTATTTATTTGTTAACAAATAATTCAAAAATTACTTTTGAATATACGTAATTTAAGCATGTAAGAAATAACTGTTCAAGATAAAATTAATTCAAAACAGTCACTATAATAGCACATAGAAACCCATTTTGGTCTCTTAATGGCGCGCCCTGGAGGATTCGAACCTCCGACCCTCGGTTTAGAAAACCGATGCTCTATCCAGCTGAGCTAAGGGCGCAGCTAACTTAAACATACGTATACAATAATTATCTAATTTTTGAAAAGAAATTTTCTTATTAAAAGTAAAATTGTCAATAACTCAATTCTACCAACAATCATAAAGAAAATAAGACAATATTTTGTAAAAAATTCAAGACTGTTAAAATCTAGATTATCTAAACCATAAATTGAGGAATTCACGGTATTCATTAAA
Source organism: uncultured Pelagibacteraceae bacterium (assembly GCA_902523495.1). GTDB lineage: Bacteria > Pseudomonadota > Alphaproteobacteria > Pelagibacterales > Pelagibacteraceae > Pelagibacter. The sequence goes on from CABYZU010000001.1 coordinate 14,111, forward strand.
GTTAAAATAGATAATTTAAATGAACTAATAAAATCCATACCATTTAAACTTAATAATGAGGCTAAAAAAAATAATGATAAAATGAATATTATTACAGACAAAAAATATTTGTTAATTTCTTCGAGATTAAAATTAATTTTAGTAAAAATAAGCTTATTCATAAATACGTTTTTTGGTCTACTGAATGATAAAATTTGATTCAAAGAAAATTTTAAAAGTGAGTAAATTTTAATGAATCTTAAGCCAGAGCTTGTTGAAAAAAAAGAACCTCCTATTATCACCAGTATCAAATAAATGAAATTCAAATTAAATTGATCTGAATTGAGAGAAAAACCAATATTCGATATACTGCTGGTGATAGCTAATAGATTGTACGAAAAGTTATAATTAAAACTAAAAAAAAGAAAAAAAATAGTTGTTACAGCTAATAAATATATTACTAAATGTAAATCTTCATAAAAAAAATTAATATTTTTTTTCTTTGAAAAAAATAAATTATAAATAAAAAATAGACTAAAAAAAGATAAAAGCATCAATAAAGACATAACTATTACTTGGGAATTATCTCTTAAAATATTCGATAGATCATTAACTGGTAAAAATCCACCTGATGAAATTAATGTTAAGGCGAGATTTAAAGAATCAAATGTTCTTATTGAAAAAAAATTTAATATTACAAATATAAATACAGTTAAAGATGAATATAATATAAAAATTTTTGTTGCTTGTTTTAAGCTTTCTGAACTACTTAATGATGTAAAATTAGTTAAAGTTTTTTTGAAACTTTCGTCATAAATATCAATTAAATAGATTATAGAGAATAAAAAATATAAACCGCCAATCCACTGAGTCGAAGATCTCCAAATTATAAGGCTCTGGTCTATTAACCTTATATTTTCAAATATCGTAAATCCTGTTGAAGTAAATCCCGAAATAGACTCAAAATAAGAATTTAAAAATGTTAAATTATATATACTTAAATAAAAAGGTATAGATAAGATTAATGGTAACACCAAATATCCTAAAAATATAATCAATATTTTGTCAAATATGCTCGGTCTTTTAATATTTTTACCAAAAATATTAAGCACAATAAATATTAGAAATGAGAATATTAATGTATAAAAATAAGTATCTAAATTTAGGTAAAGATTAAAATAATAAGAATAAATAATATTAAAAAAAGAAAATATTGAAATAATACCAAAAAAGAAACTAAGATATCTGACTTGTAAACCAAACATTTAATTAAACAGAGCTTAATCTAAAAAGATTTTCTACAACTGAAATAGTATCTTTTTTAACAATCAATATAATTTGGTCATCATTTTGAAAAATAAAATCTGATTTTGGAATAATGACCTTTTTATCTCTTAAAATAGCTCCAATTCTAATTTCATCTGGTAAATTAGCATCTTTTAATTCTTTGTTAATAAGTTCAGAGGTTTCAATTATCTCAGCTTCAATTACCTCGTACTCACCATCTGATATAGTGTAAGCATTTTCTATCGTCCCTTTATGAACATGTTTTAAAATGCTTGATACTGTATTCATTCGAGGATCAATTAAATCGTCAATTTTTAGTGAAGACTGTAAAAGAGAATAATTTGGTTTATTCACTAATGCCATTGTTCTTTTGTCATCAACATTTTTTTTATCTTTTGCAAATTTTTCAACAAGAACACTTACCATTAAGTTGTCCTCATCATCATTAGTTAGCGCAAGGACTGTTTCGGCTTCATCTAAGTTAGCTTCTAATAAAACCTCTTCATCTAATCCGTCACCATTAATTATAATGGTATTATTTAATTCATTCGCTAAATATTCTGCACGTAATTTATTCTTTTCGACAACCTTGACTCTTACACCCTCAAGTGTTTCCTCAATGTTTTTAGCAAGATTATAACCAATATTACCACCTCCGATTATCAAAATTTTTTTAGATATTTTTTCTGTATGACCAAAAGCCTCCAATGTTTCTCCCATTTGAGATGAATTTATGATTACATATATTTTATCGTTTTCTTTTACCATATCTGTCTTTTTTGGTATAAAAGATTTATCTTCTCTAGTAATTGCTATAATATTAGCATCAAGATTTGGAAATTTATTTGTTAACTCATTTAATTTCGAATTTATTAATTTACAATTATCTTTAATTAATATTTCTAAAAGTCTAATTTGATTATCTGCAAAAGGCACACTATCTAGTGCCCCTGGTGCCTCTAATTTTCTTTGTATAGACCTAGCTATTTCTATTTCTGGAGAAATTATTACATCTATCGGCAAATTCTCTTTATTATAAACTCTAGTAAATTTTGGGTTTAAATAATCCTGAGATCTTATTCTCGCAATTTTCTTAGAAATATTAAAGATTGAATAGGCTATTTGACAAATTAACATGTTAATTTCGTCATTTCTTGTAACAGCAATAATCATGTCAGTTTCATTTGCATTTGCTTTTTCTAAAATTGAGGGAAAAGTGGCTTTTCCAACTATTGCTTTCACATCTAAGGCATCGTTTATTTTTTGAATATCATCACTGGATTGATCAATAACAGTTACTGAATGACCTTGTTCACTTAATAATTTAGCTATAGTAAAACCTACTCTACCGGCACCACAAATTATAATATTCATTTTAATTAAATTCTTTAATTCCTAATCCTTTAAGCTTTCTATGAAGGGCACTTCTTTCCATCCCTACAAAGGTTGCTGTTTTAGATATATTTCCATTAAATTTTTTTAGTTGTGTAGTTAAATACTCCTTTTCAAATTTTTCTCTAGCCTCTTTTAATGGCACTGAAAGATTGTTTTCATTTACTCTACTTGTATTATTATCACTTTTTAGAGACTCTTTAATTATATTTGAAATTTTTTCTTGAGAATTAGGCTGTAATATTGCAATTCTCTCTATTAAATTTCTTAATTCTCTGACATTTCCATGCCATTCATGATTTAAAATATAACTATTATTTTCATCAATATCTAATTTTTTTATATTATAACCCTTAGAAATCTTATTTGAGAAATAATTGATTAAATGTGGAATATCTGAAATTCTTTCGCTTAAAGGTTTAATATTTATTTCAAATACATTTAATCTGTGAAATAAATCTTCCCGAAAATTTCCTAATTCAATTTCATTTTTAAGATCCTTACTAGAAGAGCAGATTATTCTTACATCAACATTGATATCATTGCTACCATTTACTCTTTTAAATTTTTGATCCGTTAAAACACGTAAAATCTTTGATTGAATTGCCAATGGTATTTCTGATACTTGGTCAACTAAGAGAGTACCTTTATTGGCTTTCTCTAAAGCACCATATGAAATTGATCCATCATTCTTTTCTTCGCCAAATAATTCAAGTTCATATTTATCATTGTCTAATAAGGCTCCATTTATAATTACAAAAGATTGATTTTTTCTTTTTGATTTTTTATGAATCTTTCTCGCAATTAATTCTTTTCCTGATCCTGAAGGTCCATTAATAAAAATTCTACTTTCTGTAAGAGAAATCTTTTCAATTTGGTCTCTAATATTTGAAATATTTTTACTCTCACCAATTAAATCGTATGATGAGAAAAGTTTATTTTCATACTCCTTATTTTGTGTTTTCAAATTTAAATTTTCTACAGCTCTGCTTATGAAATTTAATAATCTTGAACGGTCGAAAGGTTTTTCAACAAATTCAAATGCGCCGTGCTTTAAAGAATTTATTGCCATTTCAATATTAGCATGACCAGAAATCATTATTACTGGTACATCGCTATTTTTAGACTTAATGTGGGATAATAATTGTATTCCATCGTTATCTCCTTTATCTAGTTTAACGTCAAGGATAGCAACGTCAGGCATTCTTTTATCAATTTCACTGAGTGCTTGAGTAAAATTTGCCGCTACTCTAGTTTTATAACCAGCATCAATAATAAGCTCATTGAGTATATTCCTTATATCTGAGTTATCGTCGACAATTAAAATTTCTATATTCATTCTAAAATGTAATTTTTATTTTTGCCCCATTAGGTATTGAAACAAAGTTTAATTTACCATTATGATCATTAATTATTTTATTAACTATTGAGAGCCCTAAGCCCGTTCCATTTTTTTTTGTTGTAAAATATGGATTTAGAACATCCTTAACATTATTGGTAAAGTTTCCAAAGCCTATTCCACTGTCATTAATTACAATTGAAATGTGGCCATTTTCATCAGAAATTTCAATAGTAATTTTTTTGTCAAAATCGCTTGTGTTTTCAGCTTTTTGTTGAATACTTTCTATTGAATTTTTAACTAAATTAAAAATCACTCTATTCATTTGCTCTTTATCACATTCAAAAATGATCGCAGATTTCCTAGAAACAATATTAATATTTATTGATAAATCAATTTCAGACAATAGTTTTATGTTATCTTTTATTATCTCAATCAAATTATTCTTTTTAAAAATTGGTTTGGGCATTCTTGCAAAATCTGAAAACTCATTTAATAAATTACCAATTTGAATTATTTGATTATTAATAATTTTTAGATTTTCTTCAAAATTAATTTTTTCATTACTATCAATTTGGTTAGTGTATTTTTCTTTTAAACGATCAATAGATAATTGAATTGGCGTAAGTGGATTTTTTATTTCATGAGCGAGCTTTCTAGCAAGACTACCCCAGGCTTCGTGTCTTTCGTTAATAATGAGTTTTTCTTGTTGATCTTTTAATCTTAAAATCATTGAATTAAAATTTTTATTCAATTTTTCTAGATCCTTATCGGTTTTTGTTTCAGGAACCTTTATGTTCAAATCACCTTCTCCAATTGCTGTTGAAGCTAAAATCAAATTATTTATAGATCTAAAAAAACGTGATGAAAATCTTATTGCAATTGTAATAGAAATAAAGAGTAATAAAGTTACAATTATTAAATAAATAATTGCAAAAGATATTTTTATCCCAGTGCTTCTTTCTTCAACTGTATAATAAAAATTAATAGCTTCCTGGGATTCATTTAGATATTTTGATATATCTTTGTCTAAATATTTTACAACATATAAAAATCTATTTTCAAATGCTTGAAGTCTGATTATGGCTGCAGAAATATTTTCAGGAGCGTTAATAATTTTTAATGGTCTGTCATCATCTAAAACTAATTTTAATGCACTATCTAATGGTGGCATATATTTTCTTAAGTCATCTATATTTGTAAATAATAATTTTTTATTTTGATCAATTATGTGGATTTCATCAATATCTCTTATTAGTTTCTGAGTTTTTAGAAATCTTGTATATTCTTTGTTATTATCGTTAAGAAATTTTGCACTCTTATTTGTGTCAAATGCAATCAGAATAACATCTGACTCAATTTTATTTCTTACTTCCTGAACATAACTTTTGGCAAGTTCATAAGAATTATTTACTACAGTAGTTACCTTTTTGTCAAAATATTTTTCAAGAGCAAAAGAGAATAAAAAAAGTGAAAAAATCGAAATTAATATTGAGGGTATTAAAGTAAAAAGAGAAAAATAAGTAATATATCTTTTGTTAGATTTAAGCCCATCTTTATCAATATCAGTCTTAATTGAACTTTTTATCTCGAGAAAAATAAAAATGAATAATAATAGAAGTAGTATGATGTTAGTTATTAAAAGAAACTGTAAATTATTTTGATTTAATTCAACAAAACTTCTATCTATGAATGTTAAAAATGTTAAAAATCCAATAAATAGTGTGATAGTAGATAATATAATAATGAATATATTTTTTTTCAAAAAATTAATCATAATTTAGAATTATAGTATTTAAAAGAATGAACAACTATATTGTAATATTAGCAGCAGGTAAAAGTAAGAGATTTCATAACAAAATTGCTAAAGAATTTTATATTTACAAAAATAAAGAAATGATAGATCACTCAATAGAAAAATCATTAAATTCAAAGCTTTTTAAAAAGATAATTGTTGTATCAAATAACCCAAATCGTCTTAAGAAAAAAGGATACCCAAAATTAGTTAAGATAATTAAGGGTGGTAAAGAAAGATCAGACTCCTGTTTAAATGCTTTAAAATATATCAAAAAATTTAAACCAAATAATGTGCTTATTCATGATGCAGCTAGACCAAATTTTTCAATAAATTTGTTGAGAAATTTAGTTAACAAATTGAAGAAAAATAAAGCAGTTATTCCATATATTTTACCAACAGACTCGATTAAATATAAATCTCAAGGTCAACTTTTTAACTTAAAAAGAGATAAAACTCTACTAGCACAAACTCCTCAAGCTTTTAAGTTTAAAGATTTATATAATTTATCATTAAAAAAAGATGAAACTATAACAGATGAGTCAACATTGTTTATTGAAAATGACTATAAAATTTTCTTTATCAAAGGTGAAAATAAAAATAAAAAGATTACCTATCTTGATGATGTAAAAAAACATAAAACCACATTTGGTATTGGTTTTGATATACACAAATTAAAAAAAAACAAAACTCTATACCTTGGTGGAACAAAAATACCTTTCCACTCTGGTTTACAGGGTCATTCCGATGGTGATGTGATTTTACACGCAATAATAGATGCAATTTTAGGTGCCATTCAAAAAAAAGATATTGGTACATATTTTCCAAGTAACAAAAACCAATATAAAAATATTAGATCCCCAAAAATGCTAAAACCTATTATTGAAAATTTGTATAAAAATAATTTTTCAATAAATAATTTAGATATAAATCTAATTTGTGAAAGACCTAAAGTTTCAAAATATCGAACTAAAATAGTTAACTCAGTATCAAATTTATTAAATTTAGATAAAAAAAGGATTAATCTTAAAGGTAAAACGGTAGAAAAGTTAGGCTTAATAGGTAAGGAAAAAGCTATTGCATGTGAGGTTATAACTTCAATTACAAACTATGATTAAAAACTTTAATTTGTTATTTGTCACCATGTTTGGTTTAGGAAAAATTAAAATAATTCCTGGAACTTTAGGCTCTTTAGCAACAATAATAATACTTTATATCTTGTTTCATACTTTAAGTATTTCACCTTATTTAATACTTATAGGATTAATTATTATCTCAATTTATTCCTTTTTAGCTATTACTAGTTATATTGAAAATAACGAAGATAAGGATCCAAAAGAGATTGTAATAGATGAATTTATAGGACAATCAATTCCAATTTATCTATATGAAATTTCGCATGAAACAGAAAAATCACCTAATGAAGCCATAATATTTTATGGTATTTGTTTCATATTATTTAGATTTTTTGATATTAAAAAACCTTTTCCAGTTAGTTTCTTTGATAAAAATTATAAAAATAGTTTTGGTGTAATTATGGACGATGTATGTGCTGGTTTATATGTTGTTTTATCATTAATTTGTTTTATGGTCTTAAGTAGCTATTTTATTTAATGAAGTCTTTAGTAAAAAAATTAATCAAAAAAAAAATTAAAATATCCTTTGCAGAGTCATGTACTGGGGGTATGCTTGCAAGCTCTATTACGTCTATAAGTGGAGCCTCTAAAGTATTCAATTTAGGCTTAATTACCTATTCAAATTTAGCAAAAATTAAAATTTTAAAAATAAATAAAAAAATAATCCAAAAATATGGTGCTGTAAGTCAAGAATGTTGCAAAGCTATGGTTGTTAATCTTTCAAAAATATCTAAAGCAAATGTTAATATTTCTATAACTGGTATCGCCGGACCAAAAGGGGGAACTGAAAAAAAACCTGTTGGATTGGTCTATATTGGACTTAAAAAAGGTAAAAAAATAATAATAAGTAAAAATTTATTTAAATCTAAAGACAGAAAAACAATCCAAAAATCAACAGTAAAAAAAGCTATTGCAATTTTAAATTCTGAAATTTAAAGAGTTTCAGCTTTTTTTTGAAACGCGTCTGCTATTTTATTTAGTCCAAATTCAAAAGATTTTGCCATAATCATATCTAAAAATTTATTTTTAATTTCGAAATCAACATCAAAATGAACTTCTGTAAAATTTTCTTTTTGAACAAACTTCCAGTTATTTTCTAAATGTTTTAAAGGACCACCTAAATTTGTCACATGAATTAAGTCATCTTTTTTTTTAAATCTCACATCACTTTTATAAGTATCTACAAACGGTTTCTTACCAATTGTAAGATCAGCAATAATAGCTATTTCATCTTTTTTGTCATTTCTTTCATGAACTTTTGAGTCTATACAAAAAGGAATAAATTCGGGGTACTTTTCTATATCTAAAACAAAGTCAATTAATTTTTGTTTTTCACGTGCTATCTGACGTGTAACAGAGGCTTTTGGCATTAATGAGTATTAATTCTATTTTGTTGTAATTTATCAAAATCTTCATCAGCGTGATACGATGATCTTGTTAATGGTGAAGAAGAAACTAACAAAAATCCTTTTGCTTTTGCAATAGTTCCAAGTTCATCAAATTCTTTTGGGGTATAATATCTGTGTAAAGGAAAATGTTTTACTGATGGTTGTAAGTACTGTCCTATTGTTAAAAAATCAACTTCTGCCGATTTAAGATCATCCATCACCTGTAAAATTTCATTTCTATTTTCACCTAATCCAACCATAATACCTGATTTTGTAAAAACTTTTTTATTTATCTTTTTTGCATTTTTTAAAAGCTCTAGAGAAGCAAAGTATCTTGATCCAGGTCTTACTTTTAAATACAGGCTTGGTACGGTTTCAATATTATGATTAAAAACATCTGGATTTGCTTCTAAAACTTTTTTATATGCATCACCTTTTCTTAAAAAATCTGGAGTTAAAACTTCTATAGTAGTATTCGGATTTGTCTTTCTTATTTGATTTATAACCTCAAAAAAATGATTTGATCCTCCATCTTTTAAATCATCTCTGTCAACAGAAGTTATTACAACATGTTTTAAATTTAGTTTTTTTACAGCTTGAGAAATTTTGATTGGTTCAAGTTCATCTAATTTTCCAGGTTTACCTGTTTTGACATCACAAAAACCACATGCTCTTGTACAAGTATCTCCCATAATCATGAATGTTGCATGCCTTTTACTCCAACATTCAGTAATATTTGGACAATTTGCCTCCTGGCATACGGTTACTAAATTATTTTGATTAACTATGGTCTTAGTTAAAAAAAATTCTTTGCTATTAGAAAGTTTAGACCTTATCCACTGAGGTTTTTTCTTAATCGGGTTTAAAGGATTATTAACTTTTTCTGGGTGTCTATGTTTAATTTTTTGTGTCATTATTTTTCTATAATAAAAATTTGCTCATTTTTCTTACCATAAAGAAATCTCTCTCTAATCAAAGTCTCAATATAATCAAGATCTAGATTGTCACTTAATAATGAATTCTTAAAATCCAAGTCATTTATTTGAGTTTTTAGTGATAATTCTTTGATTTTTAAGTTATTGAGTATCTGTTTTTTTTCAAAGTACGAGATTAATCCTCTTTCACCTGATAAAAAATTGAAAAAAAAATATATAATTAAAAAAAAGGATATTAATAACAGATAATTTTTTTTTAAACTTTTAAACATTAATGAATTTTATTCATTATAGCCTTTTTTCCAAGTTCTTCTTCTATCCGAATTAATTGATTATATTTAGCTACGCGCTCAGATCTCGCTAAAGATCCTGTTTTTATTTGATTTGAGTTAGTCCCCACCGCTAAATCTGCAATAAATGTGTCTTCACTATCACCTGATCGGTGGGAAATTATTGTTTTAAATCCAATCATTTGTGCGAATTTTATTACCTCTAATGTCTCAGAAACTGTGCCTATTTGATTCAGTTTTATCAAGATGGCATTAGATGATAGATTTAGAAATCCTTTTTTAAGTCTCTCTAGATTAGTGACGTAAAGATCATCTCCCACAATTTGTACTTTTTTTACTGACTTCATTAATTTATTCCATGAATTCCAATCATTTTCAGCAAAAGGATCCTCTATTGATTTAATTTTATATTTTTGAATTATTTTTTTATATTCCAGAATTGATTTTTCTACTGAAACATAATTCATTGAATGAATTGAATATTTATCTTTTTTAATTAGTTCATTTGCTGCAACATCCAAACAAATTGAAACATCTTTACCATTCTTAAATCCTGACTTTTGAATGGCTTTCTCAATTAGATCTAACGCTTGATTATTTCTTTTTATCATGGGCGCAAATCCTCCCTCATCACCAACTGATGTGGATAAACCTTTGCTTTTAATAAGTTTATTTAAATTTTTAATTACTACAAAACATATTCTCATTGCATCAGAAAAACTTTTAGCACAGTCTGGTCTGATCATAAACTCTTGTATTCTCAATCCATTGTTTGCATGAGCTCCACCATTAATTATATTCATTAATGGAAAGGGTAATTTGAAATTTTTTTTCACAAGAAAAGCTTTATATAAAGGTATCTTTTTAATTTTTGCAGAAAGTTTTTTGACTGCCATTGATACGGCTAGAATAGAATTAGCTCCTAATTTTATTTTCTGTTTTGTACCATCTAAATTTATCATTATAGCATCTATTTTTTCTTGATTATGAATGCTCTGACCTTTTAATTTTTTTGAGATTTTTGAGTTAATCAAATTAACTGCAGTTAAAACACTTTTTCCTAAATATTTTTTATTATTAATGTCTCTTTTTTCAAAAGCCTCATAAGTGCCTGTTGATGCTCCAGAGGGGCATATAGCTTTAGCACTTTTATTTTTGGAAAAGACTTCAGCTTCGATTGTTGGATTACCTCTGCTATCGTAAACTTGCCGGGCTCTTAATTTAATAATTTTACTCACTTATTTTTAATTAAACTATCTATATCAGTTAATTGCTTTAATAGATTTTCCAATTTATTTAGTGGTATCATATTGGGACCATCAGATGGAGCATTATCAGGGTCTTGATGAGTTTCTATGAAAACACCTGCAACACCCACAGCTACAGCTGCTCTTGCTAGATACTCTATAAACTCTCTTTGGCCTCCACTTTTTTCACCAAGGCCGCCTGGTTGTTGAACTGAATGCGTAGCATCAAAAATTACTGGGTAACCAATCTTAGCCATAATTGGTATAGATCTCATATCTGAAACTAAAGTATTATAACCAAAGCTAACTCCTCTTTCGGTTAACATAATATTTTCATTACCGGAGTCTGAAATTTTTTTTGTTACATTGACCATATCCCATGGAGCTAAAAACTGACCTTTTTTTACATTAATAATTTTTTTTGTTTTTGCTGCAGCTACTAATAAATCTGTTTGGCGACATAAAAAAGCAGGGATTTGTAAAATATCAACGTGGCGCGCAACAATTGAACATTGATCAATATTATGAATATCGGTCAGTATTGGAACATTAAGTTCTTTTTTTATTTTATCAAAAACAGGAAGTGATGCCTCAAGACCTGCACCTCTTTTACCTTTGAGGCTTGTTCTATTTGCTTTATCAAAAGACGTCTTATAAATAAATCCTAAACCAAATTTTTTTGTAATTTCTTTTATTTTACCTGCTATATCTATCGCATGTTGTTCAGTTTCGAGCTGACAAGGACCTGCTATAATGCAAATCTTACTATCGTTAGAGATTTCTAAATTGTTGCAGTTTACCTTAATGCTACTCATTTATGATTTTTTGATGCCTTGATAAAAGATGAGAATAAAGGATGAGGAGCCAAAGGTCTAGATTTAAATTCAGGATGAAATTGAACACCTATAAACCACGGATGATTTTTAAGTTCTATTATTTCTGGCAGTTTATTGTCTGGTGACATTCCTGAAAAAATTAATCCTTTATTTTCAAATTGATCTTTAAGTTTATTATTAACTTCATATCTGTGTCTATGTCTCTCTTTAATGGAACTTAATTTATAGATTCTATTTATGGCAGAATTATTTCTTAATTTAGCTTCGTATAAACCTAATCTCATTGTTCCGCCTAAGTCTTTATTTGTTCCTTTTATTATTTTTCCATCTTTATCCCATTCATTAATTAGGCCAATAACTGGATAGCATTTTCTTTCTAGTTCAGTTGATCCTGCATTTTTAATCTTTAATCTATTTCTTGCAAATTCTACAATAGCCATTTGCATTCCAAAGCAAATACCAAGGAATGGTATCTTATTTTCTCTTGCAAATTTAATAGCAGAAATTTTTCCCTCAGTTCCTCGCTTTCCAAAACCACCGGGTATTAATAATCCAGATACATTTTTTAGTTTTGTTTTAATTTCATTTTTTTTTAAGCTGTCAGACTCTATTCTTATAATATTTACTTTTACATTGTTGGCAATTCCACCATGAACCAATGCTTCATCTAAAGATTTATAAGCATCTTTTAAATTTACATATTTTCCAATTATAGCAATATTTACTGATTTTTTTGCATTTAAGACAATATTAGTTATTTTTTTCCATGGAGTTAGATCTGGTCTTTTTTTTGGTTTAAGTTTAAAGAATTTTAGAATTTGTTTATCCAGTTTTTGATTAAAAAAACTAATTGGTGCTTCATATATAGTTCTTACATCTACTGTTTCAATTACATTATCAATTGGAACATTACAAAATAATGATATTTTTTTTCTCTGGTCTAATGGTATAGATTGTTGAGATCTACAGATAATAATATCAGGTTGGACACCTATGCTTCTTAATTCTTTGACTGAGTGCTGAGTTGGTTTAGTCTTAATCTCATCTGATGATTTTAAAAACGGCACAAATGTTAAATGAATAAATAATGTTTTTGATTTGCCATATTCATTTGAAAATTGTCTTATAGCTTCTACAAAAGGCAAGCTTTCAATATCCCCGACTGTCCCACCAATTTCACATATTACAAAATCTTCATTCGTAATATCTTTTTTTATAAATTCTTTTATCCGATTTGTAATATGAGGTATTACTTGAACTGTTTTTCCAAGATAACCTCCCTTTCTTTCTTTTTTAATAACATCACTATAAATACGACCAGTTGTTATATTATCTGATTGTTTGGAGGATATATTTGTAAATCTTTCATAATGACCTAGATCTAAATCAGTTTCAGCCCCATCGTCAGTAACGAAAACCTCACCATGTTGAAATGGGCTCATTGTTCCAGGATCTACATTTAAATATGGATCCATTTTTCTTAACCTAACTTTGTAACCCTGAGATTTTAACAAATAGGCTAGTGATGCAGATGAGAGACCCTTTCCTAGTGATGAGACCACGCCGCCAGTGACAAATATATATCGCGCCATGGAAGTATCTTATAACTAATAAAAAAGTAAATGAAAAGTGTTAATTATTGTTTTCTGGAATAGTTGGTGTATCTTCCTCAACTTGATCTAAAACTGAGCTAGAGGGTGTCAAATCACCTCTGGAAACAATTGTTAAAGCTAAACTACATATTATAAACAGAGTTGCAACAACACCAGTTGCTTTAGTCATAAAATTTCCTGCAGACTTTGAAAACATCATGTTTTCTTGAGAAACTCCAATTCCAAGAGCTCCACCTTCAGATTTCTGCATTAAAACTAGTAAAACTAAAATTAAAGCTAGAATAATATTTAGCACTAACAATATATTTTCCATTGGGGTTAATTATATGTTTTTTTAATTATATCAATGAATTTTTTAGGATCTTGAGAGGCTCCTCCTATTAGAAATCCATCGATATTTTTTATTAATTTTAATTCGTTTATATTTTTTGGATTTACAGAGCCGCCATATAAAACTTTGATATTTCTAACTTTTTTTTTAATAAAATTGATTGTACCAAATAACTCATCTAGTTTAGGTATCACACCTGTACCAATTGACCAAACAGGTTCATAAGCAATTACAATATTTTTTCTTTTCTTAACTTTTTTTAAACCTAGAGCAATTTGCTTTGATAGGATTTTTTTGGTAATTTTTTTTCTTTTTTGACTTAGGGTTTCGCCAATACAAAAAATAACTTTTAATCCTGATTTAGTTGCTGATTTAATCTTGGCATTAATTAATTTATCTGTCTCACCAGAACCACGATTTTCTGAATGGCCCAGAATAACATACTTGGCCCCAACATTTTTAAGCATCTCAGGATTTATAGAACCTGTTGATGCACCATATGTAGGGCTTTCATGGCAATTTTGAGCACCAACTTGTATTTTGGAATTTATAATCATTTTAGACATTGGACGAATTAATGTACTTGGTGGGCAATAAATAATTTTAGTGATATTTGACTTTTTAAAATTTTTTAAAAATTTAATTACTTTATTAAGAGAAATTAATGTACTTAATTTGCCAAACATTTTCCAATTAGCAATAAAGTACATATATTTATTTGTCATCTACTAAAATTTAATCTATAGGTTTGTTTTTTATAGATCAATAAATTTATATAGTGATGATAAGTAGTTTTAGAAATTTTGCCAAAACTAAGTTTGCTGGGATATTTGTTTTTATAATGATTATTCCTTTTGTATTTTGGGGTATGGGAAGTATGTTTAGCAGTGGCAATACAAATACAATTGTAAAAATTAATGAGGTTAATATTTCTACAGAAGAATTCATTGATTACTTAAATAATTCTGGGATTCCTCAAAATACAATAAGAGAAAATTTAGATGATAATATTATTGAAGAAATATTATCTACAGTTGTTTCGGCTAAAATTTTAGATTTAGAAATTGAGGAATACAATTTGATTATTTCAAAAGAGATACTACTCAAAATGATAAAAAAAAATAAAAATTTTTTAGACGAACAAGGAAATTTTCAGAGAATTAAATATGAAAAATTTTTACTTAAAAATAATCAAACAGCTCCTCAGTTTGAATTACGTCTAAAAAATCGTGAATTACAAAAGAACCTATTCAGTTTTGTAGGTGCTGGAACTGCAACTCCTAAATTTTTAATAAAAAAACTTTATGAGGAAGAAAATAGAAAATTAGAGATAGATTATATAAATTTAAACACATTTTACAAAAAGAAAGATAGTTTTACAGATAACGATATAAAAAAATTTTTAAACGAAAATAAAGATAATTTAAAAGTAGAATATATTGATTTTAATTATTCTATAATAAATCCAAAAAATTTAGTTGGTGCAAATGAATTTAATCAGACTTTTTTTGATAAAATTGACCAAATAGAAATTGATATTTCAAATGAACTTTCTTTTGAAACAATTGTCACAAACTTTAATTTAAAGTTTAAAGAAATTAAAGATTTTAGATTTACTTTTGATAAGAACGATATAGAAAAAAAGATATTTGAAGCAAGAAATAATGATTTTGATATTATTGAATTTAAAGATAATTATATTCTTTATAAAATTGTAAAATCAGAACAACGTTCTCCTAATTTAGATGATCTAGTTCTTAGAGAAGAGATCCTAGGATTAATATATGAAAGAAATAAGTACGAATATAATAAAGATTTAATAAAAAAGATTAATGAAAAAAATTTTAATGATGATAATTTTTTAGAAATGGGAAGTGATAAGATTGAGAATTTATTATTAAATTCTGTCAAGGATAATAAAAAGTTTGATATCAAAGCTGTAGAACTTATGTACTCTTTACCTGTAAATTCTTTTACACTTATAAATGATGAGATGAGCAACATTTATCTGGCTAAAATAAAGAACTTTCAAAATGAAACAATGGAAAATAATGACAAAATAAATGAATATAAGAATAAACAAAATTCAAATTTAAAAAATAATATGCTAAAATCTTATGATTTATATCTCAACAGCAGATATGATGTTACGTTAAATCAAAAAACAATAGAACGAGTTAAAAATTTCTTTCAATGAACTTAAATCGAAGCTTCAAAGATTTTAAGTTTCGACATAGAAGCAATAAAAATCAAATCATATATACTTCAAAAAAAATTAAAAAAGATGAGGAGATCTTAAATTTAATAGATAATTTTTTAAGTGAAAAAAATAGCTTTATATTTGAGTCAGTAGAGAAAGGTAAAATCAAAGGAAGATACACTATATTTGGTAAAAATCCTGATAAGATTTGGGAATTTAGAAATAAAGATTCTTATTTAATTCAAAATAATAAAAAAATTAAACTTAAGGATAAACCTGCAAAATTGATTGAGAAAATAATTGAGGAATTTAAATTTGAAACTCCTAAAAGCTTACCTAACCTTTGTTCTTTAATTTCAGGATATTTCTCTTATGATTCTATAAGATATATTGAGAAAATTCCGAATAATTGTAAGGATGATCTAAATATACCTGATGTAAGACTTCTACGACCAAGAACACTTATAATTCATGATAATTTAAAGAAAGAGATATTCTTTATTAGAAATATCTACAAAGACGAAAAAATTAAAAATTATCAAAAAAAATACGACGAAATAAGATCGGATCTTTTTAGATTACTAATTCAATCATCAATTAAGAATATAAATAATATAACTCATTTAAAATCAAAAAATATTAAAGTGAAATCGAATACTTCCAAAAATAAATTCTTACAAATGGTCAACAAAGCAAAAAAATATATAAAATTAGGAGATATATTTCAGGTAGTTTTAAGTCAAAGATTTGAGGCTAAATTAGCAAAAAAACCAATTGATATTTATAAAAAACTTAGAGTAACTAACCCATCGCCTTTTATGTTTTTTTTTAATTTTAGTGACTTTCAAATTATTGGTGCAAGCCCAGAAATACTAGTAAGACTAAGGGATAATAAAATTACTGTAAGACCAATTGCTGGAACGAGACCAAGGGGTAAAACATTTAGGGAGGATCGTTTTTATGAAAAAGATCTTCTTAATGATAAGAAGGAACTTTCAGAGCACTTAATGTTATTAGATTTAGGAAGAAATGATGCTGGTAAAGTTTCAAAGATTAATACAGTAAAAGTAACTGAGAGCTTTATCATTGAGAGATATTCTCATGTGATGCATATAGTATCAAACGTTACTGGTGAATATAATAAGAAATTTTCAAAGTTTAAATCACTTCTTGCTGGTTTCCCTGCAGGAACTGTATCTGGAGCACCAAAAATTAGAGCTATGGAAATAATTGATGAATTAGAAAAGACTAAGAGAAAAGTTTATGCTGGTGGTATCGGTTATTTTTCAGCAAACGGTGAATTTGATACATGTATAGCCTTAAGAACGGCTGTAGCTAAAAAAGATAAATTTTATGTTCAAGCTGGCGCTGGAATTGTTGCTGATAGTAAGCCTTTAAAAGAGTATGAAGAAACTGTAAATAAAGCAAAGGCTTTAATTAATGCTTTAAAATGAAAAAAATAATTCTTATAGATAATTACGATAGTTTCACTTTTAATCTTTATCATTATTTATCTTCATTAAAAGTTAAAGTGGACGTAATAAGAAATGATCAGGTTACATCTAATCAGATATTAACAAGGAAATATAATAAAATTGTAATCTCACCAGGTCCAGGCAATCCTAATCAATCAGGTAATTGTTTAAAAATAGTTAAATCTTTATATAAAAAAGTTCCAATACTTGGAGTTTGTCTTGGTCATCAAGTTATAGGACAGGTATTTGGCTCTAAAATTGTCCAAGCTCAAAAACTAATGCATGGTAAAACAAGTAGAATTATCTCAAAAAAAGTGGGAATTTTAAGAAATCTTCCAAAATCTTTTGAGGCAACACGATATCACAGCTTAATTATTGATAAAAAAACACTATCAAAAGATCTTGAAATCACGGCTGAAAGTAAAGATGGTTTAGTAATGGGTGTTCAACATAAAAATTATGATGTTCATGGAGTGCAATTTCACCCTGAAAGTATTAAAACTAGATTGGGTATTAAAATTTTAAAAAATTTTATTAGAATTTAAAATCAATGAAACAATTCATAGACAAAATTAAAAACAAAAAAGATCTAACTTTTGAAGAAAGCAAGGCAGCTTTTGAGTTATTAATGGAGGGTAAAGCTAACGAGCAGGAAATATTTGATTTTTTGACGCTTTTATCCGCTAAAGGTGAGACTTCAGGCGAAATAGCGGGTGGTGTCTTTGTGCTTAGAAATAAGTCTAAAAGAGTCAATGTAGAAAATTGTGTTGACACATGTGGTACTGGTGGAGATGGAATGAATACACTTAATATATCTACAGCATCTGCGCTATTACTTGCAAGTATGAATGTTAAAGTGGCTAAACATGGAAATAAAGCTGTATCATCTAAGTGTGGATCAGGTGATGTCTTAGAGGCTTTGAATATAAAAATAAATCTAGAACCAAAAGAAATCGAAGATCAAATAAACAAAAATAATTTTGGTTTTATGTTTGCTCCTAATTATCATGTTGCTATGAGGTTTGTTGGCCCGACTAGAAAAAAAATTGGAAAAAGAACAATATTTAATATGATCGGACCGTTAAGCAGCCCTGCTTTAGTAAAAAGACAGGTGGTTGGTGTCTTTGATAAAAAACTTTTAAGAATATTTGCAAATGCTTTAAATGATTTAGATATTAAATTTGCATGGATTGTAAATAGCGAGGATGGCTTAGATGAAATTTCGCCTTATGCTAAAACAAATGTTATTCAATTAAAAGATAATAAGATTTCTGAAATTATTATTGATCCAAAAGAATTAAAGATTAATGCAGATAAATTTGAAAATCTTGTTGGAGATGATGCAAAATTTAATGCAGAAAAAATGATTAACATATTTAAAGGTGAGGATAATGATTTTTCTAAAGCGGTATGTCTAAATGCTGCAGCTGGATTAATTGTAAATGAAAACCATGAAGAGTTTACAGAGGCGTATAAAAATGCAAGAGAGCATATTTTATCTAATAAAGTTATCGAACATTTGGAAACAATTCAAAATGCCTGAAAATGTTCTTGAAAAAATAATAAAAAAGAAAATAGAAAAAATAGAAGATTCTAAAAAAAGTATTTCAATAGACTCATTAAATGAATTAATAGAGAAAAATAAAACTTTTATTAATTTTAAAGAAAATATTGAAAAAAATATTAAGCAAAATAAATTTTCTATTATTGCTGAGATTAAAAAAGCAAGTCCTTCTGCAGGTGTGATCATAGATGACTATGACCCTGTTAAAATAGCTAGTATATATCATGATAATAAAGCTACTTGTTTATCGGTTTTGACTGAGGAAGATTTTTTTTTAGGAGATTTAAGACATTTAAGTCAAATTAAACAAAATATTAATTTACCAATTCTTTGTAAGGACTTTTTTGTAGATAAATTTCAAATTCCATTAGCAAAAAGTCACGGGGCAGATGCAATATTAATTATATTAGCTGGTGTAAGTGAAAGCCTTGCGAATGAGTTATATGAAGAAGCACTTAAATTAAATATGTCTGTTATAGTTGAGGTGCATACAGTTGAGGAAGCAAAACAAGCTTTAAAATTTAAAGAAGCACTAATTGGTATCAATAATAGGAACTTAAAAACTCTTAAAACTGATATAAATACAACCTTTGATATTCATGATGTTTTAGTGAAACATGAAGGTCCATTAATTTCTGAAAGTGGAATTAAAACAAAAGATGAACTATTAGAACTCTCAAATAAAACCTCTATTAAAACTTTTCTAATTGGTGAATCACTTTTAAAGAATTTAGAGAATCATTCTATTTTCTCGGTCCTTTAGTCAAATAGTTCCCTATTTTATTAGCTTTTTTTACTATTGTGAATTAAAGAGAACTTTTGTAGAACAGATTCTGTACGATATTTGTTCTTATGCTAACAAAAAAACAAAAAAACCTGCTTTTATTTATCAACAAGAAGTTGAGAAGTTCTGGTGTTTCTCCATCTTATGAGGAAATGAAAGCTTCTTTAAACCTGAAATCTAAATCTGGAATTCATAGACTTATAAGTGCTTTAGAAGAAAGAGGTTTTATTAAAAGACTTGCTCATAAAGCTAGAGCTTTAGAAGTAATTAAATTGCCAGAAACGGCTTCTGCAAATGATATTTATAATAATTTTTCACCAAGCGTTATTAAAGGTGGTTTAGATCAGGAAAATTTATCCTCAGATGATGCTGAGGTGCCAGTTTTAGGAAAAATTGCTGCTGGAACACCTGTTGAAGCTATTCAAAATGAGGTTTCAAGAATACCTTTGCCAAGTAATTTAGAGAAAAATGGAGATTATTTTGGTTTAAAAGTCCAAGGGGACTCAATGATTGAAGCTGGAATTCATGAGGGTGATACAGTAATCATTAAAAGAACAGATACAGCTGATAATGGAAAAATTGTTGTTGCTCTAATTGATGAGCATGAAGCGATGTTAAAAAGAATTAGAAAAAAAGGCAAAGTTGTTGCGTTAGAAAGTGCCAATAAAAATTATGAAACTAAAATATTTGGCCCTGATAGAGTAAAAGTTCAAGGTGTATTAGTATCTTTATATAGAAACTTCTAAAAAAATAGTCTAAACCATTTTAATGAAAAAAGTAGCAACTAGATTTGCTCCCTCACCTACTGGTGCATTGCATATTGGTGGTATTAGAACAGCTTTATTCAATTGGTTATATTCCAAAAATAAAAATGGTAAATTTTATTTGAGGGTGGAAGATACAGATAAAGAAAGATCCAAAGATGAATATAAAGATCAAATAATACAATCACTTAAATGGTTTGGTATCAACTATGATGGAGAGGAATATATTCAATCAGAGAAAATAAACGATCATATAAAAATTGCAAATGAACTTCTTAAAAATGGTCATGCATATAAATGTTATTGTACAAGTGAAGAAATAGAAGAACAAAAAAAGAGAGCGAGACAAAAAAAGATTCCTTATATTTATGATAGAAAATGGAGAAAGAAAAGTGAGACAGACGCTCCCAAAGAAATTAAACCTGTCATAAGGTTTAAAAGTAAGATTGATGGAACATCAGTATTGAAAGATTTAGTTCAAGGTGAAGTTAAAATTGAAAATAATACAATCGAGGATTTTATCATTTTAAGAAACGATGGGACTCCTACATATAATTTATCAGCATCTGTAGATGATCACCAAATGAATATGACACATATTATTAGAGGTGATGATCATAAAATAAATACGTTCAAACAAATTCAAATTTATCAAGCTATGAAATGGGAATTGCCCTTATTTGCTCACATACCATTGATACATACAATAGAAGGAAAAAAACTATCAAAGCGAGACCAGGCTTCTACATTAGATGATTACTCCAAAATTGGAATCATGCCTGATGCTCTTAGAAATTATCTTTTAAGATTAGGCTGGTCTTACAAAGATAAGGAAATATTTACATTAGAGGAAAGTATAAAATTTTTCAATTTAGAGGGTATCGGTAAATCTCCTTCTAAACTTGATATGAGTAGAATTTTATCAATGAATGAGCACTATATTAAGAATATTGATGAGGATGATTTATTCAATCAATTAACTAAATATTGCAAATTATATAAAAATGAAATTAAGTCTGATAAAAAAGATAAGATCAAAAAATCTCTTACTTTCTTAAAAAATAAAGCAAAAACTTTAGAAGATATATTTAATAATGGTCAATATATTATAAACGATGAGGTCAATTTTAATATAGATGATGTTAAATTAATTGATGATAAAGCAAAAAAAGTAATCTCTGATTTTAATGCTCAATTTAAGAATATAGATTTACCTTCTAGAGAAATTTTAGAGCCAATAGTAAATGGACTAATAAAATCTCACAACACAAATTTTAAGGGAGTTGGACAACCATTAAGAATTACTCTAACTGGTTCGAAGTTTGGACCCGGGATATATGATATTATTTTATCCTTAGGAAAGAAAGAAGTTTTAAAACGACTAAGTGCTCAGATATCTTGATACTACTTTTGACGCTTCGTAAGATGAAGATGATTTTGATTTAATTTCATTTAATGTTTTATTTACATCAAGGATTTGTTTATTCATAAGCTCAGGATTTTTTAAAAAGTATACTACAGATCTAAAAATTTCTTTTGAATTACATTCTTTTTGAATTAATTCTGGTATTATTTCTTTTTGGTTAATTATATTAATTATATTTGCAAATTTGGTCTTAACTAAGAACTTTACAATAAAAAAATTAATAAAATTCATTTTATAAATTATAATAGATGGAACTTTCGCATTACAAATTTCAAGAGAAACAGTTCCTGATTTCACAACAGCAAATATGGAGTTTGATAGTATTTGCGATTTAATATTTTCATCTGAAATCACTTCAACATTATTAAAGTTTATTTTTTTAATCTCATCTTTTATTAAATCTTTGTTTTGATCTGTTGCATGAAAAATGAAATTATATTGATTAAATTTTTCATTCATTAATTTAATAAAATCTAATAGAATTGGTAAAAGAATATTTGTTTCAGATGTTCTACTGCCAGCAAACAAAGATATAATTTTTTTATTTTCATCAATTATATTTGATAAATTAGTTTTAATATTTTCTTTATTTTCAAGTAAGGGATGACCAACGAAAGTATTATTAATATGTTCTTTATCAAAATATTTTTTTTCAAAATTGAATAATAATAAAACATGGTCTAAAAAATTTTTAAAATTCTTAACTCTGCCCTCTCTCCATACCCATACTTGTGGTGCAACATAATGTATTGTTTTAATATTAGGATTTATACTTTTTACTTTTTCAGCAACTCTTAAAGTAAAATCAGGACTATCTACACTAAATAGAATATCAGGATTAAATTCAATTATTTTATTTACAGTTTCATTTATTTTTTTTCTGATTTTAAATAAATTTAGAATAACACTAGTAAAACCAATGTAAGTTATTTCATTAATGTCGTATATTGATTTGATTCCAACCTTATTTAAATAAGAACCTCCAACACTTAAATATTCTATATCTGAGTGAATTTGTTGAAGCTTAGTAATAACTGTCGATGCTAGTTTATCTCCCGAAGGTTCACCTGTTAATATAAAAATTTTTTTCATTTTACCAAAATAAACATCTTATTTTTATTAGCAAAACTAATGCATTTATTTTTATCTAAAAATACGTGTTGTTTACCTTTTACAACAATGCCTTTTAGTCCAGCTTTTTTACTTTGTTTTAAC
The DNA here is from genome assembly GCA_902523495.1 of uncultured Pelagibacteraceae bacterium. GTDB lineage: Bacteria > Pseudomonadota > Alphaproteobacteria > Pelagibacterales > Pelagibacteraceae > Pelagibacter. The sequence continues at coordinate 37,107 of CABYZU010000001.1, forward strand.
GTTTTTAAACCAATGGTGGGTAAGTCAACTCTAAGATCCTGTTTCTTTTTTGGAAACTTAACTAAAACACCATGATTTCGAAATTTTTTACTTTTGATTTTTTCAAGCATTTTTCTAGTTCCACCTTTTCCCTCTATTGAAACAATTTTTTTATTTCTGACTACTACAGCTTGACTGTAATTATATTCTTTTAAATTATTTAGTGTTTTAATACCTTTTTTAATATCTAATTGATCAGTATTATTTGGTTTAATTTCTGAATAATTCCCCTTTTTAAGAGTAAGCTCTGGATTAAATTTAAGAGAATTATCAGTTTTTATCCTATTTTGAGCTAATATTTCTATAATTTCTTTCAAAATTGCAGCATCACCAAGCTTGGATGCTTTGATAATTCTTGGAATATAATAAATTCCTTTAAAATCTAACTTTAATTTAGAGAAGTTTGGTTTATTAACTTTGCCTGCAAATAAAACTTTTTTACAGCTATGTTTCTTAAGAATATTAATTATTTTACCAAATTGACCTGTAGAAACTGGATAAGATCTACTATCTCTTTTAAATTTCTTGGACTTAGATAAATCTATTATTATGTACTTTATTTTTCTTTTCTTGATTGTCTTAAGTATTTTATTTGGAAAATCTGTGTCACCAAAAATTAATCCTATCATCTTATGAAAATGGAGTACAAATAGATCTTTTTTTATCCTTAGTAATAAATTCTATTACCTCTTTAACTAATGGATTATCCTGAAATGAACCATTTAATTTGCTTATATTTTCATTAATATTTTTGGTAGCAAAAATCTCCTTATACGCCTCGCTTAATCCTAAAATATCCTTATTTTCAAATTTAGCTCTTCTTAAACCTATTAAATTTAATCCTTGTAATGAGTTTCTATTTCCTATTGATAATCCATACGGAATAACATCGTTTAACACACCAGTCATTCCTCCAATCATTGCCATTTTACCAATTCTTGTAAACTGTTGAACAGCAGAATTTCCGCCAATAACTACGTTATCTTCTATAATAGCGTGACCACCTAAAGGTACATTGTTTGCTATAATTACATTATTACCTACCTGACAATCATGAGCTATGTGGGATGAAATCATAAATAAACAATTATTTCCAATTACAGTCTTACCTCCGCCACCAATAGTCCCAGGGTTTATTGTTACATATTCTCTTATTTTATTATTATCTCCAATCACCAAACTTGTTTCTTCACCATTATATTTTAAATCTTGAGGATCATTAATTGAAACAAATGGATAAATCTTATTTCCTTTACCAATCTTAGTATTACCGGTAATGATTACATGTGATTGAATTTCTGTATTTTCTCCAATTTCTACTTGGGGACCAATAACAGAATATGGTCCAACTTTGACACTTGGATGAACTTTTGCATTTTTATTTATTATGGCTGTTTGATCTATCATTTATTTTCTCTTATAAAATTTTTTAAATCTTTTGCTGGATAACCCATTACTTTAGAATTATCAGGAATATTCTTTATAACCCCACTACCACCACCTATTTGCACATTGTTACCAATCTTAAGATGTCCTGAAATACCTGCCTGACCTCCAATCATAACGTTATTACCCAAAGTAGAACTTCCAGCAAAACCTACTTGTCCAGCAATAATACAATTTTCACCAATTTTAACATTGTGCGCTATATGAATTTGATTATCTAAATATGTATTTTTTCCTATGATAGTGTTTGAAAGAGAACCCCTATCAATTGTAGATCCACAACCAATTTCTACATTGTCTTCAATAATAACAATACCTACTTGAGGATACCTAAAATTAAACTCTTTATTTGGAAAAAAACCAAATCCTTTTTTTCCAATTACGCAACCATCTAAAATGTGAACATTATTTTTAATTAACGAATTTCTAATTATCACATTTGATCCTATAGAACAATTATCGTCTATGCTTACATTTTTTTCTATGATTGAATTATGGCCAATTAAACAATTAGTACCGATCTTTACATTTTCACCAATAAGAACATTTTTTCCAAATTTAACTTTATCTTTGAATTTTGTCTCATAAATATTTTTAACAGTGTTATCATAATCATCAGTAATAGAGTCTGGATAAAAAATTTTTGTTATTTGAGCGGTATGCAATAAGACTTTATCTGTAATAATAGCCTTACAGTTATTTGGCAAAAATTGTTGAAAATTTTCAGATGTTAAACAATAAGAAGCTTTAGTTTTTTTTGCTAAATCTGTGTATTTTTTTGAGTGAAGGAAAGTTATTTCATTTTTTTTAGATGAATCGAGATCTTTAATATCAGTAATTTGATCATCTTTTAAATTATTGTTCTTTAAATTTATTGTCTCAAGTAAAAAATTTAAATTATAAGGCCCGGTATTTTTGAAAAAAGGATTAATCATTAATAAGTTTAATATCAAAACTTATTTTAAAAGCTTATCAAGATTTATTGCTAATTATTTCCTATCAACAATTGTAGCTGACCATTGTGCATCTGACATTTTTTTGCCTTCTACAAACGCTTCACCTTTATATTTCCAGACTCTTCCATGTGATCTTATAGCTTCAATTTTTAATTCTAATTTACAATCTGGAATAACTGGATTTCTAAATCTTGCTTTGTCAACACTCATTAAAAAAACTAATTTATTATCATATTCTTTTTTATCTATACCGTATGCTGTAAGAGCAGCTGCCGCCTGGCCGAAAGCTTCAACAATTAAAACACCTGGCAAAACAGGATTCCCTGGAAAGTGTCCATCAACATAAAAAGATTTCTTTTTTACGTTCATTATCGCTGTAGCGGAGTGAAGATGTTTAATATCAATTAATTCATCGATAAGTAACATTGGTTCTCTATGAGGCAATAAATTTTCTATATCCTTTTTTGTAAGTTTGTTTTTCTTCATTAATATTTTAATCTTTAAAAGTTTATTTTCTTATGTTTGTCATTAAATATTCTTAAGATTTTTTCAGTAATGTCAAGATTGTCATCACCGAATATAATTTTTTCCTTTTGAAGTAAAATTTTAATAGAATTGCTTTGGAGAAAATCAGTTATAATTGGATTAAGTAAATCAAGTATCTTTTTTTTTGACTCAACTCTAAAACTATCAAAATCTGTCTGTTTCTTATTTCTCAATTCATTGAATATTTCAACTTCTTTCTCATAATCTTTAACCAATTTATTAAATTCCTCTTTTTTTAGTATATTTTTTTGTGAAACAATTTTATTTTTTTTTTTCTCTATTTTTTTTGCTAAATCTTTAAGATCAGTTTCGATTTTTTTTGTCTTATTCTTAATAATCTTATTGAGGGAAACACCAACATCAGAATTGTTTACTATATAGTTAATATTAATGAATCTTATGCTCTCATCAGCAAAGGTACTTCCTATAAATAAAAAAAAAGATATTAAAAACGAAAAAAAAAACTTCATTAAAATTGTGTGCCTAAATTGAATCTAAATGTCTCTGTTTTATCTGAAGAAGCTTTTGATAGAGCATTTGCAAATGAGAAACTCAATGGGCCTATAGGAGTCATTAAATTTAATGCGACTCCTGCGGAAGATCTTATAGTGCTTTTATCATCGAGAGAACTATTATAATCAATTCCCCATATATTTGCAGCATCAAAAAAAATTCCAACATCTAAGTTATCTAGTCCTTCTAAAATGTTAGGAAGAGTTGCCGACATGTTTAAAGCGGTTAAGTGGTTTCCTCCAATATAATCATCATTATCTACAGGGCCCACTTTTCCTTTTTCAAATCCTCTCAATCTATAGGAGGGTAAATATAATCTTTTTGATATCCTTACATCATCACTCAACCCAGATATCGTTTTTCCAAAGAAACTTACTTTAGCAACCATGTCACTTCTAGCGGAAAGTTTTTTAAACTTAGTCAAATCAAAAGAATTTGAAATTTCTGAATTGTCTGAGACAATTGGTAATTCCTGAGCAAATGTTGTTACATAACCATCCTCTGTTCTAAATCGTTTATCTCTTAAATCTTGATTTATTGAATAGTTAAAATATAAATCTGTGTACGATCCCTCTTGTTTCTTAATCGTATTTGAAGCTTTGCTGGAAGTTTCGAGATCTTCGATTAAAAAATCTAATTCCGGGCTTAAATAAATATTTTGAAATTGTTCAAATCTTGTTCCTAGAGCAAAACCTAACTCAGAGGTTTTATATCCAGAATCTGATAAAAAGTCAGATGTTGAACTTTTAATTGAGGTAAATAAGGTGTTATCAGAATAATTAAAATTTGGTTTGGCATAAACAAATTTTCCTTTTACAGAATCTGCAGTTAGTTCAAGATTAGTATCTAACTTGATACCTTTTCCTAAAAAATTATTTTCTTTAATGCCCCCTCCAAAAGTTCCACCTGTAGTACCAAAGCCAGCTGAAACTGATATTTCACCTGTTGGTCTTTCCTCAACACTCAAATCGATTACTTTAAAGTTATCTTTTGAGCCATTTTGAATGTTAGAATTAACTTTTTTGAATATTCCTAAACTTTGAATGTTATTTATTGATTTATTAAATAAAATTTCATTGAATGGGTCACCTTCATCGACAATTAGATTATTTCGAACAACCTCTTCTAAAGTATTAAAATTTCCATTTATATTAATTTTTTCTATATAGAATTTCTTGCTTTCTGAAATATTTATTTCGAAATCAATTTTGTCTGACTTAACTTTTTCATTAATTGATGCATTAATAAATTCATATTGTTTTGTTAAAGCAATTTTATCTATATCTTTTAAAAGCTCGTTTATTTTTAGAAGAGAATAAGTTTTACCTTTAAATTTAGGAAATTTTTTTACTATCGATTTAAATAGATCTGGATCATAATTTGATGGAAGATTAAGGGTAAAATTATTAAAATAATATTTTTTTCCAGGTGTTATGTTAAAAATAAGGTTGAAATTTGAATTTTTATCAAATTCTACAAAAGAGTTTTCAATAACAACATTATAATAACCATTATTTCTGAAATAAGTTTTTAAAAGTCTTTTATCAAGTTTAATTAACTCCTCATTAATGTAAACATTTCTTGAAACAAACTTCCAGAATTTATGTTCATCTGATGCAATAATTTCTTTTAATCTTTTGTCCTTAAAGATTTTTTCACCTAAGAATATTATTTTTTTAATTTTTGCTTTGTCTCCTAAGTCAATGTTAATTTTTAAATCCATAGTGTTTAATTTCTCATTTACACTTTTGGAGCTTGAAATTTTAGAAAAATAAAATCCATTCTTTTTTAAAATATTATTAATTAAATCAAGATCGGCTGATAATAATTCTTCATTAAAAGATTTCATTTCGGCTAACTGAATTTTGTCTTTAATAAATTCTACCAGAGATTGTTTTTTAACACCCTCTATTTGCAGATTCTCAATAATGGGATTTTCTTCAACTTTTAGATATAAAATTTGATTTTCAAAATTTAAGTTTATATTCTTAAAGAAATTTGTCTTATAAAGGCTTTTAAGTGCTTTGTCTAACTTAAGCTTTGTAATTTCTTCGTTCAATTTAATTTCTGAAAAAATTATTACTGTTTCATTTGAAATTCTTTTATTTCCAGAAATTTCAAATTTCTTGACTATTTCAGATTTAGCAAATGTACTTAAAAAAATAAAGATTAAAATTGTTTTAAGCAAAAAGTTTATCATAAATAATCGCTTTATATACCTAAAGCGTCTAATTTTAAATGAACATAATCTCTTAAATTATATATCTCTTTTAAGTTTTTCGGTCGAATTCTCTTAAATTTTTGGAATTCTTTCTGATTTAAAATTTTATAAATTAATTTAATTAGTTTTTCAAAGTTAATTTTCTTTTCTAAAAATTTTTGAACAAAATAATCATTTACAGTTATTAAAATAGTTTCAAATAATGAAGGGTTTTTTGGAAGATTATTCAATATTTTTACAAGTGGAAATTTTTTCTCGTCTACTTTTTTAAGATTTAAATTATTTAAAGTTTCAAAATCTAAAGGTTTATTTTTAAGATACTTGCCACCTTGGTTAAAAATAGAATTATAAATTGGTATTTTCATGTCTGGCTCATGTGTAAGAAATTTACTTATACCATTTTTAAACTTAATAATTGCATGTACATAAGATTTTGGATGTGTAAGTATCAAAATATTTTTGTATTCAATATTAAAAATATTTTTTGCCTCAATTACTTCAAAAACTTTGTTCATTAAAGTTGCAGAGTCAATTGTTATTTTTTTTCCCATACTCCAATTTGGATGTTTAAGAGCGTCACTCAATTTTATTTTACTAAACTGGCTCTTTGGCAAATTAATGAATGGGCCACCAGAAGCAGTAATATAAATTTTTTCAATTTTATTTATATTTTTATTATCTAAAAGAGAAAAAATTGAAAAATGTTCTGAGTCTACAGGAATAAATTTTGTCCTATTTTTTTTTAATTCTTTATTAATGATTGGCCATCCACATACAATTGCTTCCTTATTTACTATTGCAATTAATTTTGTTCGATTAATTATTTTTAACGTAGGTAATAGTCCACTAATTCCAGAAATAGCACTCATTACATAATCAATCTTCTTTGGTAAAATTTTTTTTAAATTATTGAAATTTTGAAAGACATTTAATTTTTTATCTTTAATAATTTGTTTTGTTTTTCTAAAACTTTGAGGATCAGTTATGATTATATTTTTAACTTGAAATTTTTTCGCTTGACTGATTAAGTCTTTATAATTTGTGTTAGCTGTTAATAATTCTATTTTAAAATTTTTTTTATCTTTTTCAACTATACGTAGTAAAGATTTTCCAATTGAGCTTGTAGACCCCAAAATTGCAATTTTTTTTTTCATTTAATTAAATAACTAAAGATATAATGAAAAAGTAAATATGAAAATGGCACAGCAAAAATAATACCATCTATTCTATCAAGTAATCCGCCATGTCCAGGTAAAATTTTTCCAGTATCTTTTATTTTTGATTTACGTTTAAAGTATGAAATCAATAAATCTCCTAATTGACTAATTAATGATATTAAGAAAATACAAACTAAAAATATTATTAAATAATTAATTGTCATAGAGCTGTAATTGATAAATTTTATGATTAATATACCTCCAATCATTGATAATAAAAAACCTCCAATTACTCCAGAGTATGTTTTGTTTGGACTAACCTTTGTTAATTTTGGCCCTTTAAATAATTTGCCAAAAAAATATCCACCTAAATCTGTTAGGACTGAAATGGAAATTGCAAAAAGAAAAAAAGGATAGCTGTATTCTTTCCTAAATAAATAAGCAGAATAAATGGACAAACAAACAAAAATAATACCAAAAATTTTAGTCTGATATAAATTTTTTGTCATTTGTGACCATTCATAAATACTTATCAATAAAATAATGCCTAAAAAAAAGATAAAAAAATAGGACCCTTTTATTATCAGAAATATAGACAAAGAAATTAGAACTAAAGAAGTAAATAATCTTTTTTCAAATTCAGTTTTCATTAAATACTCCCAAAATTTCTTTTTATACTCCTGTATTTTCTAATAATTTTATTATAATCCTTTTCGTTAAAATCAGGCCATAATTTTTTTTCAAAAAAAATCTCTGAATATGCTAATTGCCATAGTAAGAAATTACTTAATCTTTTTGTATTTCCAGTTCTAATCAATAAATCTGGATCTGGAATATTTTTTGTTTGTAAATATTTATTTAAATTTTTTTCATTAATTGTTTCTTTATTTTGTTCTAACTGTTTAAAAGCATTTATTATTTCTGATTTAGATCCATAATTTAAAGCTAAATTTATCTGCAATCTTTTATTTTTAGATGTTTTTTTTTCGGATATTTTCAAAAGATTATTTAATTTTAATGAAAAATTCTTTTTGCCAATTATTTTTAATTTAATTTTTTGTTTATTGAGATCATCAATTTTATCTTCGAGGAAACTTTCTAATAAGTTAAATAAAAACTTTATCTCTTTTTTGGGTCTTTTCCAATTTTCAGTAGAAAAAGCATACAAAGTAAGAAATTTAATTTTATTTTTAATTGTCTCTTTTATTATTTTTTCAACAGTGTTTAAGCCTGCTTTATGACCTGCATTTCTTGAATTTTTATTTCTTACTCCCCATCTTCCATTGCCATCCATAATAATGGCGACATGATTTAATGGGTTCATATAGTCATTATTTCTTTTTCTTTTGATGAAACTTTTTCGTCTACTGTTGAAATATGTTTGTCAGTTATATTCTGAACGTTTTTTTCATAAGACTTTTCCTCATCCTCTCCAATTTCTTTAAACTTTAAAAGTTTTTTTAATTCTTCGTTTGCATCTCTTCTTATATTTCTTATTGAAATTTTGCATTTTTCACCCATCGATTTTATTAATTTTTTTAGTTCGGATCTTCTTTCTTGGTTTAATTCAGGTATTGGCAATCTTATCAATTGACCATCAATTTGAGGATTTAGACCTAGTTCAGATTTTTTAATGGCTGAGTCAATTAAATGCACATTATTTTGATCCCATACTTGAATATTAATCATTCTCGGTTCTGGTGTTGTTATACTTCCAATTTGATTAATCGGCATTTGTTGACCATATACATCAACTTTAATAAGATCTAGCATTGCTGTATTTGCTCTTCCTGTTCTTAGAGAAGATAATTCCTTAGAAAAAACTTCTATCGCCTTGTCCATTTTAAGGCTGTATGTTTTTTCATCAAACATTTATTCACCTATTTTAATTCTACTAAATTCTTTGATTTTTAAATCATTAATTGCAAGTTCTTTTATAACATCTTGAACTTTTTTTTTAGGTTCCATTACCCAAGCCTGAGTTAAAAGTGCATTTTCCTCTTTAAACTTATTCATTTTTCCTAAACTTATCTTTTTTGTTATCTCCTCAGGTTTACCAGAATTTTTTAATTCTTGGGAAATCAATTCTTGTTCTTTATCAATAATAGACTTATCTATAAGATTTGACTCAAGTGCCAAGGGATTTGAGGCTGCAATATGCATTGATAATTGCTTTCCAAAAGTTTGTACTATTTCCGAATTTTCTTTTGTTTCCAAAGATACAACTACAGCTAATTTAGCTAAATTATCTTTTACAACTGTATGCAAATATTGATAGTTCATTGATGAAGAATTTTCGATAGTTTTAGTTTGTCCAATTGTTATTTTTTCTCCGATTTTTGCAATTAAAGAAACTAAGTTATCATCAACAGACGAGCCATTTTTCATCTTTGTTTTTTTTAATTCCTCAAGATTTGAACCTTTTAAGTTATTTAATTCACTTAATTCTTTAACAAAAACTATGAAATCCTCATTTTTCGCAACAAAATCGGTTTCGCAATTTACCTCGATTATTGAAGTCTTTTTTTTATCCCCACTTATAGCAACTACCCCTTCTTTTGCATCTCTGGACATTTTTTTTGAAGCCTTAGATATTCCTTTTATTCTTAGTACTTCTATGGCCTTATCTAAATCACCATTGGACTCTTTTATAGCTAAATTACAATCTTTAAAACCAGCTCCAGTAGCTTCTCTAAGTTTTTTGACTTTTTTAATATCACTCATATTAATTAATTGTTTTTTTATCTTTCGTACTAAATTTTTTGTCCAGTTTTTCTCTATCAGTTTCTTGTACGGTTTTAGAGGATTTGGCCTCTTTATTTTTAATATCTTTTTTTTCAATCACTGGAGCTGTCTCTTTTGCTGAAATAATTGTTTCTTTAATTAGATTACAATATAAATCTATAGATCGCCTTGCATCATCATTACCAGGTATTGGAAAATCTATACCATCAGGATTTGAGTTACTGTCTAGTATTGCAACAATTGGAATTCCTAATTTGACAGACTCTTGAATAGCAAGAGATTCATAATTTGTATCAATGATAAACACTAAATCAGGTACTTTTTTCATTTCCACAATACCTCCTAATGATCTTTGAAGTTTATCTTTTTTGACACTCATCTTTAGAAGTTCTTTTTTAGTAAAGCCTCTATTTTCAGAAACTAAATTTTGTTCGAGTTTTTTTAATTTTTTTATTGAATTTGAAATTGTTCCCCAATTTGTTAACATTCCACCAAGCCATCTATAGTTTACAAAATATTGATCTGTTTCCTTCGCTACTTCTGCAATAGCTTCAGATGCCTGTTTTTTTGTTGATACAAATAATATTTTGCCATTATTTGAAATAATTTCATGAATTTTTTTAAGTGCTACTTTAGTTAGCTCTAAAGTTTGGGTGAGATCAATTATATGAATTGAATCTCTTTTACCAAATATATATTGCTTCATTTTCGGATTCCATCTAAGGGTTTTATGTCCTAAATGAACACCTGCTTCTAGTAATTGTTGAATTGTAACGTTAGGTATTTTCATATTTTTTCCCGGTTGAGCCACCACAGTAATTTCCAATTAAGGACCGGAGGTCTCAAACCAAAAACTGTGTGCGTATTAGTTTAAATTAGTGAGTTTTTACAAAGATTTTTTTTAATAAACAAGCTTAAAATTATCTAATTATAGCGGATATTTCTTTATTTCTAATAAGATTTAACATTTTCCTATCAATATTTCGTTTATTTTTGAGAGTAAAATTCAATTCATTATTTTTATCATTTATTTTTATTTTTATTAACGTATTTCCCTTGTCTGGAATAATTTTTGAAATTTCTTTTAATTCTTCCATAGATTTAATTTGAAACATGACTTCTTCTATGGGTTTATTCAATAATTCAGACAAAGAAGCAATTTTTTGAACATTTATTCTCTTAAAACGATTTTCTATTTCTGAGTTAGACTTGATTAAGGTAAGGATTAATGAAGAACCCTCTTTCAAAATTTCACGATTTTTTTCTAATACTTCAGAAAAAATGAATAACTCGAAAACACTTGTTAGATCTGTTAATTTTAATACTGCATAGGGATTACCTTTTGCTGTCTTTCTTTCCTGTATTTTTAGCAAAGTCGCGGCAATATTTGAATTTGTAATTTCTTTATTATTATTAAAATTTAAAAAATCTTGAATATTATAATCTTTAAATATTTCTTTAAATTGATTTAGAGGATGATTAGAAACAAAAAAACCAACAGCTTCAAATTCTTTTGATAATCTTTCCTCAAAATTCCAATCGTGAGAATTTGCAACAATGTCTTCATCTTGGCTACCATTATCTTCAAATAAATCAATTTGGTTAGCAAATTTATTTTCATAAATATTTTTAGTTTTTTTTATAAAATTTGGTATTGATAAAAGTAATGATTTTCTATTTGTATTAAGATTATCAAAAGCGCCTGCTTTAACTAATCCTTCTAATTGCAACTTGTTAATGTCTTTAGGATTTACTCTATTTATAAAATCTTTGATCGACTTAAATTTTCCATTTAAGGCTCTTTCCTTAACAATGTTTGAAACTGCTTCAAATCCTACAGCCTTGATAGCACCTAACGCATAATAGAATTTTTCTCCATCTGTTCTAAAATCAGCAAAACATTCATTTATATCAGGTCTTATTATTTTTATATTTAATCTTTTTAATTCCTCATAAAATTCACTTAATTTATTTTGATTAGAGATATCCATTGTCATTGATGCTGCAATAAACTCTTTTGGGTAGTAAGTTTTTAGATAAGCAGTTTGATATGAAATTATTGCATATGCAGCTGCATGACTTTTGTTGAAACCATATTCTGCAAACGGCTCGATTTTTAAAAAAATCCCCGCTGCAACATCTTTGCTAATTCTGTTGTTTACAGCACCAGAAATGAAATTTTGTTTTTGCTTTTCTAGTTCAGCTCGTTTCTTTTTACCCATCGCCCTTCTTAAGATATCTGCTTGACCAGCTGTAAAACCAGATAGTTTTTGCGCAATTTGCATGACTTGTTCTTGATAAATTATTACTCCATAGGTAGGTCTTAAAATATCTTCAAGCAAAGGATGTAAATAATCTGGTGTCTGTTTTCCGTGTTTGCAGTCGTTGTAGATTGGTATATTACTCATTGGACCTGGTCTATAAAGTGCTACCAATGCAATAATATCCTCTATATGATTTGGTCTCATTTGCATTAAGGCTTCACGCATCCCAGCACTTTCAATTTGAAATAAGCCCACAGTTTTGCCAGAAGATAATAAATCAAAAACTTTTTGATCCTCAAAATTAATATTTTTTATATTAAAATTATTGTCTTTTTTTCTTATCAATTTTTGAGTGTTATTTATAACTGTTAAAGTTTTTAATCCCAAAAAATCAAACTTTATCAATCCAGCATTTTCAGCAGAATACATGTCAAATTGAGTTGAAGGTAATAATAATTCAGAAGTTGAATCTTTATACAATGGAACTATCTCAGTTAACTTTTTATCTGCTATCACAACACCAGCAGCATGAGTTGCAACATTTCTATTTAAACCCTCTAGCTTTAAAGAAAGATCTGTGAGTTTTTTTACTCTACTATCCTCATTTATCAGTTTTTGAAGTCTAGGTTCACCCGCAATGCATTCTGTAAGATTTTGGGGCCTCGATGGATCAAATGGAATCATTTTCGATATACTGTCAACAAAACCATAAGCCAATCCTAAAACACGTCCAACATCTCTTATAACCATCCTGGCTTTTAATTTTCCAAATGTGATTATATGAGCAACACTATTTTCGTATTTTTTAGTTAAATATTCAAAAACTAAATCTCTTTTTTCTTCGCAGAAGTCTATATCAAAATCAGGCATTGAGATTCTGTCCGGATTTAAAAATCTTTCGAAAATTAAATTAAATCTTATTGGGTCAACATCTGTTATTGAAAGACACCAGGCGACCAAAGAGCCAGCACCAGATCCTCTACCAGGCCCCACTGGAATATCGTTTTCTTTAGCCCATTTTATGTAATCAGATACAATTAAAAAATAACTTGCATAATTCATCTTAATTATGATTTCTAACTCATGATGTAATCTGTCTTTATATTTCAAATAATTTTTATTAGATAAGAAATCTTTTTCACTTAACTTAAATATATTTATAAATTTTTCGTTAAGACCATCTAATGAGTCTTTTTTTAAAATTTCATCTGCACTAATACCCTTATCAGAACTAATATTAGGTAATACGGGTTTAGATGATAAAGGTCTAAAATTACACCGAAATGGAAAATTATAATTATTTTCTAATGCTTCTGGTAAATCAGCAAACAAGTCAATCATTTCTGAGTTGCTCTTAAGATAATGCTGATTGCTAAATCTAATTCTATTTTTTTCGTTTACATAAGTCTTATTCTTTATACATATCAATGCATCATGTGCCTCATGCATATCTTTATTTATATAAAAAACCTCGTTTGTTGCAATTAAAGGAATATCTAATTTTTTTGAACTTATTAAGTTATATTTTTCAAATTCTTTTTCATTTTGGTCACCATGACGTTGAATTTCAATATAAAATCTATCTCCATAATTAGTTTTTAGTTTTAAAAAAATTTCATTAATTTCCGAAAATTTACCTTTATTAAATAGTTGTCCCAGCAAGCCGTTGATTGTTCCAGAGAATATTGCTACACCTTCATTATTACTCAATAATTCATTAAAATCTAAATGGGGTTCAGAAAGTTGATCATTTTTTAAAAAAGACAGTGATGACAATTTTATTATTGTTTTATACCCATCTTCATTTAAAGCAAATAATGGTAGCAGACCAGTTGTATCATTTAATTTAAAATTAATTTGAGTCCCAATTATTGGTTGAGATCCAGATTTAGATAATTTTTCAGCAAACTCTAAGGCACCACACAGATTAGATGTATCGCATAAACCAACTGCTTTTAACTTATTTTCTTTAGAAATGTCTTTTAAATCATCTATCTTGATAGCTCCCTCGCAAATGGAGAATTGAGAATGGATTTTTAGATGATTAAAATTCTCAGAATTAGATTCTTGCATTAATAGTTTTTATATTACCATTAACTATTTCCAACATGCAATCTGACTTTTTTGCAAAAAATCTATTATGGGTTGCAAAGATAATTAATCTGTTTGCATTTATTTGTTTTTTTAAAAGACCAAAAACACTTTTTGCTGTAGTAAGATCCAGACTTCCAGTTGGCTCATCAGCTAAAATAATTTGTGGATCGTTAATTAAAGCTCTAGCTATTGATACTCTTTGCTTTTCACCCCCAGAAAGTTCTGTTGGATAGTGATAAATTCGATTTGATAAACCAACTTTTCTTAATAATTTTTTTGATTTTGTTACAGAAATTTCTTTATTTTTTTCAATTGCGAGATTGGCTAAATAAACATTTTCTAAAGCTGTAAAGTCTGGAAGTAGATTATCTTGTTGATATATAATTCCAATTTTATTAGCCCTTAAAATATCATTATAATTGGTGTTTTGAAAATCAATTTGATAATTTCCATATTTAATTGTACCTCCAGATGGTCTATCAATTAATGATAACAGGTTTAATAATGTTGATTTTCCAGAACCGGAAGGTCCCATAAGAGAGTAGATTTTTCCAAGTTTGAAATTATATGTAAGTTTTTTCAAAACTCTTACATCTTTGTGATGTGTAAAAGACTTCGAAATATTTGAAAGTTTAATAAAATTATTCATATTTTAATGTTTTAACAGGATCTAGTTTTGCTGCTTTTAAAGCAGGAAAAATTGAAACAATAATTGTAATTAATAATGAGCATATAGAGATTAATAAAATTGATGGTAAGTTTATCTCGGAAGGCATTGTGCTTAAAAAATATATTTCCTCTGGAAACAAGCTTATATTAAATAATGTGCTTAAAAATTGTCTTAAATCCTCAATATAGATTGAAAAAGTTACACCAAGAATAATACCAAAAATTGTAGCAGAGGTTCCTATTATTACTCCAACCAGAAAAAATATCTTTATAATTGATTTATTAAGTACACCAATTGATTTTAATATTGCAATATCTTTTGTTTTGTTTTTTACCAATATTGTTAACCCAGAGATAATGTTAAATGCAGCAACAATTATAATTAAGGACAATATTATAAACATAACATTCCTCTCAACTTTTAGGGCCGAAAATAGCGCACTATTCATATCTGACCACGAATAAACAAATTCATTTTGAAAGATTTGCTGAACTATTTCTTTTTGGTCTTCAATTTTTTGAGGATCTTTAAGATAAATTTCTAAATTTCTATCATCTTGATTTAAATTAAAAAACTCTTCTAAAGTTGATAAATTAATAAAGGCTATGTTATTATCAAAATCAACAAGTCCACTTTCAAAAATTGATGTTACTGTAAAAGTTTTTTGCTTAGGTATATTACCTATTATTGTTTCAATTCCACTTGATGACATTATGGTAATATCATCTCCAATATCAAGATCTAGAGTAAAACTAAGCTCTTTTCCAATCGAAATAAAATTTTTATTTAAATTGTTTTGATTGCCCAGAAAATTTTTATTTTGTACCAATTCAAGTTTAGGAAAATCATTACTTAAGTAACCTCGAAGGACTAATCCTTTTGAAGTTTTACTTTTAATCATTATAGCTTCACCCGAATTACTTAAAATTAAATCATTTGATATAATTTTCAGATTGGTTTGATTGAGGTTATCAATTTGAATCTTTTTTTCATATGGTTTAACAGTTATATGCGCATTAAATCCCACAATCTTGTTAATTAGTTCTGTCCGAAATCCATTCATGACAGACATAACAATGATTAAAACAGCAACACCAAGACTAATACCAATAAATGAAAAGATTGAAATAATATTTAAAAAGCCATCTTTTTTTCTAGCTTTTAAAAATCTGAATGTAATTTCTTTTTCTAAAGTAGAAATCAATTTTTTTCTTTTTGTTCTTTAATTTTATCTATTATATCAAATATCTTCAATTTTTGAGTTTCTTTTCCAACTTCTTTAAATTCTATTAAATCGCCATCAACATGTTTACCAATTATTATTTGATATGGAGCACCTATTAAATTCATCTTTTTTATTTTTGATGAAAAATTTTCATCAGTATCATCAATTATTGCATCAATATTGTTTTTTTCTAATTCAAAACTAATCCTATTTGCTTTTTCTAGAGCTGAGTCATTATTTTTATTTATCATTGGTATTATTCCAACAGCATATGGAGCAACAGATATTGGCCATTTCATGATCTCATTTTTCTCATCATATTTTGCCTCTATTATTGCGCCCACTAATCTTGAAACTCCTACGCCATATGAACCCATTTTGACAAAGTCTTTTTTACCACCAGGAAGATCTACTGATGCTCCCATTGGTTTTGAGTATTTGTCACCAAAATAAAATATATGTCCAACCTCAATGCCTTTAGTTTTTAATCTGTTAGTTTCTAAAACTTTTTTTTCAAACTCATCCTTATTAAATTTTTCGTCAGTAACTGAATAAAACTCTTCATACTTTTTTCTCAATTCCTCTAAAGACTTTTTTTCTAATTTTGTACCTTCACTTTTCAAATCAAAAATTCTTTTATCCGTAAAAATTTTACTTTCACCAGTTTCAGCTAAAATAATAAACTCATGAGAAAGATTACCTCCTATAGGTCCAGTATCAGCAGCCATTGGGATTGCGGTAAGATCTAATCTTTTAAAAATTTTTAAATATGATAAAAAAAATTTATTATAAGAAAATAAAGCTTCGTCATCAGAAATGTCAAATGAGTATGCGTCTTTCATATAAAACTCTCTGCATCTCATTATTCCAAATCGTGGTCTAATCTCATCTCTAAATTTCCATTGAATATGATATAAAAGTTGTGGAAGAGATTTATAAGATTTAACTGAAGCTCTAAATATATCGGTTACAAGTTCTTCATTAGTTGGGCCATAAAGCATTTCACGATCTTGACGATCTTTTATTCTAAGCATTTCTTCTCCATAATCCTCGTACCGCCCACTCTCTTTCCATATTTCACTTGATTGTATCGTTGGCATTAAAATTTCTTGAGCTCCAATTTTATTTTGTTCTTCTCTAACAATTTGCTCAATCTTTTTCATCACCCTGAAACCTAATGGTAACCACGAGTAAATTCCTGATGATGACTGTTTAATCATCCCAACTCTCAACATTAATTGATGTGATTTTATTTTAGCTTCTGAAGGATTGTTTTTTAAAATTGGAATAAATGATTGTGAAATATACATTCTAAGTGATTATATTTCTTAAATTTAAATATTCAAATTTCATAAGTATGTAAATGATTATAAACAAAATTGTTGTTATTCCAGTACAATAAACAAATTTCTTTAGCATTTTTGGATTTTCTGGTGAACCTGGATCCTCTCCTTCAATTTTGATTACTTTATTTCTCTCTACATCTATTGGTAGAATTGCAAAAAAAACTATCCACCAAATAATTATATAGATTATTGCTAATCCTGTAGGACTCATTAAATTTTCACCAAGTTAATATTAGCAAAAGGTTTTTTTCCAGTTTTTTCTTTTGCAAACTTACGGCTCATAATTTTAAGTGCATCTATTAAATTGTATTCTTGCTGTTTATTACCAAGTTTAAATTTTCTTGTTATCTTTTCAATTTCATCTTCTAGTTCATATAAAAAATCATCTTTCTCATAAACCGGTAATCCCCTGAAGGAGATTATCGGACTATTATGGATATTTCCCTTTGGAGTAATTAAAATTGTTATTTCTAAATATCCATTACTACCTAAATTTCTTCTGTCTTTTATAGACTGTGAGTCCTCTTCAACACTAATATTACCGTCCAAATATAACCTTCCACTTGGTGCTTTATCGTAAACTTCTGGTTTATCTCCAGGATACAACTTTACAATATCTCCATTTTCAACCTGCACAGGGTGAGGGACCTGCATTTCTTTTGCAAAATTTATATGCTCTATCATATGCCTATGTTCTCCATGAACCGGTATAACACACTGTGGTTTAACCCATTGATACATATCTTTAAGATCCTCTCGATTTGGGTGCCCGGATACATGAATAAACTCAGTTTCTTCTGAAACTACCTCTATGCCATCCTTCACTAATTGGTTGTGAAGTTTATAAAGTTTTTTTTCATTACCTGGTATAATTTTTGACGAAAAAATAACAGCGTCATCTTTTTCAATAAATACATCTGGATGAATGTAATTAGCAATTCTCATCATTGCTCCCATTGGTTCACCCTGACTACCTGTACACAAATAAAGAATTTTATCTCTGGGAAAATTTTTTGCATCTCTAGGATCAATGGGCTCGATAGTATTTTTCAAATATCCACATTGTCTTGCAGCCTTATAGATTCTATGCATTGATCTTCCAACTAAAGATATCTGTCTTCCAGATTTTTCTGCACAATAGAAAGCTGTTTCCATTCTTGCAACATTAGATGCAAACGAGGTAATGATTACTCTTTTTTTAAATCTATTGACAATATTAAGTAAATTTTTTCTCACATCTAATTCTGATCCAGACCTTCCAGCACTAAAAACATTAGTTGAGTCACAAATCATTGCTAAAACACCCTCATTACCTATTTCTTTTAATCTTTTAGAATTGGTTTCATCACCAATTAATGGATTTGGATCAACTTTCCAATCTCCTGTATGTAAAATTACTCCAGCTGGAGTTTTAATTCTTAGACCATTAGGTTCTAATATTGAATGAGTTAAAGTGATGTATTCAATTTCAAACTTTTCTAATGAAATATTTCCATTTAACTCAACAATTTTCAAATCTTTAGTGATATCAATATGCTTCTCTCTGAATTTTTCTTTTATCAAGACAGCAGTGAAAGGCGTAGCGTATATCTTACATTGAAGTTTTGGCCATAAATGAGCAATTGCGCCTATATGATCTTCATGAGCATGTGTTAAAACAATACCTAATAAATTATCTTTACGCTCGACAATAAACCCTGGATCTGGATAAATTAAATCAATGCCTGGAATAGTATCATCAGCGAATGTTACACCTATGTCAACCATGATCCATTTATGATCACCTGGTTGACCATAACCAAATAGATTCATGTTCATGCCAATTTCACCAGATCCGCCAAGGGGACAAAATAATAATTCTTCTTTCATTTAATTTATTAACTTAGAGATCTTAATGAGACCATTGATTGTAATATCTTTATTTTCAATTACTTTAGCCTTTATGGATTTTTTAAATAAGTTAGAAAACCCACCTGTAATAATTATCTTGTACTTTTTTTTAGTTTCTTTCTTAATCAAATTAATAATATTGTCAATTAAACCAGCATAGCCCCAAAAAAAACCTGATCTTACAGCTGTATTAGTGTCAACTCCAATCACCTTCTTTACCTTTTTTAAATTAATCTTCGGAATCAAAGAGGCCCTATCAGACAAAGAATTTAATGAAATATTAACACCAGGAGCAATAACACCTCCATTGTATGTTTTTCCTGTAATTACATCAAATGTGGTAGCAGTCCCAAAATCTAATATTATAAAATTATCTTTATTATTCACCAAGCTGATAGCATTAGCAAGTCTATCAGAACCTACTTGTTTGAAATTTACATTTATTTTTAGGACAGACTTTAAATTAAGTTCTTTAATTTCATAACACTTAATTTTGGTTTTTTTAGATATAAATTTCTTAATTAATTGAAAATTTTTAGGAACAACGCTGCAAAATAATATTTTTTTTATATTTCTAAAATCAGTTGTTAATATCTTAAATTTTTTGTTCAAAATTAGTTTTGTTATACCCCTAGAAGACAAATTAGTTTTATTCACAATTTTACCTTCTTGATTTACTAAAAATATTTTAATTTCAGAGTTACCTATATCACCTAAAATTAACATATTTTATACATATCTCTTTCTAAGAAATTTTTTTAAATTATTTTCAAAAATTTTTTTTAATTTAATCTCTATTTTTGTTTTTGAAATCTTTTTATTAATATGCAGACTAAGATGAGTTGTTGGATAATTCTTTATAACTGGACTTTTAATTAAATTTATTCCAATTCCAACTATCAAATATTTATTATTAAATTTGTTTACAGTCTCTTGTAATATGCCACAGATTTTTTTTTTTTTAATCATTAAATCGTTAGGACTTTTAAAAGAAATCTTATTTTTGTAATAATGGGAAATACATTTTTTCACTATTAAGCAATTTGCTTTAGTTAATTTTTTTAGAGAAATATTGAAATTCTTAAGATTATAAAAAAAACTTACAAACAAGTTTCCTTTATATGAAATCCATTTTTTTCCATATTGACCTCGCCCATTGATTTGAGAATTTGATAAGATCATTCCATACTCATAATTATATTTTTTGATAATTCTAATAGCAGTATTGTTTGTGCTTTTTACTTTGTTAAACCTAAACACTTTAAACTTCATTAAATTATATTAATTTTTGAAACAGCATCAATCAATTGACTCGGGAAAATAAAGTAAATCAAAATAATTAATGTTGAAAGACTTAAAGAAAATTTAAGCCATAAACCGTGATCTTTGTCATAGCTTTCCTTTTCTTCATCAAAATACATAATCTTAATAATTCGTAAATAATAAAATGCTGCAACCACTGTAGATAATAATCCAACTATAGCTAAAAAATACATAGATTGTTCAATAACAGATTTAAAAATATAAAATTTTGCAAAAAAACCTGCTAGTGGAGGAATACCTGCTAGAGAAAATAAAATTACAAGTAATGAAAGAGATAATAGAGGATGATTTTTGGATAATCCTGATAAATCCTCAATTTTTTCATAATAAACATTATTTCTTTTCATCATTAATAAACATGAAAAAAAACCAAGATTCATAATAATATAAATAGTTATATAAATAACTGAACTTTGTATTCCGTCATTTGATCCCGTAGCCAAGCCAGCCAAAGCATACCCGATATGACTAATCGAGCTATAAGCTATAAGTCTTTTAAGATTTTTTTGTCCTATCGCAGCTATAGCACCAAAAAGCATGGAAGCAATAGATAAAAAAACTAAAATCATTTGCCATTGATCAATAAGATTTAAAAAGGGAACATAAAGAAATCTTATAAAAACTGTTAATGCAGCTATTTTGGGCACCATAGTAAAAAATAATGTTACTGACGTTGGTGAACCCTCATAAACATCGGGAGCCCACATATGAAATGGCACGGCTGAAATTTTAAACGCCAAACCTACCAAAATAAAAACTATCCCAAAGGTTAAGGCATATTCATTAGCATTAAATTGGCTAGCAATTACATTAAAGTTAGTTGAACCTGTAAAGCCATAAATAAGTGAACAACCATATAACAACAATCCTGATGATAATGCACTTAAAACAAAATATTTCAATCCTGCCTCTGATGACTTTAATTGATCTCGATTAAATGTTGCTAAAACATATAAAGCTAAAGATTGAAGCTCTAAACCCATATAAAAAACAATTAAGTCATTTGAGCTAATCATCACCATCATACCTAACACAGAACTTAAAATCAAAATTGGATATTCAATTTTAAAAATTTTAAATGTCTTTAGGTAACTTGATGAAATTAACAAAACCACAAAAGCAGCTATTAAAGTAATTATTTTCATAAATGAGGATAAGTAATCTATGACAATACTTTTATTAAATAAAGTTCTTTGGTCAACACCAAGAGTTTCGTTAAATGTAATAACTGCTGTAATTAATAAAACTAATAATGAAAGATTATGAACTATTTTTGAGCCATCTTTTTTAAAAACTCCTAAGATAAGTAAAAACATTATTGATAAAGAAATAAAAATCTCTGGAAATATTAATTCAATATTATTCATTATTTGCTCGCTAAATTATAATTATATTTATTAATCAAATCGTTTATTGAAACTTCAATAGTATTTATTAATGGTTCGGGATAAAAACCAAAATATAAAGTTGGAATTGCTAAACAAGTAAGTGTAAATGCTTCTGATTTATTCAAATCAATCATTTTTTTTAATTCTGTATTAATTAACTTTCCAAATATAACTCTTTTATATAGCCAAAGCATATATGCTGCTCCGATAATAACTCCTAAACTAGCTAATACTGCCACTAAAAAATTATCTTTAAAAGCTGCCATTAAAATCAAAAATTCACCAACGAAACCACTTGTGCCTGGTAACCCTAAAGCAGCTAAAGTAAACAACATAAATAGAACTGCATATTTTGGAATAATAGTTACAATACCGCCATAAGTTGTAATTAGTCTCGAATGCATTCGGTCATAGACTACACCTACACATAAAAATAAGGCGGCTGACACAAGGCCATGACTTATCATTTGAATTATACTGCCCTCAATACCTTGTTGTTGTATGGTAAAAATTCCTAAAGTAACAAACCCCATATGAGCAACAGAGGAGTAGGCAATTAATTTTTTCATGTCATCTTGCATCAAAGCAATTAATGATGTGAAAATAATTGCTATCACACTTAATGTGTAAATTAAGGGAGTAAAAATATCTGAAGCAGACGGAAAAAGGCCTAACGAAAATCTTATAAAACCATAACCTGCCATTTTAAGCAAAATAGCGGCTAGTAAAACCGACCCTGCTGTTGGAGCTTCAACATGTGCATCTGGTAACCAAGTATGGACCGGCCACATTGGTGTTTTTACCGCAAAAGAACTAAAGAAAGCAAGCCACAAAAGGTTTTGATATTTGACATCGATACCTAAATCATAAAGTTGAGTAACATCTGTAGTTCCTGTAATCCAGTAAATCGAAATTATAGCTACCAACATCAAAACTGAACCTAAAAGAGTGAATAAAAAAAACTTAAAAGCAGAGTAAACTCTTCTAGAACCGCCCCAAATTCCAATGATTAAAAACATCGGAATTAATCCAGCCTCAAAAAATAAATAAAAAACTACAAGATCTAATGAACAAAAAACGCCAATCATGAAAGTTTCCATGATTAAAATAGCTATCAAGAATTCATTAAGTCTGCTTTTGATAGAATTATTTACTGAAATTATACATAGTGGGGTAATAAATGTTGTGAGAATTATAAAGAGTATTGAAATTCCATCAACTCCTACTTTGTAATTAATTAAATCTTTAATCCAAACTCTATCCTCAACAAATTGAAATTCTGATGTGGTTTGATCAAATAAAATCCATAAATAAAGAGAAAGAAAAAAAGTTACAAGAGATGTAAATAAAGCAACATATTTAACAGTAATTTTATTGTCATTACTACTTCGTGTAAAAAATAAAAATAACGCTCCAATAAAAGGTAGAAGTATTAATGATGACAGAATTGGAAAGTTCATTATCTTATAATTAAGAATGTTAAAAAAGCAGAAAAACCAAGTAACATTATAAATGCATACTGATATATATATCCACTTTGAAATTTATTAGCTTTAAAAGAAAATTTCTTTATTATACTCGCTATACCATCAGGACCAAAACCATCAATTATCTTTACATCAAAAAATTTCCATAGAAAAAGACCAATTTTTTTTGAGGAATTTACAATCAAAACATCATAAATTTCATCAAAGTACCATTTATTTAACAAAAATTCGTGTAAAGGCTTATTTATACTTGCCATTTGATGTGGTAAATTTTTATTTTTTACAAACAAATAGTAGGCTAATGGTATCGATAAAATCACTAATGTTGGGGTTAATAATAAAAACCATAACGGTGGGTGATCTGCACTTAATGGTTCTAAAAAGAATATTGACTCTTTCCAAAAATTATTAATTCCCTCATAACCTATAAATAAATCTTTGAAAACAAATCCAGCAAAAATTGCTCCTATAGATAATATCACCAAAGGTATTATCATGACAAATGGTGACTCATGCGTCTCATCAATTTTAATTTCCTTGTTGTTGTACTGTCCATGGAAAGTTTTAAACATCAGTCTCCAAGAATAGATTGAAGTTAAAAAAGCTGTAAATATTCCTATTCCAGCAGCATAGTAGCCAGTGGTAGTACCGCTTAAATATGCGAATTCTATAATTGCATCCTTAGAATAAAAACCAGATAACAAAGGAAAGCCTGTTAAAGCTAAAGTTCCTATTATCATTAATGTGTAAGTATACGGTAATCGTTTCCACACTCCACCCATGTTATTTATATTTTGCTCATCTTTAAATGCATGTATTACGGATCCAGATCCTAAAAATAACAATGCTTTAAAAAAT
The DNA here is from genome assembly GCA_902523495.1 of uncultured Pelagibacteraceae bacterium. Lineage (GTDB taxonomy): Bacteria > Pseudomonadota > Alphaproteobacteria > Pelagibacterales > Pelagibacteraceae > Pelagibacter. Next base: position 61,275 of record CABYZU010000001.1, read on the forward strand.
GCATGTGTGAATAAATGAAACATCGCAACGTTATATGCACCTACGCCAGCTGCAAAAAACATATAACCTAATTGACTACATGTGGAATAAGCTATGATCTTTTTTATATCTGTTTGGACTAAAGCTACACTCGCCGCAAAAAAAGCGGTACTCATACCAATTATGGTAACAATGTTTAAAGCTAATTCTGAATATTCATATATTGGTGAACATCTTACAACTAGAAAAACTCCTGCTGTAACCATAGTAGCTGCATGGATAAGAGCTGAAACTGGAGTTGGTCCCTCCATTGCATCTGGTAACCAAGTATGTAAAAAAATTTGAGCTGATTTACCCATAGCACCAATGAACAATAGTATACAAATTAAATTTATGGCGTTAATTTGAATACCTAAAAAGCTGAGTTCTTCATCTTTAACCGTTGAGATTTGATCAAAAACCTCCATATAGTTAACTGTGCCAAATAAATAAAAAATTAAGAATATACCAAGAGCAAAACCAAAATCTCCCACTCTATTTACTACGAATGCTTTAATTGCTGCTGCATTTGCAGATTCTTTTTTGAACCAAAACCCAATCAAAAAGTATGAACAAAGACCTACTCCTTCCCAGCCAAAAAATAATTGAATAAAATTGTCAGCTGTTACCAACATTAACATCGCAAAAGTAAATAGCGATAAGTATGCCATAAATCTTGGTTTGTGAGGGTCATGGGACATATATCCAATTGAATAGATATGAACCAATGCAGAAATAAAAGTTACAACAACCAACATTACTGCAGATAATGCATCTATTTTCATAGACCAATTTACCTGTAATGATCCAGAATTAATCCATTTGGCGATTATTATATTTTCTTCATATTGATTAACAATTACTTCATACAATACTAAAGCTGAAATAATTGCTGATATAGATACTAATAAGCTAGTAACAATTTCTGAATTTCTGTCTCCTATAAACTTACCAAAGAAACCGGATATAATTGCAGCGATTAGTGGTAACGCAATTATTGAAATTTCCATTTTATCCTTTTAATTTATCTATTTCCTCGACCCGGATAGTTCCAGCATTACGGTAATAGACTACTATTATTGCAAGACCTATTGCTGCTTCTGCTGCGGCTACAGTTAAAATAAACAATGTAAAAACTTGACCCGTTAAATCGTCAAGATATATTGAAAATGATACTAGATTGATATTTACAGCTAAGAGAATTAATTCAATACTCATCAAAATCACTATAATATTTTTTCGATTTAAAAAAATTCCAATAACTCCAATACTAAAAATTACCGCACCTAAAGTTAGATAATGACCTAAACCAATATCAGTCATCAATCTTAACTCCCTGATTAGAGGGAACATCCAAAACCTCAACTCCCTCTGATCTTTCCCTAGAAATTTGTTTCAAGTAGCTTTGTGTCTTAACTCCCTCTCTTTGTCTAAATGTAAGAACAATTGCGCCTATCATTGCAATTAATAAGACCATTCCACTTATTTGAAAAATATGAATATAATCTGTATACAAAACTTGACCTAATGAGTGGGTATTACTAATTTCATTAGAAACTTTAGAAATAGTAGGATTAAGCAATTCAGGTTTGTATTTCCATCCACCTACAACAATTATTAATTCAAAAAATATTATTGTACTTATTATTAAGCCTACTGGAATGTGACCAGAGTTTTGTTTGGAGATAAACCATTGATTTTTTTGTTGAGCAACGTTTAACATCATCACAACAAACAAGAATAATACTGCAACTGCACCGACGTAAACAATCAGCATTATCATTCCTAGAAACTCTGCTCCAATCATTATAAATAGACATGAAATACTTATAAAATCTAAAATTAAAAAAAAAACAGAATGAACAGTATTTTTTGAAACCGTGACCATTATAGCTGAAATAACTGCAATAATTGAAAAAGCATAAAAAAATATTGCATGTGCCATCATAAATTTATCTGTAAGGATTATCTGATTTTATATTCGCCGCTAAAATATTTTCCCATCTATCACCGTTATCAAGTAATTTTTCTTTAGTATAGTAAAGCTCTTCTCTTGTTTCTGTTGAAAATTCAAAATTTGGACCTTGCACAATTGCATCTACTGGACAAGATTCTTCACATAAACCACAATAGATGCACTTCATCATATCGATATCGTATCGTGTAGTTTTTCTACTTCCATCAGATCTTTGAGCTGACTCGATTGTAATAGCTTGTGCTGGACATACAGCCTCGCATAATTTGCATGCTATACATCTTTCCTCACCATTTGGATATCGCCTTAACGCATGTTCGCCTCTAAATCTTGGACTAATTTTCCCTTTTTCAAAAGGATAATTAATTGTTTTTTTTGACTTAAACATTTCTTTTAAAGCAATAAGTAAGCCAGTAACAAAATCGACCATTAATATTGTTTTAAAAAATCTTGTAATTTTCATTTAAATTGTAGGCAAAAGGTTAAAATAAAACAGATAACTCGCAGTCAAAACTACATAAATTAATGATAATGGAAGAAATATTTTCCAGCCTAATCGCATGAGTTGATCATACCTATATCTTGGTACAACTGCTTTTACTAGAGCAAACAATATAAATAACAATAATATTTTGAAAGTTAACCATATAGCTCCAGGTATCAAATTAAATGGATATATATCGATAGGTGAAAGCCATCCCCCTAAAAATAAAATTGAGCCTAAAGCACACATTAGTAAAATATTGGCATATTCTCCTAACCAGAACATCGCATACATCATTCCAGAGTATTCGGTTTGATATCCGGCAACTAATTCTGCCTCTGCTTCTGGTAAATCAAATGGTGGTCTATTTGTTTCAGCTAAGGAAGAGATAAAAAAGATTACAAACATTGGAAATAAAGGAATGATGAACCACATATTTTGTTGAGCGATTACTATGTCACTTAAATTTAATGATCCCACACATAATAAAACGTTTATAATAATTATACCTATAGAAACTTCATATGAAACCATTTGCGCGGCAGATCTTATTGAACCTAAAAAAGGATATTTTGAATTTGACGCCCAACCACCCATAATAATTCCGTAAACACCAAGAGAAGATACAGCAAAAATATATAGAATTCCTACATTTATATTAGCTAAAACTTGGTCTTTTCCAAAGGGTATAACAGCCCATGCAATTAAAGCTAAAGTCATTGTGATGATAGGAGCTAAAATAAAAATAATTTTATTAGAGCTGGCTGGTATAATAATTTCTTTGAAAATATATTTTAAAGCATCTGCTACTGATTGTAACAATCCAAAAGGGCCGACAACATTTGGGCCTTGCCTTTTTTGAACAAATGCCCAGACTCTCCTATCTAACCAAACAATCATTGCAACTGAAACTAAAACTGGAACTAGAAGAAAAATAATTTTATATACTTCTCCAAAAACTAAATTTATATAATCCATTACTTAACCTTCCGTGCCAGTTCCTTTAAATTCAAATTTAGAGTTATTGCAATTCAACATAGTTTTTGACGATCGCGCAATCACATTAGAAAAATAATAATCTTTAAAAGTTATTTTTAAGCTTTCATCCTCAAAATTAATTTTACTAACCCTAGTATTAGAAAGATTATTTTGTTTTTCTTTTTTTAAATTAACGTAATTTAACATACTGCTTTCTAATTCATCTTTATCATTGAAAAGTTTTCTACCATTCATGATCTCTGCAAGATCATTTATAATTTGCCAATCTTCTTTAGCGTCGCCTGGGGGATATGAGGCTTTATATGCTTTTTGTATTTTACCCTCTAAATTAGTATAATGACCTGACTGTTCGGTATAAGCTGCACCTGGTAGGATTATATCTGCTAACTCAGCACCTTTATCTCCGTGACTTCCGATATAAATAACAAACTCATTTTTTTTTTTAAATTTTAGATTGTCTTGTCCTAAAAGAAAGACTAGATCAAATTTATTATCATTTAAATTCTTAATCATTTCATTTTTTTGATCAATTAAATCAAGGTCTAAATTTCCAACTGTTGCAGCATCTGAGACCAAAACATTCAAAGGACTCCAATCATCAGAAAATTTATTATTTTTAGACAAAAATTCCTTGAACGAATTAAATAAAAAATCCGCTGACTTAGATTTTAAAAATGACTCTCCAAATATTATCATTGGTTTTTCAGACTCAACTATGACTTTCGATAATTGATCTTTGTTTTCAAAAATATTTTTAATTGTTTGTGTCTTTCCATTTAAACTTTCGTAAGGATACGTCAAATCACCCACATCATTTAGAGAAATAATTTTTATCTTATTATTAAGATATGCTTTTCTTATTCTAGCATTTAGCATTGTTGCCTCAAATCTTGGATTAGTACCGATTAACAGAATTAAGTCTGTATCCTCTATGCCGTTTATCTTTGAATTAAATAAATAATTTTCTCTTTTTGAGTTATCAAAAAATATATTATCATCTCTAGATTCATAATTTTTTGTGTCAATTGTTCTTTCAAGAAATTCTTTAAATATAAAAGCGGCTTCCATATTAGTTAAATCGCCAACAAAACCTGCTACTTTATTTTTCACTGTATTGTTAATTTTTGACTTAATAATTTTATAAACCTCTTTCCATGTAGCTTTTTCAAATTTATTGTTATATTTAATATATGGTGTATCCAATCTTTGATTTAGCAAACCATCACAAGCATATCTTGTTTTATCAGATATCCATTCTTCATTAATATCCTCGTTGATTATTGGTAAAACTCTTTTTACCTCCCAGTCATACGTATCTACTCTTATATTCGAGCCTACAGCGTCCATAACATCTATTGTTTCTGTTTTTTTTAGCTCCCATGGTCTAGCCTCAAATACATAAGGTTTGGACGTTAATGCGCCTACAGGACATAAATCAATAACATTGCCCGATAATTCTGATTGAATTGATTTTTCAAGGTATGTAGTAATTTGCATGTCCTCACCTCTTCCGATGGCTCCAAGTTCAGGAACTCCTGCGATTTCAGTAGCAAATCTTATGCATCTGGTGCAATGAATACACCTTGTCATTTGTGTTTTGATTAGTGGACCCATATTTTTATCAGGAACAGCTCTTTTATTTTCTTTAAATCTTGATTTATCAATTCCATAAAACATAGACTGATCTTGAAGATCGCACTCTCCACCTTGGTCACAAACAGGGCAATCTAAAGGATGATTTGCTAGCAAAAATTCCATTACACCTTTTCTAGATTTTTCTATTTTGGGTGTGTTCGTTTTTATCACCATGCCTTCAGCAGCCGGCATTGCACAAGAGGCTATTGGTTTTGGAGATTTTTCCATTTCAACAAGACACATTCTACAATTTCCAGCGATTGATAATTTTTCGTGATAACAAAATCTTGGGATTTCTACTCCAGCTTTCTCACACGCTTGTAAAACGGTTAAACCTTCTTCAACCTCAACTTCAATATCATTTACTTTTAATTTAAGCATTTTTATCTAATAAATGTTGATCCACTAAATAAGGAATATTTTGAGTCTCTTTTACAATTGGATCAAAATTATTTCTTTTTTTTATTTCATCTTTGAAATGTCTTAACAATCCTTGAACAGGCCAAGAAGATCCCTCGCCAAAGGCACAAATAGTGTGACCTTCAATTTGCTTTGTTACATCGCCAAGCATATCTATTTCATCTTTTGACGCTTCTCCTCTAGCCATTCTCTCCAGCATTCTCCACATCCATCCTGAGCCCTCTCTGCAAGGAGTGCATTGACCACAACTCTCATGTTTGTAAAATCGAGCAATTCTTGCCATACATTTGATTATGTCTTGATCTTTATTTATTACAACCACGCCGGCGGTGCCCAAACCACTTTTTTCAGCTACTAATGAATCAAAATCCATAGTTAGTGTTTCACATTTATCTTTGGGAATAAGTGGCATTGAAGAACCTCCTGGTATCACTGCTTGTAGATTTTCCCATCCGCCTATGACACCTCCTGCATGAACCTCAATCAGTTCTTTTAATGGTATGTTCATCTCTTCCTCTACGTTGCATGGATTATTTACATTTCCAGATATACAAAATATTTTTGTTCCAGTGTTTTTTTCTCTACCCAAGGACGCAAACCATTTACCACCTCTACGTAAAATTGTTGGAATAACGGCTATAGTCTCGACATTATTTATAATTGTCGGACAACCATATAGACCAACTAGTGCCGGAAAAGGTGGTTTTAATCTTGGCTGACCTTTATTACCTTCAATACTCTCGAGTAATGCTGTCTCTTCGCCACATATATAAGCTCCTGCACCATAATGGATGTAAATGTCCAAATCCCATCCTGTTCCAGCTGCGTTTTTTCCGATTAATTTTTTTTCATAAGCCTCGTCAATTGCAGCTTGAAGTTTTTGTCCGTCAACAAAATACTCACCTCTAATATAAATATAACAAACATGAGCTTGAACCGCGTAAGAAGCTATCAAACATCCCTCAATTAATTTATGAGGTTCAAACCTTAATATATCTCTATCTTTGCAGGTTCCTGGTTCTGACTCATCTCCGTTGATCACTAAGTAATGAGGTCTAGATCCAACCTCTTTAGGTGCAAATGACCACTTCAGACCCGTCGGAAAACCTGCTCCACCTCTTCCTCTTAGTTGTGAGTCTTTAACTTCATTTATTATCCAATCTCTACCTTTGTCAGTAATTTCTTTTGTATCTACCCAATCACCCCTTTTTTGGGATGAGTCTAAATCTGAACCCAAATCATTATATAAATTTTGAAAAATTCTATCTTGATCTTTAAGCATTTTTTAACTCCATAAGTGTTTTTCTACCATTTTCAGGTTCGTTATTTATTCTGCCTCTATACGAGCCTGGTTTTGGAATTTCGTCTTTTAATATCTTATCTAAAATTTCTAAAGTTTTTTCTTTATCTAAATCTTCGTAATAATCATTATTAATTTGCATCATCGGAGCAGTGACGCAAGCTCCTAAGCATTCCACTTCAACCCATGAGCAATTTTTATCAGGTAATAATTCATTCTCACTTGGTGAAATCTTTTCCTTACATGCCTCAACTAACTTACCAGCTCCTCTAATCATGCATGGTGTAGTTGTACAAACTTGTACAAAATATTTTCCTACAGGTGACAAGTTGAACATGCTATAAAAAGTTGCTACTTCGTAAACTTTTATGTAAGGCATATCTAAAAATTTAGCTATATATTTCATTGCAACTAAAGGTATCCAATTATTATTTTGTTTTTGAGCTATATATAATAATGCCATTACTGCACTTTGTTTTTTTTCTTTTGGATATTGGGACATAATTTTATTAGCAGCATCTAAAGAGGATGAGTTAAACTCAAAGTTTTGTGGTTGATCTTTAGCTGGCCTTTTTAAACTCATCTATCAACCTCTCCAAAAACAATATCTAAAGAACCAAGTACAGCCGGAACATCAGCCAACATATGTCCTTTAATTAAGTAATCCATTGATTGTAAATGAGAAAATCCTGGTGCCCTAATTTTACACTTATATGGTTTATTTGAACCATCTGAAATCAAGTAAACTCCAAATTCTCCTTTTGGTGCCTCTACAGCAGTATAAATTTCATCCTTAGGAACACGATATCCCTCAGTAAATAGTTTAAAGTGATGTATTAACGCTTCCATTGATTGTTTAATTTCTTTTTTTGAGGGAGGGGTTATTTTTCCATCATAGGTTTTTACCGGACCCTTCTCCATTTTTGCCAAACATTGTTTTATAATTGAAACGCTTTCTTTCATTTCCTCAATCCTACATAAATATCGATCGTAACAATCACCATTTTTACCAACAGGAACTTTAAATTCTAATTGATTATAACAATCATATGGTTGAGATTTTCTTAGATCCCAAGGAACCCCTGAACCTCTTAGCATAACTCCACTAAAAGAATAATCGAGAGCATCTTCTTTTGTTACAATACCAATATCTACATTTCTTTGTTTGAATATTCTATTATCAGTCAATAAGTTTTCTAAATCATTTATTGTCTTTGGAAAAGTTTCACAAAATTTTGCAATATCATTCTCTAATCCTGCAGGTAGGTCCTGATGGACACCTCCAGCTCTAAAATAGTTGGCGTGTAACCTTGACCCAGACGCACGCTCATAAAATGTCATTAGTGTTTCTCTCTCTTCAAATCCCCACAATGATGGAGTTAAAGCACCAACATCTAACGCTTGTGTTGTAACATTTAGAATATGACTTAAAATTCTACCAATCTCACAAAACATTACTCTTATAAATTGGGCTCTTGTAGGAACCTCTAAATTCATGATTTTTTCGATTGCTAGTGCAAAAGCATGTTCTTGATTCATTGGAGCTACATAATCTAGGCGATCAAAATATGGTACTGCTTGCATATAAGTTTTGTTTTCTATCAACTTTTCTGTTCCCCGATGTAACAAACCTATATGGGGATCTGCTTTTTCAACAACCTCTCCATCTAATTCAAGTATAAGTCTCAAAACACCATGAGCCGCTGGATGCTGAGGTCCAAAATTTAAATTTAGATTTTTAATTTTTTTTGTCATTATTATTTGTTTGTTCTTTAATATATTTTGTTCCCTCCCAAGGGCTCTCATAATCAAAATTTCTATAATTTTGCTCTAATTTTACAGGTTCATTAATTACTTTCTTTTTATCTTCGCTATATCTTACTTCCGTATGGCCAGTTAAAGGAAAATCTTTTCTTAAAGGATGTCCTTCAAAGCCGTAGTCGGTAAGAATTCGTCTTAAGTCTGGATGATCTTTAAAATTCACACCATACATGTCAAAAACTTCTCTCTCCATCCAATTAGCAGAAGGAAAAATAGAAGTTAATGAGGGAATAACTTCGTTTTCAGTTATACTGTAACTTATAATAGCTCTTTGATTAAATTCATGGCTTAAAAATAAATACACAAGTTTAAATCTGAGGGATTCTTCTGGATAATCGACTACTGTTATATCTATTAATTGTTTAAATTTTGTGTCTTTGTTTGTTTTAAAAAATAAAGTCACATCAATTAAATCTTCCTTATCAATATCAATATAAATTTGATTATGCTTAATTTTAGTGCTATTAATTTTAGTTCCTAGCTCAGAATTAATTTTTTTTTCCAAATCCACTAAATTTTTCATGTTATCTTAAAAACGATCCTTTATTTCGTATTTTTTTTTGTAATTGCATTATTCCATATAATAAAGACTCAGCTGAAGGCGGGCATCCTGGAACATAAATATCAACTGGGACTATACGATCGCATCCCCTAACAACTGAATAAGAATAGTGGTAATAACCTCCACCATTCGCACAGCTACCCATAGATATTACATACCTGGGTTCTGGCATTTGATCATAAACTTTTCTCAAAGCAGGAGCCATTTTATTTGTTAGCGTCCCTGCTACAATCATAACGTCTGATTGTCTTGGAGACCCCCTCGGAGCAGCACCAAATCTTTCTAAATCATATCTTGGCATTGCAGTCTGCATCATTTCTACTGCACAACAGGCAAGTCCAAATGTCATCCAATGTAATGAACCTGATCTAGACCAATTAACAAGATTTTCTAATGAAGTGGTTATAAAACCGTTTTTACTGAAATCATCAGCAATTTGTTTAAATTCTTCGGGTATTTGATCTATTTTGTTTGTCATTTAAAAATATTATTCCCAATCAAGTGCACCTTTTTTCCATTCATAAATAAAACCTATAGTAAGTATAAATAAAAAAATCATCATTGACGCAAAACCTAAAATTCCAATATTACCTAAAGAGATTGCCCAGGGAAATAAAAATGCAATTTCAAGATCGAAAATTATAAAAAGTATTGCAACAAGATAGAAACGAACATCAAATTCCATTCTTGAATCTTGAAATGGCTCAAATCCACATTCGTAAGCTGACAATTTTTCTGGGTCAGGATTTTTAGGAGATAAGATAAAATTTATGATTATAAAAGCACAACTTAATCCAAATGCAATTATCAAAAATAATATGATAGGTAAATAATCCTTTAAAAAATCCGCAGTCATAGAGCTAATAGTGTTAATCTTTGAATAAAAAAATCCTGATAATATTCATAGTTTAATAGTTTTATTTAATATTTAAAGTTTTTAAATCTCAGTTAAATTTGTGTTTTTTATAGATATTTTTGTACTTATTAATAGTGCAAATTAGTCACGTATTTAATGGCTTATTCATTAATTAAGTTTTGAGATTGATAATAATTATCACTTAATGGCGGGAGTGAAGGGACTCGAACCCTCGACCTATCGCGTGACAGGCGATCGCTCTAACCAACTGAGCTACACCCCCACAAGTGATGCATTTTGGTGGGCAGTAAAGGACTCGAACCTTTGACCCCCTCGGTGTAAACGAGATGCTCTACCAACTGAGCTAACCGCCCTAAACCAAAATAGAGTGATTTATATCTTTTGGGATAATTACGTCAAGTTCTATTAGTTGTTAAAAGTGGCTAAAAAATTATTTTTTCAATAATTGCTCTTTTTGCTAACAAAGATACTCTAAGGCTTTTAGCAGTCCACCTTTTTTATATGGTATCTTTGATTTCATTAAACCCATTTCAACTCCTGCTAATGTACCTGCTAACATAAGTTCATTAAAATCACCAAGGTGTCCAATTCTAAAAATTTTACCAGCAACTTTCGCTAAACCAGTTCCCAGTGACATATTATAATGATCTAAAATTATTTTTCTTAATGAATCTGCATCATGGCCTTCGGGAACCATAACTGCTGTTAATGAGTCTGAATACTCATCAGGATTTTTACATAATATTTCCAATCCCCAAGAATTAACTGCGAGTCTTGTTGCTTCCGCAAATCTTTTGTGTCTTTTAAAAACATTATCTAATCCCTCCTCCGTAAGCATATTTATTGCCTCATCTAATCCATAAAATAAATTTGTAGCTGGTGTATAAGGAAAATATCCTTTTTTATTATTTTCTATCATCGGTCCCCAGTCCCAATATGATTTTGGTAGTTCAGATGTCTTGTATGCTGAAAGTGCTTTTGAACTGATTGCATTAAAGGATAATCCTGGTGGTAATAATAAACCTTTTTGAGAACCACCAACTGTTACATCAACCTTCCATTCCTGATGTCTATAATCAATTGATCCAAGTGATGATATGGTGTCAACAAATAATAATGCTGGGTGTTTTGCATTATCCATAGCTTTTCTAATTTCTCCAATTCTACTTGTAACGCCAGTGGAAGTTTCATTGTGAACAGCACATACTGCTTTAATCTTATTTTCTTTATCTTCATTTAATTTCTTTTCAACTATGTTTGGGTCTACACCTGTTCTCCAATCACCCTTAACAAAATCAACTTCAATTTTAAATTTTTGAGCTATATCCCACCAAAGAGTTGAAAAATGTCCTGTTTCAAACATTAAAATTTTATCTCCAGCGGTAAGAGTATTTACTATTGCAGCTTCCCATGCGCCTGTTCCAGAGGCTGGGAATATAATAACAGGCTCGGAAGTTTTAAAAATTAATTTAATTCTATCTAAAACTCTTAAGCCCAATTCTGCAAAATCGGGTCCTCTATGATCTATCGTTGGATAGTCCATAGCTCTTAAAACTCTATCAGGAACGTTTGTTGGTCCTGGTATTTGCAGAAAATGACGACCAGGTCTTATATTATTTGAAATTGCCATTCTGCTGTATATGCTAAAGAAATTATATAATCAAACTTATTATTTATGACAAAAAGTAGTAATTTAATAGATAACTTAGAAGTTTATATTTTAAATAATCCTAAGGAAGTTAAACCGTATTGGGTAAGTCATTTTATAGTACCAACCGCTAATGAATTATTAATTAAAATCAAAAATAAAGATGGTAATTCAGGCTTTGGTTTGGCCACAAGTTACACGGATATAAAACCTATAATAAAACCTTTCTCAAATGGATTACAAGATTTAATAATTGGTGAAGATCCATTTTGTCCAGAAAAATTATATGAAAAAATATTTAACTTAACAGATACTCGTATCAGTAATGAAAAAGGTTGGAGTAAAGAGGCGCTAATCAGAATTTCTGCAGCTTTAGATATTGCTTGTTGGGATTTAATAGGAAAAGCCTCCAAAATACCATTATATAAATTATTTGGTGGTTATAGAAATAAGATCCCAGTTTATGTAACATGTGCATATTATAGAGATGGTAAAAATGAAGCAGAGCTTAGACAAGAACTCAAAAAATTAATAGATATTGGTCACCAAAGTTTTAAAGTTAAAGTAGGAGGATTGACTATAAAAGATGATGCGAAAAGATTAGAAATAATAAGATCAGAGATTGGTAATGAGAGAAACTTAATGATCGATGTAAATAGAGCATGGGACCTTAAAACAGCCATTGAGGGAGTAAAAGAATTTAAAAAATTTAATCCTACTTGGATAGAAGAGCCAGTTAGATGGGAAGATGATAGAAGAAACTTAAAACTTTTATCACAACAAACTAAAATTCCTTTATCGGGTGGCGAAAGTGAGATTACGATTTATGGGTGCAGATCTATGGTAGAAGAAAATGCAATACAAATTTTACAATTTGATTGTACTATGTTTGGAGGTTTTACTAACGGTAAAAAACTATCTGCATTATGTGAGTTAAATCATTTAGATATTGCTCCACATCATGATTGTTATATTCATGCTCCTCTAGTTGCATCATCTCCATCTGGAAGAATAGTTGAATCATTTGATGATGAAAGGGATCCACTACAAGCAGAATTATTTGAGAATCCGCATAAAATGAGTAATGGATGGATTTATTTAAATGAAAATCCTGGTTTAGGATTTGAAATTTCTGAAACCGCGTTAAAAAAGTTCGGGAAATTAGTTTACAAAAACAAATAAACATCTAGTTTTAATTTATGCGGTTTAATTCTCAACAAATACAAAAAATTGGTAAGGAAATAAGTAACAAAGTTGAAGGTAAAACTCTGTTCGATGAATTCTCTCGAGGAAGATATAGTACAGATGCATCAGTTTACCAAATAAAACCTCTTGGAGTCGTTCTTCCAAAGAATACTAATGATGTTCTAAATATAATGAACTATTCTCAAAAAAATTCTATTCCTTTATTAGCTAGAGGTGGTGGCAGTTCACAATGTGGTCAAACTGTAGGTGAGAGTTTAGTTCTTGATTATTCAAAGCACCAAAATAAGATTTTAGAACTAAATGTTGAGGAAAAATATGTATGGGTTCAGCCTGGTGTTGTATTAGATCATTTGAATTCATATTTGAAACCTTATGGTTTATGGTTTCCAGTAGATGTATCTACAAGTAGCAGAGCAACCATTGGAGGTATGTCAGCAAATAATTCATGTGGATCAAGATCTTTGTATTATGGAAATATGGTTCATAATGTATTAGCAATTGAAGCTATTTTAGATGATGGTTCTTTACATACATTCAATGAAATTAACGAAAATTATCTTACAGCAACTAATAATCAAGATCGTTTTTATAAAATTATTGATAAGTTTTTACATTTGAGACAAAAAGCAAGTAAAGATATTGATGATAATTGGCCAACTACACAAAGAAGAGTTGGTGGATATAATATCGACTTAATAAATCCAAAGGGATTTAATTCATCTCATCTTTTAGTCGGTTCAGAAGGAACATTGTCACTTTTTAATAAAATTAAATTGAAATTATCTGAAATCCCTAAAAACAAAGTTTTAGGTGTTTGTTATTTTGATAACTTTCATCAGGCAATGGAATTGACGAAAGAAATCGTAAAATTAAAACCTACTTGTGTTGAATTAATGGATCAAAATTTATTAAATCTAGCAAAAGAAATACCAATGTACGCTGGTGGGATTAAAAAATATATTAAAGGAAATCCAGAAGCAGTTTTAATGGTTGAATTTATAGATATAGATCAAGGTGTTTACGAAAAAAAAATAAAAGATCTTGAATATTCAGTTTTAAATCAAAATAAGAAAAATCAATTTTCTTATTTTACAAACCTATCTGAACAAAAAGAGGTTTTTGAAATTAGAAAAGCTGGACTAAACATCTTAATGTCAATGAAAGGGGATAAAAAACCAGTAGCATTTATTGAAGATTGTGCAGTTTCTTTAGATCACTTAGCAGAATATACAGCAAGATTAAATGAAATATTCAAAAAATATAATACTAGTGGAATGTTTTATGCTCATGCTTCAGTTGGAACCCTTCATGTGAGACCAGTTTTAAACATGAAGTCTGATCGGGACATTAAAAATATGAGATCTATTTCTGAGGAGGCTTTTGAAATGGTTAAAGTTTATAAAGGTTCTCACTCTGGTGAACATGGTGATGGAATAGTTAGATCAGAATTTCACGAGATGATGTTTGGAAAAAATATTATTAACGTATTTGAAGAGATTAAAGATACTTTTGATAATAAAAACTTATTAAATCCAGGTAAAATTGTAAGGCCTTTTAAATCAAATGATAGATCATTAATGAGGTACAAATCAGGTTATCAAACAGAAAATATAAGCACACATTATGATTGGTCTAACTGGGGTCAATTTTCGGACGCCATAGAAATGTGCAATAACAATGGTGCATGTAGAAAATTAGACTCAGGCGTGATGTGTCCTTCCTATAGAGTAACTAAAGAAGAAAAAGATTTAGTTAGAGGAAGAGCAAATACATTAAGATTAGCACTTTCTAATCAACTTCCAGAGGGCTCCTTTGTATCTAAAGAAATGTATGAAACGATGGAACTTTGTGTTAGCTGTAAAGCTTGTCAAAGAGAATGTCCAATGTCCGTAGATATGGCCAAAATGAAGAGTGAATTTCTTTCACATTATTATAAAAAATATAGCATGCGAATTAAAGACAAAATCATCTCAGATATGCCAAGACTGATTTGGTTATATAAAATAATCAATCCAATAATTAATAAAATTAAAAATTTACCAATTATTTCAAATATTATTGAAAAATTTGGTTTTGCAACAGAAAGAAGTTTGCCGGAGGTTCAAAATCAAAAAGCTTTAAGGGATATATACAACAATCAAGAAATTTCAGAAAATAAAGTCATTTTATTTGCCGATACATTTAATATCAATTTTGAGAATGAAAATTTAGTTTATACAATTAAGGTATTAAATAAATTCGGTTATCAAGCAGTAATTCCAAGTTTTGGTAATGATAAAATCAATAGACCACTTTGTTGTGGAAGAACGTACATCTCATACGGTCAATTAGATAAAGCTGCAGAGGAATTAAATAGATTTAATAATTATATAATTAAATATAATTATTTCGATTTACCTGTTGTGGGTATCGAGCCTTCCTGCTTACTTACTTTTAGCGATGAGTATCAATCACTTAAAGGTGTAAAAAATAAAGATAAAATAAAAAACAGATTTTATTTACTTGAGGAATTTATTTTAGAACAAATTAAAAAAGACAAAGACATTAAATCAAATAAATTTAATCAAAATGTTTTAATTCATGGACATTGTCACCAAAAATCTCAAGACAGAATGAAAGGACTTAAATCTCTTTTATCTGAATTAAATATTAATAATAAAATGATAGACTCAAGTTGTTGCGGTATGGCAGGCTCTTTTGGTTATGATAGTAAAACTTATGAAACTTCAAAAAAAATGGCTAATTTATCTTTGATACCCACTATTAATGATAGTGATAAAAATGATTTTATAGTTGCAAATGGCACTAGCTGTAGACATCAAATTTCTGATTTATCAAATAAAAAAGGTAAGCATGTTTCAGAATTATTATTTAAAATTTTTGAAACTGTAAATTAAAGTATTATTTTCCTGTCATAAAAATCATCAATTTGTTCATCCTTATAACCAAAATTCAGCATTATTTCTCTTGTGTGCTCACCTAAATCTGGTGCACCTTTAGATTTTTCAGTTTTACTTTTTGAAAACTTAATAGGCATTCCAACAGCTTTGCTTGTGCCAGCCTTTGTATTATTTACCTCAATAATCATCTCTCTTTCAATGGTTTGTGGATCTTTAAACATATCTGTTATTGAGTTGATGGGTCCACAAGGTAAACCATTTTCATCAAAAATTTTTAGCCATTGTTCTGATGGTTTTTTTATCAACTCATCATTTAATATTTCTACGAGTTCGTTTAAATTCTTTTTTCTGCTTGAATTAGATGAGAACTTATCATTATCATTTAAATCTTCACGTTTAATAGCTTTTAATAACATTAACCAAGTTTTTTGATTTGAAGCACCAACAGTTATCCATTTATCTTTTGTTTTAAATGCTTGATAAGGAGCAGTTAGAGGATGAGCGGATCCAAGTGGACCAGGGGATACACCGGTTGCACCTGCAATAGCTGATTGCCAATAAGTGTGAACAATTCCTGCCTCATACAAAGATGTGTCAACTTTTTGACCTTCACCTGTTTTATCTCTATGAATTAAAGCTGCTAAAATACCACTCGCCGCAAGCAATCCAGCAGTAATGTCTGTAAGAGGTGCACCAACTTTCATTGGTGGTTTATTTTTGTCCTCACCTGTTATACTCATTAAGCCACTTATTCCTTGGGCAACTAAATCAAATCCACCTTTATCTGCATAAGGTCCTGTTCTACCATACCCAGAAATTTCGCATAAGATAATTTTAGGATTAATCTTAGATATTTCATCATAACCAATACCTAATTTTTCCAATGTTCCTTTTCTAAAATTTTCTAAAACTACATCAGAATTTTTAACCATAGTCTTAAAAATCTCAATTCCCTCCTTATCTTTTAAATTTAAGGCAATACCTTTTTTGTTTCTATTCATCATCAGATAAGCTGCTGAGACACCATTTACATCGGGAGGAAGAAAATTTCTTGTGTCATCTCCTACTGGTGTCTTTTCAATTTTTATAACCTCTGCACCAAGATCAGCTAATAAAAGGCCACATGTTGGGCCAGCCATAATTTGGGCCATTTCTAAAACCCGAACACCTTTTAATGATGATGCCATTTAGTATTTATTTATTTTTAAATTTTGGTTTTGTTTTTTTTAAGAAAGATTGATAACCAATTTTGAAATCCTTAGTATCATAACATTTGTAACCTAAATTATTTATTTTTTCAGTTACTTTACCTTCTTTTAAAATATTTCTCGCAAATTGCTTATGCCATCTTGTAACTTTAGGTGCTCCCTCACATATTAGTTCAGCTGATTTGTATGCTTCTTTTTTAACATCCTCATCATTTACAACTCTATTAATTAATCTTTTTTCTAATGCTTCCTCGGCGCTAAAAACCCTTCCCTCGAACAAAATTTCCATAGCTGTTGAATAAGTAGTTGCATTTAAAAGTACTTCTAATTCTTTTGCAGCCATTGTTAAACCAAGTCTTTTAATTGGAATGCCAAACCTAGAACTTTTCCCACAAATTCTAATGTCACAGCATGCAGCAATTTCTAATCCACCACCTACACAAATCCCCTCAATCATTGCTATAGTAGGTATTGGACAATTAAAAATTGCACCTAAAGTTCCATGTAAAAACTTTCCATAAGATTTAGCTAGTTTCGATGAGGATCTTTCCTTTTTAAATTCACCTATATCATTTCCAGGTGAAAATGATTTACCGCCTTCCCCTCGAATGATTATGCATCTCAAATTTTTTTCTTCTGATATTTTTTTAAAAATCTTACCTAATTTAATCCACATGGGTTTAGTCATAGCATTTAACTTTTCGGGTCTATTAATAATTACCTCTGATAAATGATTACTTATTTTATTTAGTTTGATTAAATCACTCATCTAACTCCTATAAAAATATTCAACTAATGTCATTGGTATAGCTGGGA
Source organism: uncultured Pelagibacteraceae bacterium (assembly GCA_902523495.1). Lineage (GTDB taxonomy): Bacteria > Pseudomonadota > Alphaproteobacteria > Pelagibacterales > Pelagibacteraceae > Pelagibacter. The sequence continues at coordinate 79,144 of CABYZU010000001.1, forward strand.
CATATGTTACTAAAAGTAATAATATTAACAACACACATATAAAAGATATATTAGATCTAGTAACATCCCATATATCTGCCTTTGCAACAGAGCAGGCTGTGACCAATACACTTGCTACTGGCGGCGTTTGTTGTCCAATTGCTAAATTTAAGGTTACAATTATTCCAAAGTGAACAGGGTCAATACCTACGGCATTAACTAATGGCATAACTATTGGGACTGTTAAAATGATTGCTGCCACTGAATGCAAAAAGAAACCTATTATTAATAAAAATACATTTAATATTCCAAGAACAGCATATTTATTATTTGTAAAGTCAATAATTGACTCAGCAACTTTCTGAGGAATTTGCTCAATTGTTAAAAATTCACCTAATAAAACTGAAGCTGCTACCAATAACATCACTGATGCTGTTTGAATCGCACCTTCAGTAGCTGACTCGTATAATCTTTTAAAATCTATTTCTTTATATATAAAACCAATTACTAACGATGCAACAACTGCTAAACCAGCTCCTTCTGTAGCAGTTACAACTCCACCAAAAATTCCTCCTAAAATAATTATTGGTAATAAGAATGCTAATGCTGCATCTTTTGCGGTCTTTTTGACATTTGGAATGTTAAATGTTTCCTCTACAGGAAAATTTTTTCTTCTTGCTGTAACGTAAGCAGCTAACATTAAAAAAAATCCACCAATTACTCCTGGAATAATTCCAGCTACAAATAGTTGAACAACTGAACTTTGTGACATAACTGCGTAAACAATCATTGGTATTGATGGTGGTATGATAATTGCTAGAGATGCTGAGGAAGAGGTGACAGCAGCAGCAAATGCTCCTGGATATCCTTTTTTCTTCATTGCTGGAATTAAAATTGAACCTAAAGCAGCAACGTCTGCTACTGCCGATCCAGAAATTTCAGCAAAAAACATAGATGTTGCAATATTGATCATGCTCAAACCACCTTTAATAAATCCTACAAGAGCAGAAGCAAAAGCAATTAACCTTCTCGAAATACCAGCGCTGTTCATAATTGATCCAGCTAGAATAAATAATGGTATTGCAATGAGTGGGAACTTCATAGATCCATCAAACATTACAATTGCAGTATCAATGAGAAAACTTGTACCTGTCTTCATTACCATTGCAATAATAGTTGTTACTGCAAGCCCAATCGCAATTGGTACATTTATAGATAAAAGAAGTAATAAGACCATAAACATCGTAAGAATGATCATTAAATGTCTCCTGTCTGTTCCTCACCAGTGTTTTGAAGCACTAAATTTTTGTAATCTTCTGGGATTCTTAAGGTTTCGGATAAAATAAAAAGACATGAAGCAATTGGAATTACAGATTGAACAAATGGCTGAGGAACCCATTCCAACGTTACTAATGTTTCGCCTGTTATCAAAGTTAAAACTAAATATCCGTAATACGCTAATAATATTAAAAAACCATAAACAACAAGTTTAGAGATTACAAAAAAAATCTTTCTAAGAGCTAATGGAAAGGCTTTAAAAATGCTTGGTACACTTATATGAGAACCTTTTAATGCAGCATAAGCTGAACCGTAATATGTTATCCATGCAAGTTGGACGGCTGCAACTTCATCGTACCAAACTAGTGCGCTACCTGCAAATCGAAAAGTAACTCCAAGTAAAACTGTTACTGCTAATGCCACCATCATTATAAACAGTATTAGTTTTAGTATTTTTTCGTACGAGTTTATAAAATTTTGTAATTTCATAGTATGTTCAGGCCCTCTGAATAAGGGCCTGAATTTAATGATTTGATTTTTATTATTTTGCTAAAGATGATACTTTTTTAACTAAAGCACCACCAGTAGGAACTTCTGATCCAAATTGATCATAGATCCCTTTACTAGCCGCAATAAAAGCACCTTTGTCCGCCTCATTAACTTGAACACCAGCGTCTTTAATTACTTTTAATAAAGATTTTTCAAGTTTTGCAGCTTCTTTGTACACAAATTTTTGTGTATCTTTAGCAGCTTTTTCTAAAATATCTTGAACATCTGCAGGAAGTTTATTCCAGTGATCCTTATGAACAGTTACATAAGCAGGAGTATAAACGTGGCCTGTAATTGATAAATATTTTTGAACTTCTTGAAATTTAGCACTAGCTATTTGTGCATATGGGTTTTCTTGTCCATCCATAGTACCTGTTTTTAAAGCAGTAAATACTTCAGAAAAAGACATAGGAGTTGGGTTTGCACCATATGATTGGAACATTTTAACTCTCCATTTTGATTTAGGAGTTCTTAATTTAATTCCTTTTAAATCACCTGGGGTGTTAATTGGTCTGGTATTATTTGTTATATGTCTAAAACCATTTTCCCATACAGCGATAACTTTATATCCTGTTTTATCTTCAAGATTTTTGAACATTCCTGGTAAAACATTTTTTTCAACTTTAGCCATGTGCTTTCTGTCTTTAATAATAAAAGGCATATCAAAAACACCAAACTCATCATGGATTGAAGCCATTACTGATGAAGGTAACCACATATTAACCGTACCTAATTTTAGTTTTTGCATTCCTTGTTTATCTTTTCCAAGTTGCGATGAACCAAAAATAGTTACTTTACCTTTATTTCCTAATCTTTTATTTGCAAGTTTAGCAAATTCGTCAACAGAAGCAGAAAATAAAGACCCAGGTTTACCTACGTGTCCAAATTTTACTTCTACTGAATTTGCAGCAAAACTTAAAAATAAAGATGAGAACAATACAACGATTATTTTACTTAATTTATTCATATTACTTCCCTATAGTTATTATTTATTTAAAATAGGTTACCTAAAATATGAATATAGTTCTAGTGAATAAATTAGCTTAGATAAAAACGATAATTGAGGAAAAATTAGAGGAAATCTATGCTTATTGAATACTAGCTTGTGATTTGTCATCTTTTTTAGATAAATCAACCTCAACCCACTCTGTCTTTTTTAACTCTTTAGTTAAAGCGATTTTTAAAACTTCATCAGCAAATTCGACCGGAGTAATTTTAATAGCGTCTATGATCTTTTTAGGTATATCAACAAGATCCTTTTCATTCTCCTTTGGTATTAATACTTCTTTTATACCAGCTCTGTGAGCAGCCAATAATTTTTCCTTTAAACCACCAATTTGTAATACTTGACCAGTCAAAGTGACCTCACCAGTCATTGCTACATCTTTTCTTACAGGAATATTTGTTATTGATGAGACTATTGAAGTCACCATACCTATTCCAGCTGATGGACCATCTTTTGGTGTTGCTCCTTCAGGAACATGAATATGAAAATCTTTTTTTTCAAATAATGGAGGAATAATTCCATATTCTAAGCATTTTGATCTTACAAAAGATTTTGCAGCCTTAACTGACTCCTGCATAACATCTCCAAGTTTACCAGTAATTTGCATACGACCTTTACCAGGCATGGTAACTGTCTCTATTTTTAAGATCTCTCCACCATACTCTGTCCATGCTAAACCTGTAACTACACCTACTCTACTTTCGTTTTCTAATTCGCTTGATTTAAATTTAGGGACACCTAAAAAATCTGGTAAATTTTTTGTATCAATATCTATTTCTTTTTTCTCCCCTGATACCACCTTTTTAACTACTTTTCTTGCAATCTTAGAAATTTCTCTTTCAAGATTTCTTACGCCAGACTCTCTAGTATAACTTCTTATTACTTCCTTAATAATATCATCACTTAAATTCATCTCTTTATCTTTTACACCGTTGTCTTTGATCTGTTTTGGAAGAAGGTACTTATTAGCAATATTAATTTTTTCATCCTCAGTATAACCCGCCAACCTTATGACTTCCATTCTGTCTAATAATGGAGGCAAAATGTTAAGAGTATTTGCTGTTGTCACAAACATTACATCGGATAAATCATAATCAACTTCAAGATAATGATCATTAAATGTAGTATTCTGCTCTGGATCTAAGGCTTCTAACAAAGCTGATGAAGGGTCACCTCTATAATCATTTCCAACTTTATCGATTTCATCTAACAGAATAAGTGGATTTTTTGTTCCTGCTTTTTTCATCATTTGAATAATTTTACCTGGTAGTGAACCAATGTAAGTTCTTCTGTGACCTCTTATTTCTGCTTCATCTCTCATGCCACCCACCGACATTCTCACAAATTCTCTGTTTGTTGCTTTAGCAATTGATTTACCCAAAGATGTTTTTCCTACACCTGGGGGACCAACTAAACAAAGAATTGGGCCTTTAATTTTTTCCATTCTTTTTTGCACTGCTAAAAATTCAATAATTCTCTCTTTGACTTTTTCTAAACCGAAATGATCTTTATCAAGAACTTCTAATGCTTTTTTTAAATCTATTGCTACGTCACTTTTTTTATGCCATGGAAGGTCTATCATCCAGTCTAAATAATTTCTTACCACAGTTGCTTCCGCTGACATAGGACTCATATTTTTTAATTTTTTTAATTCCTGAAGACACTTTTTCTCAACATCTTTTGGCATTTTGGATTTAAGAATTGATTTATTTAAGCTTGTATTTTCATCTTTACCATCTTCAATTTCACCTAATTCTTTTTGTATCGCTTTTAACTGTTCATTTAAATAATACTCTCTTTGAGTTTTTTCCATTTGAGTTTTAACTCTTCCTCTAATTCTTTTTTCAACTCCAATAATACTTGTCTCATTTTCCATTATTTTAATAATCGCATTTAATCTTTTTTTGACATCAATAGTTTCAAAAATTTGTTGCTTTTCAGAAATCGTTGCAGATATGTGTGAAGCAATATTATCTGCTATTTGTGAAGGATCCTTTAATTGTTTTATTGTGCTTAGTGTTTCACCAGAAACTTTTTTGTTTATAGTAGATAATTTCTCCATACGTCTTACTGCAGTTACAGCAAGAGGATAAAGATCTTCATTATCATCTATAATGTCATTGTAGGGCGTATAATCACAACTTATAAATTTTTCATTATCTTTAAAGTCAACTATTTTTACTCTTCTAACTCCTTCTACTAATACCTTTACCGTTCCGTCTGGTAATTTCAAAAGTTGCAGAATGCTACCCTCACATCCATACATAAATATGTCAGTTTTTTTTGGGTCGTCAATCTCAGAATTTTTTTGGGTAACCAAAATAATTTTTTTTTCTTTTTTCATTATTTCATTTAATGCTGAAATCGATTTATCTCTTCCTACAAATAAAGGAATCACCATACTTGGAAACACTACAATATCTCTTAATGGTAATAATGGTAATGAGCTTTTTACGTCCATAAGAAGAATATGGATATTAAATTTGTTTTTGCAATACCTTTTTATAAGTTATTATGGTTATTAAGCCGCTGTTGTTTTGGAAGTTTTTGACTTATTGTCTTTTTTTGAATGGACTAATATAGGTTGAGATTGACCTTTTGCAGCAGACGCATCAACAATTACTTCTTCAATATTTTCTTGACTAGGTAAGTCATACATCGTTTTTAAAAGTATATTTTCTAATATTGACCTTAGTCCTCTTGCTCCAGTTTTTTTATTAATTGCCTTAATTGCAATCTCTTTAAGCGCATTATCTTTGAATACCAGTTTTGCACCTTCTAACTTAAATAATTCTTGATATTGTTTTGTTAAAGAATTTTTTGGCTCTTCTAGAATTTTGACTAAAGATTTTTCATCTAAATCATCTAAGGTTGCAATCATAGGTAATCTTCCAACAAACTCAGGTATTAATCCGTACTTTAATAAGTCCTCTGGCTCTAAGTTTTTCATCCATTCACCAATTTTTTTATCTTGAATATTTTTAACATCTGCTCCAAAACCAATTGAAGTGCCTTTGTCTCTTTGAGAGATAATTTTATCCAATCCAGCAAATGCACCACCGCAAATAAATAAAATGTTTGTGGTGTCAACTTGTAAAAATTCCTGTTGTGGATGTTTTCGACCACCTTGTGGAGGAACGCTAGCAATAGTACCTTCCATTATTTTTAACAAAGCTTGTTGAACTCCCTCACCAGATACATCTCTGGTAATTGATGGATTTTCAGATTTTCTACTAATTTTGTCAACCTCATCAATGTATACAATTCCTCTTTGAGCTTTTTCTACATTATAATCTGCAGCTTGAAGTAACTTTAAAATAATATTTTCTACATCTTCACCAACATACCCTGCTTCAGTTAAAGTTGTTGCATCTGCCATTGTGAATGGAACATCTAAAATTCTCGCAAGAGTTTGTGCTAACAAAGTTTTTCCACAGCCTGTTGGACCAACTAAAAGGATATTAGATTTTGCAAGCTCAACATTTTTATTTGTTTTGTTTTCATAATTTAATCTTTTATAATGATTGTGTACCGCTACAGATAAAACTTTTTTTGCGTGAGACTGTCCAATTACATAATCATCTAATACTGAACAAATTTCTTTTGGCGAAGGTAATCCATCTTGGTGTTTAACAAATGTTTCCTTACTTTCTTCTTTAATAATATCCATACACAATTCAACACACTCATCACATATAAATACAGTTGGGCCTGCTATGAGTTTACGAACTTCGTGTTGACTTTTGCCACAGAAAGAACAGTAAAGAATATTTTTGTTATTTGTGTTCATAAAATTATAAACGAATCAATTTTATTACTTTAATATAATTGACTTATAAGAATCAAGTTTTTGATAGACATAAGCTATATGTGGTACTTTAAGATCTTTTTTCTACTACAGAGTCTATTAAACCAAAAGATTTGGCTGTATCTGCAGTCATAAAATTATCTCTCTCTAATGCAGATTTAATTTCATCCACAGATTTACCAGTATGTTTTGAGTAAATTTCGTTTAATCTTTTTTTTAAGGATAATACCTCGTTGGCATGAATTTCTATATCAGTTGCTTGCCCTTGAAAACCTGCAGATGGTTGGTGAACCATGATTCTTGAATTTGGAAGTGAGAATCTCTTTCCTTTAGTACCTGCCGATAATAAAAAAGAACCCATAGAAGCTGCTTGACCGATACATAAAGTTGAAATATCTGGCTTGACATATTGCATGGTATCATAAATTCCTAATCCAGCAGTCACAAGTCCGCCTGGACTGTTAATATAAAAAAAAATTTCTTTTTTTGGATCCTCAGCCTCTAAAAATAAAAGTTGAGCAGTAACTAATGAGGCAACATTGTCGTTTATTTGACCAGTTAAAAAGATTATTCTTTCCTTCAACAATCTTGAATAAATATCGTAAGCTCTTTCACCTTTATTTGATTGCTCAACAACCATAGGTATTAAACTGCTCATATTTTCTGACAATTTATTATTCATAAGATTGATTCGTATTACTTATACAACTTGAGATTACTTTTTGCTAACTTTTTTTGTTTTTTTTGAAATAGTTTTAGATTTTGCGCTAGTTTTTTTTACCTCTTTTTTTTTAGTTTCAACTTTTTTCTTTGAATATTTTTTTATTTCGTTTTCTAGATTTAAATCTTGATTTTGAGATTGTTTTAATATTTTTTCAGCTTCATCTTTTGAAACCTCTTTTTTATTTGATTTAGCTTTTTGTTTAACAAGGTTTAGAATTTTTTCTTCATATACCGTCCCCCTCAAGCTTGCAAGTGCCGATTGATTCTTTTGATAAAAATCCATTACCATTTTTTCTTGGCCTGGCATCATTCTGATTTGTTTTTGCACCTCAGCTTGCAACTCTTGTTCGGTTACTTTTATTTGATTTTTTTCTCCAAATTCATTTAATATCAAACCAACCTTTATTCTTTTTTTAGCTATTTCTTCAAAATTATTTTTACTATTTTTTTTATCTTCTTCTGTCATTCCTTGAGAAAGAGCCTTTATCTCCTCATCCAATAAGTTTTGTGGTATTTCATCAACTTTAAATTTTTCTAATTCTTTTAGAATTTGATTTTTTGATAATCTATCTAAAGAATTTTTATATTCATCATTAATCTGTTTTGAAATAAGAGTTTTTAAATCTTTTAAGTCCTTCGCACCTAAGTTTTTTGCAAACTCATCATCAATTCTTACTTCTTCTGAAATTTTGACTGACAAAATTTTACAATTAAACTTTGCTTTTTTATTAATTAATTCTTTTTCAGGAAAATTCTCTGGTAACATAGCCTCAACAATTTTGTGATCATCTTTTTTAACTCCTATTAATTGTTTATCAAAACCTTTTAAAAATAGATCTTTGCCTAATGTTAATTGAGTATTCTTTCCTTCTCCCCCTTTAAAAGTTTTTTCATCAACAGTTGCTGTATAATCAAATGATACTAAGTCACCCTCTTTTGATTTTGTTTCAGGTGGAGCGTCTTTGAAACTTGGTGTATTTTTGGCTATTTCTTTAATTCTTTTTTCAGTTTCACTCTCATCAATTTTAACAATATACTCATCGAATTTGATATTTTCTATAGATTTCAACTCAACTTTAGGAAACTCTGTAACAGATATAATATATTCTAAATCTTTATCTTCACCATAGGTTTTAAGATCTAACTTTGGTTGTCCTGCTGGTTTAATTTTATTTTCCTCTAAAGCTTTAGTAGTGGTGTCTTTTAAAACTTTATCTAAAACCTCACTAAATACTGCTTTACCAAATTGTCTTTTTAGAATTTCTATTGGAACTTTTCCTGGTCTAAAACCTTTTAAATTCACAGTGCCTTTTATTTCCTCATATTTTTCATCCATATAAGAGTTCATTGTCTTTTTATCGATGAAAACTTTAATGTCCTTATTTAAACCCTTTTTATTTTCTACAGTAACTTTCATAATATATTGTTGGTAGGGCGAAAAGGAATCGAACCTTCACCTCTTACGAGACCAGTTCCTAAGACTGGCGCGTCTACCAATTCCGCCATCGCCCCACAATTCATGAGATTATATATATGATTGAAACTATTTGTCCAACGACAATTATTGTAAATTATATTATTTATACTCTATAATAATATTATGATTGTTTCTCCTTGTATAAGTATTTGTAAAACTGATCCAAAAACTGGATATTGCTATGGTTGTGGAAGAAATAATCAGGAAAAAAAAACCTGGAAAGCTGAAGATACAACTGATGAGTGGAAAAAAGAAAATCTTGAAATTATTCAAAAGAGATTAACTGGTTGGCAATTAGAAAGTTTTAAAGAGTCCTATACTTATAAAATTGAAAATGGTATCTCTCTTTTTAAAAAGAAATTATTAGATGAGTAAAACTACAATTGTAATTATTGTATATGTTCTTGGTCTCGTTTTTGGGGCTCTTTTTCTTGATTTATGGAGTGCTGACACCAATATTATTAAAGGACTAGTAGGGCTCGGTTGGACAGCTCTACTTTTAATTGGTTTATTTTTCGCAGAAAAAAATGAGAGAAATTAGTTTTTTAATTTCTCTTTTATTAATAATTCTACCCTTCCAACACCTTAGATCAGAAATAATCATAATGAGTAAATGTGATGATAAACAAGATGAATTTTTAAAGAATGAATACATTTTAAATCTAGACGAATTAATCATGACACGAAATTACATATATAAGGAAAAAACATATCAAAAATATAGACTAACTGATCTAAGCGTAAAGAAGTCAAATACTTATGTTAGAAACATATATCAAGAAAATGGAAAAATATTTACCCATAAACATGGTTATCCTCAGTTCTATACTCAAATTTTATTTGAAATAGGAAAACCTGAAATTTTTATTAAAACAGTTTTAAATGAAGAAGAGGGTATATCGAAAATTTCAAATTGTAAAAAAATAGAAAAATTTAAAAAAGAAAGTTAATCTTTTTTCTTTTTGTTAATGAGTTTTTTTTTATTTTTAGAAAATCTATTATTTGTAATATTACTTTTGTGCTTAGCATAGGCTTGTTTTTGTGCTTGTTTCATTGCTTTTTTTGAAGACATAATATTTTAAAAATCAATTTCTATACTTCCTATTATATTTAAGTTTTTATCTGAAACAACTATTTCCCCTGATGAAGGACCATAATTTAAAACTTCGGATATAAATACATAGTGTGTTACTAAGATTAAATTTTTCTTACTCTCTAAATTTTTTATATAGTTATTAAATGCTTTAATCTGCTTTTCTTTATTTTTTGAAAATTTTAAACTGTAAAAAGAGTTTAAGAAACTATTTGTTGAATAACTTTTAAATGCAATTTTTGCTGTTTCTTTACATCTGCACCATTCACTAGAGAGCACTTTGCCTATTTCGATCTTATTTTTATTAAAAAATTCACCAATACGTTGAGCTTGTTTTCTTCCATCCTCACTCAAATTTCTTTGAGAGGAACAATCGTTTAAATTGAAACCAGCAGGATCACCATTTCCAGGTGCGTATGCATGTCTAATAAATACTAATTTTTCTCCAACCTCTAATTGATTTATTAAATTTTTGTATAAATCTGCTTTAATTGGTGTTGTTAAAGATATAAAAATTATAATAAAGAATCTTAATAATTTCATAATATGGATATTAGATTAAACGAATTAAACAAAACAATAATAAATTGTAAAAAATGTCCAAGGTTAGTTAAATTTGTAAAAAAGGTAAGCACAAATAAAAGAAAACAAAATATTAATGAAATTTACTGGGGCAAACCTGTACCAGGCTTTGGAGAGATAAATTCAAAAATTGCAATAATTGGACTAGCTCCAGCAGCACATGGTGGAACTAGAACAGGAAGAGCTTTTACGGGAGATAAATCCGGTGATTTTTTATTTAGATGTTTGCATGAGGTAGGAATTTCAAATTCACCATTTTCAAAAAATTTAAATGATAATTTGGAATTAAAATCTACTTACATCACAAATATTCTTAAATGTGTTCCACCTGAAGATAAACCGCTTAGTGATGAAATTTCAAATTGTTCTAATTTTTTTGATAAAGAAATATTAAGTTTAAAAAACCTAAAAGTAATTGTAACACTTGGCAAAGTTGCTTTCGATAATTGTATAAAACTTTATAAGCAAAAATTTGAAATCAAAAAAAAATTTGTTTTCAAACATGGTAAAACACAAATATTGCCAAACGGTTTGATCATTCTATCAAGTTACCATCCAAGTCCAAGAAATGTTAATACGAAGTTAATTTCTAATAAAATGATGGTAAATTTATTTAAAAAGGCAAAAAAATTAGCTAAGTTTTAATAGTATCGCAAAAATACGGTTTAAATTTTGAATAAATTTCATCAGGTATTTTTACTGGTTTACCTAATTCATTAACAAAAACTAAATGAACTTGTGCTTCAACTATAATGTCATCACCTTTAGTTATTATTTGATTCATAAAAAAAGAAGTTTTGGTGGTAGATTTAACAAAAGATCTTATGGTTAGTTCATCTTCAAGACTGGCAGATTTCTTATATTCAATATTGCAAGCTTTTACTATGATTAATGAACCAAAATCATTTTTCACTTTTTGGATACTGTACCCAATTAAATGCAGAGCTTCTGTTCTTGCTCTCTCTAAAAACTTTAAATAATTAGCATAATATACCACACCCCCAGCATCAGTATCCTCATAATAAACTTTTAAAGTGTGAAAAAAATTTTTATGCATAATATGATTATACCAAAAAAGTGAATTATTTAATAGAAACTAAGGTATAAGTATTTAATGAATATATTCGTAATTTGGTTAGTGATGATTACCGCGTGGAACTTTGGTTATCCGCAAGCTAGTCCTTTAGAAGATGTTATTGTAGCTGTTATTCTATCTTTATTTAATATTTATTTAAAAAAATATCTTAAATTCTAATTACTTGGATGAAAAATATATATTTTGAAAATAGGCTATAGATTTCATCTTAGAATTGTCAGTATCAGACATAATAGCGAGTCCATCAAGCTCATTAACATCTAGATCGTGTAACCTCTTAAAGTCCTCCTTAACATTGGCTTTAACTGTTACCCATTCATTTAAATTATTTTTTGTGCTAGCTAAAACGTTATCTATTGATTTTTTTGTATATGGGCTAGGGAAATTTTCCCCAACCTTATTATTACTTGAGAAAACATAGTTAATGGCTCTGTTTGATAGTGGTGTAGCTCCAGTTTTTTTTATTACAAAAACTCTAGCAGCAAAATCGTGTCCTTTTTTTGTATTTTCTTTGATTCCTGACAAATCTTTCTCGATTTTCCAAGTTATATTTATAAATGGGGTCTTATCTAGATTTATCTTAATCTCTTTTCCGAGGCCAGAGGCTGCATTATCAGCAACCGATTTTAAATAATTTCCGTTATCATCTGTTCCAACAGAATAAATTGTTTTATTGTCAGCTCCTCTCACCTTTCTAACTTCAAGTTCTTTGAGCTCTGTTTCAGTAAAATCAAAGACTTGTAATTCAGCTGCTAAAGAAAAGTTAATAGATAAAATTGTGATTATTAAAATATTAAATAAAATTTTCATAAAAATAAAAAAATTCTTAATACATGATTTAGACAAAATTTAAACATTCAAAATACAACATTTAGTTCTATATGGATAATATGAAGACAATATCCACTTTTATACTCTTAATTTACTGGTCTATAATGATTTTTGCACCAGTTATGTCTAAAGATATCAAGTTTAGTAGAGCTAAGATTAACAATATTAAAATAGTTGAGCAAAAACCGAGAAGTTAATAAGTAGAACGACCACCACTAATATCAAAGACTGCTGCTGTTGAAAAAGTGTTTTCTTCAGAGGAAAGCCAACAAATTAATGAAGTGAACTCCTCAACCTCTAAAAATCTTCCTCTAGGTACCTTTGATAACATTCTTTGAACATGTTCTTTTGTCATTTGATCTAAAATTCTTGTTTTTGCTCCTGCCGGAGTAACCGCATTAACAGCTATATTCTTATCTGCTAGCTCTTTACCTAATGACTTGGTTAAACCTATTGCACCCGCTTTTCCTACACTGTAAGCGCTCGCATTAGCATTTCCATCTTTTCCGGCGACAGAGGCTACATTAACAATTCTTCCATAATTATTTTTTATCATATTTGGTACTATTGACCTGCAACAATTAAATGTTCCCATTAAATTAATTTCTACAACTTTTTTCCACTTTTCAATGTCATATTCCCATAGAGTAGCTGTCGGACCAGTTATGCCTGCATTATTTATCAAAATATCAATATTAGAATTTTTGGTAATTTCCTTAACATTTTTTTCTACTTCATCATAATTTGATACATCCACCGTATTGCAACTTAAATTTGGATTATTTATATCTTTGATAGCCAACTCCATAGCTTTTGGATCGTTATCCCATATAATTACTTTTGCACCAGATTTTAAAAAACGTTTAGTGATATCAAAACCAAATCCTTGGGCACCTCCTGTCACAATTGCGGTTCTACTTTTAAAATCAAAGGTAATTTTTTCCATTATTTTATTCTTTGGCTAATAAGTAATAAGTAATAGCAGACACAAAGGCTCCTATAATCCAGGAAAATGATTGAAGAAACATTAAATTAGTATTCCAAATAGTTGATGCTGAAAAAATAAAACCTAAAATTACAGAATAAACTGCTTTTATATGCCATCCCCCACTATAATAATAAATTCCATTATTTTCTAAAGAATAAATATCTTTATTATTTAATTTACCTTTTTGGATATAATAAAAATCAGCAATCATTATTCCAAAAAGAGGTCCAAAAAAAGCTCCAAATGTATCAATTAAAGATAAGACACCAACTTGACTTAGAAATGTTAACCAAAAAATTCCTACAGCAAAACCTATAATAGCAATTATGAAACCCGCACTTTTAACAGATAAAGAGAAAGGTAAAAAATTAATCAAAGTATATTGAGATGGAATAAAGTTCACTATCAAATTTGTTGAGGCAGAAGCAATAATTATGAATATTAAAGCTAAAACAATGAGAAATAAATTATCTATTTTTCCAAGGATATCAGTAGGATTTGTAAGTATTCTAGTGAGATTTTCTGGATCATCTTTTAAAAAAGCATCCATGCCTGAAACAATAAATAAAGCAGAGAAAGAAAAAATTATTAAATTTAATATTAAACTTAAATTTCCTTTTTTAAGCTGGCTGTCATTTTTTACATATCTTGAATAATCCCCAAAACTCAAAATTACAATTGAAAAATATGCAAACACTGTACTGATGACTGTTATTAATGGCCCAAAATTATTTTTATTCAAAAAATTTTCTGTATCTAGTAAATTTAAAAATGCTTGTGTGGTTAATTTTACGTCACTGAGTAATACAGATAAAAAAAATAATAAAATTCCAAGATAAACTGTGATAGCTGAAAAAATAATAATTTTTTTATTCATATTCATTCCAGCGCTAAATAAAAACCCTTGAAAAATTATTGCTATAAAGATTGCAACCCAATCAATTAAATTCATTCCCAAAAAAAATAAAAGAAATATTTGTTGGTCAAGTATTGTGGGATCTACAGAAAAAATTGTTATTCTTATCAAATAGCTAAATGCCTTTGACAAAAAGTATGTTTGAATACCAAATAAAAAAACGCCAACTAAAAATCTTATTAAACCAAAGTATTTTGCTCCGATAACGCCTAATGAGGATCGTAATAAAACAACAAAAGGTAATCCATGTTTTTGAGACGGTTTTCCTATCAAACTTGAAAAAAAATAAACTAGTATTGTTCCTAATATTGTTCCAAAAAATACAACAAAAGTATTCAGATTATAAATTATATATAAGGAAGTGATTAATGAAAAACCTATAACACTTTGAATATTTACCCCCCAAAAACAGAATAGAATTTTCCAATCCCAATTTTTATCATTTGGATTAACTGAAACTAAATCCCAATTAGTAAGGTTTTTTTTTAAATTTTGAGGACTCACTTAAACAATATAAAACTTAAACTTTCTACTGTCCATATAAGAGAGTTGGTAACCAAAGAGCAATTTTAGGAAATATTATAATTAATACTAACCCAATGACTTGTAAGACCATAAATTGCATCATTCCATAATAAATATCTTTAAGATCCCACTCTGGAACAACACCTTTTAAAAAATATGCAGATAAAGCCACTGGTGGAGATAGCCAGGCAGTTTGCAGATTAACAGCAACTAATATTGCAAACCAAGTTAAATTGAAACCTAAAGCCTCTACTAAAGGTAAAATAATTGGAACTATTATCATTACAATAGGAACCCATTCTAACGGCCATCCTAATAAAAAAATCATAACCATAATCATTGCAAGAATTAAATACTTATTCATTTCTAATCCTAATAAAAACTCTGTTAATAAAGTTGGTGTTCCTAATCTTGCAAAAACCGCACCAAAAAAATTTGATGCAGCAACTAAAACCATTATCAAAGCTGTTATTTCTAAAGTTTTTACTAAGGCTTCCTGTAGCTTGAGTAAAGATAATTTCTTATAGGCCAAAGATAGAAGTAATGCTCCCATTGCTCCACATCCAGCTGCCTCTGTAGGAGTTGCAAATCCAAATAAAATACTTCCTAAAGCTGCAAAAACTAAAGCAGCAGGAGGAACTAATCCAAGAAAAAATTCTATCCAAACATCTCTCATACTAGTAGCTCTCATCTCTTCAGACAATACTGGTCCTAATTTCGGGTTAATCATACATCTAATTGTTGTGTAAGCGGCATAAAGACTAGCAAGAAGGATTCCAGGCAATATTGCAGCTGCAAATAAATCTATTACTGGGATTTCCATTATGGGTCCCATTACAACAAGCATAATACTTGGAGGAATTAAAATTCCTAAAGTTCCTCCTGCTGTAATTGTACCTGCAGCAAGCCTAACATCATAACCAGATCTATTCATTGATTTTGCTGCCATAATTCCAAGAATAGTCACTGATGCGCCAACAATACCTGTAGCTGCAGCAAAAATTACAGAAACAAACAAGACCGCATAATAAAGTGAACCCTTAACTTTTGCTAACATCAATTGAAAAGCTGAAAACAGTCTTTCCATCAGTCCCGCTTGTTCCATCATTATACCCATAAATACAAAGAGTGGTACGGCGGCAAGGGTTTGTTCCGTCATTACCATGGAAAATTGCAGCGTCATTAAATAGAAAACTAATTTTCCAAAGCCAAGATAGCCAAATACAAATCCTAAAAATATTAAAGTAAATGAGATAGGAAATCCTACAAAGATTGCAAAAAGCATTACACCTACAAGAATAAAACCTAAAATCGCTGGATCTATTAACTCAGCCAACATTACTTATTTTCTTCTCCTGGCCACTCACCTTTTTTAGCTGCCCAATAGCTTTTAAGTAATTCTGAGAAGCCTTGAATAAGCAAAAAAATAATACCAACTAATAAACAAGTTTTTATGGGCCACATAAAAGGCATCCAAGTAGTATCCATACCTCTTTCGCCTCTCCTGATGGACTCTTCTACGAATCCAACTGTCATGTATAAAAAAACTATCAGACCTGGAAAATAAAATATTAAATAAAGCCAAAAATCTATTATCCCTTGTGTCTTCGTCTTAAAATTTCTATATAAAAAATCTGCCCTTATATGTACACCTCTGGAAAGTGCATATCCAGCGCCTAACATAAATAAAGCTCCGTAAAGAAAACGACTTATGTCATAAGCCCAAATAGTTGGAGCTAAAAATAATTTTCTTGCAAGAACCTCATACGTCATTGCAAAAATTAGTGGCATCAATATCCAACAAACAATATTACCAATCCACTTACTAAATTTATCGATTTTGACAATAGATTTTGCCATCCATAATGGCATATCATCTGGCATTTTACCTGAGCTACCTCGCCTTTCGGCAATCATTTCATCTGAAATATCTAGTTTACCAGGTTCTTGTGCCATAAAATTCTAGTTAAAAAATTAGAGCGGACTGTAAAAGTCCGCTCTAATAAATCAAGAATAATTACTGATTACTTTAATGTTGCAGCGTGAGCCATTCCTAGCTTCGCATTTGACATTTGTGCACCGCTCCAGAAAGGAACCGCAACATCTGCAAAGTTTTTCATTGAAGTATAAACTTCATTGAAGAATTTATTCTTCGCAGCGTTTTTATTCAATGTAGCTTTTGCAGCTGCCATATATTCTGTAAAGTAGTCTGATGGAGTATCTTCTAATTTTACTCCATGTTTAGTAGTAAGTTCTTGTAATGCTTTTCCGTTTTCATAAATTCTGTAACTTAAAGATTTAGCTAATGAAGCATTAGCTGCAACCTCAAGAGACTTTTTCTCATGATCACTCATAGCATTATAAGTTTTTCCAGTAATATAAAAGTCTGCATTTACTACTACTTGGTGTAAACCTTGTAAATAATAGTGCTTTAATACTTTTTGGAAACCAAATGTTAGGTCTGGTTTAGGACAACACCATTCAGCGGCGTCAATAGTTCCTGCTTCAAGAGCTGGTAAGATATCTCCACCACCCATTGCAACAGATGCTATACCAATGTCTTTGTAAGTTTGTCCTGGAATTCCTGGAGGAGTTCTGAATTTATATTTTCTAAAGTCAGCCATATCTTTAATTGGTTTTGGAAACCAACCTAAAGCTTCTGGTCCTACTGGTTGAAGCATAAATCCTTTGATGTCTCTCCCCATTTCTTTCCAAAGTTGATCGTATAATTCTTTACCACCGCCATATTGAAACCATGATAGAAACGCTAAGTTGTCGATACCAACACCACCACCAGCTACCGGCGAACCAAATAACATAGCAGCAGGGTGATCACCTGACCAATAGTGTGTCCATGCAAATCCACAGTCAATTAAACCTTTATCAACCGCATCTAAAGTTTCTTTAACTCCAACAACTGCACCAGCTGGTAAAATCTCAAATTTTAACGAGCCAGATGTAAGTGTTGTTACTGTATCAGTAAAGTCCTTTAACATCTTAACTTCATCAGCTTTAGTGTTAAGAACAGTCTGACATTTTAGTGTTTTTGCAGCATTAGCACTGGATGCGAATCCAAGCACTAAAACAGTTGCAAACAACATTGAAATGATTTTTTTCATTATTATTCCTCTTGTTAGTTAAATTTAACTCAAACATTCAATCAGAAAAACAAAGTTGATACAAGTGACAATTGATTAATATGAGTGTAAAGATGATTATATAAGATTTGTAAAAAAACAATTCAACTTGAGATGGAAATTTTTGATTTTGTAATTATCGGTGCTGGATCTGCTGGATGTGTTCTGGCTAATAGATTATCAGAGAGTCCAAAAAATAAAGTTCTATTAATAGAGGCTGGTGGTAAAGATAATTATCCTTGGATACACATCCCGGTTGGCTATTTTAAAACAATGCACAATCCCTCCGTAGATTGGTGTTACAAAACTGAGCCAGATGAAACAATGAATAATAGGTCAATCCGTTATCCTAGAGGAAAAACTCTTGGGGGTAGTTCTGCAATTAACGGTTTGTTATATATACGAGGACAAAGTAGAGATTACGATGTTTGGCGTCAATCAGGCAATACTGGTTGGGGTTGGGATGATGTTCTTCCCTATTTTATTAAAGCAGAAAACCAAGAAAGAGGAAAAGACGACTATCATGGAGTTGGTGGTCCTTTGTCTGTTTCTGACCAAAGAATTCAATTACCACTATTAAATGAATTTCAAAATGCAGCTGAAGAATTTGGTATTCCTAAAACAAAAGATTTTAATACTGGTGACAATCATGGATGTGGATATTTTCAAGTAACCGAAAAAGATGGCTTTAGATGTAGTACTGCGGTTGGTTATCTAAATCCAATCAAAAAAAGAAATAATTTAAAAATTATAACAAACGCACATGTAAAAAAAATAAATTTTGAAAATAAAACTGCCAAGAATGTTGAATATTGGATAGGAAATGAGCTTAGACACGTTTCAGCTAATAAAGAAATTATACTTTCATCAGGATCTATTGGATCTCCACAAATTTTACAAACATCAGGAATAGGTAATTCTAAAAATTTAAGACAATTGGGGGTCGATGTTATTCATGATTTAAAAGGGGTTGGAGAAAATTTACAAGATCATTTGATGTTTAGACCAATTTATAAAGTTCATGGACTTAAGTCATTAAATAAAAAGATTAATAGTTTGTTTGGAAATTTAATGATTGGTCTAGAATATATTTTTAATAGGAGTGGACCTATGACGATGGGTGCTAGTCAAATGTGCATGTTTGCTAAAAGCGACCCGTCTTTAGAATTACCTGATCTGCAATGGCACGTCCAGCCTATGAGTATGGATACTTTAGGTGCTACAAAGAATCATGATTTTCATGCATTCACACCAACTGTTTCAAATATTAGACCAACTAGTAGAGGTCACGTTAAGATTATAAACAAAGACTCAAGAATTTATGCAAAAGTAAAACTTAATTATCTTTCAACTGATCATGATCGTATGATTGCAGCAAAAGGTTTAAAACTGACAAGGAAAATTGTAATGGAATCTGAAACTTTTAAAAAATACAAACCAGAGGAATATAGGCCTGGAATTAGTATAAATGATGATGAAGAACTTGTAAAAGCAGGATCAGATTACGCACAAACAATTTTTCATCCTGTTGGTACGTGCAAAATGGGACAAGACGATATGGCAGTTGTTGATGAAACTCTTAAGGTAAGAGGTTTAAATAACTTAAGAGTAATTGATGCATCAATAATGCCTAACATTACTTCTGGTAACACCAATGCACCAACAATAATGATTGCAGAAAAAGGTGCTGATATGATACTGAGAGGTTGATGTTCACTGATCTTATTACTCCAGAACAAATCGCAATTTTAACACAAATCATCCTAATTGATCTAGTTTTAGCAGGGGATAATGCAATTATAATTGGGATGGTTGCATCAAAATTTCCATTAGAACAGAGAAAAAAAATTATCTTTTGGGGGATAGGTGGAGCTGTCTTTTTAAGGATTATATTAACTCTTTTGACTGCATATTTATTACAAATTACAGGTTTAAGATTAATTGGAGGTCTGCTTTTATTATACATAGTTTATAAACTTTATATAGATGTCGTAAAAGACTTTCAGAACGAGAGTAATATTAAAGTTGATAATTCAAGTTTCTTAAAAGCTATTTGGACAATTCTATTAGCTGATTTTACCATGAGTTTAGATAATGTTTTAGGAGTAGCTGGAGCAGCTGGAGACCATTATTATTTATTGATTTTTGGTCTTGTTTTATCAATTATATTAATGGCAACTGCAGCAACTTTAATTTCAAATTGGATTAAAAAATATAAATGGATAGCTTGGGCGGGTTTAATAGCTATTTTAATCGTTGCTATTGAATTGATTTATACAGATATTAAAATATTATTTCTATGATGTTCTTAAAAAACTATAACTTAAAAAATAGAACTGCAGTCGTAACAGGAGCCGGTAAAGGAATAGGTAGAGCATGTGCGATCGCGCTTGCCGAAGCTGGAGCAAATTTAATTATCATAAGTAGAACAAAAAAAGATTTGGAAGAGGTTTCAAAAAAGATAAAGAGAATAAAGTCTAAATGTAAATCTTATGTTTGTGACATCACAAATTATAATCAAGTTAAAGAGATAATTAATAAACAATCAAAAATAGACATTCTGATTAACAATGCAGGAAATAATATTCCGGAACATTTTACAAAAGTTAAAACTAAAAATATGGAGTATCTGGTTAAGATAAATACGATGGCAACTTTTAATGTTGCTCAACTATGTGCTTTAAAAATGATTAAGTCCATAAATAGAAAAAAAATTGGTGGTGCGATTATAAATATGTCCTCTCAAATGGGCCATGTTGGTGGTCCTATAAGAAGTGTGTATAATATGACAAAATTTGGTTTAGAAGGTTTAACAAAAGGAATGTCGATTGATCTTGCTAAGCATAACATAAGAGTAAATACTGTTTGCCCAACTTTTGTTGTCACTCCAATGACAGTAAAATTTTTAAAAAGTAAAAAGTTTAAAAGAGAGGTTCTGGGAAATATTCCTCTTGGAAAATTTGCTGAACTTTCCGATGTGGCAAGCGCAGCTGTATTTCTTGCTTCTGATGCAGCATCAATGATTACTGGAACTTCTTTATTAGTTGATGGCGGATGGACTGCAAAATAACACCAAGATTATTTTTTTTAATAATTTTTTTTATATCAACACATTTAAATGCTATTGAGTTTAAAGGAAAATTTTTACAAGGGCATTATATAATAGGAATAACTGATCCCTCTTCTAAAATAATTATAGATAAAAAGGAAGTGAAAGTTTCAAAGGATGGATATTTTGCTTTTGGTATAGATAGAGACAGAAAATTCGATGTAACTATCACAAAAATTGCTAATGGAAAAAGTGAAAAGATTAGAAAAAAAGTTCTAAAAAGAAAATATAATATTCAAAGAATAGATGGATTAGAGGAAAGTAAGGTTACACCACCTGAATCGGTTTATAAAAGAATAAAAGAGGAAAATAATAGAATTGGCAAAGCTAGAGCAATTAATTCTGATTTACCTTTTTTTAAAAATCAGTTCATTATGCCTGTGAAAGGAATTATAAGTGGAGTATATGGAAGCCAGAGAATTCTTAATGGAAAACCTAAGTGGCCCCACTATGGGATTGATATAGCTGCCAAAAAAGGAACAATGATTTTGTCATCTGCAACTGGAGTTGTTACAATGGCGGAAGATGATCTTTATTATACAGGTGGTACAATTATTATGGATCATGGACACGGAATTTCTACAATTTATTCTCATCTAGAGAGCGTAATGGTTTCTGTCGGTGATACAATTAATCAAGGAGATGTTATAGGGACAGTTGGATCAACAGGAAGATCTACAGGTCCTCACTTAGATTTTAGAGTAAATTGGTTCCAAACTAGACTAGATCCAATGTCTTTATTAAACTAAATATTAATGTCTGTTATAACTAAATTCAAAAATTTTGTACTAAAAAGTAAATGGGGTAAATACATTTTAGTTGGGGGTTTTACTTTTTTTCTAATTAAAGGAATGGTGTGGCTAATAGTTTTTTTAATTGCTGGTTTTAGTTTGATAAATTTTGGATCATAAAATATAGTTCAAATATGGAAGCAGGAAATCAAAATAATTTTGAATTTAAAATTGCTGGTTTAACCATGGAAAAAATATCTATTTATTACGGACTTTTTTTAATTTTTTGGGGATTAATTGTAAGCTTTATTAGTGGGAGTGGATCATTTACATCATATATTCCATCTATTTTGGGAGTTCCAATTTTAATTTTTTCTTATCTATCAATCAAATTTATTTCAAAGAAAAAAATGTTTATGCATGTTGTGGTTTTGTTTGGATTAATAATTTTTTTAGGTGGTCTTGATTTCATAAGATCATTAGTAAGTGGAAATGCTTTTGAAAATGTTTATGCAGATTTATCAAAAATTATGATGTTAATTACTGGTTTATTATTTACTTACCAATGCGTTAAATCATTTATATATGCAAGAAAAATGAGAGAATTAGGAAATACAGAATGATTTCGCAATCAGAAAAAATAGCCAACAGATTAGTAAATGCTTTTATCAAAAATAAAATAATCGCACCCTTACCAAGGAAATTTACTAAAAAACTTACTGAAGCCAATAAATTTAGAATGCTTTGCGAAAGTAAAGTAAAAAAACCAGTTATAGGTTATAAAGCCGGTGGAACCGGAATTCCAGTAATGAAAAAATTAAAAGAAAAAGAACCTTTTTATGCATCTGTTTATAAAGATAATTTTTTAAAAAGTGGTAAAAGTGTAAAGATTAGCAAAACCACTTTTGGTATAGAGCTTGAGGTTTGTTATTTAATTAAAAAATCTTTTTTTAATTCTAAAAAAGTGATCACAACGAAAAATATATCAAAATTTATATCCCATATGGCTCCTTGTATTGAGATTGTGGGTTATAGACAAAGAAAAAAAGGCATTACCTCTTTTGGAGATCTAAGTAGTGATTTTGGGGCTAATGTTAAGTTTTTGGTCGGTCAAAAGAAAAAATATAAAAAAATAAATATCGGAAATTTAAAAACTAATATTTCAAACAAAAAAACAAAACAAAATATAAATGGTAATACCAGTGCAGTTTTTATTAATCCATTGAACTCCTTAAGATTTGTTTTGAATAAAATTAAAAAAGATAAGTTAAATTTGAATAAAAATTTTTATGTATTTACAGGGTCTACTGTAGGGGTTGTTCCAATTGGTAAAGGCCTTTATACAGGTAAGATAGATAAGTTAGGATCTGTAAAAACTATAATTAGATAAAAAGTGAAAACATTTATACTTTTAGTTTTAGTTGTTGTTGTTGTATGGGTATTGTTCAGACCTGTTACTCAAAAAGAACTCGACAGATACAATAATAAAGATAATAGACCGAATTTAGACTTATAACAAATTCGATTGCTTAACATTTATTTTTGTAATCTTTATTTGTTTTTTTAAATGATTATAATGACGCTGTATTTAGTTTTAGAAAAAACTCTATAATTAAAATTAAAAACTAGATTGCCTGACAACAAAACGAAGCTAATAAATTATGAAAAAAATTATAAATCATTTTCTAAATATGCTTGGTTATAATATTTCAAAAAATTAAAACTTATAATTTTAATCATATTTATAAAGAATTTGAAAAAAAACAAAATAATGTAATAATTGATGTGGGTACAAATCGAGGTCAATCTATTAAGGAATTTTTGAAAATTTATGCAAATTACGAGATTCATTGCTTTGAGCCATTAAACAATCTTTATGAAGAACTAAAAAAAAAGTACGATCATAATAAAAATATTTATTTAAATAATTACGCGTTAGGTGAGGAAAACAAAGAAGGTAATTTTTTTAAATATCACAATGATGTAAATTCAAGTTTTAACAAACCTATTTATGGCTCTAATTGGGAAAAAAAGAAAAAAAATTTTTTTGATGTAAATACTTTGATTAAAGAAGAATTAAAAGTAAAAATTTTAAAATTGGATGAATATTTTAAAATTAATAATCTAAAGTTTATTGATTTATTAAAAATAGATACTCAGGGCTATGAGGATAAAGTATTGAATGGATCACAAGAAACTCTAAAGTCAAATAATATAAATTTTATTCAAATTGAGTTTATAATGGGGAACCAATATGAAAATAGATTAAATATAATTGATTATGAAAATTATTTAATTAAGAATAATTTTAGACTTTATGGGATAAATCAAAGAGGCGATTTGCTAACGAAGAGTGATATATCATTAGATTTATTGTATGCCAATTAAAACTATGTATCTGTAAAATAATAAGAATAAATTAAGTAAATTGGACTTGGAGCCTAATAGTGGCACACCCATCTACTAATTTAACTTTAAGAAATCAAAGAAGGTTGCTTTTTCATATCCTCTTTTTTTATACCAGCAACTCTTACTGGTTTTTTCATTGCATCTCTTCTAAATGGTTCTCCTAATTCTTGATTTAATATTACTTCAATAAAAGTAGTGATTCCTTTTTTTTGATCTTCACAAGATTGTTTTATAGCAGCAGTTGTTTCATCCATTGTTTTTACTGATACACCTTTTAGTCCACATGCATCCGCTACTTTTGCATAACTTAATTCAGGGTCTAACTCAGTTCCAATAAAATTATTATCAAACCAAAGTGTAGTATTTCTCTTTTCTGCTCCCCATTGATAATTTCTAAAAATTACCATAGTAATTGCAGGCCACTCCTCTCTAGCGCAAGAACTCATCTCATTCATACTAATTCCAAACGCGCCATCTCCTGCAAAACCAATTACAGGTGTATCAGGACATCCAATTTTTGCACCTAAGATTGAGGGAAAACCATAACCACAAGGTCCAAATAAACCAGGTGCTAAATACTTTCTTGGTTTCTCAAAAGTTGGATAAGCGTTTCCTATTGCACAATTATTTCCAATGTCACTTGAGATTATTACATCCTCTGGCATTCCAGCTTGTATAGCTCTCCATGCTTGTCTTGGTGACATTCTGTCTTTGTCTCTCTCTCTTGCTTCTTTATTCCAAACTGTGCCCTCATCATCCTCTTCATGATCTAAACTTGATAATTTTTGTAACCAAGCAGATTTTGTTTGGTGAATTAAATCTTTTCTTTTTTGTCTATCTGCATCTCCTGCATTTGAGGCAAGTTTATCAAAAATTTGTTGAGCAACTAATTTTGCATCACCACTTATACCCACAGTGACTTTCTTAGTTAAACCAATTCTGTCTGGATTAATATCAACTTGAATTATGTTTGCGTTCTTTGGCCAGTAATCTATTCCATAACCAGGTAAAGTTGAAAAAGGATTTAATCTAGTCCCTAATGCTAAAACTACATCTGCTTTAGAAATCAATTCCATTGCTGCTTTTGATCCATTATATCCCAATGGTCCGACTGCTAAAGGGTGACTTCCTGGAAAACTATCATTGTGCTGATAACCAGAACAAACTGGTGAGTCTAATTTTTCAGCAAGCTTTTTGGTTTCGTCAATGGCACCACCGATAACAACACCTGCTCCTGACAAAATAACTGGAAATTTTGCTTTTGATAAAAGATCAGCTGCTTTCGCAACTGCATCTGCACCTCCACCTTGTCTCTCTAATCTTACAATTGGTGGAAGTTCAATATCAATTACCTGTGTCCAATAATCTCTTGGAACGTTTATTTGAGCTGGTGCTGACCCTCTAATAGCTTTTTCTATAACTCTATTTAAAACTTCAGCCATCCTTGATGGATCTCTTACTTCCTCTTGGTAACAAACCATATCTTTAAATAAATTCATTTGTTCAACTTCTTGAAAACCACCTTGACCCATAGTTTTATTTGCTGCCTGAGGTGTTACTAATAATAAAGGAGTGTGGTTCCAGTAAGCTGTTTTAATTGGTGTGACTAAACCAGTAATACCAGGTCCATTTTGTGCAATGACCATAGACATTTTTCCCGTAGATCTAGTGTAACCATCTGCAATTAATCCACCATTTGTTTCATGTGCAACATCCCAAAATGTTATACCTGCATCAGGAAAAATATCTGAAATTGGCATAAACGCTGATCCAATAATTCCAAAAGCATGTTCAATGCCATGCATCTGTAAAACTTTAACAAAAGCTTCCTCAGTTGTCATTTTAGTCATAGTTAATCTTTCTTAATCAGCGTCTTTAATAATATATATATAATTTAATTGTTAATTTTTGGGATTAATATATAAGATTTTGAAAATTTCAAATAAACAATTCGACACGATATGGCTACTGAAATTATAATCCACGACCAAAAAGACAATGTAGGTGTTGTGGTAATTGAAAAAATTAACCCAAAACAAGAGTGTACCTGCTGGATTATGGAGAACGATAGCTCTACAAATATTCAATCAAAGGACGAAATTCCTCTAGGACATAAAATAGCTATGAATGATCTAAATGAGGGTGATACGATTTTAAAATATGGGCATGACATCGGCAAAGTGGTTAAACCTATCAAAAAAGGTGAACACGTTCATGTTCATAATGTGAAAACAAAAAAGTGGTAATCGATGGAAATTCCAAAAAGTTTTTTAGGTTATAAAAGAGAAAACGGGAGAGCTGGAACAAGAAATCATGTAATCATACTCCCGGTTGATGATATTTCAAATGCATGTGCAGAAGCAGTTTCAAATAATATAAAAGGTACAATTGCTCTACCTCACTCCTATGGACGACTACAATTTGGAGCAGATTTAGAGTTACATTTTAGAACGATGATTGGAACTGGAAGTAACCCAAATGTTGCAGCAGTAATTGTAATTGGCATAGAGCCAAAGTGGACAAAAAAGATTGTTGATGGAATTGCTAAAACTGGAAAACCAGTTGAAGGTTTTCATATTGAACGAACTGGAGATATTGGAACAGTTATGAAAGCTTCAAAGAAAGCTCAAGAATTTGTAATGTGGGCCTCTGAAAAACAAAGAGAAGAATGTCCAATAAGTGATTTATGGATTTCAGTAAAGTGTGGTGAGTCTGATACTACATCAGGTTTAGCATCTAATCCAACAGTTGGAAATTTAATGGACAAATTGGAACCATTGGGTGTCCACTTGTGTTTTGGTGAGACATCAGAGCTTACGGGTGCTGAAAAAGTTTGCGCAACAAGAGGGGCTACAAAAGAAGCATCAGATAAATTTATGAGAACCTGGAGTGCATATAATGATTTTATTTTAAAAGAGGCAACAGATGATCTTTCTGAAAGTCAACCAACAGCAGGCAATATCGCAGGTGGTTTAACAACTATTGAGGAAAAAGCATTTGGAAACTTTCAAAAAATTGGAAATTGTAAATTTGTAGATGTTCTTGAACCAGCAGAAGAACCTAAAAAAGGTAAAGGACTATATTTTATGGATACTTCTTCGGCGGCAGCTGAATGTGTAACTCTCCAAGCCGCAGCAGGATTTAACATTCATTTATTTCCGACTGGTCAGGGTAATATTGTAGGAAATCCAATAGAACCTGTAGTAAAGTTAACAGCAAATCCGTTAACTGCAAAAAGTATGAGTGAACATGTGGATTGTGATGTTTCAAAAATTCTTTCAAGAGAAATGAATTTATCAGAGGCGGGTGATAAACTTATTGAGACAACTTTAAGAGTTGCTAATGGAAGATTAACCTGTGCAGAAGCTTTAGGTCATAAAGAGTTTGTTATGACCAAACTTTATAGAAGCGCATAATTATTTTATTTAAGATGATTTACAAAAAATACTTGGTGGTATTGCCAGGTATTATACTTGCGTTTGTTCTCTATTCTATTTCCCAAGGATTTAATAATATAATTGGCATTGAGCTTTTAGAATATAATAAAAGTCCAATATCTACAGCAATGATAGCAATTTTATTAGGAATATTTTTTGGTAATTTTTTTAAAATCCGAGATTCCTTCCAGAGGGGCTTAGATTTTACAAGAGACTATTTATTAAAACTTGGAATTATTTGTTTAGGAATCCAATTAAAGCCTTTTGAATTTTTAGATTTTGGAAAAATTGCTATTCCATTAATCTTAATTTGTATAATAAGTGTATTGGTAGTTATTAAACTATTAATAAAAAAACTTAAAATACCTACCAGAATGGCTTATTTAATATCAGTAGGCAGCACTGTTTGTGGAACCACTGCAATAATGGCAACAGCGCCAGTAATAAAGGCAAATAAAAGTGAGGTGTCTTATGCGATTGCTAACATTACTTTATTTGGGATTTTGTCTATGCTGTTATACCCATACTTTGCAAATTTTTATTTTGAAGGTAACTCTCTATTTGCCGGTCTATTTTTAGGTACTGCAATACACGAAACTTCTCAGGTTGCTGCAGCTGGTCTTATTTACGATCAACAATTTAATAGTCCTGAAACATTAAATATAGCAACTGTAACTAAACTTATAAGAAATACATCTCTGATAATAATGATTCCACTTTTTGCAATCCACTATAATAGAGGTCATGCAAAGGAGAAAAATTATTCTATTTTAAATATATTTCCTTATTTTGTATTAGGTTTTGTTGGAATGATAATTGTTAGGAATGTAGGTGATCAAGTTTTCTTAATTGATAAAACTAATAATTGGAATGAAATGATAGATTTTATAAAAATATGCTCTAAAATATTCTTAACTATGGCTATGGCAGCAATAGGCCTTTCAACAAATTTGAGAGATATCAAGAATATGGGACATAAACCGTTTGTTGTTGGATTTGTTTCAATGTTAACCGTAGGGATTGTTAGTATCCTTACAATCGATATATATCTAAAATTATTTACTTAGACTGTTTTACCGCTTTATTAAAATATTTTTCTCTGAACTTTGAAATTGATCTTCTAATAAATGCAGCGGCAATTCCTAAAATAACTGCAAATAAAATTGAAAATAATCCATAAAAGAAAGGCATATCCTCTGAAAACTCTTTAATAAACTTTGAAAAAAAATTCAAATCTGTTGTATCTACCAATTTAATTCCTCCCTGTATATTTTCGGCAAAAAAAGTATCATAAGCTATGACGATCCCGACGATCAATAATAAAATTGCTAACAAAGCTTTTAATCCTGAGCTGTCTATTTGCTCTCCAAGTTTTTGTCCTACTTGAACTCCTACTATTGATCCCACAACCAGCATTAATACGAGCATTAGATCTATAGAGCCATAATTAATCGAATGCAGAAATGTGACTATCACACTCACGAAAATGGTTACAAATAAAGAAGTTCCTGGAACTAATTTTGTTGGCATTTTAATTATATAAATCATTGCCGGTACTAATATAAAAGCACCGCCGATACCCATAATTGCTGCTATAAAGCCAACAGCTAAACCAATGATTATAGGAGTAAATACACTTTCGTATAATTTAGATTTAGGAAATCTCATCCTAAAAGGAAGTCCATGTATCCAATAATGAACATGTAATTTTTTTTTTTCTACAATATTTTTTTTTGCTTTGTCAATTTCGCCAAGACTTTCAACCAACATTAATGTTCCAATTATTGCAAGAATATACATGTAAGCTAGAGAAATTACTGTATCTATTTTTCCAATACCTTTAAAATATGTAAAAGTAAAAATACCTAAAGCTGTTCCTATGGATCCACCAATGACAATAATCAAACCCATTTTGTAATCTAAAGTATTTTTTAGCCAATGAGTGGTAGATCCTGATACAGAAGTTGCCAAAATATTATTAGCTTCATTAGCAACCGCGTATGCTGGTGGAACTCCCATAAAAATTAAAAAAGGAGTCATTAAGAAGCCACCTCCTACTCCGAACAAGCCTGAAAGAACACCAACTATAGCGCTTAACAAAAGTATTTCGACTGGATTAATAAAGACTTGAGCTATAGGTAAAAAAACTTCCATCTAATAATAAAAACTTAACTATTAATTATTTAAAAGTTATAAAAGTTCCAACTATTATGACACCCCAACAGGCAGCAATAGCAGAAAAAATTCCAGTTTTAATAAAAGTTGATTTTTTGTTAGTTATTTTGTTTAAAATCTTTAAATTTGAAAGATGCATTTAGCTCATTGAATACACCTAGTAAAAAAATTGTCAAACTTTAATTAATAAATTGTTGCTCCAAAAATCTTGATCTCACCATCCTCAACTCCCAATACCAATCTTCCTAAGAACTCACCAGGTATTTCCTTGTTAGTCTGCTTGATAAGTACTGTTATGTGTTCACCTCTTCTTAAAGTTCCAAAAGGTTCGTAAGTTTCATTTAAATTTGTGATAATCTTGTTATTTGCCCATTGTTTACCGAGCTCTACCTCGTTAGCTCCAAATAGCATTTGTGTTGAAAAATCTTTGGTAAAGCCTCCATAATCCTTCATGTTGGAAGCTCTTACTAAATTTTCCCAAAAAGGTTTCGCAATCGTGTAAATCTCTTCATCTGGCTTTGATAAAAGATCCATAAATTTAATTAAAACTAATTATGAGGCTTTCTTCTTCTCTTTTTCATCCACAATATGGTAAACTGGAACTTTTTCTAAAGTGAATTTGCCAGTTTTAGGATCTCTTCTTGAAACTGTTAAACAATGCCAGTTTTCATCATCCAATTTCATATGATCACCTCTGTAATAATATCCTGGCCAACGAGTCTCTTCTCTAAACAAAGTATGCTCAGTTACACATTGTGAAGTTAGTGCTCTATGTTTTAATTCCCACGCTCTCATTAACTGGTGATAATCTTCTGCTCCAACATGCTCTAAATCTTCTTGTAGCCAAGCTAAAAGTTCTAAACCCTTTTTA
The DNA here is from genome assembly GCA_902523495.1 of uncultured Pelagibacteraceae bacterium. Classification (GTDB taxonomy): domain Bacteria; phylum Pseudomonadota; class Alphaproteobacteria; order Pelagibacterales; family Pelagibacteraceae; genus Pelagibacter. The sequence goes on from CABYZU010000001.1 coordinate 109,864, forward strand.
AGTAAATTTCCGTTGGTCATATAATTTGAAGTAATGCCTCCAACATATTCATCCATAATTTTTTGAAGTCTTTGTAAACCTTGTATTGGAGAAATATAACTTGGAGAGACTGTTCCTCCAGTAATCTCATTTTGTGCTATCGTGTAATTATCTAACGGTTTATAAACTTCCCTCTTAAAATTATCACACTGTTGATCGGAAACCTTAATTCCTTCAGCTTTTTGATCCTCAATATATTTTACTGCAGCTTTTGCTGCCAATCTTCCTTCTGTGAAAGATCCAGATGAAAATTTATGAGCACTTCCTCCAACAGTATCTCCTGCTCCAAATAACCCATTTATAGTCAGCATTCTATTGTAGCCCCAGAAATATTCAGGAGGAGAAAGATCTTCAGGTCCACTAACCCATGCTCCAGAACAAGTTGCATGTGAACCCATTACATATGGTTCTGATGTAGTTAATTCTGGATTTGTATATTTAGGATCTATATTTTGTGATGCCCAAACTACTGCTTGACCAACAGTCATTCCTAAAAAATTTTCCCAACCCACAGTTTCTAAATGAGGATCTTGAAAAGCCTCAGTCGTAACCATTTGAATTGGTCCATTACCTGAAGCTACCTCTTGGATAAACGCATGATTTCTCAAACATGTTGGTGTCGGATGATGATCAATATAATTTCCAACTAACTCTTTAGTTTGTTCATACCATTTTTTTTCGTAATTTTCTCCATTAGCGTTTTGTGTATAAGTTTTTAAATGTAAAAAGTATGCTCCAACTGGTCCATATCCATCTTTAAATCTACACAAGACAATTCTATTTTCCATTTGAGTCATTTTAGCACCTGCAGCAATAGGTAATGCATAAGCTGAACCGTTGCTCCAAGGAGCATACCAAGTTCTTCCCATTCCCTCTCCTACAGCTCTTGGTTTAAAAATATGAGATGCTCCTCCAGCTGCTACTATAACTGTCTTTGATCTAAATACATGAAAATCACCTGTCCTCATATTGAATCCGACAGCTCCACCAATTCTATTTTCTTTTGACTCGTCCATTAATAAATGAGTAACAATTATTCTATTATATATTTTATCTGCTGACTTTTTTGCAGCTTCTGCAACAATAGGTTTGTAGCTTTCTCCATGGATCATAATTTGCCACTTACCTTCTCTCAGGTATCTACCAGTTTTTTCATTTTTCATCATTGGAAGACCCCATTCATCAAACATATGGACAGTGGAGTCTACGTGTCTTGCCATATCATAACCTAAATCTTCTCGGACCAATCCCATTAAATCATTACGTGCGTATCTTACATGATCCTCAGGTTGATTTTCATCCCACTGCATACCCATATAACAGTTGATCGCGTAAAGACCTTGTGCAACTGCTCCACTACGGTCAATATTTGCTTTTTCTACACAAATTATTTTTAAATCTCTTCCCCAGTGCCTTGCCTCAAAAGTGGCGCCAGTTCCAGCCATTCCACCACCAACAACTAATACATCACACTCCTCATAATGTGTTTTATGTTTAGCCATTAATAGTAAACTCCCTTTTTAAAAGACTCTTTTGGAACAGTTGGAAGTTCTTGATCTGTATTCAATCCCTCTGGTTCAGAATAAAGTCTTTGAGAATTTATCTCACCTTGATTAGGTTTATCACCTTCAGCAAGTTTTGGAATAAACTTACCCCATGGTTTAGTTGTTATTGGAGAAACAAAATTTTTTTCTGTTCCATTTCTAAATTTTATTTTCCATGAAATTGTACCCTTTTCTTCTTCTCTTCTAACTCTTACGCTGTGTCCCATAGGAGCAAAATCAGCATAACCACGTACATCTATTGCATGATTAGGACAAGCCTTAACGCACGAATAACATTCCCAACAAAAATTTGGTTCTATATTTTTTGCACGTCTGATATTTTCATCAATGTGCATAATATCCGAAGGACAAATATCTACGCAATGACCACAGCCATCACATCTTGTCATATAAACAAAAGTCGACATAATTTTATTTTCTCCTTTTTATTTTTTATCATATTAATAGTGTTTTGGCTCTTCTCTTTTTATACCTAGGCCAAATTGCTCAGGTGCGTCTGCTGGGGGTGGTAGATTATCTCTAGAACCGTCAGCTTCTGCTAAATTTTTTTGAATTGCAGCACCTGGTTTATAAAACATGTGAGCAAATTTAGACCAGTAAACTCCTCCAAATAAAACAAGATTCGCTATCACAAATAATGTTAAGAATAAAAATGATAAGCCTGACTGACCATTGTATTGAGTATAAGACCAAGCTAAACCAAAAGTTGCGCAAGCTAATAAGGCGAGAACAAATAAGTCTGCTTTAATAATTCTATACCAAGGATGAGCTTCAGCTGATACATCAACTCTTAAAAAAAACCAAAACCAGTAACCACCTAAGCATGTAAGAATTGCTCCTACGTGCCAGAGTAAAGACCAAAATTCTGAATTTGATTGGTCTACACCCGTATAACCAAAAACTAACACAGATGATGATACCCAAAATAAAATTGTACCATACATACCCAAAACGTGAGCTAATCTTCTTTTACCAAAACCTAACTCTGAGGTAGTACCAATATCAACAACAGTTGTTTTTGCGATGATTGAAGCCTTCTCACCGACTCCTAATTTTTTAGTCGCAGCTAATTTTGCTTTTTTTGCATTATTAAAAAAATATATTAGATTTTTATGGTGAATCATTTGGATAATAGTCCCTGCAACAATTAAAATTACCATTGCAAAAATAAATCCCTGCATAGCTAAAGGAGAAATAGTTTCTGCTAATATAGAAAATGGGTTAGTTTGTAACATTTCCGCCTGATGTTAATTGTTTTTAAAAATTAAATTTTTAATCTACTTAAAAAAAGAGATCAACCTCAAACTAAAGGCAATTTGTCTTTATAAAACCGCTATTTTTTTCTCTTATAGTGTTGTTTACTTGGAATAACTGATCTTACTCCACCTTGGGGATTCTCCACATCTCCTGATCTTCTTGGTATTAAATGAAAATGACAGTGTAAAATGGATTGGCCTGAAACTTTACCAATATTAGTTCCTAAATTAAAACCCTCAACTTCTTGATCTTTGCTTATAATATCCTTTTTGATAATTTTCATAAGATCATTACAAGCAACAAGTTCATCATTTGTTAGATCAAAAAAATTCTTCATATGTCTCTTAGGTATTATTAGGCAATGATATTTTGAAACTGGATAGGTATCATAACTTACGTAAGCCAAATGATTTTCAATTATAATATCACTTTCTTTAGATGTACAAAATAAACATGGATTATTTGGATCACTCATAAATCAAAATTTATATGTATTAGATCTTTTTATAGCTAAATTATAATATTTAGAAAATATTTTGTATTGATCTAATTTTTTTCTTTTCCAGCCTATTTGTTTTATATTCTTAACAGATGTAACTCCTTTGCCGGAACCAATTAATAATATTTCATCATAATCATCTAAATTTTTAATAAGGATTTCTTTTTTTTTTATTTTTTTTTTTGACCTAAAAAATTTGTATGTAATCCCTTCATAGAAATTTTTTGATGGGGAAAATATATTTTTATTACTAACAAATAAAAGATTTGAAGTTCCGGTTTCAAAAATTTTATTTTTATTAATAAGACCTATATCTGATTTAGAATTGTCCATTTTAGATAAGTAGGATAAAATTTTTTTATATTTAAGATTTTTATATTTAGGTTTTTCTCTTTTTAAATTTACAAGTCTCAAACTAAAATCTAATTTTGGTTTCAACCTTTTTCTCAAAGAAATTGATATAGTACTTTTATTTAAGGCTACTCTTAAAAGATGATTGTAATTCTTTTCTTTTAATAAATTTTTTCTAATTAATTTTAAAATGTCGTTTTTAAGATTTTGTTTACAAATACCATAATTTTTCAAGGACCTCATGAGATTTTTTATATGATCTTTAAAAAATAAAATTTTAGGTGGTTTTCCAAAAATCCACATTGTTGTAAAGATGCCATGATCGCCCCATAAATCTTTAAAATTAATTTCTTTAAGATCTTTAAGACGATAAGATTTTTTTAATAAGTAAATGACCATTATTTGTTAAAAATGACTCTGGGTGAAATTGAAATCCATATATCTTATCTTTGTTGTTCTCAAAAGCCATTGCTACTTTCGAATCTAAACATCTCATAGTTATAACAAAATCATTTACTTTAAAAGGCTCTTTTAATTTTAAGGAATGATAGCGACCAACTTTAAATATTTTGTTTTTTTTAAATATTGAGCTTTTATCAATTACTTTTACACGAGATTGATAACCATGATAAATTTTATTTTGTTCAACAATTTTAGCACCCTCGCAGAATAAAATTTGTTGAAATCCTAAACATATTCCTATCATTTTTTTTTTGCCTTTATTTTGATAATAAATTTCAGATGTGGAAGGATAATTCTTTGGATTTCCTGGTCCTGGAGAGAAAATGATTACTTTGGCTTGTTTAAGTTTTAATCTATTTATATTATTATAGTTATCACACTCGACTTTATCAAATAATGAAAATTGATGAACTACATTATGAGTAAACGAGTCGTTATGATCTATCACGTATATCATTTAAAAAGATCAATTAGAGCTTTGGCTTTTAAATAATTTTCATTAAACTCGTGTCTCGAATTACTATCGACAACTACGCCTGATGCTACAGAAATTTCAGAAGTATTCTTAAAATTTAAAATAGATCTAATTATAATATTAAATTTGAGATCCCCATTAAATTTTATATATCCAAAACTTCCCGTGTAAATATTTCTGTTTTCTCTCTCTTGGTTATTTAAGAGGTTTAAAGTACTAATTTTTGGACAACCTATAACCGATCCTCCTGGCATCATAGCTTTAATAATATCGATATTTTTTAAGTTTCTTTTAAGTTGACCTTTAATTAAACTTACATAATGAAAAAGATCTTTGTACTCTTCTACAACTTTTTTTTTAGATAAACGCACTGAACCAGCTCTACATATGCGTGACATATCGCTTCGTTCCATATCTACAATCATGTTATGTTCTTTAGTTTCCTTAAGATTATTTCTAAAATATTTTAATGCTTTTTTTTTTGTCATAAATCTACTTTTTTTAACAGTCCCTGCTATAGGTTTAGTAGTAATTATTGTTCCTGTTTTAGTAATCAAATTTTCTGGCGAGCAACTTATTATTGAATAATCCTTATCTTTCACCATAAATGCCTCGGGAGCTAAATTAGCACGGGACAATCTGCAAAAAAGATCTAAGGAATCGACTTTTGATTTCATCTTATATTTAGTGCAAATTTTTATTTGATAAGTTTCTCCGCTTTTTATTTTTTTTTTAAATTTATCAAATATTTTTTTATAAGATTGCCTATTGATATTTATTTTAAATTTTTTTTTAAAACTTATTCTTTTTTTTGGAGTATATATCAATTTATTATTTAAACTTATTTTTTTTTCTGGTTTATAGAATATGCCTTTTGAAAAGTTGATATTTCTTTGTTTTGGAATTTTTACACCTATTAGATTGTTTAATAATTCATAACCGAAAAAACCAATAAATAAATCTGTTTCTTTAAATCTTTTAGTTGGTATTTTTTTATTTAAAAAACCAAATACATTTCTATTATTTAGAATAATCTTTTTAGAAAAGTCAGTATATAAATCGAATCCTTTCCTAGATTTATAAATAATATAGGGCTTATTTGATCTATCTATATCCTGCAGTTGATAGGCTTTATTCAATTTATTAAGTCTTTAATCTTAGTACTTGTTGTTCTTTAATCGGTAAGTGAATTATTGCTGCAAAAACTGATAAAGCAATTGCTAAATACCACGCGTAATCATATGACCCATAAAGATCATGAAACAGACCTCCTAGATAAGCACCAAAAAATGAACCAATTTGATGACTTAAAAATACAATACCATATAAAAGTCCTAAATACTTAGTTCCAAACATGTGTGCAACTATTCCGCTTGTTGCAGGCACAGTGGATAACCATAAAAAACCAAAAGTAGCTCCAAAAATGAAAGAATTAATATTGCTTGCGGGTAAAAATATAAAGAAAATAATAGATAGTCCTCTCAAGCTATAAATTCCACTCAATATTATTTTCTTACTCATTTTAGTTGAAAGATAGCCACTACAAAGAGATCCAAAAATATTAAATAAACCTATTAAGGACAAAATCGCAGCTGCTGTCCAACTTTCTAATCCTCGATCAATCACGTAAGTAGGAACGTGGGTACCAACTAATGTTATGTGAAAACCGCACACAAAGAAACCTGAAACTAAAAGAATATAGCTTTTAGATGCAAAAGCTTCTCTAATTGCCTCTACTGTGGTTTGAGTATTAGGTGCCTCAATAGTTTGCTCTAAAGATGGAGATCTCACAAAAAATGATATTACCAAACCAATAAATAGAGCTATCAAAAATGCTACCAAAGTATTTTGCCATCCATTTTCGGTTAGAGAATATTCTGTTAAAATTGGAGATAGAAAATAACCAAAAGATCCCACTGCGGTAACTATGCTCATAGCAATTGTTCTATTTGATAAAGGAAAATGTTTTCCAACAACTGACATAGGAATGCTTATTGCTGTACCACCTAATCCAATTCCTACCAGTACTCCTAAATCAATCTGAAAAAATATTCCTGTATTTGGACCTGCGTATAAAAAATATACACCAGCAATAAAAAAAATGAATGCTAACGCAATTGCTTTATGACCACCATATTTGTCTGCAATAGTCCCGAATATAGGTCCTGTTAATCCCCACATTAGCATTTGAAGCCCAACAGATAAACCTGATTGAGTTAAAGAAATCCCTAGGTCTTCCCTGAAATCCATAAAAAACATTCCAAAAGTTTGCCGAACACCCAAAGAAATTAAAACTACTAAACTTGCAGCAATCAAAGTTATTAAGGCAGTTCTATTTCTTATAAATATTTCTGATTTCATAAAATTTATTTTAAATATCTTAAAGCTTGTTTAATATCAGCGATAAGGTCGCTAGGATCCTCAAGTCCTATATGCAGTCGAACAAGGTGTTCATCTTTTGCTAAATTCAAATATTTTCTTTTTCCTGTCTCCCTGTTCTCTTGATGCAACGCTAAACTTTCAAAACCTCCCCAACTATACCCATATCCAAAAAGCTTTAGAGAATTAACAAATCTTCTTACTGAAATTGCACTTTTAGCTTTGATTTTTAATCCCATTAAACCAGATGCACCTGAATAATATTTTTTCCACATTCTATAATTTTGTGAATTTTTTTTATACGGATATAAAAGTTCTATCTTTCTATTTCCTGATAAGAAAGCTGCAACCTTTTTGGCATTATCACTATGTTTATCTAATCTTACATCAAGAGTTCTTAGACCTCTTGTGATTAAATAAGCATCATCTGGTCCTAACCTTTGACCTGTAATTTTTTCAGCATTTTTGACTTTAGTGAATACCTTTTTGTTTACTGCTAAACTCCCTCCCATAACATCTGAGTGACCTGAATAATATTTTGTAGCAGAAACTATGGACATATCAAAACCTAGCTTAATAGGTTTGAGGTAATATGGTGTCCCCCAAGTATTATCAATGGCAGTATAAACTTTATTTTTTTTTGCGATGGAAATTATTTTATTCAAATCTTGAAAATCAAAAGTATTACTACCAGGATTTTCAACAAAAATTAATTTTGTTTTTGAAGTAATATTTTTTTGTAAAGTCTTTAGATTATGAGGATCATAAAAAACAGTTTCAATATTAAACTCTTTTAAAAAATTTTGAGTCAAGTTTCTTGTAGGACTATATACAGGATCAGATACTAAGATTTCATCACCAGGTCTCACCAAACTAAATATAGCTAAGAATACTGAGCCAAAACCTGTTTGAGTAGTGAAAACATGATAACTTTCCTCAAGTTTCGTGAGGATTTTTTGTAAATTATAAGTAGTTGAAGTTCCTTGTCTTGCATAATCAAAATGTCCTCCTGTAGGATTTTTAATAGCTTTATTTTGCATTTTCCTAATATCTTGTGTCGACTTGAAAATTATAGTTGAAGCTCTTACAACTGGCGGATTTACCGACTGATTATGAAAATCTTTTGCAGTATGCTTTAAAAAAGTTTTAAAAGACTTCGTCATAATAATTGATAACCTCAAAAGACAATGCTATATCCCACCAATAATTTCAATTAAATTATAACTGAAGGAAAGAATGGGTTACCCAAAAAAACATCGAGGCAGAAGAAAAATGGGCTCAAAAAAAAGAAGAGCTCGAAAAAAAAATAAAAAGAAATAGTCCTCAATGAATTCAATTGAAAAGGCAAGATCCTCTAGTATATGGATCTTTATAGTTCCGTTTGTTGCGGTAAATGCTTGTTTGATACTAGTTACACAATTCCATGGAGTCTTCGAGAGCGAAGCTGACAGATTATATAACACTATCCCTTATATTGATGGTGGTGCATCTATAAGTAGAACAGCTAGGCCCTATCCATCTTGGTTAATTTTTAAACCTGCAATGTTTTTAACATCTTATTTGCTAATCAGATATTGGTTGTTTAATAAAGATATAATCAAATTTTTTTCTAATAACCATAAAAATTTAAAAAAAATAGTTTTTTTCGGTGTAGCGTCAGCTATAGCACTTACAATTCATTCAATTTTTTTAGGAATTAAATTTGATAACGACGTATATAAACTTTTTAGAAGAGTAATAATGTTATCATTTATAGTTTTTGAAATAGTTGCACAAGCTTATTTAGTTGCAACTTTTTTTTCCTTTAAAGAAAAATTGAATGAATACATAAATCCATTATTTCTTAATCTTAAGATTATTTTAGTATCATTATTAATTTTAGTAGCAATTATAAGTATTCCGATCATTAGTCTGCCAGGAGATGATTTTTTTGGAATAAACTTAAAATATTTAAAACACGCCTTAGAATGGGATTATTTTCTCGGTGTAATTACTTTTTATTTATTAACATTTTTTATGTGGAAGAAACCAAATTAATTTCTTATCCAACCACCACCTAATACTTTAAACCCGTATCTATCTTTGTTGTAAAAAACACACGCTTGTCCTGGAGAAATTCCATTTTCAAATTCATCTAAATTAACTAATGCAGTTTTATTTGGTTTTAAATTTACTTTCCCTTTTAGAAGTTTTCCTGTTGATCTTACCTTTACAAATACACTATTTTGAAACTCTTCTTTATCAGCAAGTAAATTCAATTCATTGAGATTTACATCTTTTTTTCCAAGTTTATCTCTTGAGCCAACAATTATTTCATTTTTTTCTGAATTAATTTTTATCACATATAATGCAGTTTTATCAGAAACTTTAATCCCCTTTCTTTGTCCTATAGTAAAATTAATTATACCGTCGTGAACACCAATGACATTTCCGTCTAAATCTTTTATATTTCCTTTCCTAAAAGAGCCTGGTCTAAATTTTTGAATTACAGAAGCATAATCACCATTCGGCACAAAACAAATGTCTTGGCTATCAGGTTTGTCAGCAACATTTAAGTTAAGCTTTTTTGCAATTAATCTTGTTTCGTCTTTAAACATACCACCTAAAGGAAATCTAAGATAATTTAATTGTTCCCTTGATGTATTAAATAAAAAATAACTTTGATCTCTATTTTCATCAATAGCTCGATACATTTCTGTCTGATTATTTTTTGTTATACTTTTCACATAATGTCCCGTAATCAAAGCATCAGCTTTTAAATCTTTTGAAACTTCAAATAAGTCTTTAAATTTGACTGTTTGATTGCACTGAACACAAGGAATTGGTGTCTCACCTTTTAGATAACTATCAATAAAATTATCAATTACACCTTGTTTAAATTTATCTTGATAGTAGAGAATCTTGTGTTCAATATCTAATTTTTGAGCTACTCTTTTGGCGTCCATAATATCCTGACCAGAACAACATTGTTTTGAAGCAGCAACCTCTTTACCGTCATTATAAAGTTTTAAAGTAATTCCAATAACTTTATAACCCTCTTTTCTCATTATTCCTGCAACAGTAGATGAGTCCACCCCACCAGACATAGCAACAACAACTGTTGTTTCAGAAGGTTTTTTATTTAACCCAATAGAATTTAAATTATTACTCATTTAATGGTATTTATACTTATTTCTAATATAAGTTAAATTAAATGATTTTTGATTTTGAACCAGGTGACAAAGTTTTCAATCCAGCGCAAAAAGATTGGGGAATAGGACAGGTACAATCAATAATTAAAGGTAAAGTTACAGTGAACTTTCAGAATGCTGGAAAAAAAGTAATTAATGCACAAAATATCGAGTTAAAAAAAATAGATGAAGCAAAATCATATTAAAGAAATAGTTGAAAATTTAATTAAAACGTTTTTAGATGCGGGAACAATTTCATTAACACTCAGAAAACAGGGTCTCTCCAAGGAAATAAAATCAGATAATACTCCAGTTAGTAATGGAGACTTAGAGGTAAATAAAATTTTAACAAGAAAAATATTGGAGCTCACACCAAATATCCCAATAGTTTCTGAGGAGTCGTCAGAAAATAAGTCACAAGATAATCTCAAAAATTTTTGGTTAATTGACCCAATTGATGGAACTTTTGATTATATAAATGATCTTAATGAATTTACAATAAACGCAGGATTGATAATTGACAGAAAACCTGTTGCTGGATTGATTTGTGCTCCAGCAAAAAACAGAATGTTTTATTCTTACGGAGAAAATTTATCATTCGAATTAATTGATGGAAAATCGATTAAATTAAATCAATCTAAATATTTTGATAAAAACGAAATTAAATTTGTATCTTATTCAAATAAAACTAAACCTGAAATTGATGCTATCTATAAGAAACTAAATGTGAAGAGACACGTAAGGATGAAAAGCTCTTTAAAGTTTTGTGTTATTGCAACTGGGGAGTTTGATGGTTATGTTGCTGAACCTAGAGCATCAGAATGGGATATAGCAGCAGGTCACGCAATTTTAAAGCATTCTGGAGGAAGTGTAACTGATTTTGATGGAAACGAAATTTTATATGGAAAAAAAGATTTCAAAAACTCAAGTTTAATTTTAAAAAGTAGAAATTTTAAATAATGGACGATCAATTAAGAGTCATTCTAATTATTATAGTTTCTGTTTCAATTTTTGGTTTATTAGTTTTTGTTTTTGTAAAAAATTATATTAAAAATAAGATAGAACACTTACTAGATGAAAAGAAAAAAAAAAAATTAAAGTAATTTAATTATTCTAAGATAATCATCCTTTTCAATTTCCATCACCTTTTTTGAAGTTTCAAAATCGAATCCGTTTCTCGCTAGTAGAGATATATCTTTTTTATAAAATAATGACCTGTTATCCTCTACTCTTGCGGGGCCAATTCTTTTCTTTTTGCATATTTTAATTGCTGAATAAAAGTCTTGGTCCGAATTTTTATCCTGAATTTTTTCTACGGTTTCTTTTATAAATTGATTATTGATTCCTTTCCCTAATAAATAATTTCTAATTTTATTGATTGAATTACCTCTTTGAATCATACTCTTTGCTTTGCTATCAGAATAAAACTGATCATTTATAAATTTATTTTTTTCTAAGTCTGAAAGAACAATATCAATTAAATTATTAACATCCTGTTTTTTCACATTCGGAACAGAAGTTTTTAAGTATTTTTTTAGTAAATAAGTTTTAAGTTGTTGCTTAGAAGGTGCATATTTTTCTACATAAGCATAGGCAAAATTTCTCATCTCTTCTACCGTCACTTTAAGCGTTTTTTTTCTATTTCTTATAGGAATCATAGTCAGATTTAATATAATATATTTTAAAATGATCGAACAAATTTATAGTTATTTCACAATAGAAATGCTCTATTATTGGGTGAATACTGGTGTTCTGCCTTTTTGGTTAATCTTAATTTTTTTTCCCAGATCTCACATTTCTAGATATTTTGTGACTTCTATATTTCCATTTTTCCTTCTTAGTGGTGCGTATGTATTCATGCTTTATAAATCTTATCTAAATTCTTTTGATTATTTTGGTAACTTTAACCTTTATGTAGGTATTAGTGACCTTTCAGAATTATTTTCCAATAAAAGTTTTTTAATGATGTTTTGGATACATTTTATTTCCATCAATCTATTTGCAGGTGGATGGATAGTAAAAGATTCTCAAAAATTTTTGATTAATAAATTTTTATTATTTATACCTCTCTTGATTACTTACCTAATTGGGCCTTTGGGTTTATTTATTTATTGGTTAATAAGAATTTTCTATGCCAAAAACATAAGTTTATATGACTAAAAAAATAGACTTTTATTTCGATTTTATAAGTCCTTATTCGTATTTGGCTCATAAAATAATTGTTGATTTGAATATTAGAGAAAAATTTAGGTATAAAGCAATCCTTCTTGGTGGATTACACAATTTAGGTGGCATTACAGCACCTGCTTTTAATGAGAGAAAAATGAAAAATATGAAAAATGATTGTAAATTAATTGCAAAAAAAAATAAAATTAATTTTATTTGGAACGATAAATTCCCAATTAATTCATTATATCTTATGAGGGGATATCTTCTAATAGATAATGAAAAAAAAGATAAATTTTTTGATATTTGTTTTGATGCTTATTGGAAAAATAATGAAGATATTTCAAAAGAAGAAAATATTAAAAAAATTTTACTAGAGTGTGATATAAAACTTGATGATTTTGAAATAGGTATAAAAGATCAAAAAATTAAAGATAAACTTAAAAATTTAACAAATCTAGCTTTTCAAAATGATATATTCGGTGCGCCAACTTTTGTGGTAAATAATAAATTATTTTGGGGACAAGATAGGCTTGAATATGCTTTAGATGAGTTGAATAATTAAGTAATTTTGAATTTACTTTGCTTTAATGATCCAAAACCTCCCTCAACGTGAGATACATTTTCAAATCCCATATCTTCTAAAGTTTTTGCTGCTAATGCTGATCTTAAACCTCCAGCACAAAATAACACCATCTCTTTATTTAAATCAAGTTTTCCATCTTTAAAATATGCACTCTCTGGATCTAACCAAAATTCAAGCATACCCCTGGGTATATGATTTGCTCCTTCAACTCTTCCTTGTTTTTCTAGCTCTCTAATGTCTCTTATGTCTATTAAATTACATTTTTTTTCATTAAATTTTTTGTGCGCTTCATCAGGTGATATCGTTTTTATTTTTTCTAAAGCTTCAGCTACTAGAGTTTGAGATGATTTAATAGTCATAATATTGTACACATTTATATCATAAATTTATAAAACATATGAAAAAAATTTTTATCAAATTAGCTAAATTACTTGGCTTTGAAATAATTGATCAAAACAGATTTTTCTCTCCGACTTTAGATAAAGAATTGAATGATAATCTCTCAAAATTTAACGAAAAATCAGTAATTTTACCATTAGGTAAAGTGGAGATAACAAGAAAAGTTAAATCAATACTGATTGTTGTAAGGATGAATACAGATGTTGAGATTTGGGATCAAAATAAAAAAAGATTGTTTGAAGAACCAAAAATAGAATATTCAATAAGATCGATCAATTCTTTGATAAAATCGATTAATCATTGTCAAAATGAATTATCAAAACTTAATATTAATACAGTTATTATCGATGACAACTCTAAAATAGAAAACTTAAATAAAATAAAAAATCTTATTAAAAATGAAAAAATAAAAATAGTTTCATTAAATCATACTAAATATGAGTCTATTATTAAAAAACAAAAATCTAATCAAACTTTTTCAAATTTAGCCAGTCTCCTTCAAAGTTTTGAGTATGGCAAGGATAACGGGGATGACTTAATTTTTTTTGCAGAAGATGATTATATCCACAGTGAAACCATGCTTAAAGAAGTGATACTTACGTTTGAGCGGATTTCATCTCAACTTAATCATGATATATTTATGTGTCCTTCTGATTATCCATATAATTATATGAGTCATAAAAATACAAATATTTTTATTGGTAGTCATAGACATTGGAGAACAATAGATAAAACTCTATGTACTTTTCTAACTACAAAAAAATTAATTGATAAATATTGGGAAAATTTTAATCAAAATTGTATTGATAGACATGATCCGTTTGAAAAGTATTTAAATAAAATTTATCAGATAGAAACTTGTATATCTCCTTTAAAAAGCTTGTCTTTGCATTTGACAAATATCAATTCTAGTTATGGTTTATCTCCTTTTGTTGATTATAAAAAATTATGGGACGACAACAAATTAAATGCTTAGAGAAAATATTAAAGCTCCAGCTATAAAGTTACCCTCAACAAATAATAAAGAGTATTCACTAAAAAATTCTATTGGAAATTTTATTATAATATATTTTTATCCGAAAAATGATACACCTGGCTGTACACTCGAAACAAATGATTTTAATAAATTGCTTCCTCAATTTAGGAAGCTAAACTGCGAAGTTTATGGTATTTCAAAAGATAGTATCGAAAGCCATAATAAATTCAAAAAAAAATATAAAATAAAAATTAATCTTTTGTCTGATTTAGACAAAAAAGTTTTAAAAAAATATAAAGTGTGGGGTAAAAAAAAGTTCATGGGTCGTGAATTTATGGGGATAATCAGATCGACTTTTTTAATTGATAAAAAAGGAAGAATTTTAAAAATGTGGGATAAAGTAAAAGTAAGAGGCCATGCCAAAGAAGTCTTGAAAACACTTAGATTAGCAGCTAAAAAATAAAAAAGCCCCCCGAAGGGGGGGCTTTTATTTAACTAACTAAGAGAGAATTGAAAGGATCCTTCGTTTAAAATATACAGGGAATTACAAAGGATCCCTTTTTTTATTAACAACTAGTCGCGAATTGCGTATGCAATCACTCCTGTTTCAGTAACGTCAGTACCTTTAGTTTCAGCTTCTTTACTTAATCTGATACCAATAGTTGCTTTCATAATGCTCCAAACAATCATAGCTACAACAAAAACAAAAACGTTAATTGAAATCACGCCTAATAATTGAGTTCCAAATGAAGTATCTGGATTTGTAATCGGCACAGCTAAAGTACCCCAAATACCTGCAAATAAGTGAGCCGGTATTGCTCCTACAACATCATCAATTTTTAATGAGAATAAAAGTTTAGTACCATAAACAACGATTACACCTCCAACTGCACCAATTAATATAGCTGCTAAT
>CABYZU010000002.1 GCA_902523495.1 uncultured Pelagibacteraceae bacterium
AACCATTCTCTGAGTAGCAGCACTTGGTTCTGAAGTCATTAAACTTACCACAACCATAGATACTAAGCTGACCGCTGAACCGAAGATACCAAATGTTAACTGTGTTATACCTAAGAATCCACTTCCGCCTGTTCTTACCCAAACTAGGTAACCAGCACCAGAAATTAATCCTAAAGCCATACCAGCTATAGCACCTTCTTTGTTAGCTCTCTTCCACCATACACCAAGTACTAGTGGGAAGAACAGTCCTGACATCGCAAAGTCAAAAGCCCAGATTACTGAACCTAAGATACCTTGGATTTCAAGAGCTGCGATTGTTGCTCCTGCAAAACCAATTACTACAAGTAATACCCTTGCAACAACTAGTCTCTTCGCAGTCTCAGCTTTTGGATCGATGATCTTATAGTAAACATCGTGTGAGATTGCGTTTGCAATTGCTAAAATCAAACCATCAGCTGTTGACATGGCAGCAGCCATACCTCCAGCAGCAACTAGACCTGAGATTACATATGGTAATCCAGCTATTTCCGGAGTTGCTAACACAACGGCTTTACCACCCATGAAAAACTCGTTTAATTCAAGAGTTCCATTTCCGTTAAAGTCGCTTACAAACATCAAGTTTGCTTGGTTCCAGTTTTGATACCAATCTATCGCTTGAACATCAGTTATTGATTTACCGATAATACCTGTTGGTAGTGACGGATCAATCAATGACAACTTAGATAGTGTCGCTAACATTGGAGCAGAAGAATAAAGTAGGAATATAAAGAATAATGACCAACCTACTGATTTTCTAGCTGCTTTTACGCTTGGAGTAGTAAAATATCTCATCATAACGTGAGGCAATGAAGCTGTTCCCATCATCATCGCTAACGCTAATGAAATAAATGCCCAAGGTGTTGCGTTCACCGCTGAGTGAGCTTTAGTTATTCCAGCCAAACCTTTTGGTACTTCTTTTAGATTTTCAGCAGAGTTTTTAACAAAACCAAACTGAGCCTCTAATTCAGCTATTCTAGAAACTTCATCAGCTAACATGAAGTGTGGGAAGAAACCCGCACCCATTTTATTACTGATCCAGAATACTGGTAATAAGTAAGCTATGATTAGTACGATATATTGAGCTACCTGTGTCCAAGTTACCCCTCTCATACCGCCAAGCATTGAACAAAGTAAGATGCTTATTAGTCCAACGTATACAGCGTATTGAAATGGAATATCCAGTGCAACAGATGCAATTGTACCTGTGGCGTTAATTTGTGCAGTCACATAAGTAAATGAAGCAACAGTTAAAACTACTACTGCCATGAATCTACTTAAATTACCACCGTATCTTGTACCTATAAAATCTGGAACTGTGTAACAGCCAAATTTTCTTAAGTAAGGTGCTAATAGTGATGCAACTAATACATATCCACCAGTCCAACCTACAAGTAGTGCCATATATCCGTAACCTTTAAAGTAAATACCACCAGCCATTGCAACGAATGAGGCACCAGACATCCAGTCTGCTGCTGTCGCCATTCCGTTGAACACGGTTGGTACTTGTCTTCCAGCTACGTAATAAGCATCTGCTTGCGCTGTACGTGATAGATAACCAATTATTGCATAGATGGCTACTGTGAAGGCAACGAAACAAATACCAATTGTTTTCGCTGTCATACCCATCTGTTCGGCAATCGACATAATGATTATGAAACCTAAAAATCCTCCTGTATAGATTCCATAAACCTTAGGTAAATTGTCTATAAAATTACCTTTTAGCATTAGTCATCTCCTCTCTCACTAAAGCCAAACTCTTCATCAATTTTTTCTTGTCTATTCGCAAACCAGAAAATTAGTATCACGAAAATTCCAAGAGAACCTTGACAAGTGAACCAATAAGTCAACGGATAACCAAATGGTCCCGTAACATCGTTCATTTCAGCCCCGAATAAGAAGATGCCAATTGAGAAAACGAACCAAATTGCTAGCGTCATAATCAGCAAGCCTTTGGATTTTTCCCAGTGTTGTTCTTGTTTTGACATTTATACCTCTCTCTTTTTAGTTATAACTGGCGAAAACCATAACCATTATGAAATAGATTTAAAGTGTTAAAATTGGTAAATTTACTAGCCTTTTTTAGATATAAGTGTCAAAAATAGGGCTTTTTATGGGAAAATACAAATTAACTTGGAGAGACTTAACCTTGCATGATTTTAAGACTTATCTATTCGCCATGTTTAAAGCTTTCATTCCTAAAGGGAAAATTAGTAATTTAGATCAACTTGAAGCTTTTATTCAAACAAAGTCCGCTTGGGTGAGCCAAGTCACTCTTTATGGGTATCTTAAAACCAGGATGGGAACTAGATATGTACTTCATTTTGAGAATGATACTTTCATGGACTCAGTTAACCTTGCTAAGTGGAATATTTATTCAGTTGCTCTCCAAGATCTTACATTCTTTACATTTTCAAAGCTTAAAGCAAATTTTAATTATCAAGATACTGAAAAGGCAAAAGAAATTTTTTTAAAAATTTTAGATGACGAGACTACAAACAAAATGCCTACAGATATCATAGAAAATGCAAAAAAAGGTTTTGATGAAAGATTTCAGAATATCAATTGGGATAATTATCACAAGGATTTACCGTTTAATCCTAGTGCATTATCGTTATACAAGTGGGCACCAATTGCTGATGATTTGAAGACGTTAGATCGTAAAATTGTTCTTAATTCAGTTATTTTAAAATGGGATGTTGTAAAAAAAGAATTCAAAGAGAGAATAAAGTTTTAAATATTTTTTCTATTATCTACCAAACTATCTACAACAGTTGGATCAGCAAGAGTAGTTGTATCACCTAGTTGTCCATGTTCATTTGCTGCAATTTTTCTTAAAATTCTTCTCATAATTTTTCCAGACCTCGTTTTTGGAAGTCCTGGGGTAAAATGAATTAGATCTGGTGTTGCCAAAGGCCCTATTTGTTTTCTCACCCAAAGTTTTAGTTCTCTGTCTAAGTCGCCAGTCTCACTCTCTCCTGCGTTAAGTGTAACATAACAGTATAATCCATTTCCCTTAATATCATGAGGATATCCAACTACTGCAGCCTCAGCTACTTTTGGATGTGCAACAAATGCGCTTTCAATTTCAGCTGTACCTAAATTATGTCCTGAAACAATAATCACATCATCAACTCTACCAGTGATCCAGTAGTAACCATCTTTATCTCTTTTACATCCGTCCCCAGTAAAATATTTTCCATCAAACTGTGAAAAATAAGTATCAATAAACCTCTGATGATCACCATATACCGTTCTCATTTGACCAGGCCAAGATTGAGCTATACAAAGCCTACCTTCTCCCTCACCTTTTATTTCTTTTCCATCTTTATTAACTAACACCGGTTTAATTCCATAAAAAGGTTTTGTTGCTGATCCTGGTTTTAATGGAATAGCTCCAGTTTGTGGTGCAATAAGAATTCCCCCTGTTTCTGTCTGCCACCATGTGTCAACTATAGGACATTTTGAATTTCCAACAGTTTTATAATACCACATCCACGCTTCTGGATTTATTGGTTCTCCAACAGTTCCCAATAGTTTTAAGGATTTTCTAGAAGTTTTATTGACAGGGCCATTGCCCTCTCGCATTAAGGCTCTTATGGCAGTTGGTGCAGTATAAAAAGTATTTACTTTATACTTGTCTACTATTTGCCACCACCTTGAGCTATCAGGATAATTAGGAACACCTTCAAACATTATAGTGGTTGCTCCATTTGCAAGAGGGCCATAAATTATATAACTATGACCAGTTACCCATCCAATATCGGCTGTGCACCAATAAATATCGTTTGGTTTATAATTAAAAATGTATTGATGAGTCATAGAAGCATAAACCATATATCCCCCGGTAGTATGCAGAACCCCTTTAGGTTTTCCAGTTGATCCTGATGTATAAAGAATAAATAAAGGATCTTCTGCATTCATTTCCTCAGGCTCAGAATGACTTGGAACATCTTTTATCAAATCATGATACCAAACATCTCGATCTTCATTCCAGAACACATAGTTACCAGTTCTCTTCACTACAATACATTTTTTGACGTCTGGGCAATTTGATAAAGCTTCATCTGTTGTTGCTTTCAGAGGAATAGTCTTACCTCCCCTCACTCCTTCATCAGCAGTAATTATATATTCAGATTTACAATCATTAACTCTTCCTGAGATTGATTCTGCAGAAAAACCACCAAAAATTATCGAGTGTACTGCACCTATTCTTGCACAAGCCAACATTAAGATTGCTAATTCAGGAATCATTGTCAGATAAATAGTTACACGATCACCTTTTTGTATTCCTAATTTTTTTAAGCCATTAGCAGCTTTTGAAACCTTTTGATGTAATTGTTTGTAAGAAATTTTTTGAGTATCCTTTGGATCATCACCTACCCAAATAATTGCAGTTTTGTCTTTTTTATCTTTCAAATGACGATCAATACAGTTAACTGACGCATTTAAGGTACCATCTTCAAACCACTTAATCCTCACTTCATCTTTGCTATACTTCACGTCCTTTATCTTTTTGTAAGGCTTTATCCACGTAATTCTTTTTCCCTCTTTTTTCCAAAATGTATTATTATTTTTAATAGATTCAGAATATTTTTTTTGATACTGAGATTTATTTGCTAGACTTCTTTTAATCCACTCAGGTTTAATCTTAATTATTTGTTCCTTAGTGGATAATTCAATTTTTTTACTTTTAGATTTTTTTTTGTAGGTTTTTTTAGCTTTCGATATTCTGCTTATTTTCCTCTTTTTTTTTTGAATATTTTTTTTAGCTTTTTTGTTTTTTGATTTTTTTTTCTTTGGCATATATTTAAAATTTACTCATCTTATTTAAAATCTTCCAGCTTTTAGAGTCAATAGACATTACAGATAATCTGCTTTGTTTAATTAGAGATAAATGGCTTAAATCCTTGTTTTTTTTTATATCTTCCAAAGTTACTGGTTTATCTAATTTTTTTAAAAATTTAACAGTTACTGCTACAAACTTCCCAGATTTATCTGTTCTGTCAATGAAATGCTCTTTCACAACCTCTACTATTCCCACAATTTCTTTCCCAATATTTGAATGATAAAAAAAACACTGGTCTCCCTTTTTCATATTTTTAAGATTTTTGGCTGCTTGATAATTTCTTACACCATCCCAAGGCGCTCCTTTTGGACCAGCTTTTTTTTGTTGATCAATTGACCATACATCGGGTTCCGATTTGAGTAACCAATATTGCATTATAATTTTACTCCAGCTCCTTTTAAAAAACTCGCTTTATCATCTAATGGCCATCTTGGTTTTGCTGGATAATCTAGATCATTAAACTGTTTTAACTTAAATTTTTCTAAACCTACCATTCCAATCATTGCAGCATTATCACCACAAAGGTCAATTGGAGGAAATATACTTAAATAATTTTTTTCTTCGCATAAATTAATTAACATTGATCTAATTTTTTTATTTGCTGCAACACCACCAGCTACAACAAAAACTTTTTTTTTAAGAGTTTTGTTTTTTTCAAATTGTTTAAAAGCAATTTTGGTTTTTTTAGATAATATTTCTTCGATAGTCTTTTGAAACGATGCTGCTAAATCAAATTTTTCTTGTTCTGTTTTGATAGTTTTATTTATCTTTAAAACTGCTGTTTTTAGTCCAGCAAAAGATAAATTGCATCCACCTTTATTGAAAATTGGTTTTGGCAAATCATATTTTTCTGGATCACCTTTTTTAGCCAAAATTTCGATTTGTGGTCCACCTGGAAATTCGACCCCTAAAAGTTTAGCTGTTTTATCAAATGCTTCACCTAAAGCATCATCAATAGTTGTTCCCAACCTTTTATATTTGCCTAAACTTTGAACATCAAGATACTGTGAGTGTCCTCCAGATATTAAAAGTAGTAAATACGGATAATCTAGCGATGAATTTATTTTGGGACTTAGTGCATGGCCCTCAAGATGATTTACAGCAATAAAAGGTTTGTTTGTTATCGATGCAAAAGTTTTTGCAAAATTTAAACCAACTGATAAACACACAATAAGTCCAGGCCCCGCTGTGCAAGCTATTGCATCAATTTCCTCTATTTTTTTTCCACTTTCACTTATTGCTTTTTGAACAATTAAATCTATTTTTTCTATATGAGATCTAGCTGCTAATTCGGGAACAACCCCACCAAAATCTCTGTGAACTTCTACCTGACTTGATATAATATTTGATAATATAATAGGTAATCCTTGTTCATTTTCAGATATCAAAGAGGCCGCCGTTTCATCACAACTAGACTCTATTCCAAGAATTAAGGGTTTTTTACTCATTCAAATAGTTTTTAATAATTGTACAATCCCAATACAAGTAAGAAATAAATTTATTTATGAGTAAAAAAATTATTATTGGATCAAGAAGCAGCAAGTTAGCTTTGTTATATGCACAAAAAGTAAGAGATAAAATTATAAATAATACTGATTTTACAGAGCGAGATATTGCTATAAAAAAAATAACCACCAAAGGTGATGAGTTTAAAGATGTGAGATTGTCAGAGTTTGGGGGTAAAGGATTATTTTCAAGTAATATTGAAAATGAGCTTAAGCATAAAAATATTGATATAGCTGTTCATGCTCTTAAAGATATGCCTGCTTCAGAGACAGAAGGCCTTACTACAGATACATTTTTAAAAAGAAATGATCCAAGAGAAATCCTTATTACACTTAATAAAAAAAAATTAAGCGAATTAAAAATCAATTCTATTATTGGTACTTCTTCTTTTCGGAGAGAGTATCAAATAAAAAAAATTAGATCAGATATTCAATGTAAGCTTATTAGAGGTAATGTTGACACAAGATTAAAAAAATTAAAAGATGGATTATATGATGCAATAATTTTATCTTATGCAGGAATTAAATCTTTAGAGTTTGATAGTGAAATTTCAGAGGTATTTCCACCAGAAAAAATAATTCCTAGTGCTGGACAAGGTATAATAGCACTTCAATGCAGAGAACAAGATGAAAAAATAACCTCAATTTTGAAAAAAATAAATCATGATGAAACATTTATGAGAGCGCATAGCGAAAGAAATGTCTTGAAAGTTTTAGAAGGTGATTGTGAAACAGCTGTTGGAGCTTATTCAAAAATAGAGGGGAGCAAAATCACTTTAGAGGCTGAACTTTTCTCACTCGACGGTTCAGAAAGATTTTATGAAAAAAAAACTGGTAGAGTAGAAGATTATAGTAAAATAGGCAGAGAAGTTGGTGAAATTTTAAAATCAAAATCTAATAATTCTTATAAAAGATAATATGCATATTTTATTAACAAGACCTTTAGAAGATTGTTCTGAAATGATTATTAAATTTCAGTCTCTGGGTCATCAGGTTTCTCATCTTCCGTTATTAAGTGTAGAGAAAATAGTTTATGAAAAAATTGATTTTACAGATTATGACGGGATCATCTTTACAAGTGCTAATGCTGTAAAATTTTTAAATCTAAATGAAATTAATAAAAAAATTAGATGTTTTTGTGTTGGAGAGGCTACTGAAAAAAAAGCTAGAAAATTAGGTTTTCAAAATACAATTGCTGCAGGGGGAAACGTTTCAAATTTAAAGGAATTAATTATACAAAATTATAATTCATCAACTGGAAATCTACTTTATATAAGTGGAGAAAAAATATCAGCAAACCTAGATCAAGAATTATCAAAGGAAGGCTATAAAATTAAAAGAATTATAAACTATAGAATTAATCATAATAAAAATTTTAGTGAACAATTTATAAAAGAATTAAAAAAAGATATGCCTAATATGGTCTATATATACTCTCAAAATAGTGCACATAGTTTTTTAAATTTTATCAAATTTCATCAATTAGAAACTCTTTGCATGGACACGAATTTAATGTGTATAGGTGAAAAAACCTCGTCAATATTGAATGAAATTAAATGGAAAAAAATATTTCTTTTTAATCCTGGTGAAGAGGAGTTTTTGTTATATAAAATTTAGAAATGGAAATAATAAATAATTTTTCTGAAATATTTTTATCTGTTTGGAGTAGAGGAATTCTTGGGGTAGATATTTTTCAAATATTAATTGGTATTCTTATATTCTTAGTGTTTCTAGTTTTTCGGGGGTTAATAAGTAGATTAGTTATTAAAAAATTAGAACTTATTTCAAAAAAAACTACGAACAAACTAGATGACACTTTTGTTCGCTCTCTTGAGGGACCAGCTAGATTTTTACCTATTGTTCTGGGCTTCTTTATAGCTAGCTACTATATGACATTTACATCCGAAGGCAGAGATATAGTGGATACAATTAATAGAACGTTAATAACAATCTTAATATTTTGGGTTATCCATCAAATAATTGAGCCTATATCTTATATATTAAGTGGATTAGACAGACTTTTAACAAGAGAACTTATTGGATGGATAATTAAATCATTAAAAATATTAATTTTTATTTTAGGTTTAGCAGCTGTGCTTGAATTATGGGGCATTAAAATTGGTCCAATTATTGCAGGGCTTGGTTTATTTGGCGTTGCTGTTGCTTTAGGTGCACAGGATCTTTTTAAAAATTTAATATCTGGAATTTTAGTTTTAGTGGAGAAAAGATTTAAAATTGGAGACTGGATACGGGTTGAGGGAATTATTGAGGGAATTGTTGAAAAAATTGGATTTAGATCAACTACGATAAGAAAGTTTGATAAATCCCTAGCAATCATACCCAATTTTCAATTTGCAGAAAATGCTGTCATTAATAATAGTGCTAAAAATAATTGGGCAATTAGCTGGATCATAACTCTCCAATATGACTCTACTGTTGATCAATTGAAAACTATTAGAAATGAAATTGAGGCTTACATTAATAGTAGTGAAGATTATGACACAAAAGTTGGCGTAGCCGTAAGAGTGGATAAATTTTCAGATAGCTCAATTGATATGTATGTTCGTTGTTTTACAAAGTCAAATAGTTGGAATGAGTGGCTGTCAGTAAAAGAGAGATTGGCGATTGAAATTAAAAACATAGTAGAGAAGAATAAAGCATCCTTTGCATTTCCAAGTTCATCTGTCTACATTGAAAAAAAATGATAGCTATTTTTTATTTGGCTTTACAAATTTTAAAGCTCTACTCTTATGTAGTTATTGCCAATGTAGCTATAAGTTGGTTAATTGCTTTTAATATATTGAATACTCAAAATAGATTTGTTTATTCTATACTAGAGTTAACTTATCGCTTAACAGACCCGTTTTTAATTAGAATAAGACGTTTTTTACCAAATTTAGGATCTTTAGATATTTCACCCATAATATTACTTCTATTGATTTGGTTTATAGAAATGTGTATGAAGCTCTACATCGCACCCATAATATTTTAAACTTATGATTTTAATAGATGGAAAAAAGGCAGCAGCTGAATTAAGAGAAGAGCTTAGAAAAGAGGTAATTGAATTAAAAGATAAACATAATAGAGTTCCAGGATTAACAGTTATATTGATCGGAGATCTTACGCCAAGCCAAATATATGTAAGAAATAAAGAGAAATCAGCAAAAGAAGTAGGGTTAAATTCTGAGGTAGTTAAATATCCTGACACTGTTGAGGAAAGAGTTATCTTAGATAAAATTGATGAGCTAAACAAAGAAGATAGCGTCTCAGGTATTTTGGTTCAGTTACCTTTGCCAAAACATATAGACAAAAAAAAGATTATAGAGGCAATTGACCCAGCTAAAGATGTTGATGGGTTCCATCCAATGAATGTGGGAAATCTTTCCTCAGGTTACGAAAGTTCTGTTCCGTGTACTCCGTTAGGATGTTATTTGTTAATTAAACAAATTGAGCCAAAATTAAGTGGAAAAAAAGCAGTAATAGTAGGCAGATCAAATTTGAATGGAAAACCAATGACACAATTACTTTTGAAAGAAAATTGTACAGTGACAATCACTCACTCAAAAACAAAAGATCTCAAGGCTGAATGTTTGGAAGCGGACATTCTTGTTGCAGCCGTTGGTATACCTGAGCTTGTAAAAGGAGACTGGGTAAAAAAAGATGCAATAGTAATTGATGTAGGAATCAATAAAACAGATAAGGGCATTGTTGGAGATGTTGCTTTTGATGAAGTTTCAAAAAAAGCTAAAGCTTTAACGCCAGTTCCAGGTGGTGTTGGCCCAATGACAATTGCATGTTTACTAAAAAATACCGTAGAGTGTTTCAAAAGATCGCAACTTTAAAGTTACAACTTATTAATTTTTTGATACTTTAAGGTGTGAAGAAACCTAAATATCCTTATAGAATTGCAATAGTATTCTTAATTTTAACAGTTCCAACTATTGGAGCAACCCAATTGGGGTGGTACTTATATGACCAACAAACGGGTTTTGATTATGGTATGATTGTAGGAACATTTTCAGTTATATATGCTGCTTGGTTAATGTATGAAAAAAATTGGCGAGAAGAGGAAGAGGATGATGATTAGATTATGGAAAAATTAATTTTTTTTGGATTAGTAATTCCAATTTTCCTTTTTGTTTTATATTTGGGTGGCACAGCCATTATGAGTGGTTTTAGCGCTAAAGAAGCTAATCGAAAGGTAAAGGATGATATCGAAGACGATATTTCATATGATCAACTTAGTGATGAACAGTCTTTAAGTGATGAGCTTGAAAAACTTAACAAATTAAAAGATTCTGGAGTTTTGACACAAGAGGAATTTGAAAAGGCTAAAAATAAATTATTAAATAATTAAATTACTTTGTTAGTAATAATAATGTTGCCCCTGAAATAAATATTATAATACCCATAATTTCGATAAAAGTTATTTTTTCCTTAAAAAGATATTTTGACGACATATAACTAAAAAGTATTTCAATTTGACCGACCGCTCTAACAAAAGAGGCTTGAATTAAGGTAAACGCAAAAAACCATGATAATGTTGCTAAAAAACCTGCTAATCCTGTGAAACAAATTTCAACTTTATTTTGATAAAATTTTTTAAATTCCGACTTTTCAAAAATCAAAAGATAAGTCGTTACTACTGCAGTTTGGATAAACAAACCAAAAAATAAAGTTGTAACTGCCTTATCAAAATTTGATGAAAAATTTTCAAGTGATAATGCTGCTGCTCTGAAATAAACAACACTCAAACCTAAAATCAGACCTGTTGTTAATCCTATAAGAGTAACTTTTGAAAAAAAATTTCTAAAAAATAATTTTACATCTTTAATTGTTATAACAATAACACCTATAGTGGCGACTATTATTCCAATAATTCCAAATAAATTTAATTTATCTTTAAGTATAATATATTCGAATATAGCTATTTGTATCACCTCTGTTTTACTTAAGGACGTTCCCACAACAAAATTGGAAAATTTGAAAAGATACAACAATAGTAATGTGAATATGACCTGAAAAATTGCTCCTAAGAAAGTATAGTAAATAAAATTATTTTGATCTAAAATTATTTGAACTATATCTAAACTACGAAAATTAACAAAAAATATTATAAATGCAAATGGCAAAGCAAAAGCAAACCTTACATATGCTGAGGCAACCAATGATAGATTCTTATTTAATCTTTTCTGTAACGACGTTCTTAAATTTTGAAAAAAAGCTGCTAAAACTGTAAAGATAACCCAATTCATAAATTTATTTAGATTAAAGTTTTAATAGAATTAATTACTTAGTTGTATCTAAAAAAACTACTTTTTCTCCATTAGCCAAAGAGCATCTGCACCTAAAAAGTAAATTTTCCCATTACTTGGATGTACTTGAATATCTCTTATTCTCCCAATTTTATCCTTAAAAATGATAACTTCCCTCACATTTGAAGTGTCATCAAATATTAATTTTCTCAAAGACTTATCTTTTAGTGAGGTAACCAGAGCATGTCCATTCCACTCATTAAATTCTTTACCTTTATAGATTGTTATCGCACTTGTTGCGATAGATGGAACCCAATAATGAATTGCTTTTGTAAATCCCGGTTTCCATTTAGGCCCGATTGGAATGCCTGAATAGTTTGTTCCACCCCATCCTAAAATCTTCCATCCATAATTTTCACCTTTTTTGGCTTCACCAAACCAATCACCCCCTCGTGCTCCATGATTACTCATATAAATTTTTCCGTCATATGGAGACAAAGTTAAACCTTGAGGATTTCTAATTCCAATTTGATAAATTTCTGGCAGCCAATTTGATTTACCTTGAAATTTTGGATTATCTTTTGGAATACTACCATTAATATTAATTCTAATAATACTGCCAGGATGTTTAGTAGGATCTTGCGCAATCATTCCCTGACCTCTCTCTCCAGCAGATATAAATAGAAAATTATCTTTTATAGCAAGTCGTGATCCAAAGTGATATCCAGAGTCAATCGGTGGATTTGCTTGAAAAATATTTTTAAATAAAAGATTTTGTCTATTAAACTTAGCTTTTGCTACTGAAGTACTGGTTTTTCCATTACCTCTATCCTCAGTGTAAGAAATATATATAAAATTATCCTTAAAGAGGATGTCTAACAAACCTCCTTGACCATGTTCTAAGTAATTAAGATTGTGTTTAATTTCATAAATTTTTTTTTTATTGAGGTCAAAAAATTTAATCTTTCCACCCTTCTCTGAAATAATTAATTTATTATTGTCAATAAAAGATGATCCCCAAGGGCCATCTAAATCGATTAATTTTTGAAATTTTAAGTTATCAGATTGAACAGCTGAAATGCTGATGATAAAAAAAAAAATTATTTTAATTAAAATTTTCAGTTTTTACTCCGCTCTTCCTTGAATATAAAATTCATTATTATTATTTTTTTTTACTTTATCTTTTGTATTAAACCATTTATTTCCAAACACGCTTATATCTCCTTTTACATGTAGTGTTTCATCTTCAAGTTTTGTATCACAATATACATTGTCTCCCATTAGAGTTCCTTCTATTGATCTTTTTTTATATTCTAAGACTTTTTCTGTATTTTCAAATGTTGTATTAATCGCACATGGACCAATTTCTGTCATACCCCAATTTATCATGAACTTACAACCTCTTTTGACAAAATTAATTATTAAATCCCATTCCACAGGCTCACTACCACATGTCACCCAAATACCATTTAGATCTAAACTTTTGAATGATTTAGTAAGAGAGATAGCTTTGCCATGATCAGGAGTAATGTGTGTATGGGTAAAGTTTCTTATTTTTTTACAAAAACTAAAAGCGTTAAACTTTTCAATTTTTATCTGCGCACCAACCTCAAAAGCAGGAAGTGTTTGTGCTAATAGGCCGCCCGCATGTTCCATCTTACAAATAGTATAAATTTTACTTTTAGAAGAAATTTTTTGGCATTCTCGTGCAATTTTATTTGCACTTTTCAATTTTTCTGGTGGCTGATAAATCCTTTTTTGTGGTCCAGTTGTACCACTTGATTTTAATTCAACTCCGTTTCTTAATATTTGAGCCAAACTGTTTTTCTGTTCCATCAACAATTTTTTTTGCAAGTTTGTAAGGTGTGAAAACAAAGATCCACGGAAAAATACTGTGTATTACACCAGTAATAAAAATCAAAAGAGCTAAAAAATTAAAATAGCTCGCATATAAAAAATGTTTTAACCATGAAGAATTAATTTTCTTAAGATGTTTAAAATCTAAATCCATTCTAAGAAAGTTTGGATCTGCCACCGTCGACAGCAATTATTTGACCGGTAACCCATGAGCTATCATCGGTAATTAGAAATTTGGCAAGAGCAGCTGAGTCTTTTCCTTCACCTAATCTTTTTAAAGGATGAGCTTTCGCTATACCATCTGCCAAAGCTTTATTTTTTAACATTGGTTCTGCAATTTTTGAATTTGTTAAGCTTGGAGCAATACAGTTTACTCTTATATTTGGTGCAAACTCTGCAGCTAATGAAACTGTCAATCCCTCAACAGCCGCTTTTGTAGAAGCTATTATTGCGTGATTAGTAAATCCTCTCTGAGCAGCTACAGTTGAAAACAGAACTACTGATCCTTTATTTTTTTTTAAACTTTCTTGATAACCTTTAATGACCTCAACTGCTGAATAAAGATTTAATTTCATACATTTATTAAAATCTTCCTCGGTTACCATTCTCAAAGGTTTTAGATCTATGGAACCTACACAGTAAGCAATGCCTTTAACTTCTGGAATGTCATTTTTAACTTTTTCAATAAACCCATTTTCTAAAACGTTGGCTATTGTAAAAGTACAACCCAATTTCTCAGAAATATCCTTTGTTTCAGTTTCGCTTCTCCCAATCAAATGAATATTAAATCCCGAATTTACCATTTGTTCGGCCAAGCTTGATCCGATTGAACCTGTCGCACCAAAAATTAGATATTTTTCTGACATAAAAAATTTTATTAGTTATATTTAGCTATGAACTTATTCTTTATACTGGGAAACCAATTATTTCCATCAAAATACTTAGATCGCTTCAAAAAAGACCATCTATTTTTCATGGCTGAAGATTATGAATTGTGTACTTATGAAAAACATCATAAACAAAAGATACTTCTTTTCTTATCTTCTATGCGATCACATGCAGAAAGTCTTAAAAAAGATAAATTTAAATTAGAATATATTAAAATTGAAGATAAAGAATTTAAAGATGATTATTTAAAGAAATTAAAGAGAATCATTATTTCAAAAAAAATAAAAGAAATTTCAAGTTTTGAAGTTGAGGATAAATTTTTTGAAAAAAAAATAAATCAATTTATTAAAAAAGAAAAACTAAAGTGGAATGTTATACAAACCCCAATGTTTTTAAATTCAAGAGAAGAATTTAAACAATATTTATCTAAATCAAAAAAACCTTTTATGGCAACTTTTTATAAGGATGTCAGAAAAAAATCAGGAATATTAATGGGTTCAGATGGGAACCCTATAGGAGGTAAATGGAGCTTTGATGAGGATAATAGAAATAAATTACCTAAAAATATTTCTATTCCAAAATTTCCGAAAATTAATGAGACAAACCACACAAAAAAATTAAAACCAATTATTGAAAAATTATTTAATGATCATCCTGGTAAAACAGATAATTTTTGGCATGCAACAGAATATAATGATGTCATTAAGCTTTTAAATTTTTTCATTAAGGAAAAATCAAATTTATTTGGTGATTATGAGGATGCAGTTGATCAAAAGGATAATATCTTATTTCATAGTGCTTTAAGTCCTTATATAAATTTAGGCTTGATAACGCCTGAGTTGATTATAAAAAGAATACTCGATTTTCATAAAAGTAAAAAAATTAAATTAAATTCTTTAGAAGGTTACATACGTCAAGTAATCGGTTGGAGAGAATTTATGAGAGGAATTTACCAGAGTTACTCTAATGAAATGGAAACTGGAAATTTTTTTAAACAAAATAGAAAAATGAAAAAATCTTGGTACGAAGGAACAACTGGTTTACCACCACTCGATTATGCAATTAAAAACGCTCTTAATCATGGATGGTCTCATCACATTGAAAGGTTAATGATTTTATCCAACATCATGAATCTATGTGAGATAAAACCAACTGTTGTTTATAAGTGGTTTATGGAAATGTTTGTAGACTCCTCTGATTGGGTAATGGTGCCAAATGTCTATGGGATGGGGTTGTTTAGTGATGGAGGAATATTTGCAACCAAACCATACATTTGTGGATCAAGTTATTTTATGAAAATGATGGATTTTAAAAAAGGTGATTGGTGTAACATAATGGATGGGTTGTACTGGAGATTTATTGATCGAAACAGAAAATTTTTTTTGAAAAATCCTAGACTATCCATGATGGTTAGAATCTTTGATAAAATGAAAACTGATAGAAAAAAATTAATTCTTCCAGCTGCAGAAAGATTCATTAAACAAAATACAATTTAGTGAGAAAAGAAAATCTTCCTTTTAAAATCTGTATTATTTGTAAAAAACCTTTTACATGGAGAAAAAAATGGAAGTTAAATTGGGAAAGAGTTAAGTATTGTTCAAAGAGATGTTCTAGCAAAAAAATATGAACTTAGAAAAATA
Source organism: uncultured Pelagibacteraceae bacterium (assembly GCA_902523495.1). Taxonomy (GTDB): domain Bacteria; phylum Pseudomonadota; class Alphaproteobacteria; order Pelagibacterales; family Pelagibacteraceae; genus Pelagibacter. Next base: position 16,031 of record CABYZU010000002.1, read on the forward strand.
CAAATGGAAAACTAGAATCTTACTTGTTTCTACACCAAATTATAAGGATAGAACCTATCTAGAGGTGAAAAAAATTTATCAATCTAAAATAAAAGATTTTCATAAAAGATATGTAAAATTAATTTGTAAAATTAATAAGAAGGAAAAATCTTCTATTAATTTAATTGGTTTTGATGGAAAATCTAAAAAGAAGATGGATAACCTTAACTATAAAATAGCGTTTAAAATCATAGATAAAATGCCACTAAGTAAAAAATTTAGACCAATAAATTTGTCTCTTTATTCAGATTATAATCCCAAAACCACCACTCAAGGTTTGGGATTTAAAAATAAGGAAAAAGCCCTTTATACAATTAAAACTATAAAAAATCGTTCAAGTAAGTATCAGGTGAATGTCATTGCAACCATGTTGGGTAGAGCAAAGAACCATCCTAACAAAACTGAAGATATGGAGGATGCCATAAAAATATTTAGTGATTGGATGAAAAAATATAAAAGTAAAAAAAGTAAGAATTAAGATGATAAAATATTTAAAAAAAGTAGTAGTTTTATTTTTTCTGTTAATCCCAAATAGTCTATATGCTGATTTTTTTGAGGATATTACAAACCAAATCGTCGATAATCCCCAAAGGCTTAGTTATGGAGTTTCTGTGACGGACGTAAACCAAGATGGAAATTTTGATTTTATAGTCACCGGATTTGGTTATTTGAATTTAGCTTTATCATATGAGAATGGAAAATTAATCAATATTGTAAATCAAAAAAAATTTACAGATGAGTTTAGGAGAACTATTGGGGTCGCTGCATGCGATATAGATAAAGATGGATATGAAGAAATATATTTTCTTAACACTGATACATATAGTGGTACAAAAAAATATTCAGACAGACTTATCGATTTAGAAAAAGATAAGTATGTAGATTTATTTGAAATTGAAAAAAATCAGAGCGATCTTAATTTAACTGCTGGCAGATCAGTTGTCTGTGTCGACAGAAAAGGTGATGGAAATTATGGTGTTTATGTTGCTAATTATGGAGGACCAACTAGGTTTTATGAATATAGTGACGAGATAATAGTTGATAAATCTGTTCAATTAAATCTTGCAAAGGTCACTGGTGGTCGAGCTGTTGTAGCTGGACATATTATTTCTGATAAAATTGATGTTTTTGCAGCTAATGAAAGAGGAGCAAATTTTTTATATAAAAACAATCAGGGTAAATTTTTAGACGTTGCAAACGAATATAGAGTTGAAGATTTTCTTCAAAATGGGAGAGGAACTGCTTTGTCTGATATTTATTATAGAGGACGATTGGATATTTTAAACGGAAATTGGGGAGGATTTCACAGAGCCTATGTGTTAAAGGATAATATCTTTCAAGATATAGCCCAGCCACCTTTTGATGAGCCATCAAGAATAAGAACTGTTATTTCAGCTGATTTAGATAATGATGGTTATGATGAAGTCTTCATGAACAACATTGGTGAACCTAATAAACTTTTTAAAATATTGGATAATGGTGTGATTGAGCAAATACCATTAGATGTTGGCTTAGAGCCAAATGGATATGGAACTGGTGCAGCAGTTGCTGATATAGATAATGACGGTGTTCTAGAGTTATTAGTTTCACACGGAGAAAGTTTTGATCAACCATTGTCCTTGTACAAAGCAAAAGTAAATCCTCAAAATAAATATTTAAGAATAAAACCTTTAAATAAATACGGTGCGCCCGCAAGAGGAGCAACAGTGACATTAATTTCAAATTTGAGAAAACATTCTAAAACAATTGACTCTGGATCTGGTTATCTTTGCCAAATGGAGCCAGTGGCTCACTATGGAATTCGAGAAAATGAAAAAAATATAAAAATTCAGGTTAGGTGGACTAATGGTGAAACCGAAACGATTTCTATCAAAAAATTAAACGAAACAATTGTCTTAAATCAAAAATAACTAATTTAAAGGTTGCAGAACTCTATTTATAAAATGGATTACACCATTCGGAGCTTCAATGTCAGCCGTTACAACTTCAGCCTCATTTATATATACAATTCCATTAACCTTTTTAATCGTTATCTCTTCACCATTAATTGCCTTAATTTTTATTTCACCGTTTATTTCTGAAGAAGTTATTTTTTTTGAAATAACATGTCTTCCTAAAATGTTAATTAGTTTTTCTTTGTTCTCTTCTTTTAAGAGGCCGTAATATGTTTGTGCACTAATTGCAGCAAATGCATCATCTAATGGTGCAAAAATTGTAAATGGTCCATCGCCCTCTAGATTTTTATCTAAACCCGACTTAGTTAGTGTTTCATTTAATTTAGTAAACTTACCAGTCTCATTAAGTTGATTAATTATATTTGCAAATGTAATCGTTGGTACGAAAATCATTATTAGTAAACAGATAATTGAACTAATTTTTTTCATTTATTTTAAATATATAAAAATTAATAATTTAAAAGGTTAATTTAGTGCGACAAATGTTTAATCAAAAACTTCATATTGTTTATATTTAACACTAGAAAGTTACAACTATTAATTTAGACTGAAATTTAATCATAAATTTTAATCTAAATAAATGAGATTTTTAAAAAATATAATTAAGACATCGGTCATTATAGCTCTAGTTTTATCTTTTTCAAATATCTCAAATTCATCAGAAAAAAACTATTACAAAGATTTGATTAATGACTGGTCAAGAATATTTCCAGATAAAAATAGAAATGCTGCAGGCCCAAAATTCTTTAAATATATAATTGATAAAGATATTACTTATAAAGATTTTATTGAGTACAACAAATTATATTGTGCTGTATCTGGCTCATTAATTGATCCTAACAGTCAGCCAGATTTTATATTTCTTAAAGAAAGAAAAACTAAAAATAAGATTTGTGGTAGCTACTATAAATGCTGTATCCCATGTTCATGTGATATTATGAAATACTCCGAGGTTCAAAGAATGAAACATAAATTTAGCGATGGTGTAAAAGAGTTTTTTGTTTTTACAATTAAAAATCCCTGCAAGAAACAAGACTTTCCAAACAGAGTAAATAAAGATTATTTTTGTGATGGTAATAAAATTAATGATAAACAAGTTTACAGTATCAAAGATCGAATAGTAATAGGTTTACTACATAACGGGAAAAGCTGTGAAAAGGATGAGATAGATTTTGTAAAGAGTCATCAGATAACTGGAAGATTTTGCGAATTTAGAAATAATACCCCTATAGAAAATTTAGAAGCTGGCATGGGTGATATTTTTATAAAACTTGCAAGATAACTTTTTATGGGAAAGAAAATCAAAAAAAGAAAAAAAATAAAAAAAAAAAATCCAATAGCAAAATTATTAAGTTCACCAATGTTAAGAAATAAAATAATAAAAAATGAAAAAAAAATTTATAATAGAAAAAAAATTAAATTTGAGAATGAATAAAATTTAATCTTAATTAAAAGTTGAAATTATTTTGGGAATATAATTCTTAAAATTAAAAAAACCTTTATTACAATATTGCCAAGAATACTGATCTAGTTTTCTATACAGAAAATCAAATTTTAAACTATTCGAATTTAAATAGTCCAGATTTTCACCAACATTTGGATATAACGCGAATACTCTTTCATTTATATTTTTAATTTCATTTATATCTATTGTTTCACAACTTATGGACTTATCATTTAATCTTTGCTTTTGGTCATTAATTAAAAGTAATTTAAATTTTATAACATTTTCACTTAATTTTATAGATCTAGTTTCATTTTTATTTGAAATTATATAAATCTTTTTAAATTCATTATTTTGGAAATCACTAGCTTCAAAAGATAAATTATTTTCAAAAATTAAAAGATTTCTATCATCTAAATTTTTATTACTAAAATCTTGTTTGACAATTGGGTAAGTTTTTTCCGAAACCCTTGGGGGAGCGTTCTCATTTAACTTTATATTATTAAATCTATTATTTGTGAATTTTTTAATATTCCATTCACTGGCTAGATAATGTTTTCCTTGCGTTTGAACCCCAGCTACCCATCTCCAACCAAGAGTGTTAGACGCAGCATCTCCATCATAAAGGTGTTGCATAAAAAATTCTGCTCCTAACTGCCAGGGCAACTCCAAAGTAAAAATCCAAATACTTGCGAACCACATTCTTGTATGATTATGTAAATAGTTGTTTTCTTTGAGTTCATTTACCCAAAAATTAAAACACTCAATATCTGTTTTCCCTTCAATAGCGTTTTTATAATTTTGGTTATTCTTAAAATCTTCTCTAATTTTATTCAATTCAACCAAATAATCTGTCCAAACATTTGGTCTTAATTCTAACCAACCTTTCCAATAAGTTCGCCATAAAACTTCTTGAATAAATTTTTCATTTTTTGAAAAAGAAAATTTGCTGAGTGATTTCTCAATTATTTCTCTTTCGTTTATGACGCCATGGGTAATGTAAGGAGATAAACAGGATACATTGGTTCTCTTTTCTGGCCCAAAATCAAAATTTCTTAATTTAGAATATTCAGCAAGATTTTCTTCAACAAAATTGTTTAATTTATTTAAGGCTGCAGCCCTAGACGCTTCAAATTTCATTTTTATTTATTTTGATTTTTTTTTCTTAAGACCAAGTTTATCACTATGTCTTAATCTAAGAATAACAATTGCACCTGCAATCAATACTATAGCAATAGCTTCATAAACTAATGCTGTTGGATCCATTTCTTTTCCTTGAAGAATTATAAATCTCGCTAGAGCTGTAATAGCTATTAAAAGTGGCAATGTAATGCTTATTGATTGTTGGTTCCAAAAAACTCGCACCATTGCAAGTACTTCTAGGTAAAGAAACATTAATAGTAAATCAGCTAAAGTAACTGACCTGTTTTCAAACATTTTATACATCTCTATACCCACAGCAATTACTGTACTTATTAAAATAATAACCATTAAAATAAGTTGTAAATTTTTTGCTACTTTTTCCATTATTTGTCTTTGCTAAATGGCAACCATTTTTCAAATACTGATTTTGATGAACCATCGTATGGTATTGAATAAGAGTAGGGGTTTGGACTTGTTAGAACTTCAATTCCCTTTGAAAATACGAATATAAATACGATTACAAAAACTAGGACCATAATTTTAAAGGGGTCAAAATTTTTTGTCTTAAAAACACTAGATGAATTTTCTTCAGCCCTGTGAAAATGTTTAAAGGTCATATACACAGCAAAGATCAAACCAATATGAGCTAAAAAAAGTCCAGTCCAACCAAATACAAAAGTTGTGTATGAAAATACGTATAAACTAAAAACTGTTGTCCAAATAAAGCTCAAAACTAATAAAATTTGCAACCTAACAGTTTTAGGAAGTGAACGTAGATCATTTTTACTATCGTCAAACAATATGTTTGCTGTATCTTTCATCCAATTTCTAAATGATTCCATTTTTCTAAGATATAACTAAAAATAAATTTAACAAACCATAAATTGTCCTAAAACTTAATAATATTAGAGTTTTTTCTTATGATAATTAATAAATCTTTCAACATTAGATTTATTGAAAGTTTTATTTTCTTCAAAAGAAACTTTTTTCATTGAGTATGCATTACTTTTTGTAATTCTAGATTGGATAGTGATATTCCCTTTATATAGTTTAAGTTTAACAGACCCATTTACCTTACTTCTCTTTTGATCAATAATTTTTTGTAATTTAAATCTCTCTTTTGAATACCAATAACCATTATATATTAGTTCAGCATATCTTGGCATAATTGTATCTTTTTTGTGCATTGTATTTTTATCTAACGTCACTGACTCAATTGCTCGGTGGGCATGAATTAAAAGTGTTCCTCCTGGAGTTTCATAAACTCCCCTTGACTTAATACCAAGAAATCTATTTTCGACTAAATCAACTCTTCCTATGCCATTTTTTCCAGCTATAAAATTTAATTTAGTTAGAATTTTTTCAGGGTTTAATTTTTTTCCATTTATTCCAACTGGATCACCGTTTTTAAAGTTGATTGAAATATAAGTTGGTTTGCTTGGTGCTTTTTCAGGTGAGACTATTCTTTGAAAAATAAATTCTGGAGCTGAATTTTTTGGATTTTCTAAAATCTTACCTTCAGTTGATGTATGAAATAAATTATCATCAACAGAAAAAGGTGGTGCACCTTTTTTATCTTTTGGAATAGGTATCCCATATTTTTTTGCATAATTAACTAAATCGCTTCTAGATTTTAATTTCCAAATTCTCCAAGGAGCGATAACTTTTATCTTTGGATCAAAATAGTGATAACCTAGCTCAAATCTTACCTGATCGTTTCCTTTTCCAGTAGCACCATGAGAAACGGCATATGCTTTAAATTTTTTAGCTATACTTATTTGATCTTTCGCAATCAATGGTCTTGCAATGGAAGTTCCTAATAAATAAACCCCTTCATAAATTGCATTACCTCGTATCATTGGAAAAACATAATCTTTTACGAAAAGATTTTTTAAATCTTTAATTATAATATTTTTAACACCAAATTTTTTTGCAGTGTTAATTATTTTTTTTCGATTAATCTCTTGTCCTATGTCAGCCGTATAACATATGACTTCTGCGTTATAATTTTCTTGAAGCCATTTCAGAATTATGGATGTATCTAACCCACCTGAATAAGCTAAAACAATTCTCTTTTTTAATTTCATCTATTAACTGCAAGCTTTTTTTGCAGAATTATAAGCTTTTGTGAATCCTAATAATGAGTAATGATCTATGGTTTGAGATCCTTTTTCATTGTAACCAGTAACCATAATTCTCGATCCTTTTTTCATAACCTTAACCATTATTTTTTCTTTTTTATTACTCGTCATCCAGGCAAAACCCTGCTGTTTAATATCGAACTTAAATTTGTTATTTCCTGACGTGGCTAAAACAGAATTATTCTTGTTAAATTCATATCCAGCAGTTGCACTAATCTCATTAGAAATTTTTGCATTCGGTCTGAAGGTAACAAATAATCTAGCATCCCTCTTATTTGTTTTTGGTGCTTGTAAAACTGGAATAGATTGAGCAAAACAGACTTTTCCAGAACTCTCTTGGACTACTAACGTTTCCCAATCTTTAAATTTACCAACCTTTTTAATATCTGCTAAAGTAATCGTCATAGGAATGATTAAAAATAGAAACGTGAAGATAAATTTTTTATTTATGGACATGGATTTGGGTATTTCTGTTGAATTTTGTTAATATCATTAATTATATCACTGTTTAAATTAACATTTACACTTTCTATATTTGTTTTCAACTGTTCCATTGTTGTTGCTCCAATAATAACGCTTGTTGTGAAATGTTGAATTTCACAGAATTTTAAGGACATTTGAGTAAAATCTAAATTATATTTTTTTGAAATTTTGTAGTATTCATCAATGGCTTTTTGACCATTTTCATTTTTATATCGATTAAAATTTTTAAATAGTTGCATCCGAGATTTTGCTGGTAGTTTATTATTTCTATATTTTCCTGTAAGATATCCAAACGCTAATGGAGAGTAAGCTAATAAGCCGCTTTGTTCCCTTACAGAAATTTCTGCCAAACCAACTTCATAGGTTCTATTGAGTAAATTATATGGATTTTGCACTGACATCATTTTTGGAAGCCCTTTAATCTTTGAGAGTTCAAGAAATTTAGATAGACCCCAGGCAGTTTCATTTGATAAACCTACATATCTAATTTTACCTTGTTCAATAAATTTTTCTAAACTTTCCAAAATTTCCTCAAAAGGTGTCCAATTTTTATCATTCTCATCATGTTCATAACCATAATCGCCAAAAAAATTTGTATTTCTTTCAGGCCAATGAAGTTGATATAAGTCAATATAGTCGGTTTTTAGTCTCTTTAAACTTTCATCTAAAGCTTCAATAATCTTTTTTTTCCCAAAATTATTTCCGCCACCTCTAATATATTTGTTTGATGTATTCCCGCATACTTTTGTAGCTAGAACAATTTCATTTCTTTTTTTTGTTTTCTGAAACCAATTACCAATTATTCTTTCAGTTTCCCCATAGGTTTCTTCTCTCATTGGAATTGAATATATTTCTGCTGTATCCCAAAAATTTACACCTTGGTTTAAAGCAAAATCCATTTGTTCGAAACCATCTTTTTCTGAGTTTTGTTCACCCCAGGTCATCGTGCCGAGACAAATTGTACTCACATTTAGATCAGTATTTCCTAATTTTTTGTAATTCATTACTATATTACCGTATTAGTCATTTATTGTTTTTTTGATATCTTGAATAATTAATAAAAGATTATATATATTTCATTATGGAATTTAATAAAAAAGGTATCTTAGGAAGAGCAAAACAAGCTGCTCAACAATCAGCTACAGCAACAGTTACAGACGAAGGCTTAAGAGCTTATATGCTTAAAGTATATAACTACATGGCAACTGGAATTCTTCTAACAGGTATAATTGCACTTGTGACTTTTAAAATGTCTGTTTTGACTGATAGTTCAGGGTCTATAGTTGGACTAACTCAAATGGGTAACGCAATTTACATGTCAGGGTTAAAGTGGTTGGTTATGTTAGCTCCTCTTGGAGTAGTATTTTATATGAGTTTTGGAATAAATAAAATGAGTGCATCAAAAGCTCAGACAACTTTTTGGATTTTTGCAGCGTTAATGGGTTTGTCTCTTTCATCAATTTTATTAGTTTATACCGGCATGAGTATCACAAGGGTATTTTTCATTTGTTCAGCAACATTTGGAGCTATGAGCATATACGGCTACACAACTAAAAGAGACCTAACAAAATTAGGATCATTTTTAATGATGGGATTAATTGGAATCATAATTGCATCAATAGTTAACTTATTTATGAAATCTTCGATGATGTATTTTGTAATTTCAATTTTAGGAGTTTTAATTTTTGTAGGTCTTACTGCTTACGATACCCAAAAAATTAAGAACATGTATGCTGCTAGCGACACAGGTGAACTTATGGGCAAAAAAGCTGTAATGGGCGCGTTAACACTTTATTTAGACTTTATTAATTTGTTTATTATGTTGCTTAGACTTTTTGGCCAAAGAAGATAATTCAAAGTTTTTTCCAATTAATATTTCTTAACAGACTACTTAATTCAGATGAATTTCTGAATATTTTTCCATTAGCATCAGTAATTAGATATTTAAGATTTTTATTTTTTGGCTTAAAATTTTTGCAAATCTTATACAAAGCATTTTCGGTAGTGTTTTTAAAAACACTAAAACCAACTTGTTTACTCGAAATGTTAAGACCATAATCCTTCCATGATCCTTCAGAGACCATTTTTGCATATAGGTCTAAAATTATCTTTAATTCATCTTTCTCAAAAAAATGTTTTTCCTCAATATTCTTTTTATTAACATTATTGATTATCAGACGTAAATTATTACTCATTTGTTTTATATTTATTTATTAAACTTACTTGGAAAGCAGTAAATATAAATGTAATTGGTAATAATCCCCAAACTTTAAAGTTTACCCAAAATTCTTCAGATTGAGTTCTCCAAACTATTTCGTTGAGTATTGCAAGGCTAAAGAAGAAATATATCCACCTTTTATTTAGCACCTCCCAACCTTCATCTGTTAGTGAAATAGATTTGCCCATTAATTTTTTTAAAACAGGTCCATTTGTGAAGTATCTTCCAAATATCAAAGCAAATGCAAAAAGAATATTTATAATTGTCGGTTTAATGTAAATAAAAACTGGGTTATTAAAGTAAATTGTTAAGCCACCAAAGAAAGTAATTAAAACTCCGCTTAACAAAGTAACTTTTGGTATCTTTTTTTCTAAAAACCATACGATTGATAATGCTATTATTGTCGCAATAATAAACGGAGGAATGGCAATTTTTAAGTCTTTTCCACTATCGTAGTAATAGTAAAAAAAAATTACTAAAGGTCCAAAATCTGTTAGAAACTTTAAAAATGATTTGTTCACGAGTAAGATATTAACACAAATAATATTTTCGTAAAAACTTTTAATTTTTCTTATTGATTTTTAATTTTAAATACCCATACTAAACATAATGGCAATTCAAAAAGCTAAATTCTCAATAGGTGATATTGTAAAACATAAACACTTTGACTTTAGAGGTGTGATTTATGACGTTGATTTTGAGTTTAATAATTCTGAAGAATGGTACCAATCCATTCCAAAAAATGTAAGACCTAGAAAAGATCAACCTTTTTATCATCTGTTGGCTGAAAATGATGAAATCACTTATGAAGCATACGTTTCTGAGCAAAATCTTCTAGTTGATGACTCAGATGAACCAATAAAACATCCTCTAATTGAGGAAATTTTCTCTGGAAAAAAAGGATCTAGCTATTTTAAGCTATCTAATTAAATCAATCACTTTTTTAACACATTTAGCTCAAACCTTTGACACAGCAATTTGTTTATATAGGTTAATTCTGATCAAGGGTGCTACTTATTTACCCTTCGTTATTATCTCCCTCTAGCATTCTTGATCAGGCAGTTTTTTCATAATAAAAATAATTCCATATGTTTAAATATTTTGAACCAAATAAAATCTTTTCGATAACATCAAAAGCTCCTAAGTATGTTTTATTTTTATTTATTGTCATTCTTTCGATAGGATTAACAGAAGCATTAATATTATCTCCTGAGGATTACAAACAAAGTCACTCTGTTAGAATTATGTATGTTCATGTACCAGCAGCTTGGATTTCGTTAGGAATTTTTTCTTTTATTACTTTTTTATCTTTAGTTGGATACATTTTTAAGTTAAGAAATTTTTTTTTAATTGCAAAAAGTTTGGCACCCTCTGGATTGGTATTCAATATAATAGCTCTTGTTACTGGCTCAATATGGGGAAAACCTACCTGGGGAACATGGTGGGCTTGGGACGCAAGAATTACCTCTATGTTAATATTAGCACTATTTTACTTAATGTACGTTGTTGCGTGGAGAATATTTGAAAATGATGATAAAGTATTTAAAGTTACATCAATTGTTTCAATTTTAGGAATAATTAATGTTCCTATCATAAAGTACTCAGTAGATTGGTGGAATACATTGCATCAACCAGCTTCAATTAACATTCTATCGAAATCATCAATTGATGTTTCAATGCTCTTTCCTTTGTTAATAATGACTGCGGCATTTGCCCTATTCTCACTACTGATTTTTTTAATGAAATATAATACAGAACTGATAAAAATTAAAAATAAAGGGTTAGATAGATTATGATTGAAAATTTGTTTTTTATGGATGGATATGGACAGTATGTTTGGTCAGCATTTTCATTTACTCTGGTTAGTTTTTTGACACTTTTTTTAGTTGTCAAAGCACAATACAATAGAGAAAAAAATAAATTTATAACAAAATTTGGATCTTTAAATTCTGAGAGAGCAGCTTTTGCAAAATCTCAAAGTATAAACAAAGAAATTTTGTCAAATACTTCAAGTATTTAACTTTTAAACATGTATGGGCGAAAAGTTAAATTAAGATTTTTTTTTGTATTATTAATATTAACAACTTTAGCGTTATCAGTTTTTTTATTGATCAAGTCTTTAGAGGAAAACGTTATTTTTTTTAAATCACCAACAGAAATTAAAGCTTTAAGTGAAATTGAAAAAAATAAAATTAGAATAGGTGGAATGGTTAAGAAAGACTCTATAACTATGATTTCAAAAGAAATAAAATTTGTTGTTACAGATTTTAAAAATGAGATAAATGTTGTTTATTCTGGAGTTGTGCCAAATCTTTTTGCTGAAGAAAAAGGAGTTGTTGCTGAAGGTTATTTAAAAGATAAAAATTTTTTTTTAGCTACAAAGATTTTAGCTAAACATGATGAAAATTATATGCCACCAGAAGTTAAGGCTGCATTAGAGGAGAAATAAATTTGGCAAGTTTAATAGGTTCTTATTCATTAGGTTTTGGACTTTTCTTTTCATTTCTTATTATTTTTTTTTCTTTCAGAAATTTAAGAAATACTGAAATTTTAGATAAAAGAATTTTATCTTTTACATTTATTCAATTTTTTTTTGTAGTAATTAGTTTTTTAGGGTTAATTGTATCTTTTGTTAACTCAGATTTTAGCAACGAAACTGTTTTCAATAACTCTCACACAACCAAACCATTATTTTACAAAATCTCAGGAACCTGGGGAAATCATGAGGGGAGTTTATTGTTATGGCTGCTAGTATTAACTTTATTTATTTCAATTTTTTTAATTAAATCTAAACAACAGCCAAAAAAATATAGAATTTTTACTTTATTGTTTCAACAAATAATAATTATTGGCTTTTTTATTTTTTTAATCAAAACCTCCAGTCCATTTAATTATATTTCCCCAACACCAAATGAGGGTTTAGGTTTGAACCCAATATTACAAGATCCTGCTTTAGCGATACATCCACCAATTTTATATTTGGGCTATGTAGGTTCCTCGATAATTTTCTCATCAGCTCTTGCCGCTATGGTTACATCATATGTATCAAAAGAATGGGCGAAACATGTTAAACAATGGGTATTAGCCTCTTGGGTTTTTCTTACACTAGGAATTTTACTTGGATCTATTTGGGCATACTATGAATTAGGTTGGGGAGGTTTTTGGTTTTGGGATCCAGTTGAAAATGTATCTTTAATGCCATGGTTTGCGTTAACAACTTTACTTCACTGTATACTAGTCTTGGAGAAGAAGAAAATATTAACCTCATGGGCCATGATATTATCAATTGCAACTTTTGCTTTAAGTATGAGTGGTACTTTTTTAGTAAGATCTGGAATTTTAAATTCAGTTCATACATTTGCAAATGATCCAGAGAGAGGTTTATTTATTTTAATTTTTCTTTTTATACTTATTTTTTTATCTATTTTTATTTTTATTTTTTTTCACACAGAAAAAGAAAAATTAGAAAATAGTTTTTTTTGGCTTAGTAAAGAGTCATCTATTTTAGTTAATAATTGGTTTATGATGTATTTTTTATCAGTAGTTTTGATAGGGACAATTTATCCAATATTTTTAGAAGTTTTAACCACAAATAAAATATCCGTTGGACCTCCTTTTTATAACAAACTCATATTGCCTTTCTTAATTCCATTTTTAGTAGCTATGGCAATAGGACCAAATCTCAATTGGGTTAAATCAGATTTTAAAAATAAGTTTTATATGACAATGTTTTTAATAATATCGTTTTTGTTATCAGCATTAATAATCAAACAATTTGATATAAATTTTTTGATTAACACAATTTTAGTTACTTCTGCTTTCTTTTTATTTTTTTCTACTTTTAGGGAATTTTTTGTCAAAAGATTTAGAAATTTATCTCAGAATATTGCTCATTTTGGTTTTAGTTTATTAATTCTAAGTATTCTATTTAATAATATTTTTTCTAATGAAGTAATTACTAATCTAAAAATTGGTGAAACATTTAAGACTGAAAAATTTACAATAAATTTTGAAAAAATTGAGCAAGAAGATGAAAAAAATTTTAAAGCAATTAAAGGAAAATTTAATGTGCAAAATTTAGATGGGACGTTAGATATTCTAAACCCTGAGTTAAGAATATACAATCAACCAAATATAATTACGAGCGAGGCTGACATTAAAACTAACTTACTTACAGATAAATTTATGACAATGAATTATGTTCAGAACCAGGAATACTTCAATATTAGATATCAAGTAAAACCTTTTATGATTTGGATATGGATTTCAGTAATATTAATAAGTTTTGGTGGCTTTTTAAGTTTTTTTAAAAAAAGATATGAAATCTAAATTTATCCCGCTAATTTTAATTTTATTTTTTTTAATTACTTTTGTAATTTTTTTCAAAGGCTTAAGAAATTCAAATATTTATATTCCTGACACCAATTTAAAAAAAGCAGTTCCATCATTCGAGTTAAAATCTTTTGAGAATGGCTCTATTGTCATTTCAGAAAAAATTTTTGAAGATAATGATTATTATTTTATGAACATCTGGGCATCATGGTGTATTCCTTGTAAAGAGGAACATGAATTTCTAATGGAATTAAAAAAAGACGACAGAATAGAATTAATAGGATTTAATTATAAAGACAACTATACAAATGCCTCAAGTTTTTTAAAAGATTTGGGAAATCCTTATGATATAATTGTATCAGATAAGAATGGCATAGCATCAATTGATTGGGGTGCTTATGGGGTGCCAGAAAGTTTTTTGGTATATCAAAATAAAATTATAAAAAGATTTATTGGACCAATAAACAATGAGGATTTATTAGAAATTCAGAAAATAATTAGATGAAATTTATTCATATATTTTTGATTGTAGCTATAATTTTAAATTTTAATTTCTTAAAGGCAGATGAAGTTAAAACTGAAAATAAAATAGCCAAAAATTTGAGATGCTTAATTTGTCAAGGCCAATCTGTGTATGACTCAGATTCAGAGTTCGCGATAAGTCTAAAGTTAGTTATTAAAAATAAAATCCAGGAAGGTCTAAGTGAGGAACAAATATATAGTTTTTTAAAAATGAAATATGGAGAATGGATATTGTATGATCCAGTTTTCAACAGAAATACCTATTTTTTATGGTTATTGCCTATCTTGATATTCTTAGCGGGTGGTGCAATAATCGTTAAAAGGTTTTATAATAAAAAATAATCTTAATAAGAAATAATGAGTTTAAAAAAAATTTTTTTAGTTTTGTTAATTTTTGTTCTGCCTTCAAAGTTAATTGGAGATACTGATATTGAAAATGACAACCATCAATTTAATCTATACCTTGGGAATTTTGATTTTAGTGATGATAAACAAAAGGCAACACTGCTAGGGTTCCAGCACCAAAATGAAGATTTAAATAGGAATACATTTTTAGGGAATATTTCGCCTGTGACAGGAGGTTTTATAACAGAAAATTCTGCAGCATATATTTACACAGGTGTAGAGTGGAATATGGACATGGGCCAATTTTTTTTTACTCCAAGCTTTACTCCTGGACTTTACCATGAAGGCGATGGAAAGGATCTTGGACATGTTCTTGAATTTAAGTCAGAGTTACAGCTTTCTTATAAAACTACAGATACAACAAATTTTGCTGTATCATATAATCATGTGTCTAATGCTAGTTTAGGCGATAAAAATCCTGGGGCAAATAGTTATATGTTTAATTTCCTTAAAAAGTTTTAAGAAAAATCATGAATTTAAAAGATTGCCATAATTTTAGTGACTTTAGAAAATTAGCTCAAAAAAAACTACCATCACCCATTTTTCATTATATTGATGGTGCAGCAGATGATGAAGTTACATATGCTAGGAATACTAGTGCATTCGACGATGTAGATTTAGTTCCTAATGTTTTGCGGGGAGTTGAAGAAGTTGATTTGTCTACCACCATATTTGGAAAAAAATTAGATTTACCTTTTTATTTATCTCCAACAGCTTTACAGAGACTTTTTCATTACGACGGAGAAAGAGCAGTTGGAAAAGCTGCAAAAAAATTTAATACAATGTTTGGTGTTTCTGCTCTAGCCACAGTTAGTGTTGAGGAAATTTCCTCAATGATTGACACACCTAAAATGTTTCAGTTTTATTTTCATAAAGATAGAGGATTAAACGACTCTTGTTTGGAAAGAGCTAAAGCAGCAAATTTTGATGTCATGGCTTTAACAGTTGATACTATTACTGGAGGAAATAGGGAGAGAGACTTAAGAACAGGATTTACCTCCCCGCCAAAGTTAACTTTAGCAAGTTTATTTAGTTTTGCTACTAAGCCAATGTGGGGAATTAATTATTTAACAAAAGGTAAGTTTGAATTACCTCATTTACAAGATTTTGTGAAAGAAGGCACTGATGTAAACTCATCAATTGGAAATTATTTTTCAACTATGTTGGATCAATCCATGAATTGGAAAGACGCAGAAAATCTTTGTTCTAAATGGGGAGGTCATTTTGCTCTCAAAGGAGTTATGAGCGTAGAAGATGCAAAAAGAGCGGTAGACATAGGTTGCACAGGTATAATGGTATCAAATCATGGCGGAAGACAGTTAGATGGATCTAGAGCGCCTTTTGATCAACTTGCAGAAATTGTTGATGCGGTTGGAGATAAATTAGACGTGATTTGTGAAGGTGGAATTCATAGAGGAACTCATATGTTAAAAGCCTTATCATTAGGTGCGAAAGCATGTTCAGGTGGTAGACTTTATCTTTACGCTTTAGCAGCTGCTGGCCAAGCTGGAGTTGAGAGAGCATTAGAAAAGTATAGAACTGAATTAGAGCGTAATATGAAACTTATGGGCTGTACAAAAATAAGTGATTTAAGTCGAAATAATTTAAGATTCAGAAGATAGTGAGTTTAAAAAATTGCTATAATTTCCAGGATTTTAGAAATTTAGCAAAAAAAAAATTACCATCACCAATTTTTCATTATATTGATGGTGGTTCCGATGATGAAGCTACTTTAAGAAGAAACACAGACTCATTTAATGAATGTGACTTAGTTCCAAATGTTTTAGCAAATGTTGGTAAACCTGATTTAACAACAACTTTGTTTGGAAGAAAAATAGATATGCCAATTTTTCTTTCTCCAGCCGCAATGCAGAGACTTTATCATGTTGATGGAGATAAAGCCTCAGCAAGAGCAGCAGAAAAATTTGGAACATTTTACAGTATGTCTTCGATGAGTAATAACTCTATTGAGGAGATATCCAATATTTCAAGTGGTCCAAAATTATTTCAACTTTATGTTCATAAAGATAAATCAATCACAGATGATTTGATTGATAGGTCAAGAAGATCAGGATTTGATGCAATGTGTCTGACTGTAGATACTTTAGTAGCAGGAAACAGAGAAAAAGATCATAGAACAGGATTTACAACACCCCCAAAATTTACATTGGAAAGCTTAATGAGTTTTGCGATGAGACCAGGTTGGGTTTTTAATTATTTAACTGGAAAAAAATTTGAACTCTCAAATGTAAAGAAAAAAACAGACAAAGGAACGAACATTGCAAAATCAGTTATTGAATATATTAATGAGCAGTATGATCCATTGATGGGATGGAAAGATGCAGAATATTGTGCAAAAAAATGGAATGGACCATTTGCTCTAAAAGGAGTTATGTCAGTTGAGGATGCAAAAAAGGCAGTTGATATTGGATGTACTGCTATTATGATCTCAAATCATGGAGGAAGACAGCTAGATGGCTCTAGATCACCTTTTGATCAAGTGAAAGCGATTTCAGATGCAGTTGGTGATAAACTTGAAATTATTTTAGATGGAGGTGTAAGAAGAGGAACTCACGTGTTGAAAGCAATCGCTGCTGGAGCCAAAGCTTGTAGTTTTGGAAAGATGTTTTTGTTCTCTTTGGCCGCAGGGGGTCAACAAGGCGTTGAACATTTACTTAAAAACATGCACGATGAGATAAATAGAAATATGGTTTTAATGGGGTGCAAAAATTTAAAAGAGTTGAATAGTTCAAAATTAATATATAGAAAATAGGATTAAAATTATGAAATTAGCTAAAAGTTTAGAAAGATTAGGAACAGAGTCTGCATTTACAGTTTTGGCAGAAGCAAAAAAATTGGAAGCTCAAGGAAAACCTATGATCCATTTGGGATTGGGTCAGCCCGACTTTAAAACTCCTAAACATGTTGTTGATGCCGCAAAGAAAGCTTTAGATGATGGACATCATGGATACGTAATGTCAAATGGTATTCCTGAATGTCGTCAAGCTGTAACAAGGTGGATAAAAAAACGTTACAATGTTGATATTGATTTCGAGAGAATACTAATCATGCCTGGTGGTAAACCCACTATGAGTTATGCTATCCAATGTTTCGGTGAACCTGGAGCAGAAATTATACATCCAACACCTGCTTTCCCAATTTATGAGTCAATGATAAATTATACTGGTTCGACCTCCGTTCCATACGATTTAACTGAAAATAAAGATTTGAAATTTGATCCTGATAAAATATTATCTATGATTACTGATAAAACTCGACTGTTAATTTTAATCAATCCGAATAATCCAACAGGTAGCTTTGTAGAGAGAAAAGATATTGATGTTTTAGCAGACGGTCTTAAGAAATATCCTCATGTTACTATACTTAGTGATGAAATTTATAGCAGACAAATTTTTGATGGAAAAGAGATGCCAACATTTTTTAATTATCCAGAGTTAAGAGAAAGATTAATAGTATTAGAAGGATGGAGTAAAGCTTATTCAATGACTGGGTGGAGACTTGGTTGGAGCTTCTGGCCACAACATTTAGTTGAGCATGTTAATAAATTATTAATAAATAGTGTTTCATGTGTTAATGCTGCTGCTCAGTTTGCAGGAATTGCTGCACTAGATGGACCAGATGACTCAATTGATGCAATGATGGAAAAATTTACTCAAAGAAGAGAAATAATTTATAAGGGCTTAAATGATTTACCAGGCGTGGAATGTAGCTTGCCTGGTGGAGCCTTCTATGCATTTCCAAAAGTAATTGGTACTGGAATGAATGGAGCAGAGTTTGCTAGAAAAGCTATGCATGAAGCAGGAGTAGCAATAGTGCCTGGGTCAGCTTTTGGTGAAACTTGTCAAAATTATGTAAGATTTAGTTTTGCTGCATCCAGAGATAACATTTCACAGGCTTTAGAAAATATAAAGAAAATGCTTGCAAATAAATAAGGTATATTTTTTTTATATTTTTTATTAGTATCAATTCTTATGAATAATCAAGTCCAAGCTGAATTTAAAAGAATTTTTAATTCCAGATTTTCAACCTCTGTGTCTACAAGAACAAATTATGCTAGAGGTGAAGACACCTATGATCCGATTTTATCAAAAGCCGTAGTATTTCCGGAGACTAATGAAGAGGTTTCTCAAATACTAAGAATTTGTAATGAACATAAAATTCCAGTTGTGCCTTTTGGCACAGGAACATCACTAGAAGGTAATGTTGTAGGTAATGAAGAAGGAATAACAATTTGTTTAGAAAAAATGAATAAAATTTTGAGTGTTAACGCTGAGGACTTTGATTGCAGAGTTCAGGCTTGTGTAACAAAAGAGCAACTTAATGATTATTTAAGAGAAGATGGTGTTTTTTTTCCAATTGACCCAGGTGCTAATGCAGCTATTGGAGGTATGGCTTCTACCTCAGCTTCAGGAACAATGGCAGTTAAATATGGAACAATGAAAACCGTCATTTCGGGGCTCACTGTCGTTTTACCCTCTGGTGATATTATTAATACGGGAGGAAGAACTAAAAAAACTTCTGCTGGTTATAATTTAACTAATTTGTTCATAGGCTCTGAAGGAACGTTAGGAATAATAACAGAAGTTCAATTAAGACTTTCACCTATACCAGAGAGTATAATGTCTGCAGTTTGCCATTTTCCATCTTTAGAAAATGCAGTACAGACTGCGCAACAAGTAATCCAATATGGTGTACCAATTGCGAGAATTGAAATGCTGAATAAAGATCAAATGGGTATAAGTATAAATTATTCAAAATTAAGCAATATAGAAGAGACGCCCACATTATTTTTTGAATTTCATGGATCAGAACTATCTAATAATGAAAATATCAAAATCGTAGAGGAAATATCTAATGATAATAATGGCAGCTCTTTTAAATGGGCTAAAGATTTAGAGGAAAGAAACAAACTTTGGAGAGCGAGATGGGATGTTTACTACTCAGTAAAAGCTTTAATAAATAATGGAAGAGTCTACTCAACTGACGTGTGTTTACCAATCTCAAGTATAACAGAGTGTGTAAATTATGCAGAAGAACAAGCAGAAAAATTTGGACTAAGAGCACCAATGGTCGGACACTTAGGTGATGGAAATTTTCATGTGCTTTTACCATTCGATCCAGAAGACAAAGAAATGTATAAAAGAATTAAACAATTCAATGATTTGTTAATAAAAAAAGCGCTGGAATTAAATGGAACGATCACAGGAGAACATGGTGTAGGTCTTCACAAAAAAGAATATCTTTTAAAGGAGCATGGAGACAATATTCCAGTAATGAAATTAATAAAAAGAAGCATTGATCAAAACAATATCATGAATCCAGGTAAGATTTTCGATCTTAATTGATATAAAATTCTATGAAAAAAATCTTGATTACGAGAAAACTGATTAAAGATAGTGAAGATAAAGCTTCTAAAACATTTAATCCAATATTTAATACTAATGATGAGTTATACTCTCAGTCCAAAGTAGTAGATATGAGCCAAGGTTGCGATGGAATTTTAACATCACTCACTGATAAAATGGATAAAGAGACTATAAACAAGTTGCCAGATACAATTAAAATTATCTCAAACTTTGCAGTAGGTTTTGGAAATATCGATTTAAATGCTGCTAATGAAAAAGGTATCGCAGTTACTAATACCCCAGATGTGTTGTCTGACGCTACAGCAGAAATAGGTGTATTGTTAATATTAGGTGCATGTAGAAGAGCCTCTGAAGGTATCCAGTCAGCAAAAGATGGTGGTTGGAAATGGTCTGCAGATTATTTGATTGGTAAACAATTAACTGGAACTAGATTGGGTATTTTAGGAATGGGAAGGATTGGACAGAAAATTGCAAGAATAGCAAAGTCTTTAGGCATGATCATACATTATCATAATAGATCAAAGTTACCTAAAGATAAGGAAGATGGAGCAACTTACCATGACAATATTAAAAGTCTTTTTTCAGTCTCAGATGTCTTATCTATTTGTTGCCCTGCAACTAAAGAGACTGAAAATATGATAAATAAAGAAACAGTTGAGTATTTCCCAAAAGGGGCGGTAGTAACAAATGTTGCAAGAGGCGACATAGTTGATGACGAAGCTTTGATAGACGCACTTAATAGAAGAAAGATTTATGCAGTGGGTTTAGATGTTTACAAGAATGAACCAAATTTAAATCCCGGTTATTTAAAAATTAAATCAGCATTCATTTTACCTCATTTAGGAAGCGCAACTAAAGACACCAGAATTGCAATGGCTAATTTAGCAATTGATAATATTGATGAGTTTTTCAACACTGGAAATTGTGTAAATAAAGTCAATTAATACTACCCTAGATTGAATTTAATTAAATTTCTGCGGCATCAACACGTTTTTTTAGAAAGACTCTAATTTGATTCTATGTTTAATTACCCTAGTTAATTAACTAAAGAGGAGTAATAATGACTAAAGAAAACAAATCATTGAAGATAAAAACATCTTCAAGACGTAAGTTCTTTAAAACTGCTGCTAAAGCTAGTGCTGTAGCTGCAGCTGCTGTTGCAATGCCAAACATAGCAACTGCTGGCGGTCACAAAACTTTAAAGATGCAAGCTGCATGGCCAAGTGGAGCGAACATCTTTTTTGAAATGGCCGGAGACTACTGCAAAATGGTAGATGAAATGTCTGGAGGCACACTTAAGATAGATCTTCAACCAGTTGGAGCAGTCGTAAAGACTTCAGAAATCGGACAAGCAGTAAGTTCTGGTGTAGTTGATATGGGTCACTGGGTGACTGCATATTGGTATGGTAAAAATCCAGCTGCATCTTTATTTGGGACTGGTCCTTCATACGGTATGTCATCTCAAGAAGTTATGGGATGGATGGAATATGGTGGAGGGAGAAAACTATATGATGAAACACTTGCAAAAGTAGGTTTTGATTATATTGGATTTTTCCACATGCCTATGCCTGCGCAGCCTTTCGGTTGGTTCAAAAAGAACGTAACTAAAGTATCTGATGTTAAAGGTATGAAGTACAGAACAGTTGGTCTAGCGACTAACGTTTTAACCGCAATGGGAATGGTAGTTAGACAATTACCAGGTGGTGAAATTCAACCAGCTATGAAAACTGGTTTGATTGAAGCAGCTGAGTTTAACAACCCAACTTCAGACTCTCAATTTGGTATGCAAGATGTTTCTAAGCACTATCACTTAGGAAGCTTTCACCAATCTCAAGAGATGTTTGAAATTCCAGTTAACAAAAAAACATATAATAGCTTATCACCAGCGCACCAAGCAATATTGAAAAATGCTGCTTATGCTGCAAATAGTGATAACTACTTTAAAGCTTTAGTGAGATACTCAGCTGACTTAGCTAAGTTAATGAACGAGCATAAAGTAAATGTTTACCAAACTTCTGATGAAATCTTGGCTCAACAATTAAAGGGTTGGGATAAGGTGATTGGCGATTTTAATAAGAAAGATCCTTTCTTTAAAAAAGTTGTCGATTCTCAGAAATCATATGCGAAGAGAGTAATGAAATACTTGCTGATGAATCAGCCAAATTACAAACTTGCGTATGAAAATGAGTTTGGTCCAATTGGAAAAGTTAAGATATAATTAACTTTTATAAATTTTATAAAGGGGGCTTCGGCCCCCTTTTTTGTTTGATTATTTAAGTACAATTCAATAAAAGTTTATATCTATGATGAGATCTTATATAAAGTTTGCTGATCGTTTGAGTGTCTCGATGGGTAAAGCTTTTTCTTGGTGTATAGTTATCTTAATGGGTGGAACATGCTATGAGGTATTTATGGCATATGCACTTAATGCTCCCACTTTATGGAATTTTGATTTTAGTCTTCAAATGTACGGAGCAATTTTTATGATGGCGGGTGCTTATACATTGTCAACTGAAGCGCATGTTAGGGGAGATGTTATCTATAGATTATTCTCTCAAAAAACACAGGCTTATATTGACTTAGTTTTATATTTTATTTTCTTTTTTCCAGGCGTTATCGCTCTTGCCTTTTATGGTTATGAATATGCTGCTTTGGCTTGGAAAATTGGAGAGACAAGCTGGAATAGCCCAGCACAAATACAAATTTATATGGCAAAGTCTCTAATACCTTTGTCAGGAACTCTTTTAACATTGCAGGGCATTAGTGAAGTATTCAGATGTTTGATTTGTATTAAGCAGGGTAGTTGGCCAGAAAGAGTTTCAGCAGATGCAGAAGAAACTGAAAAAATATTAATGAGAACTGCTCAGAAAGGAAATGCAGACGATGTTATTTAGTCTTACTAACCCAGAAGTAGCAATTATGATGATGGGTATATTTCTCTTTGCAGTTTTATTAGGATTTCCAATTGCATTTACATTAATGGCAATGGGTTTAGGTTTTGGATATTACGCTTACTTCGATCCAACAAAAATGGAACATCTTTTTGACAATAGGATATTCCAACTTTTTGTGCAAAATACTTATACGGTGATGGACAACAATGTCTTGACCGCCGTACCACTTTTTCTATTCATGGGTTATTTAGTTGAAAGAGCAGGAATAGTTGCAAAATTATTTTTTGCAATTAGACTAGCCTCTCACAAACTTCCTGCTTCGATGGCAGTTGCAGCATTAATAACTTGTACTTTATTTTCAACAGCAACAGGAATTATTGGAGCTGTTGTTACTTTAATGGGACTTTTAGCTTGGCCAGCAATGGTAAAAGCTGGGTATGATAAAAAATTTGCATCTGGAATAATTTGTTCTGGTGGATGCTTAGGAATCTTAATTCCACCAAGCATTATGTTAATTGTTTACTCTGTTATTGCACAGTTATCTCCTTTGAGATTATTTGCTGCTGCCATATTTCCAGGACTGATGTTAGCCGGTTTATACATAGGTTATGCAGTTTTTAGGGCTTGGTTAAATCCATCAATAGCCCCAAAACCAGCTGCTGAGGAGATACCACCACCATCTGTAATCATGAGAGAAGTTTTAGTTTCATTCTTACCATTATTCTCACTTATTATTTTAGTTTTGGGAACTATACTTGCGGGTATTGCTACTCCAGCAGAGGCCGCAGCAGTGGGTGCTTTTGGTGCTTTAGTGCTTTCCTATTTCTATAAAACCTTGAAATGGAAAAATTTTAAAGAGTCAGTATTTTTAACAGCAAAAACAACAGCTATGATTATGTGGTTGTTTATCGGTTCTTGGACTTTCGCTTCTGTTTTTTCTTATTTAGGTGGTCATGAAGTATTTGAACATTTCTTTAAATCTTTAAATCTTCAGCCTTGGCAGTTCTTAGTTATAACCCAAATAATTATTTTTTTATTAGGTTGGCCACTAGAATGGACAGAAATTTTAATTATTTTTGTTCCAATTTTTTTACCTTTGGTTGAATTTTTTGGAGTTAATCCATATTTCTTTGCAATGTTGATTGCATTAAATTTACAAACCTCATTTTTAACCCCACCTATGGCAATGTCTGCCTATTATTTAAAAGGTGTGCAATCAAGAAATGTTGAATTGATGCAAATATTTAGTGGTATAATGCCGTTTTTGGGAATTGTAATTTTAGCAATGGTTTTAATGTATTTGTTTCCAGGAATAGCACTTTGGTTGCCAGAGACTTTATTTGCTAATTAACTTTGAATGACAGACATATTCTCTTTAAGCTTAGAAGAATTAAGTGAAAAAATAAAGAGTGGGCAACTTACATCAGTTGAGGTTTGTGAAAAATATATAGAGAGAATAAAAAAGTTTGATAAAGATATAAAAGCCTGGGCATATTTTGATAGGAAAGTTTTATTAGAAAAAGCATCTGAAGCGGATGAACATAGAAGAGCGGGTAAACCCACAGGTTCTCTTCATGGAGTGCCAATAGCAGTTAAAGATATAATTGGGACTGTTGATATGCCAACTGAATGTGGAACCGTTATTAGAAAAGGCAAATCTTATTCACAAAATGCTGAAATAATTGATTTGCTACATTCATCAGGATCAATTGTTATGGGCAAAACAGCAACTTCAGAACTTGCTTATTTAGGCCCACCACCAACCACAAATCCACATGATAAAACTAGAACACCAGGTGGTTCATCAAGTGGATCTGCTGCCTCTGTCGCCTCATTTATGGCACCAGCTTCCATTGGCTCTCAAACAGGTGGATCTGTAATTAGACCAGCATCTTATTGTGGCGTTGTTGGTTACAAACCAAGTTATGGACTTATTTCAAGAAATGGTGTTTTGAGAACATCATATAATTTAGACCAAATTGGTATGTTTGGCCGAAAGGTTGAAGATGTAGCTATGTTAGCGAAAGTGTTGATTAAAAAGGATAAGTATGACCCAGCTACAATTCACTATTCAACAGAAAATATTTTATCGGAAACAAAAAAAGGTCCAATATTTGAACCTAAGTTTATTTTTTATAAAACTGATTATTGGAAAATAATTGATAAAAAATCAAGAGAGGCTTTTGAGTATTTTATTAAATCTTTTAAAAAAAATATTGAGATTTTTGATACTCCGTCGTATTTCAAAGATATACACAAATATCATCAGATTATTCATGAAACTGATTTAGCTAATAATTTCTCAATTTATTATAAAAAGTATAAAAAAAAACTTTCTAAATATATGCAGGATGCTATTTCAAACGGAAATAAGTACACCGCTAAAGAATATGCCGAGGCAATTGACTTTATGAAAAGAAGCTACGAGTCTTACGAGGAAGTATTTGAAGATTATCATGGAGTTTTATCCCCATCAAGCCCCGGTGTTGCACCAAAAGGCTTAAAAAGCACTGGCACAGCGGAATTTAATAAAGTTTGGTCTTATCTGGGAACACCATGTATTTCACTGCCTTTACTTGAGGGAGAAAATAATTTACCATTAGGAGTACAATTAGTTGGCAATAAGTATGACGATCACAGATTTTTAGGTATTGCCAAATGGTTAGAGAAAGAATGTCAGGAATAATAGTATGAATAAAATAACAACATTAATAGGTTTATCATTTGCTGTTTTTTTTTTAGTTGGTTTGGCAACGACGCTGACCAAATCAATGATGATAGGCTTTCTCGATGTATTGCCAGTTTATATTTTAATGGCTGCTGCCATCATTATGATGATTTACGAAGCCTTTTTTGATAAAAGTTAATTTCAATTAAATTGATTAACTCGAAAAAAAATTTTTTTGCATTTTCATTATTATTTATTCAACCTATTTTTATGGCAAGCAATCTTGTCGTAGCAAGAGGTGGTGTCGAGTTTGTCCCTCCAATATCATTAGCTTTTTGGAGATGGGCACTAGTTTTTTTAATATTGTTGCCTTTTACCTATGTAACATTAAAGAAAAATTTTAAAATCATTAAAAAGGAATATAAAAAATTATTTTTTTTAGGCTTAATGGGATGTGGAGTATGCGGAGCCTTTCCATTTTTGGCAGGCGAAACCACAACTG
This sequence comes from uncultured Pelagibacteraceae bacterium, assembly GCA_902523495.1. GTDB lineage: Bacteria > Pseudomonadota > Alphaproteobacteria > Pelagibacterales > Pelagibacteraceae > Pelagibacter. The sequence continues at coordinate 42,164 of CABYZU010000002.1, forward strand.
TGACTAATATGGGAATTATTTATACATCTTCGCCTGTATTCATAATTTTGATTTCATATTTTTTTTTTCATGAAAAAATAAATTTCACAAAAATAATTGGACTAATTTCATGCTTAATAGGTGTCTTTATAATCATTATAAAAGGAAATTTATATTTATTAATTAATTTACAATTTACTATTGGTGATTTATGGATGTTGGCTGCAGCTGTTGGATGGGCATTATATTCAATTTATTTATATTATTGGAATTCAGAACTAAAAATTTTTGAGAGATTTACTTTAATATCATTTTTTGGAGCTTTAAGTTTATTACCTTTCTATATAGGTGAGGAAATATTTTATAAACAGACAGTTTTTATACCTGAATTTTATTTTTGGGTAATTTTTGCTGCTATTTCCCCAGGAATAATTGCTTTTACACTTTACACTGTCGCTCAAAAAAAATTAGGTACGTCCTTGACGGGGTTCACCCTTTATGTTTTTACAGTCTATGGAGCAATTTATGGTTATTTTTTATTTGATGAAAAATTTGAAAATTATCATTTCATTGGAACAATCCTGGTATTTTTTGGCATATACTTAGCAAAGAAAAAAAATGTTAAAAAAGTCTAGGAATATTTTGTTGTTATTTTTTCAAATTATTATTTTTGTCTATTTTTTAATCTTAGTTTTTTTATATTTTTATCAGAGAAATTTGTTGTATCATCCAAATGAAAATAATTATTCAGGTGATCAAATATCAGTCCCTATTGCAAAGGTAAAAATTAAGACGGAAGATAATATTGATTTATTGGGCTGGTTTCATGAGAAAGACTTAGAAAAATATAAAACGGTTTTATTTTTTCACGGAAATGCCGGTTCCCTTGAAAATAGAATTCATAAATTAAACCATTTCCATAAAATGGATGTTAATTTTTTAATAATTGCCTGGAGAGGGTTTAGTGGCAATAAAGGTAAACCATCTGAGGAAGGCCTTTATAAAGATGGAAGAAGTGGAATAAATTGGTTAGTCAGAAAAGGTGTAAAAGAAGAAAATATTGTTATTTATGGCGAATCATTAGGAACTGGTGTTGCAACTCATTTGTCACAAAATAAAAATTTTGCTGGCGTTGTACTGGAAACTCCTTTTACTTCTATGATTGATGCAGCCAAAACGTTTTATCCATATGCACCTGTAAGTTTATTATTGAAAGATAAATTTGATAATAAAAGCAAAATTAAGAATATAAATGTTCCAATTTTAATAATGCATGGTGAGGCTGATCAAATTGTTCCATTTTTTATGGGAAAAAAAATGTATGAAAAAGCTAATATGCCAAAATATTCTTATTTCACAAAACATGACAATCATATGATGGAGTACGATGAAAACCTTGTTAAAGCCCTTAACTCATTTTTTAAAAGTTTAAATTAAGCCACAATCTCAACAAATATACTTCAAGAATTTAATTTAATAAAAAGATAATGAAAAAATTATTTGTTTTATTTATTGCGTTCCTTGTTTTTATTACTAATGTTTATTCACAAGATGAATTTTTTCAACCAGATGATTTATTTCATATAGATCATATGGACTCACATAACAAAGAATTTAGCTTATATTTTAAAGGTAGAGAAAAATCTATTTTAGCAAGAGGCGAAAATAATAATTACATAAATGATTATCCAAAAGATCTTTATATTTATAGTTATTTAACAAAGTCTTCTTCACCTCTAATTTCTTATGAGTGGTTTCCTTCACAAGCTAAATATTTTTTACAAGAATATGATTTTCCAGTGTTTCCAGATGATTTTGCATATTATTTATTAAAAGATGACAAAACATTAGTAATGATTAGCGCTGTGAAAAGTTTAAATGTTAATTTTAAATATGACATCACAAGTAAAAAACTAGAACTTTATCCTACTACTGGAAAATTTGAATTTATAATCTCGTCATTTTCTAAAGATTGCGGACATTATAAATTTGATGATAATTACAAATGTAATATTTATAAACCTTTAATTTCCAGCAATTTAATTAATTAATTTGGGTAAAAGCCTCAGCAAATTTTTCTGCTTCGAACAATTGTAAGTCGTCTACTTTTTCACCCAAACCAAGTGCAATAATTGGGATTTCATATTTTTTTGCCAGCGCTAACAAAATTCCTCCCTTGGCTGTGCCATCTAATTTTGTCATCACGATACCTGTTATCGGGATGATTTTATTAAATTCCTCGACTTGATTTAATACATTTTGTCCTGAGGTTGCATCTAAAACTAAAATAACATTATGAGGCGCGTTGGGATCTATTTTTTTTGTGACATTCGCTATCTTTTTATATTCTTCCATTAAATTTTTTTTATTTTGGAGTCTTCCTGCAGTATCTATCAAAACTTGATCAAAATTATTTTTAATAGCTTCATCCACAGCCTTAAAAGCAACTGAAGCGGGATCAGCTCCTTGAGATGATTTTACTATTTGAACACCAACTTTACTTGCCCAATTTTCTAATTGTTCGATTGCAGCGGCACGAAATGTATCTGAAGCTGCAAACATGACTTTACTGCCGTTAGTCTTCAATATTTTTCCTATTTTACCGATAGTGGTTGTTTTACCAACACCGTTCACACCAGAAATTAACGTTGCATTAAGGTTTTCTTTTTTCTCAAAGAAGAATTTATTTTCTAAGGGTTTCATCAAAGAAATTATATATTCTTTTAAAATAGAGTTTATCTCTTTAGATAGATCTTTATTTGGATCAATTTTTTTTCTAGAAATTATTTCTTTTATTTCAGATGCAGCCTCAACCCCCACATCTGATCTAATTAAAAATTCCTCAATTTTATTTAAATTTTCGTCATTAATTTCTTTTTTGACAATTATATCTTTAAGTCCAGATGTAAAAGCTGATGCACTTTTCTTAAATCCGATTTTAAATTTATCAAAGATACCCATTACAATTTTATCTTAATTTCTTTAATATCTGAAACAGGTCCTTTCATGTGGATAGAATTATTTTCATCTATCGAAATTGATAATTTTCCAGTTGCAAACTCTATATCAGTTTTATTTTCTGTAAGATTATGTAATTTACCTGCATATGCTGTAGCACACGCTGCAGTTCCACAAGCTTTAGTTAGACCAGCTCCTCTTTCCCAAACTTTTACCTTGATCAAATTTTTATTAAAAATTTGCGCAATTGTTACGTTACATTTCTCTGGGAAGATTTCTTGATTTTCTATCTCAGGGCCAATTTTCTCAATATTGAAATCCTCAATCCTTTTAACGAAAAAAACAATATGTGGGTTACCCACATTAATTGCAGTGCCACCTAAGTACTCATTATTATTTTTATCAATAATTTTGACATTTAAGTTCTTTGTATCCATTTTTTTTGATAAAGGTATTTCATCCCATTTTAATTTTGCTTTACCAATTTCTGTTGTAACAATTTTTTTTCCTAAAATTTCAGATTTTAATTTTCCAGATAGCGTATTTAAAATTATTAATTTGTTATTTTTTTCGCTTGAAATCAAATTTGCAACACATCTAGTTCCATTTCCACATGCCCCAGACTCTCCTCCATCTGAATTAAAAAATCTTAAACTTGCATCTGCAGAACTATCTGGTTCAATAAATATTAGTTGATCACAACCAATAAAATTTCTATCACAAATTTTAACTATCTGATCCTTCGTCAATTTGGTAATTTTCTCTCTATTATCGATTATAACAAAATCATTACCTAATCCGTCCATTTTAAAAGCTTTGATGTCCATATATAGTTATTTAACTTATTTATTGACTTTTTGTAGCTCTATTATAGTTTGTGGCAGTTTCCGCAAAAACATTAAATTTGCGGTGTCTTTGGAAACAAAGAGATCGACACTAGTCAGCGAGGGTTCGCCCACTAGTGCGTTTGCTGCTATGTGTAATAAATATGTTTGAAAATTTAACAAATAAATTTGAGGAAGTTTTTTCCTCACTAAAAAAAGCTCCATCACTTGATGAAAATCAGGTTGATGAGGGGTTGAGAGGAATAAGACAAGCTTTATTAGAAGCTGATGTGTCTCTTGAAGTTGCTAAAGATTTTATTGAAAAGGTTAAACCAAAAGCATTAGGTCAAGAAATTATTAGATCAACATCACCTGGTGATATGGTAATAAAGATTGTTTATGATGAGTTAGTTAATCTTTTAGGTGAAAAGAATAATGATGTAAATTTAAATGCAGTTCCACCAGTGCCAATGATGCTGGTCGGGTTACAAGGTTCTGGTAAAACAACAACAACTGCTAAGCTTGCAAGATATTTAGCGAATACAAAAAAAAAGAAAGTAATGATGGTCAGTTTAGATATTTACAGACCAGCTGCTCAAGAGCAGTTAAAATCTTTGGGTGAACAAAATAATATATTAACTCTCCCAATAATTGAGGGTCAACAACCCAGTGATATTTGTCAAAGAGCAATTAGTGCAGCAAACTTGAATGGTGCAGATATAATATTATTCGATACTGCCGGTAGAACACAAATAGATTTGCAGATGATGAGTGAAATTAAACAAATTGAAAACACCATCAAACCGGCAGAGACGTTTTTAGTTGCCGACTCGCTTACTGGACAAGTAGCTGCATCAGTGGCAAAAGAATTTAATAATACAGTAAATTTATCTGGAATTATTTTAACAAGAGCAGATGGTGATGCGAGAGGCGGAGCTGCTGTAAGTATGAAATTTGTTTCACAGGTTCCAATTAAATTTTTAGGTATTGGTGAAAAGATTGAAAATTTTGAAGTTTTTCACCCAGATAGAATTGCAAATAGAATTCTTGGGATGGGAGATATTGTTTCTCTTGTTGAAAAAGCAGCCCAAGATCTTGGGGAAGAAAATTTAAAAAAAACAGAGGAAAATTTAAAAAAAGGACAATTCTCTATGCAAGATTATTTAACGCAACTGAGACAAATGAAAAAAATGGGAGGGATCGAAGGTATAATGTCTTTTATGCCAGGCGTTTCAAAGGCTAAATCTCAAATGGATGCAGCGGGTATTGATGAGAGTGTTATTACAAAAAATGAGGCTATAATTTTATCAATGACCAAAAAAGAAAGAGAGAACCCAAAAATAATTGATGGTTCTAGAAAAAAAAGAATTGCTAATGGTTCAGGAACTGATCCAGCCACTATCAATAAATTGTTAAAACAATTTAAAATGATGTCTGAAATGATGAAGAAGATGTCAAAAGGAAATCTGAAAGGTATGTCTGACAAAGGAATACCTCCAGAATTATTTAATCAATTAAAATAAAAAGGAGAGTGAATGTTAAAATTAAGATTATCTAGAGGTGGCACAAAAAAGAGGCCTGTTTATAAGGTTGTTGTAGCTGATAGTCGATTTGCTAGAGATGGTAGATTTATAGAGAAAGTAGGTTTTTTTAATCCTTTGTTACCAAAAGAAAAAAAGGAAAGAATTGGATTAGAGGCTGAGAGAATAAAATACTGGCTTGGTCAAGGTGCGCAACCTACAACAAGAGTAGCTAGAATTTTAGGTGAGAGTGAATTGATGCCTATGCCTGCTAATGGAAATAACCCACAAAAAGCAATTCCAAAAAAAGATAGAAAAAAAGAGGGTTCAGACGAGACTAAAAAGGAAGAGTCTTCAAAGCCAGATGCTGCTCCAGCTGGAGAAGCTAAAAAAGAAGAAGCTCCAAAAGCAGAAGCTAAAAAAGAAGAAGCTCCAAAAGCAGAAGCTAAAAAAGAAGAAGCTCCAAAAGCAGAAGTTAAAAAAGAAGAGAAGAAATAAAGTAAAGGATATTAATGTTGCAAGCTCAAGTATTTACACTTTATCCAGATATTTTCCCTGGGCCTTTGGGAAAAGGTCTTTACGGAAAAGCAATGTCTAAAAAATTGTGGAGTTTGAATGTGATAAATATTAGAGAGGCAGCTACTGACAAACACAAAACGGTTGATGATACTCCTTACGGTGGTGGAACAGGTATGTTATTAAAACCTGATGTTTTAGCAAATTCTATCGATCAAAACATAAATGAAGGAGATAGGATTTTGTATCTTTCACCGAAAGGTAAAGTATTTAATCAAAAACTTGCGCAAGATCTGTCATTAGAAAAATCCTTCTCATTAATTTGTGGTCATTTCGAAGGTGTTGATGAGAGAGTATTATCCACAAGAAATATTGAAGAGATTAGTGTAGGAGACTATGTATTGTCAGGCGGAGAAACTGCTGCGCTAGTAGTGCTTGATAGTGTATTGAGACTTTTACCTGGAGTGTTAGGGAATGACAAATCAGCTTCAGATGAAACTTTTGAAAATGGCCTTTTGGAGTATCCACAATATACCAAACCACAGATTTGGGAGGAAAAATCAGTGCCAGATGTGCTATTATCTGGTGATCACGCTAAAATTAAAGACTGGCGTTTATCTCAATCTGAGGCTATAACACGCGTCCGTAGACCAGATTTGTGGCATAAATATAAAAAGGATTAGTTTGCTTAGTATCAAAATGAAAACAATAGAAGAGATAAACCAAAGTAACGTAAAAAAAATTCTTTCAGAAAAAAAAATTCCTGATTTCTTTCCTGGAGATGTTGTAAAAGTTGGTGTCAGAATTACAGAGGGAAAAAAAGAAAGAGTTCAATATTTTGAAGGTGTCTGTATTGCAAAAAAAAGTAGGAATATAAATTCATCTTTTACTGTTAGAAAAATATCTTTTGGAGAAGGTGTTGAAAGAACTTTCCCATTGTATGGAACAGTAATAGATTCAATTAAAGTAATTCGTTCAGGAAAAGTTAGAAGAGCAAAACTTTATTATTTAAGAGATAGAACTGGTAAATCTGCAAGAATAGCTGAAAAAATTAGAAAAAAAATCGGTATAGATATTGATGTAAAGCCTGAGAGTGTAACAGAAGAAAATGCAGTACCAACCGCAAAAGAGAATGAACCAAAGGCACCAAAAGAGGCAAAACCAGCAGTTGTTGAGGCTAAAAAAGAGGAAAATTCAAAAAAAGAGACCTCTGAGGCTGAAATTAAAACAGAAAAAAAACTTGAAAATTTACAGGAAAAAAAATAATTTTTTTTTCAATGCCCTACACACTTTACGATAAAATTTGGAAAGACCATTTAGTTCATCAGCAAGAAGATGGAACAGCACTATTGTTTGTTGATAGACATTTAGTTCATGAAGTAACTAGTCCACAAGCTTTCGAAGGATTGAGAAATTCTAAACGTAAAGTGAGACATCCAAAATTAACATTAGCAGTTGCGGATCACAACGTTCCAACAACTGATAGATCAAAAGGTATTTCAGACCATGAATCTAAAATCCAAGTTGAAACTCTAGAGGCTAATTGTAAAGAATTTGGAATTAAACTTTTTGGAATGAGCGATAAAAGACAAGGAATTGTTCATGTAACTGGTCCCGAACAAGGCTTTACTCAACCTGGCACAGTTATTGTTTGTGGTGATAGTCATACTGCAACACATGGTGCGTTTGGTGCATTAGCGTTTGGAATTGGAACTTCAGAAGTAGAACACGTTTTAGCAACTCAAACATTAGTACAAAAAAAAGCAAAAAATTTTAGAATAAACGTTAACGGCACACTTCCATTGGGCGTTACATCCAAAGATGTAATACTACAAATAATTGGAAAAATAGGCACTGCAGGTGGAACAGGATGTGTAATAGAATATGCAGGTGATCTAATCAAATCACTGAGCGTTGAGAACAGAATGACAATTTGCAATATGACGATAGAAGGAGGTGCTAGAGCAGGATTAATAGCTCCAGATGAAAAGATATTTAAATATTTAGAAGGTAGACCAATGTCTCCTAAAGGAGAGGATTGGGATAAAGCTCTAGAAAATTGGAAAAATTTGAATACTGATGAGGGTGCTAAGTTTGATAAAGAAGTAAATTTAAATGCTAATGAAATTTCACCAATGATAACTTGGGGAACGTCACCTCAAGACGTTATTACTATTGATGAAAAAGTACCAAATCCAAAAAATGAGAAGGATGAAGACAAAAAAAATTCTTTAGAAAGATCATTAAATTATATGGGTTTGAAACCAGATATGGCAGCTAAAGATATTAAGATTGATAAAGTTTTTATTGGAAGTTGTACTAACGGTAGAATAGAGGATTTAAGAGAGGCTGCAAAAATTCTTAAAGATAAAAAAATAGCGTCTCATGTAGAAGCTATGGTTGTACCGGGGTCTGGATTAGTGAAAGAACAAGCAGAGCAAGAGGGATTGGATAAAATTTTTGTAAATTCAGGGTTTGAATGGAGAGAGCCAGGCTGTTCAATGTGTTTAGCAATGAATGCGGACAAATTAAAACCAGAAGAGAGATGTGCCTCAACATCAAATAGAAATTTTGAAGGAAGACAAGGACGAGGTGGAAGAACTCACTTAGTTAGCCCTGGCATGGCAGCTGCAGCAGCAATCTCAGGTAACCTTGACGATGTAAGAAAATATCAAAATTAATATGCAAAAATTTAATACTTTGAAGAGTATACCGGCATATCTGCCTATAGTTAATATTGATACAGATATGATTATTCCAAAACAGTTTTTAAAGACAATTAAAAGAACTGGACTCGGTAAAAATTTATTTTTTGAGATGAGGTATGATGACAAAGGCAAAGAAATAAATGACTTTGTATTAAATCAAAAACCATACACTAATTCAAAGATTTTAATTGCTGGTAAAAATTTTGGATGTGGTTCATCAAGAGAGCATGCACCTTGGGCATTATTAGATTTTGGTATTACTAGTGTAATAAGCTCAAGTTTTGCAGACATTTTTTATAACAACTGTTTTAAAAATGGAATTTTACCAATTATTCTTAATGATGAAAAAATTAAAGAATTATCAGAGTATGCAAAAAGAAAAGAAGAAATTTTTATAGACCTAAAGGAAGAAAAAATTATTTTTGGGAATAATGAGACAAAATTTAAAATAGACTCATTTAAAAAGAGATGTCTCTTAGAAGGATTGGACGATATAGCATTGTCTTTGAAAAAAACGGATAAAATAAAAAATTTTGAGAAAGGTTTGAAAATTAAAAAGCCGTGGGTTTTTAATGATTAAATTAAAAAAAAGAAAAATTTTATTGCTTCCCGGAGATGGAATTGGTCCAGAGGTCACTGAAGAAGTTAAAAAAATAATTAATTGGTTTAATGATAAAAAATCCTTAGGCTTTGAGACTGATGAAGAATTGGTTGGAGGTTGTTCTTATGACAAACATGGAACACCCATTACTGATGAAGTTTTTTACAAAGCATTAGAGAGTGCAGTTATAATGTTGGGGGCTGTTGGTGGACCAAAATGGGAAAGTGTAGAATTTTCAAAAAAACCAGAGAGAGCTCTATTAAAGCTGAGAAAGGAATTAAAACTTTTTGCTAACTTAAGACCAGCAATATGCTTTAAGCAATTAGTTGATGCCTCAACCTTAAAACCAGAAATAATATCAGGTTTAGATATAATGATTGTAAGGGAGTTAACCGGTGGAGTTTATTTTGGGGAGCCGAGAGGAATTAAGCCAATAGAAAATGGTGAAAGAAAAGGAGTGAATACACACACTTATACAAGCAGTGAAATTATTAGAGTTGCTAGAATTGCTTTTGATTTAGCGAGAAAAAGATCCAATAAAGTTATATCTTGTGAAAAATCTAATGTAATGGAAGCTGGACAACTTTGGAAAGAGGAAGTGCAAGCATTACATGATAAAGATTATAAAGATGTAAATTTGAGTCATATGTTAGCAGACAATTGTGCTATGCAATTAGTTAGAAATCCAAAACAATTTGATGTAATTTTAACTGACAATCTTTTTGGTGATATGTTATCCGACGAGGCATCAATGTTGACAGGGTCTCTTGGACTTCTTCCATCAGCATCATTAGGAGCAAAAGATAAAGACGGAGAAATGAGAGCAATGTATGAACCAATACATGGGTCAGCACCTGATATAGCAGGAAAAGGAGTGGCAAACCCAATAGCAAGTGTATTGAGTTTTGCTATGGCGCTTAAATATTCCTTAGATTTGGATAAAGAGGCTGAGGTATTAGAGAAAGCTGTACAAGATGTGTTAAATGATGGATTAAGGACAAAAGACATTCTTTCAGAGGGTATGAAAGAAGTTTCAACTTCGCAAATGGGAGATGCGATAATTTCAAAATTGCAATAATTAATTAATTATTTTAAACTGATTATATGCCAAGCTATATCGCACCTGTAGAAGATATGATGTTTCTATTCGAGAAACTAAGAGACAATAAATATTATAACGAGTTAGAAAAATATAAAGATGTTAGTCCAGATCTAGTAAAAGATATACTAGAGGAGGCAGCAAAAATAAATCAAAATTTGATTTTACCACTTGCTAAGGCTGGAGATGAAAATCCTGCTGTCTTGGAGAATGGAGTTGTAAGAACACCACCCGGGTATAAAGAAGTTTATCAAAAATATATTGAAGATGGTTGGACTTCATTATGTTGTGATCCAAAATATGGCGGGCAAGGAATGCCTAGAACAGTAAGTGCGTTTTTTGACGAAATGATATCATCAGCAAGCTTAGCATTTAAACTTTATAGTGAATTAACATTAGGTGCTTATAATTGCATTCATCATCACGCAAGTGATGAAATAAAAAATAAATTTCTGCCTAAGATGGTTGAGGGTAAATGGAGTGGCACTATGTGTTTAACTGAACCAGTTTGTGGAACTGATTTAGGTTTACTTAAGACAAAGGCCTTAGAACAGCCAGATGGCACATATAAAATTACAGGTCAAAAGATATTTATTACCTCTGGTGATCATGATTTAACCGAAAATATTATTCATTTAGTAATAGCTAGAGCAGCAGACTCACCTAAAGGAACAAAAGGAATAAGTTTATTTTTAGTTCCAAAATTTGTCGTAAAAGAAGATGGAACAATCGGAGCAAGAAATGGAATATCCACAGGCTCGATAGAAACAAAAATGGGTATCAAAGGTTCAGCTACGTGCGTTTTAAATTTTGATGAGGCAACAGGTTTTATGATCGGTCCCAAAAATAAGGGATTGAGTCAAATGTTTACAATGATGAATTTAGAGAGAATAGTTGTTGGAATTCAGGGTTTAGGAATATCAGAAATTGCTTATCAGAACTCATTAAGTTATGCAAAAGATAGAAAGCAAGGAAAAAGTAATAATAATAAAACAGAAAATGGAAGTGCCGACTCAATTATTGAACATGCAGATATAAGAAAAACTTTGTTGAATATGAAATCAATTATAGAAGGAGAAAGAGCATTATGTTTTTGGTTGTCACAACAAACTGAAGTTAGCCTAAATCATAATGATCAAAAAATTAGACAAGACGCTTCTGATATGGTGTCATTGATGACACCAGTCGTAAAATCTTTATTTTCAGACTTGGGAATGGAAATTACCAGTGATGCTATGCAAATATTTGGTGGATATGGTTATACAAAAGATCAAGGTATTGAACAACTGTATAGAGATAACAGGATTACGCCAATTTATGAAGGGACAAATTCAGTTCAGGCAGCTGATTTAGTTTTCAGAAAATTATCAAATAAAAACGGTAATGTAATTGATAAGTTTTTAGATCTAATTAAATTTGAGGCTAATTCAAATAATGAAAATGTGAAGCCATTTATTAAACAATTTAATCACTATATAGACATCCTTTCAAAGTTTAGTGAATGGACAATTGAGAAGACCAAAACTAATAGAGATGATGTAAGTGCAGCTGCAAATGATTACCTAAAAACTTTGGGATATGTGTCATTAGCTTTTGCATGGGTTAAAGTACTTAATGTAAGTTTTAAAGATTATGAAGAAAATAAAAAGTTTTACGACAATAAAATAAATACTGCCAAGTTTTATTTTGATAAAGTTCTACCTAGAGCTGAACAGCACTTTAAATCTGCTATTTCAGGAAGCTCAAATATTATGAACTTTAAATTTAACTAAAATGAGTTCTTACAATACCGATTTAGATAAAAATGCAGCTAATTACGTTCCTCTTACACCTTTAACTTTTATTAAGAGAGCTAAAGAGATTTATCCAGACTATGAAGCTTTAATTTACGAGGACCGAAAATATTCATGGGCAGAGGTTTACAAACGAACAGTTAAGTTTGCGAGTGCCTTAAACAATATTGGTATCGGAAAAGGAGATACTGTATCTTTTTTAGCATTTAACACTCCTGAAATCTTTGAAGGTCATTACTCTGTACCAATGACAGGCGCAGTGCTAAACACAATCAATATAAGATTGGATGCTAAAACAATAGCTTATATTTTAGATCATAGTGAAGCTAAAGTTTTAGTAGTAGATCGACAGCTACATATTGAAGTGAAAAAAGCTCTTGGTATTTTAAAAAGAAAAATCATAATTATTGATATTAATGACGAACATGCGGATCAATCAAAATGTGAAAAAATAGGTGAATTAGAGTATGAAAGTTTTTTAAATACAGGTGACGAAAACTATGATTGGAAAATGCCAGAGGATGAATGGCAAGCGATTTCTCTAAGCTATACTTCAGGTACAACTGGCAATCCAAAAGGTGTTGTCTACCATCACAGAGGCTCCTATTTAATGTCAACTGGAAGTGCAGTAGCTTGGAATATGCCTAACAGACTTAATTTCTTAACTATTGTACCAATGTTTCACTGTAATGGATGGGGTTATCCTTGGACTGTTCCTATGTTGAATGGAAGAACTATTTGTTTAAGAAATATTGATGTAAAGAAAATTTTTAATTTGATTGATGAGCACAACATAACTCACTTTGGTGGAGCACCAATAGTTTTAAATATGATCACAGGTGCACCAGATGCTGATAAAAAGAAGTTAAAAAACAAAGTTTATGTGCTTACAGCAGGCGCACCACCACCAAGTATAATTTTTAAAAAAATGAATGAACTTGGATTTGAAGTAATGCATGTATATGGTTTAACAGAAACTTATGGACATGTGACCCAGTGTGCATGGAATGATGCTTGGAATAAATTCGACGAAGAAAAACAAAATGAGATTAAAGCCAGACAAGGAGTTAGGTATCCAAACACTGAAGGAATAACTGTAATGAATCCTGAAACAATGAAAGAGGTACCCAAAGATGGAAAAACAATTGGAGAAATTATGATTAAAGGAAACATAGTTATGAAAGGTTATTTTAAAGATAAAGATGCAACCAGCAAAGCTATGCACGGTGGCTGGTTTCATTCTGGTGATTTAGCTGTAATTCACCCCGATGGTTACGTTAAAATTCAAGATAGATCTAAAGATATTATAATTTCTGGTGGTGAAAATATATCCTCCATAGAAATTGAAAATACTTTGGCAAAACATCCATCTGTATCTATTGCTGCTGTAGTTGCAAAACCAGATGAAAAATGGGGAGAAGTTCCATGTGCATTTATCGAAATGGTAAAAGATAAACCTGTGACAGAGAAAGAATTAATAAGTTTTTGTAAGGAAACTCTTGCTGGATTTAAGGTGCCCAAACAAGTTGTTTTTTGCGAGCTACCAAAAACATCAACAGGAAAAATTCAAAAATTTGAATTAAGAAAAAATTTTAGGTAGATAATTGATATTTCAAATAGATGATAAAAAAATTCACGCATCTGATTCAGGTCAAGGCATAGATAATCAAAAACAAACAATAGTTTTTCTTCACGGGAGTGGTCTTTCCCATATTGTATGGTCTCTTACTGAGCAATTTTTTTCAAACAAAAATTTCAATGTACTCTCTTTAGATTTACCTGGACATGGAAGCTCAGATGGACCTTGTTTAGAAAGTATTGAGAAAATTGCTGATTGGTTAGAGGATGTATTTGATAAATTGAAATTAAAAAATTTAATTTTAGTTGGTCACTCACAAGGATGTCTTGAAATATTAGAATATATTTATAGATACAAAGATAAAATTGCTAAAGCAGTTTTTGTTGGTGGATCGAATAAAATGCCTGTTCATCCTGATTTGATAAAGCTAGCTCAAAATGGTGATTCTGATGCAGTTAAGTTAATGATGAAGTGGGGCTATGAGGGTTCGAAAAAATTTATCGGGGGAAATCCAGTTGAAAAAATAATTCAATCGCCAAGAGATATTAGTGAAATTTTAGCAACTGATTTAAATGCCTGTAATAATTATGCAAATGGAATAGAGGCAGCAAAGACCATTAAATGTCCAACAATGTTTATATTGGGTGGACTGGACAAGATGGTTAATTTGGAACATGCAATGAAATTTGCGAACTCGGTTAAGGACTCAAGTATCCACATAATTCATGGATCTGGACATATGATTATGATTGAAAAAGCTTTTGAAATGAGAGAAAAGATCTTAGAATTTTTAAAAAAATGAGAAACTTTCCAATTGTTAAATCAAGAAGATTAAGAAGCACGCCTTATACAGATAGAATTGAGGCTCATGGAGTAAGTAGTTACACTGTATATAACCATATGTTATTGCCAGCTTCTTTTAAGTCTTTAGAGTCTGATTATCACCACTTAAAAAAATTTGTTCAAGTGTGGGATGTTGCAGCTGAAAGACAAGTTGAAATTTCTGGCAAAGACTCTGCTAAGTTAGTTCAATTGATGACATGTAGAGACTTATCTAATTCAAAAGTAGGTAGATGTTATTATGCGCCTTTGGTAGATCATAAAGGCCTTTTAGTAAATGACCCAATCATAAATAAATTAGCAGATGATAAGTGGTGGTTATCTATTGCGGACTCAGATGTTATCTTTTTTGCAAAGGGACTCGCAGCTGGAAAAAAACTTGAAGTTGAAATTAGTGAACCAAACGTGAATATTCTTGCAGTACAAGGACCTTTGTCAGATGATTTAATGGCAAAATTATTTGGTGAGAAAATTAGAGAGTTAAAATTTTTTAATTTTCAATATTTAGAATTTAAGGGTAAACAATATTTTATTGCCAGATCTGGATGGTCAAAACAAAGTGGTTTTGAAATTTACGTTGAAGATAATTTAGCTGGTCAGGATCTGTATGATTATTTATTTGAACTAGGAAAAGAATTTAATGTAAGAGCAGGATGCCCAAATTTAATAGAGAGAATAGAGTCAGCACTCTTATCTTACGGTAATGACTTTGATAATAGAGATAATCCTTTTGAGGCAAATTTTGATAAGTTTATTAATTTGGACAGCAATGTTGATTTTATTGGAAAAGAAAAATTGAAAAAAATTCAGCAAAAAGGAATTGAAAGAAAATTAATGGGAGTAAAAATTGATCATGATAAGATCGATATGTATTGTGAAAAGACATTACTGGATGATGAAAATAATATTGTGGGTTATGTAAGATCTGCAGCATATTCACCTACTTTCAAAAAAGTAATAGGTATTGCTATGATTAATAAACCCTATTGGGACACCAAAACCCAATTTAAGATAGATATTGGTGAAAAAATATTTGTTGGAAAAATTTGCGATTTACCTTTCATTTAGTGTAAAAGTTACATCATGAATATTGCATTAGTAGGCGCGACTGGAAATGTTGGAAGAAAAACTTTAGAAGTTCTTGAAACAAAAAAGATTTCTATTGATAATCTTTATTTAGTTGCCTCACCAAAAAGCGTAGGAAAAAAAATTAAATTTCAAGGAAAAGAAATTGAGGTCTATAATTTAGAAAATTTTGATTTTTCAAAAGTGAATATCGCTTTTTTTGCAGCGGGGGGAAAAATTTCAGAAAAATTTGCAGAAAAAGCAGCAAAGTATTGTTTGGTAATTGACAACTCAAGCTTTTTTAGAATGGACCCAGATGTTCCTTTAGTGGTTCCTCAAGTTAATTCAGATGATTTGAATAATATTAAAAAAAATATTATCGCAAATCCAAACTGTTCAACAGCACAATTAGTTATTGCCTTAAAACCATTACATGATCTTTTTGTAATTAAAAGAATTGTTGTTTCTACATATCAATCAGTTTCAGGAGCTGGTAAAGCACCAATGGATGAGTTATTTGAACAAACTGAACTAGTTTTAGGTGGTAAAAATATTAATTCTAAAAATTTTACAAAACAAATAGCTTTTAATGCAATTCCGCATATCGATGTTTTTTCTGATGATGGTTATACAAAAGAGGAATTGAAAATGAGGAATGAGACTAAAAAAATTTTAGATGATAAAATTGACCTTACAGCAACCTGCGTAAGATTACCAATTTCTGTTTCTCACTCAGAATCAGTGAATCTTCAATTTAAAAAATCTTTTTCTTTAGAAAAAGTAAGAGAGGTATTGAATAATTTTGAAGGCTGCAAAGTGATTGATGAAAGAGCTGATGGTGGATACATGACACCGCTAGAAGCAGAGGGAAAAAATGAAACATTTATTTCAAGAATAAGAGAAGATAAAACTATTGATAATGGATTAAATTTATGGATTGTATCTGATAACCTTTTAAGAGGAGCAGCTTTAAATGCAGTTGAAATAGCAGAAACATTAATTAAAAATAATTTTTATGGAAAATAAACCTCCTTTATCTCCGCATATACAAGTTTATAGATGGCAAATCTCATCTTTAGTTTCTATCTCTCACAGAATAACAGGAATAATAAACATTATTGCAATTACTTTAATTTGTTTATGGATTTCTTTAATATTTCTTGGTGAAAGCAAATATGAAACTATTAATTTATTGTTAAATTCACCAGTTGGAAAATTTATTATCTTGGGAGTTACATGGTCTTTTTCATTTCAAATTTTAAGTGAAATTAGACACTTGATTATGGATCTCGGTTATGGATTTGAACTTAGGACAACTAAGATATCTGGTCTAATAGTAATTTTTGGGTCAGTAATTTTAACTATAATTTTTTTTATAATAGGAAAAACTTTTATTTAATATGATAACTGCAACAAAAAAATGGATTTTTTTAAAAATAAGTGGAGCTCTACTAATTCCATTAATGACATGGTTTATTTTGAATTTAATAAAAATCTATGATCAAGATTACTCAAATCTAGTAGCTTTTTTTACAAATCCTTTCTCGAAATTTTTGTTTAGTATCTTTATTATTAATGCTTACTTTTTCTCAGCCTTGAGTATTAGTGAGGTTTTTGAGGATTATATAAAAAATGATAAAATCAAAAATGTCGCAAATAAGCTTTTATATGCTTCAACTGTAGCAATTCCATTAATTACAATTATATTAATCATATATATATGAGTTCATATAAAATAATTGATCACGAATACGACGTAGTTGTTTTAGGCGCTGGAGGCTCAGGTCTAAGAGCTGCTGTTGGGTTAAGCGAAGCAGGATTAAAGACTGCATGTATTTCGAAAGTATTCCCAACTAGAAGTCATACCTCTGCTGCACAAGGAGGAATTTCTGCTGCTCTTGGAAACATGGGTGAGGATGATTGGCGATGGCACATGTATGATACTGTAAAAGGTGCAGATTGGTTAGGTGACCAAGACAGCATTGAGTATCTTTGTAAAGAGGCCCCTAAAGCTGTTATTGAATTAGAAAAATATGGTGTTCCTTTTAGTAGAACGGATGACGGAAAAATTTATCAGAGACCTTTTGGGGGAATGACCAAAGATTACGGAAATGGAATAGTTCAAAGAACTTGCGCTGCAGCAGATAGAACTGGGCACGCAATTTTACACACACTCTACGGGCAAGCTTTAAAACACCGAACTGAATTTTTTATTGAATATTTTGCTCTAGATCTGTTAATGAAAGATGGAGAGTGCAAAGGTTTAATTGCTTGGAACTTAAACGATGGAACAATACATAGATTTAGATCTCATACGGTGATTATAGCCACTGGTGGATATGGTAAAGTATATTATTCAGCGACATCAGCTCATACTTGTACAGGAGATGGAAATGCGATGGTTCTAAGAGCAGGCTTACCATTACAAGATATGGAGTTTGTACAATTTCATCCAACAGGAATTTATGGGCACGGAACATTAATTACAGAGGGTGCAAGAGGTGAAGGAGGGTATCTTACAAATTCTAAAGGTGAAAGATTTATGGAAAGATATGCACCTAAAGCTAAAGATTTAGCATCTCGAGATGTTGTTAGTCGATCTATGTCTATTGAAATTAATGAGGGTAGAGGTGTTGGTAAAGATCAAGATCACGTTCACTTAAATTTAAATCACCTTGATAAAGAAATTATAGAAAGCAGATTACCAGGTATAACAGAGGCAGCAAGATTATTTGCTAATGTTGACGTTACCAAGGAACCAATACCAGTTGTACCAACTGTTCATTATAACATGGGTGGAATACCTACTAATTATAAAGCAGAAGTATTAACTGTAAATGGTTCTGAAAAAACAGTTCCTGGACTAATGGCAATTGGAGAGGCTGCCTGTGTTTCAGTTCATGGAGCTAATAGATTAGGCTCGAACTCTTTAATAGATCTTGTTGTTTTTGGAAGAGCTGCAGCAAAAAGAGCTGCTGAATTAATTAAACCTGGTATGCCACATGAAGAAATTAGTGAGACGGAGACACAAAAATGTTTAGATCGTTTCGATAAAATTAGAAATTCTGAAGGCAATGTTGGTACTGCTGAATTAAGATTGTCTATGCAGAAGACTATGCAATCAAAATGCGCTGTATTTAGAACAGAAAAAACTCTTAAAGAGGGTGTTAATGAAATTAAAAAAACATTTAATGGTTTAAACTCTATTTCTGTTAAGGATAAATCTTTGATATTTAATACTGATTTAGTCGAGACCTTAGAATTTGATAATCTAATTAGACAAGCAGTAGTAACGGTTGATTCTGCCTATAATAGAAAAGAAAGTAGAGGAGCACATGCGAGAGAAGATTATCCTAAAAGAGATGATGATAAATTTATGCAACACACTCTAGCTTGGTGTGACGGAAAGAATACAAAAATAAGTTATAGAGATGTCCATAAATCTACATTAACTAATGATGTACAATATTTTCCGCCTCAGGAAAGAGTT
Source organism: uncultured Pelagibacteraceae bacterium (assembly GCA_902523495.1). Lineage (GTDB taxonomy): Bacteria > Pseudomonadota > Alphaproteobacteria > Pelagibacterales > Pelagibacteraceae > Pelagibacter. The sequence continues at coordinate 61,136 of CABYZU010000002.1, forward strand.
TATTAATGGTACAAATTAGTTTACCTGAAAAGTCTCAAATAAAAAAAGGTAAATATTTCAAAGATAAAACTGGTTCAAAAAATTTAAAAAAAGTGAATGTATATAGATGGGATCCATCTTCAGGAGAAAATCCCAGAATTGATACTTACGAAGTTGATATGGATAATTGTCCATCTAAAGTCTTAGATGTTTTAAATAAAATTAAAAATGAAATCGACTCCACTCTCGCTTACAGAAGATCATGTGCGCATGGTGTCTGTGGTTCTTGTGCCATGAATATGGCTGGAAAAAATGGTTTAGCTTGTACAACTCCACATGCAGATATAGATGGAGATATTGATATTTATCCATTACCTCATTTAAAAGTTAAAAAAGATTTAATTGGAGATTTAGATGGACTGTACAAACAGTATCAATCAATTGAGCCTTGGTTGAAATCTAGTTCAAAATCAGAAGTTAGCGAAATTTTTCAATCTAAAGAAGATAGAGCAAAGTTAGATGGTGCATATGAGTGTATTATGTGTGCGTGTTGCTCGACATCATGCCCAAGTTATTGGTGGAATGGTGACAAGTATTTAGGTCCAGCGGTTTTATTACAAGCATATAGATGGATAATAGATAGTAGAGATGAGGAAAGACAGACAAGACTCAAAAAAGTAGCCGATGAACTTAAATTATATCGTTGTCATACAATTCTTAACTGCACAAGTGCATGTCCAAAAGGATTGAATCCTGCAAAGGCAATTGCTGAAATAAAAAAAATGTTAGCAACAGCTAATATTTAAACAATAGACTCATAAGATTTTTTGCTCTAAAAGATCGTATTCATGAATTTAATTGAACATTTTGTAGGTGGAAAAATAATTTCCGGATCCTCAGAAAAAAAAGGTAAAATTTTTAATCCTGCTACTGGAGAACAAGAAAAAGAAGTCAGACTAGCCTCTCAGAATGATTTAGATCAGGCTGTAGTAGTTGCAAAAAAAGCCTTTGAAACTTGGTCAATAAAACCTCCACTTCAAAGAGCAAGAATTATGTTTAAATTTAAAGAGTTAATTGAAAAAAATTACGATGAGCTTACTAAACTAATTGTTTCCGAGCACGGCAAAGTATATGAAGATGCGAAAGGGTCATTAACGAGAGGTTTAGAGGTAGTAGAATTTGCATGTGGAATTCCACACTTATTAAAAGGAGAATTTTCTGAGAATGTAGGGACAGATGTTGACAGTTGGTCAATGCGCCAACCATTGGGTGTTGTCGCTGGAATAACACCGTTCAACTTCCCTGCGATGGTTCCGATGTGGATGTTTCCAATTGCAATAGCTTGCGGAAATACATTTATATTAAAGCCATCAGAAAAAGATCCCTCTTGTGCAATAAGATTAGCTAAATTATTAAAAGAGGCTGGTCTCCCAGATGGAGTATTTAATGTGATAAATGGGGACAAAGAAGCAGTAGACGCGATATTAATTAACAAAAATATAAAAGCTGTGAGTTTTGTTGGTTCAACCTCTATAGCGAAGTATATTTATGAAAATTCAGCAAAAAATGAGAAAAGAGTTCAGGCATTAGGTGGTGCTAAAAATCATTTAGTAGTAATGCCAGATTGTGATTTAGATGGTGCGGTGAATGGTTTAATGGGTGCAGCTTACGGTTCAGCTGGAGAGAGGTGTATGGCTCAGTCGGTTGCTGTAGCAGTCGGTGATATTGGAGACGAACTAGTGTTTAGATTATCCAAAAAAGCAGAGGCATTAAAAGTCGGGCCAGGAATGGACAAAAACTCTGAAATGGGCCCTCTAGTCACCAAAGAACATTTAGAAAAAGTAAAAAGTTATGTTGATTTGGGTGTGAAAGAAGGTGCAAAATTAGTTGTTGATGGAAGAAATTTAAAATTACAAGGATACGAAAATGGCTTTTATATCGGTGGTTGTTTATTTGATAATGTGACAAAAAATATGAGAATTTATAAAGAGGAAATATTTGGTCCAGTTCTATCAGTTGTTAGAGTTAAAACTTTTGAAGAAGCTTCAAAATTAATAAATGAGCATGAATATGGAAATGGTGTAAGTATTTATACAAGAGATGGAGATGCTGGAAGAACATTTGCGAGTAAAATTCAAGTAGGAATGGTCGGTATAAACGTACCCATACCTGTACCAATGGCTTTTCATAGTTTTGGCGGTTGGAAAAGATCTTTGTTTGGAGATAGTGCAATGCATGGTATGGAAGGAATAAAATTTTATACTAAATTAAAAACAATAACTTCGAGATGGCCATCAGGAATTAGATCTAACGCTGAATTTGTGATGCCAACAATGAAATAAAAGAACAATGAGTAAAATATCTTTAATCGGTGCAGGTCAAATAGGTGGAACCTTAGCTCACTTAATTGGAATAAAGGAATTAGTAAATGAAGTTGTTTTATTTGATATCGCAAGCGGTATTGCAAAAGGAAAAGCACTAGATATTGCACAATCATCATCTGTAGACGGTTTTGATGTTAAATTTTTAGGGACTAGTGATTATAAAGACATTAAGGACTCAGAGGTAATTATAATCACAGCCGGAGTTCCAAGAAAACCTGGTATGAGCAGAGATGATTTACTAGGTATTAATTTAAAAATTATAAAGCAAGTTGCTAAAGGAATTAAAGAAAATTCGCCTGATGCATTTGTAATATGTATTACAAACCCGTTAGACGTGATGGTAATGGCTTTCCAAAAATTTTCAGGACTTTCTCCAAATAAAGTAGTTGGAATGGCAGGTATATTAGATAGTGCTAGATTTAAATTATTTTTATCCGAAGAATTTAGTGTCCCAGTTAAAGAAATAGAAGCAATGGTGATGGGTGGTCATGGTGATACAATGGTACCTCTTCCAAGATTTACTAAAGTTTCAGGAGAACCTTTACTAGATTTAGTCAAAGAAGGAAAGATTTCTCAAAAAAGATTAGAAGAAATAAATCAGAGAACAAGAGATGGTGGAGCTGAAATTGTAAAATTTCTTGAAAAGGGATCAGCTTTCTATGCCCCAGCGGCTTCAGGAGTTGAGATGGCTAAAGCCTATCTTCAAGATGAGAAAAAAATGCTTGCGTGTGCTGCATATTTAAACGGCGAATATGGAATTAAAGATATATACGCCGGAGTTCCAATTATAGTTGGAAAAAATGGTGTCGAAAAAATAGAGGAAATAAAATTAGATGAGAAAGAAAAATCTGAATTTCTTCATTCAATTGATGCAGTAAAAAAACTCTGGGAAGCAGCATCTAAAATAGACCCAGATTTGAATAAGTAATGAATATACACGAGCATCAAGCTAAACAAATTTTAAAAAAATTTGGAGCAACTGTTCCAGAGGGTGTATTTGGTTTTACAGTTGAAGAACTCTTAGAGAAATGTAAGTCATTAAAAACTGAAAAATATGTTTTAAAAGCTCAAATCCATGCGGGTGGGAGAGGTAAAGCTGGTGGTGTTAAAATTTTAGATAATCTTAAAGAACTTGAGGTATCAGCTAAAGAACTACTAGGTAAAAAATTAGTGACTCATCAGACAGGACCCGAAGGAAGAGAGGTAAAAAGGTTGTATGTAGAGGTATCATCAAATATTGAAAAAGAGTTTTACTTATCTTGTTTGGTAGATAGAGCTACATCAAAAATTGCTTTTATTTCTAGTGATCAAGGTGGCATGGATATTGAGGAGGTAGCAAGGAAGTCACCAGATAAAATTTTAACTACTAAAATTGAATTTAAAAAAGAAATTTCAAATGAAGAATGCGAAAAGATCACCCAAATTTTTAAATTAGATGAAAATTCAAAAAAAAAATCAATATCGGTAATTAAATCAATTTATAAAATGTTTATCGAAACAGATGCAAATATGGTTGAAATAAACCCATTAATACTAACTAAAGAAAAAAAGATTATATGTTTAGATGCAAAGGTAAATTTTGACAGCAATGCTTTATTTAAACATCCAGAGATTTTAGAATTAAGAGATTTAAACGAGGAAGATCCTGCCGAAATTGAGGCAAGCAAACATGATCTAGCTTATATCAAGTTAGATGGAAGTATTGGTTGTATGGTTAATGGGGCTGGATTAGCTATGGCAACTATGGATATAATTAAACTATATGGAAAAGAACCAGCAAATTTTTTAGATGTGGGCGGAGGAGCGTCTAAAGAAAAGGTTTCAGCTGCTCTTAAAATAATTTTGTCTGATAAAAATGTTAAGGGGATACTAATCAATATTTTTGGTGGCATAATGCGATGTGATGTTCTTGCACAAGGAGTTGTAGATGCTGCAAAAGAAATGAAAATCAATGTCCCTCTAGTTGTCAGATTAGCTGGAACAAATTTTAAGGAAGGGAAAAAGATACTAGACAATTCAGATTTAGAGCTAATCTCAGCTGAAAACTTAGATGATGCTGCAAAAAAAATTGTAGAGGTAATTAAGTAATGTCAGTTTTGGTTAATAAAAACACAAGATTGATTTGCCAAGGATTTACAGGTTCTCATGGAACATTCCATTCCGATCAAGCAATAAAATATGGAACAAATTTAGTTGGAGGTGTAACACCAAAAAAAGGTGGTCAAAAGCATTTAGGTCTTCCAGTTTTTAATACAGTAAGAGAGGCAAAAGAGTCCGAAGGTGCTAATGCAACAATGATTTATGTTCCTGCAAAATTTGCTGCTGCAGCAATAATTGAGGCGATTGATGCATCTATTGAACTTATTGTATGTATAACTGAAGGAATTCCTATTCAGGATATGCTTAAAGTTAAACAAAAACTAAATAATTCAAATTGTAGGTTGATAGGTCCTAATTGCCCAGGGGTCATAACACCTGGTGAGTGTAAAATTGGAATAATGCCTGGCAATATTCATAAAAAGGGAACCGTTGGGATAGTATCAAGGTCGGGTACATTGACTTACGAGGCAGTAGCCCAGACAACGGAAAATGGGCTTGGACAATCAACATGCATCGGAATAGGTGGCGATCCTATTAATGGTACAAATTTTATAGATTGTTTGGACTTGTTTTTAAATGATGATGATACCCAATCAATCTTAATGATAGGAGAAATTGGAGGGACTGCAGAAGAAGAGGCTGCGGATTTTGTTTATAATCACAAAATAAAAAAACCGATTGTTGGATTTATTGCTGGTGTCACAGCCCCACCTGGGCGAAGAATGGGTCATGCTGGAGCTATAATTTCAGGAGGCAAAGGTGCCGCTGAAGACAAGATAAAAAAAATGGAAGATTGTGGAATTATTGTGGCTAACTCCCCATCAAAAATCGGAAATACATTATTTAATAAATTGTCTAATTGAAAAAAATCTTTGTAGGTTTATATTAAAGAACAATAATGTCTTCTAGTAAAAATCTTGAATTCGAAAAATCTGCTTTTTTAAGTAAATCTAATAGTACATTTATTGAGGAAATGTATCTAAAATTTGTAAATAAAGATCCATCATTACCAGATAGTTGGAGAGATTATTTTAGCGGAATTGGGGATCAAGCAGATGAAGTCGTAAATGAAATAAATGGTCCATCATGGAGTCCTTCAAAAAAAGTCTCAATAAATAAGGAGCAAAAATTAAACAACGGAAATCACAAACAAGACGATTTAGTTTCGAGAGAGTCTAACTCTAATTCAATCAATGCTGTTGCTATGATAAGATCTTATAGGCAAAGAGGACATTTAATTGCTAAATTGGATCCATTGGGTCTTCGTGAATCGGACTATCTAGATGAACTTCATCCAGAGTCTTACGGATTTAAAAAAGAGGAATATAATAACAAAATTTTTTTAGATGGAGTTATTAATAAACAATATTCTAATATTTCTGAAATTTTAAAATTTTTAAGAGATAAATATTGTGGTTCTTTAGGTTATGAATATATGCATATCTCAAATCCAACTGAAAGAAAATGGTTTAGGGATAGAGTAGAAAAAGCTGATGATTTTAAATTTACTCAAAATGGAAAAGAGGCAATTCTAAAAAAATTGATTCAAGCTGAGGGTTTTGAAAAATTTTTACACACCAAATATGTTGGTTCAAAAAGATTTGGGCTTGATGGAGGTGAAAGTTTAATCCCAGCGCTTGAACAAATAATCAAAATAGGTGGTCAATCAAAAATAAAAGAAGTCAAAATAGGCATGTCCCACAGAGGTAGATTAAATGTGCTAGCTAATGTTTTGCAAAAATCCTATAAAAGAATTTTTAACGAATTTGCTGGAGAAATTAATTCAAATTCTGAAGATGACACTGGAGATGTAAAATATCATTTAGGTGCTTCATCAAATAGAGAATTTGATGGAAATCCTGTGCATGTAAGTTTGACAGATAATCCATCTCATCTTGAGGCAGTCAATCCAGTAGTTTTAGGACAGACAAGAGCAAAACAATATTTTCATAAAGATAAAGAGAGAAAGAAAGTTATACCGATATTAATTCATGGAGATGCAGCTTTTGCAGGTCAAGGAGTTGTCGCTGAGTGTTTTGCGATGTCAGGATTGCCAGGACATAATACTGGTGGAACTATCCACATTGTAGTAAATAATCAAATAGGTTTTACTACTAGTCCACGATTTGCTAGGTCATCTCCTTATCCTTCAGATATTGCAAAAATGGTTGAAGCGCCAATTATTCATGTTAATGGTGATGACCCAGAAGCTGTCGTTTATGCTGCAAGAATTGCAATAGACTTTAGATTAAAATTCAATAGAGATGTTGTTGTCGACCTAATTTGTTATAGAAGATTTGGTCATAATGAGGGTGACGAACCCTCATTCACCCAACCACTAATGTATAAAAAAATCCGTTCACACCCAACAACTGTAAAAGTTTACGGCGAAAAGTTAGTTCAAGAGGGATCAATTACTGAAGATTATTTAAAAAATTTAATTAAAGAATTTAAAGAGTTGCTTGATAATCAATATAAAAATGCAAAAAATTATAAACCAAAAATTGAATGGTTTGAGGGGACTTGGTCAAGATACAAGCCTGACAGAGGTAAAGACAAAAAAGGTGTCACAGGTTATGATCTCGATAAGCTAAGAGATATATCAAATAAAATCAATATAACTCCGGAGGAATTTAGTATTCACAAAACTATTTCTAAAATTCTAGAGAATAGAAAATTAGTTGTGAAGAAAGAAAATGGAATTGACTGGTCAACAGCTGAAGCTTTGGCTTTTGGCTCACTTTTAGATGAGGGATATCCTGTTAGATTAGTTGGTCAGGACTCTGGCAGAGGTACATTTAGCCAAAGACATTCTGTCTTAAGAAATCAAAAAGATAATTCTAGATATATACCTCTAAATAACATATCTAAAAGTCAAAAAAATTTTGAGATAGTTGATAGTTTTTTATCAGAGTTAGCAGTTTTAGGTTTTGAATATGGCTATAGTTTAGTTGAACCAAACACACTTACAATCTGGGAAGCTCAATTCGGTGATTTTGCAAATGGTGCACAAGTAGTCATTGATCAATTTATAGCCTCTGGAGAGAGAAAATGGTCTAGAGCATCTGGGTTGGTGATGTTATTGCCTCACGGTTATGAGGGTCAAGGACCTGAACATTCTTCAGCAAGACTAGAAAGATTTTTACAGTTGTGTTCTAATGATAATATGCAGGTAGTAAATTGCACTACTCCAGCAAATTATTTTCATGCTTTAAGAAGACAAATGCACAGAGATTTTAGAAAACCTTTAATTATTATGACACCTAAATCTTTGCTAAGACATAAAAATTGCGTTTCAAGCTTAAATGATTTCGGTAAACAAAATTCTTTCCATAGATTTTTATGGGATCATGCAATTGATCCAAATAGTAAAGGTTTTATCAAGTTAAAGAAGCCAAAAAAAATAAGAAAAGTTATTTTATGCTCTGGTAAAATATATTTTGATTTATTAGAGGCTAGAGAAAAATTAAAAGTTGACGACATTTTATTTTTCAGAATTGAACAACTTTATCCTTTTCCTGCAAAGAGTCTTGCAAAAGAGCTTAAGGTTTATGCTAAAAATGCTCAATTTTGTTGGTGTCAAGAGGAACCCCAAAACATGGGAGCCTGGTTTTCTGTAAGAGATTATATCCAATGGACTTTAGATAATATTAAGGCTAATAATAAAGTAGTTTCTTATATTGGAAGAAGTCCAGATGCATCGCCTGCAACAGGATATGCAAAAAGACATGTTTCACAACAGCAAGAAATTATAAAGAAAATTTTTGAATAATTTATAATGAGTGAAAAAATATTAGTTCCAGCATTAGGTGAAAGTATTACTGAGGCTACAATTTCAAAATGGTTAAAAAATAAGGGAGACTCAGTTGATGTTGATGAGCCTATTGTTGAATTAGAAACAGATAAAGTTAATTTAGAAGTGCCATCACCAGTAACAGGCCAATTAATTGAAATAAATTCTAAAAATGGCTCAACTGTTAAAGTCGGAGAAATTTTAGGTTCAGTTAAAGAAAATCAAGTTGAAATTAAAAAATCGAACGAAATTAATAAAATTAAACCTTCAATTCTAGAAAAAGACGAACAATCAAATGAAGATGATAACGTAATAAAGTTAGACCCAATAAAAGATGAGGAGGAATTGGAAATATTTGAAGAAAAAGATAGTTTTGAAAAGATAAAAGAAGAGCCGCTTGTTCTAAGTGATGAAGTGGAAGATGAAAAATCAGAGGTAAATATCAAGAAAGATAACAAAACTTTATCCCCAGCTGTAAGAAAAATTGTCAATGAAAATAACATTGATATTAAATCATTTAAAGGAACTGGAAAAGATGGAAGAATACTAAAAGGTGATTTAATAAATTTGATGGGAGTAAATCCTCCACCTTCAGAGAGAAAAGTTAAATACGGTCAAGAAGAGCGAATTAAAATGACTAAATTAAGACAAACTATTGCGAAAAGATTAAAACAAGCTCAAGAAAACGCAGCTCTACTAACAACATTTAATGAAGTCGACATGACAAATATTATGGAAATGAGAAAAGAAAATCAAAAAGATTTTCAAAATCGATATGGTATTAAACTTGGTTTTATGTCTTTTTTTGTAAAGGCATGTGTAGTTGCCTTAAAAAATTATCCTGCGATTAATGCTGAAATAGATGGAGATACAATTGTATATAAGAATTATTATAACATCAGCTTTGCTGTTGGAACAGATAAAGGTCTCGTTGTGCCGGTTTTAAAAAATGCAGATGAGTTATCTTTTGCAGAGATAGAAAAAAATATTAAAGAGATTTCCGAAAAAGCAAAAGAGGGGAAACTTGTAATCGAGGACCTTCAAGGTGGAACATTTACAATTAGCAATGGTGGAGTATATGGCTCGATGCTTTCAACTCCAATTTTAAATCTACCTCAGTCTGGAGTACTAGGAATGCACAATATTATGGATAGACCCTTTGTAGTTAATGGTGAAATTCAGATTAGACCAATTATGTATCTAGCTTTATCATATGATCATAGAATTATTGATGGCAAAGAGTCTGTGTCATTTCTTAAAATGATAAAGGAAAATTTAGAGGACCCAAGAAGGTTATTTTTGGATATTTAGATGTCAGAAAAATTTCAAGCAGTAGTTATTGGTGGTGGACCTGGAGGATATGTTTGTGCGATTAGACTTTCTCAACTAGGATTAAAAACAGCATGCATAGAGTCTAGAGGTTCGTTAGGAGGTACTTGTTTAAATGTTGGGTGTATACCTTCAAAGAGTTTGCTAAATTTATCTGAAGAATTTCACAAAGTTAAGGGTTTAGCAAATAAGGGAATAGAGGTAGGAGATATAAAGCTAAATCTAGACAAAATGATGAAAAGCAAAGATAAAGCAGTTACTGTTCTAACAAAAGGAGTTGAATTTTTGTTTAAGAAGAACAAAGTAACTTATTTTAAAGGTTATGGCAGTTTTAAATCTTCAAACGAAATTTTAATTAAAGATAATGATAATAAAGAGACCATTATAAAATCTGAAAAAACTATAATTGCTACTGGATCTGTGTCCACTTCTTTACCTGGAGTTGAAATCGATGAGCAAAAAATAGTTTCTTCGACAGGTGCATTAAATCTTGAAAAGGTTCCAACTAAAATGGTTGTTGTAGGTGGTGGTTACATTGGACTAGAAATGGGATCAGTTTGGTCAAGACTGGGCTCTGAAGTACAAGTTGTAGAGTTTTTAGATCACATTACTCCAGGTATGGATAAAGAGATATCCTCGGAATTTATGAAAATCCTAAAGAAACAAGGTATTAAATTTAATATGCAAAATAAAGTTGAAACAATTAAAAAAAATAAATCTGGAGTAGAAGTATCCACTATAGACAAAGATGGTAACAAAAATAATTTTGATTGTGATGTAGTTCTAATTTCTGTTGGCAGAAAGGCAAATACCGAGGGTTTAAATTTAGAGGCTATAGGAGTTGAACTGGATGACAGAAAGAGAATTAAAACTGATAAATCATTTAAAACAAATTTAGAGAATATATATGCAATCGGTGATGTAATATCAGGACCCATGCTTGCTCATAAAGCTGAAGATGAAGGTATTGCTGTTGCTGAAAACATTGCAGGACAATCAGGGCATGTCAATTATGATACAATTCCAGGTGTTATATATACTACTCCAGAAGTTGCAGCGATTGGAAAAACTGAGGAACAATTAAAAGATGCTAAAATGAGATATAAAGTTGGAAAATTTTCATTTATGGCTAATTCAAGAGCAAAAGCTATTGATGATGCAGAGGGATTTGTAAAAATTTTAGCGGATGAAAAAACAGATAAAGTTCTAGGTGCTCATATAATAGGTCCACATGCAGGTGAACTAATTGCTGAAATTGGTGTTGCTATGGAATTTGGAGCCAGTTCAGAGGATATCGCACGTACATGTCACGCTCACCCAACTTTTTCAGAGGCAGTAAAAGAAGCAGCTTTATCAGTAGATAAAAGAGCAATACACTCTTAGTTAAATTTCATATTATAAAATATGAAATATCCGATTCTACTACCCAATATCTTTAATCATCCATTCACATATGAAAGTAATTTAAATTTAGAAATTGGTGAATATGTTTCAGTACCATTTGGTAAAAAAAAACTTACTGGTGTGGTGTGGGATAAGTTAGAAGATGACGAAAAAAAAAAATTTAAATTAAAAAAAGTCTTTAAGAAATTACAAGTTAAACCTTTGAAAAAAACAACCATAAACTTTTTAAATTGGTTTTCAGAATACAATATTATTCCAAAAGGCATGGCTTTAAAATTATTATTGTTGAGTAATAATGCAATTGAAAACAATCTTAAAAAAAATCTTAAAGCTTTTGAAAGTGATATAAAAATTAGTTCATTAAAACTTTCTGAGGATCAAAAAAAGTCTCTTAAGGAAATGAGTGTTGTGAACAATAAGTTTAGAGTACACGTATTGCAGGGAACAACTGGCTCTGGAAAAACTTTAGTCTATTTTGAAGCACTAAAATCAATAGTGAAGAAAGGTTTTCAAGGCTTAATATTATTACCCGAAATAGGATTAACTGGCCAGTTTGAACAAAAATTTTTTGAATATTTTGGTTTTAATCCGGCTGTTTGGCACTCAGGGGTATCAAAAAAAAAAAAGGAAATAATATGGAGTGGAATTTCTAATGGAAAAATTCAGGTTATAATTGGTGCAAGGTCATCTTTATTTTTACCATTTGCAAAACTTGGGATAATTATTGTTGATGAAGAACATGACCAGTCATTTAAACAAGATGAGGGAGTAACTTATAATGCAAGAGATATGGCAATAGCCAGAGCATCATTTGAAAATATTCCTATAAATCTGGTAACGGCAGTACCGTCTATTGAAACATTTGAAAACATAAAAAAGGGAAAATATAGTGTATCTAGGTTAGACCAGAGATATAAAAATGCATCTCTTCCAAATTATCAAATAATAGATTTAAATAAATCTAAGTTAGAAAAGCAGTCTTGGTTATCAAATGAAATTATTCATAAGGTAAATCTACATCTAGAAAAAAAGGATCAAGTTTTATTTTTTCTTAATAGACGAGGATTTTCACCACATGTACTATGTAATAAATGTTATTCAAGTTTTTCATGCCCGAATTGTAGCATCAATCTAGTATATCATAAAAAGAAGAATAATTTACTTTGTCATTACTGTGGTTATAGATCTCTTTTAAAAAGAAATTGTTCAAAAGATGGAAATTGTGAATTTATATTTAGTGGCCCTGGCGTTGAAAGAATATCAGATGAGGTAAAAAGAAAATTCCCAGATAAGAAAATTGAAATCTTTTCAAGTGATACTATGAACAAAAAAGACTCGATGGATAAGTTGAATAAAATTATTAAAAATGAAATTGATATTTTAGTCGGAACTCAATTAATTTCAAAAGGATTTCATTTTCCAAATTTAAATTGTATTGTAGTTGTTGATATTGATCTTTCTTCGCAAGGACATGATTTAAGAGGGGCAGAGAAGAACTTACAACTTTATCACCAACTTTCAGGAAGAGCTGGTAGAACTGGGAAATCAGCTACAGTTTATTTTCAAACATATAATCATGATACAAAAATGATTGATGATATTACTAATAAAAATCCTGATATTTTTTTAGAGAGAGAGTTAGAGATTAGAAAAAAAAATAAGCTTCCTCCATTTCAAAGATTTATCTCACTAATACTTACTGGCGAAAACGAAAATAAATTAGAAGCAGAAGCTATAGGGTTTAAAAATTTTATAGAAAGTAAAATTGAAGGAAATGTATTGGGTCCAGTAAGTGCACCCATATTTAGATTGAATAGAAAATTTAGAGTTAGATTACTGATAAGAGGAATTAAATCTATGAAAGTACAAAACTCAATTGCAAAAATTATTCCAAACTATAAGTTTGCAGCTGGAATAAAACTTTCAGTTGATGTTGACCCAATAAACTTCAATTAATGACTAAAAAAAGACCTTTTTAGCAAATCGGTTACTTGAAGACCTAAAGGTCATATGTTAATTAAAGCCTAATTTTAATTTAATCTTCAATATTATATAGGTACAGAGTTGAGTAAAGACACAGGATTTTCAATAACTTCAGCAGAAAGATATTCGCTCGCACTTTATGAGCTATCCAATGAAGGCAATCTTTTGACTCAAATTGAAGAACAGTGCTTATCAATCTTGGGTTTAATAAACTCAAGTAAAGAGTTTAAAAATTTAATAAAAGATCCAACAACTAAACAAGTTGATTTATTTAAGATTATAACTTCAATTTCGGAGAATAATAAATTTGAGACTTTATTTAAAGATTTTTTAAATTTTTTAATTCAAAAAAGAAGATTCTTTTTTTTAGAGAGAATTCTTCAAAGTTTTATTGAGATATGTTCAAAAAAAAGAGGTGAACTTAAAGCAGAATTAAAATCTTCAAAAGAGTTGTCCAATGATGAAATAATCAAAATTACCGAGGAACTAACTAAAAATTTTGGTTCGAAAATAAAATTAAACTACAAATATGATCAAAGTTTAATAGGAGGTTTAGTTCTTCAAGTCGGAAGTACTATGGTTGATACCTCTATTAAAAATAAATTACAACAAATTCAAAACAGAATGACAGAGGTATAAATGGAAATAAATCCTTCAGAAGTAACAAAAATACTAAAAGAACAAATTAAAAATTTTGGTGCAAAGACTGAGGTTACTGAAGTTGGTCAAGTGTTATCTGTTGGAGATGGTATTGCTAGAATTTATGGATTAGATAATGTTCAAGCTGGTGAGATGGTTGAGTTTACTGATGGCTCAAAAGGTATGGCTCTTAACTTAGAAAGTGAAAATGTTGGGGTAGTAATCTTTGGCGATGACAGAAATATTAAAGAAGGTGATGTTGTTAAAAGAACAGGTAATATTGTTGATACACCAGTTGGCAAAGAACTTTTAGGTAGAGTAGTTGATGGCTTAGGAAATCCAATTGATGGAAAAGGAGCGTTGGATAAAAGTGTAAAAAAAATGAGGGTAGAGGTTAAAGCACCAGGTATTATTCCTAGAGAATCAGTTAGTGAACCAATGCAAACCGGATTAAAATCAATTGATAGTTTAGTACCGATTGGAAGAGGCCAAAGAGAATTAATTATTGGAGATAGACAGACAGGTAAAACTGCTGTTGCCGTAGATGCAATTATAAATCAAAAAAAAATTAATGAGTCAGGTGATGAGAAACAAAAATTATACTGTATCTATGTTGCAGTCGGTCAAAAAAGGTCAACAGTAAGACAAATTCAAAAAACGTTAGAAGAAGCTGGTGCGATGGAGTACACAACTATTGTTGCTGCTACAGCATCAGACTCAGCTCCATTACAATTTTTAGCTCCTTATACAGGTTGCGCCATGGGTGAATATTTTAGAGATAATGGAATGCATGCTTTAATTATTTATGATGATTTATCAAAACAAGCTGTAGCATATAGGCAAATGTCTCTTCTTCTAAGAAGACCGCCAGGAAGAGAAGCTTATCCAGGAGATGTATTTTACTTGCACAGTAGGTTATTAGAAAGAGCAGCAAAACTTAGTGATGAACATGGTGGAGGATCACTAACTGCGCTCCCAATAATTGAAACCCAAGGAGGTGATGTGTCTGCATTTATCCCAACAAATGTAATTTCAATTACAGATGGCCAGATATTTTTAGAAACAGAACTTTTTAACCAAGGTATTAGACCAGCAATTAATGTTGGTTTATCTGTATCGAGGGTTGGGTCCTCAGCTCAAACAAAAGCAATGAAAAAAGTATCAGGATCTATGAAACTTGAGTTAGCACAGTACAGAGAAATGGCGGCTTTTGCTCAATTTGGATCAGATTTAGATGCTTCTACTCAGCAGCTACTTAATAGAGGTTCAAAATTGACTGAACTTTTAAAACAAAAACAATATTCACCATTGACGGTCGCAGAGCAAGTAGTATCTGTTTTTTGTGGAGTTAAAGGTTATTTAGATGATATCAATTTAAAAGATATTGCAGAGTTTGAGTCTAAAATAATTGAAAAGTGCAAATCCGATAAGCCTGAGATAATTGATTCAATTCAAAGTTCTGGAAAACTTGAAGAAGATAAAGAAAAACTATTAATAGATGTAATTACTCAACTTAAACAAAACTTTAAATCATAATAAGAAATGGCAAGTTTAGACGATTTAAAAAAAAGGATAGCAAGTGTTAAGTCTACACAGAAAATTACAAAGGCTATGAAGATGGTTGCTGCAGCAAAACTGAGAAGAGCTCAAGAAAGTGCAGAAAATGGAAGGCCTTATTCAGAAAAAATGAATAATGTTATTCTAAATTTGTCCAGTGGAATATCAGATAAAGACAATGCTCCGAAACTTTTATCAGGAACTGGGAATGATAAGGTTCATTTATGTGTTGTAATGACATCAGATAGAGGATTATGTGGAGGTTTTAATTCTAATATAATTAAAAAAGCCAAAAGTTACTTTTCAAAAATTGTAAGTGAAGGAAAAGAACTCAAAATCATAACAGTAGGTTCAAAAGGAAATGATCAACTAAAGAGAATGTATGGTGATAAAATTATTGAAAATGTTTCTTTCAAAAATTCAAAAAATGCTAATTATTTTGATGCTGATAAGGTTGGCAAAATAATAATAGATAAATTTGAGAATAGTCAATTTGATATATGCACTATTTTTTATAATCAATTTAAAAACGTAATTACTCAAATTCCTCAAGCTCAACAGATAATCCCGTTGAATACTAAGGATAGTAAAGATAAGACCTCAGAAGAAAGTTATGAATTTGAGCCAGACGAAGACGAGATTTTGAGTAATTTATTACCAAAAAATATTTCGACACAAATATTTAAAGCAATGTTAGAGAATTCAGCTAGCGAACAAGGATCAAGGATGAGTGCGATGGATAACGCAACCCGAAACGCAGGTGAAATGGTTGACAAACTTACTATCCAGTATAATAGAAGTCGTCAGGCAGCAATTACAAAAGAACTAATAGAAATCATATCAGGAGCAGAAAGTTTATAATTATGAGCAAAGGAATAATTACACAAGTTATTGGAGCAGTAGTTGACATAAAATTTGATGGAGAACTTCCAGAAATTTTAACAGCATTGGAATGTAAAAATGGCGATAATAGGTTAGTTCTAGAGGTTGCTCAGCATTTAGGTGAAACAACAGTTAGAACAATTGCAATGGATGCCACAGAAGGACTCAAAAGAGGTGATGAAGTAATAAATACTAATGCTCCTATTAAAGTACCTGTTGGACCTGAAACGCTTGGAAGAATTATTAATGTTATTGGAGAACCAATCGATGAAAGAGGTGAAGTTAAAACTAAAGAAAGTTGGCCAATTCATCGAGCTGCTCCTGAATTTAATGACCAATCAACTGAAACTGAAATACTTGTTACTGGTATTAAAGTAATTGATTTGCTTGCCCCTTATGCGAAGGGTGGAAAAATTGGATTATTCGGTGGCGCTGGGGTTGGAAAAACAGTTTTGATTATGGAATTAATAAATAACGTTGCAAAAGCACATGGAGGATTTTCAGTTTTTGCAGGAGTTGGAGAAAGAACTAGAGAGGGAAATGACCTTTATCATGAGATGATGGACTCTGGTGTAATAAAAAAAAATGGTCCTGGATCTAAGGCTGCGCTAGTTTATGGACAAATGAATGAGCCTCCAGGTGCAAGAGCGAGAGTTGCACTAACAGGCTTAACTGTAGCTGAATACTTCAGAGATCAAGAGGGGCAAGATGTACTTTTTTTTGTTGATAATATCTTTAGATTTACTCAGGCTGGTTCAGAGGTTTCCGCTCTTTTAGGAAGAATTCCATCTGCAGTTGGTTATCAACCAACATTGGCGACTGACATGGGTAACCTTCAAGAAAGAATTACAACAACTAATAAGGGTTCAATCACATCAGTTCAAGCGATTTATGTGCCAGCTGATGATTTAACCGATCCCGCTCCAGCAACGTCATTTGCACATTTAGATGCAACAACAGTACTTTCAAGACAAATAGCTGAGATTGGAATTTATCCAGCTGTTGATCCATTGGACTCAACCTCAAGAATTCTAGATCCTAGAATTGTAGGTGATGAGCATTACAGAGTAGCAAGAGATGTCCAAAAAATATTACAATCTTATAAGTCACTTCAAGATATTATTGCAATTCTTGGTATGGATGAGTTGTCTGAGGAGGACAAGTTAGTAGTAGCAAGGGCAAGAAAAATTCAAAGATTTTTGTCTCAGCCATTTTTTGTTGCAGAAGTTTTTACAGGATCGCCTGGAAAATTAGTAGATTTAGAGTCAACTATTAAAGGGTTTGATGCTATCTGCAAAGGAGAATATGATAATTTACCTGAGGCTGCTTTTTATATGGTGGGTACGATTGAAGAAGCAATAGAGAAAGCTAAAAAAATGGAGCAAGAGTCTGCTGCTTAATGAGTGAAGAGTTTAAAATTGAAATAGTAAATCCTGAAAAATCTTTTCTTGTAAAAGAAGATGTTTTAGAAACAGTAGTACCTGCATTTGAAGGAGAAATGGGAATTTTAAAAGACCACATTTCCATTATATCTTTTTTGAAACCTGGGATAATAAAGATTTTTTCAAAATCAGGAAATGAAAATTATTATGTTGAAGATGGAATAGTGGAGTTTAAAAATAATAGTTTATCTATTTTAACTAGTAACATATTTAATGTTGCAAGTTTAGATAAATCAAAAAAAGAAAATTTGCTTAAAAAAGCTGAGGAAGAGGCAGGTAAAACTGATATAAGTGATCAGTCTAAATATCTAGCAGATCAAAAAGTTCAAGTTTTAAGATTAATTAATTGATAATTTTTCCAATTTTTTGTTTAAGTTCTTTGTAAACGTGTAATTTAAAATCTACCACTATTTCTGTTAAAGCCTCTAATTCAATCCATTTCCATTCTAGAAATTCAGGTTTTTTAGTTTGGATATTTATTTCCTCATCCTCACCAATAAATTTCATTATGAACCATTTTTGTTTTTGCCCCTTATATTTACCTTTCCAAATAATCCCTAATAAATGATCAGGTAATAAATATGTGATAAAGCCATCTAATTCTTTAATGAGCTCTACTTTTGTAATGCTGGTTTCCTCTTCCAATTCTCTATAAGCAGCTGAAAGATAATCCTCACCTTCATCAATACCTCCTTGCGGCATTTGCCAAAAATTTTTAGGATTATCTATTCTTTTTGCGACGAAAATTTTATTTTTTTTGTTTAATACGATGATACCTACTCCACTGCGTAGTGGTAAATTCTTATATTGATCTTTCATTTAGCCGTTTAATAGTTTTAAAGCGTAATTTAATTGATTGTCAGTCTCAGTTTTAATTCTAAATTCATCAGTCTCCTCATTAATTTCAATATCTGGACTTACTCCAACTTCAGAAATTGATTTACCTGATGGTAAGTAATATTTTGCAACTGTTAATCTTATAGCTCCTTTATTTTTAAGTGGTATTATTGATTGAACTGACCCTTTTCCATAACTGTTCTCTCCTAGTATTATTGCTCTTTTATGGTCTTTGAGCGCACCAGCAACTATTTCTGATGCTGATGCAGATCCATAATTTATTAGGATTATTAAAGTTTTACCATTTATTAGATCTCCTTTTTTAGCAAACCACTTTCTGTTTTCAGAAGCCTTTCTACTTTTAGTAGATACTATCTCTCCATTATTTAAAAAAAAATCCGAAACCTTAATTGCTTGAGATAATAAACCACCAGGGTTATTTCTTAAATCAAGAATATATGAATTAACATTCTGATTTTTTTCAAATTTTTTGATTTGATTTTTAATTTGTTCGCTACTATTTTCATTAAAAGAGGTTAATCTAATGTAACCAATATTTTTTTTTAAAAGTTCAGCTCTAACGGACCTAATCTCAATAATTTCTCTAACAATATTGATGTTAAGCGCTTTTTTTTGACCGACCCTTCTGATTGTTAAATTGATTGACGAACCAACAGGTCCTCTCATTAAATCTACTGCCTCACTTAAAGACTTACCCTGAACTTGCACGTTATCTATTTTTATTATGTAATCTCCTGCCTTGATCCCTGCTTTTGACGCAGGTGTATCATCAATTGGAGAAATAACTTTAACTACTCCAGACTCCATACCTACCTCTATTCCTAAGCCACCAAATTCACCACTCGTTTCTGTTTGCATTTCGTTAAAAATTTCTGGAGACATGTATGCTGAATAAGGGTCAAGTGATTGCAACAAACCATTAATTGCAGAATCCATACTATCTGACTGATTTATTTCATCTACATATTCTTTGTTGATTTTTTCTAACACCTCCCCAAATAAATCAATTTTTTCATAGATGTTGTTTTCAGCAGAGTTTACAAAATTTAAAGTTAAAAATTTTAAAAAAATTAAGGTACTAAAAAAAATGTAAGATCTTTTCATATAATAAGTTTCTCTTTTGGGATAAATTCAGACCACATTTTTTCTAGCTCATAGAATTTTCTTTTTTCAGGATGAAAAATATGAACTATAACATCTATTCCATCTACTAGTTTCCATTCATTACTTTCTTTTCCCTCAATTTTGGTATCTTTCATTCCATAATCTTTAAATTTTTCTAAAACCTGTTCCGAGAGTGATTGGATATGTCTAGAGGAAGTACCGCTCGCAATTACCATGTATTCTGCCATAGAGCTTTTATCTTTGAGATCTATGCTAACAATATCTAAGGCTTTATTTAAATCTAAAGTTTTAATTATAATTTTTCTTAGATCTGAAATTCTATCCATTAGTTAATTAAAGCATATCAAATTTTTCTTAATTGAGAAGAAGAAATATTGACCTTATTAAATTCAATAAATTTCAAATTTTTATCATTTAATTTTTTAAATGTTATTGAATTTAATGATTTTTTTTTGAAACCATGTCTATCAAAAACGACAATATTACACTTTTGTGAAATTGACTTCCACTTATGCCATTTATGAAACTTTATTAAGTTATCTGCTCCCATAATAAAGTATATTTCATATTTTTTATTCTTTGAAATATGATTTATTAAATTAATTGTTTTATTTGATTTTATGATATTTTCGTAAAATTTTACTTTTATTAGATTATTTGCTCCGATTACACTTTTGCAATATTTGATTCTATTTTCTAAACTTGTAAAAGAATTTTTTTTGAATGGGTTCTTTTTTGTTATCGCCCATATTACTTTTTTTAGATTAAATCTTTTAATTGCTTCGTTCGATATGGCCAAGTGTCCTTTATGAGCTGGATCAAAAGATCCACCTAGAATACCTATTTTATTTTTTCCTACAGTCAATCTATTTCCTTACCTTACCTTTGCTCGTAACCATATACTTATAAGAAACTAATTGGTTTAATCCTACAGGACCCCGAGGCGGTAGAACATTTGTTGATATTCCAACTTCACCACCAAATCCAAATTCCCCACCGTCTGCAAATTGTGTTGAGGTATTGTGCATTGCAATTGAACTTTTAACCTCATGTAAAAATTTTTTTGCTGACTTTTTGTTTTTTGTAATAATACAATCAGTATGCATAGTTCCATATTCATTTATATGAGAAATCGCTTCTTGTAAATTTTTGACTGATTTTACAGAAACGGTAGAGGATAAATATTCTTTTGACCAATCTCTGATTGTTGCTTTTTTAATTTTACCCTTATAAATTTTTCTTATTTTATTATCACCAATAATTTCACAACCTTTTTCCTCTAGTTTTTTTAAAATATCAATTCCAAACTTTTTAATTACGCGCTCATTAAGTAAAATTGTTTCAGTCGCTCCACAAATTGCTGTATTCCGTAGTTTTGCATTAATTATTACTTTAGTAGCAATTCTAGGGTCAGCATCTTTGTCTACGTACGTATGACAAACACCTTCTAAGTGACCAATAATTGGAATTTTAGATATACTTTGCACTTTTTTAACTAAATTTTTTCCACCTCTTGGTATGATTACATCAATAAAATTAATCATTTTGGTTAGTAAAAAATCAACTACTTTCCTTTTTTTTATATCGATGAATTGAACAAAATTTTGATTAACATTGTTATTTTTTAAAGCTTTTCTAAATAGATTTGACAATATTTTATTAGAGTAAAAGGCCTCAGAACCACCTTTTAAAATAACAGGATTTCCGGATTTAAAACACAATGATGCAACATTAGAAGTTACATTCGGTCTACTTTCATAAATTACTCCAATCACTCCTATTGGAATTGATATTTTTGAAAATTCAAGTCCATTTGGCCTCTTCCATTTCTCAATAATGTTATTTGTTGGGTCCTTTAAGTTAATTATTTTTTTAATTGAATTAATTATATCTAAGATTTTTTTTTCATTTAAAATTAATCGGTTTATTAAGTTATTCTTTAAGTTTATTTTAATTGCCTGATTTATATCTTTTTTATTTTCTTTAAGAATTAAATATTTATTTTTATTTATCAATTTAAGATAATCACTCAAAACTTTATTTTTTTTATTAGTGCTTATTGGCTGTGCAAATGCTTCTTTTGATCTTGTTCCAATACTAATTAATATTTTACTCATTAAATTTCCACCATGTCATCTTTATGAACTACCTCAGATTTTGATACATATCCTAAAATTTTTTGTATTTCATTAGAATGACAGCCGATAATTAGATTTATCTCTTTTGATGAAAAAGAACTAAGTCCACGAGCAAACTCCTTTTTTTTATTATCTAAAATTTTGATATGATCTCCTTTATTAAATTTGCCGACCACCTTTTTTATTCCAGCTGCCAATAAACTTTTTCCAATATGAAGAGCTTTTTTTGCACCATCATCAACTATAAGTTCACCCTTAGGAGAAATTGAGCTGATTATCCACTTTTTTCTTGCATGCATTTTAGATACTTTAGATATGAACCAAGTACAATTATTTTCATTCTGTATTCGATCTATAGGATTAAGATTTAATCCATTTGCTATTACCATGTTACAACCAGACAAATTACAAATTTTAGCAGCTTCGATTTTTGTATTCATGCCACCACTACCTAATTCTGTCATACCTTTAATATTAATACTTTTGATAACTTTGTCTAAATCACCGACTCTTTTAATCAACTGAGCATCTTTAAATTTTTTTGGATTTTTTGTATATAGACCATCCACATCAGACAGTAATATTAAAGTGTCTGCATTTGTAATTTGAGCTACTCTAGAAGCAAGTCTATCGTTATCTCCATACTTAATTTCAGATGTAGCAATAGTATCATTTTCATTAACAATAGGGATGAAATCAAGATCAAATAAGTTTTCAAAAGTTCTTTTTGCATTAATTGATCTTCTTCTCTCCTCAGTATCATCAAGGGTAAGTAAAATTTGAGAAATATTTAGTTTATATTTTGAAAATGTTTCTAAGTACAAATTCATCAATTCAATTTGTCCTATAGATGCGATAGCTTGACTTTTATCTAGTTTAAGATTTTTTTTAATATAATTCATTTTTTTACATCCAAGGGCAATTGCACCTGAAGAAACAATTATAACTTTTTGGTTATTTGATCTGAATTTTTTTATGTCTTTAGCAAAGCTAGTGAGCCATTTTTTTCTTATTCTTTTATTTTGATCAACTAAAAGTGAAGATCCTATTTTAATAACAATTTTTTTTGAGTTTCTAAGATACATAGTTCAATAATTTTGATTTAATTTTTGATACTGAGGTTTTACTAAAAGTAGATACAGTAACAACTTCTGATTTAGTAATCTTTTTAAAGTTTTTAATAATATTGTTTACTTTTTTTTCATCAACAAGATCTATTTTATTCAACACTATTAATTCTTTTTTTTTAATAAGTTTGTTACTGTATTTTTTAAGCTCATTTTTTACCTGTTGATAGCTTTTTTTTAAATCCTCACTTGTAATATCAATTAAATGTAAAAGAGATTTACATCTCTCAATATGTTTCAAAAACTGAATTCCTAGACCTGTACCTTTATGAGCCCCTTCTACCAACCCAGGTATGTCTGCTATCGTAATCTCTTTATTATCATAACTCGCTACACCCAAATTTGGATTTAAAGTCGTGAATTGATAGTTTGCAATTTTAGGATTTGCATTAGTGACTGATGCCAATAAACTAGATTTTCCTGAATTAGGTAGTCCTATAATTCCAATATCGGCTATTGTTTTCAACTGCAGCCAAATTGTAAACTCTTCTCCTTGAGTTCCTTTTGTAAACTTTCTTGGAGCTCTATTCGTAGAACTTTTGAACCTTGTATTTCCTAATCCACCTTTACCACCAGCAGCAGCAGTATATTCCTCACTAATTTGTGTAAAGTCGTAAATTAATGTTTTATTATCTTCCTCAAAAACTTGAGTTCCTAAAGGAACCTTTAAAATTAAATCCTGACCACTCTTACCTGTTCGGTTTTGTCCTGCACCGTTTTCACCTCTCTTTGCTTTGTGATGTTGTTGATATCTAAAATCGATTAAAGTATTTAAGTTCTGTTCAGCCCTTAAAATTACTGAGCCTCCTTTTCCACCATCACCGCCATCTGGGCCACCAAATTCTATAAATTTTTCCCTTCTGAAACTTGGGGAACCATCTCCACCGTTTCCAGCTTTAATATAAATTTTTACTTGATCTAAGAATTTCATAATACAACAATATTTTAAGTTGTACTATTAATTGGGTTTTACTGAAACAAAAGTTCGATCTGATTTTGTTTTTTTAAAAACTACTTTTCCTTTAATTACTGAAAAAATTGAATGATCTTTACCCATTCCTACATTTTCACCAGGAAATATTTTTGTACCCCTCTGTCTTACAATAATGTTTCCAGGTATAACAGCTTGTCCACCATATTTTTTGACACCAAGTCTTCGCCCAGCGCTATCACGTCCATTTCTAGATGATCCACCTGCTTTTTTTGTTGCCATAATTAATTCCTAGTTATTTACTAGCCTCTTTTTTTGTTTCTGTCTTTTTTGTTACTTTAGAAAAATTTTTAGCTTCTGAAAGAATTTTACCATCTTTTGAAAAAATTTTATTTATTCTAATCAAAGAATATTCTTGTCTATGTCCATTTTTTCTCCGTGAGTTTTGCCTTCTTCTTTTTTTGAAAATCAACACAGTCCTATTTTTACTATTTTTAATTAAGTCAGCCTCAACTTTTGCACCATTTACCATTGGAGCTCCAATTTCTATTTTGCTATCATCTCCATAAACCAAAATTTCCTTAAATTCTATTTTTGAGCTAGCTTTAGAATCTGCTAATTTTTCTATTTTTAAAATCTCTCCAGATTTAACTTTATATTGTTTACCACCTGTTTTTATTACAGCGAATGACATATAAATACTCCAAATTTTGTTAAGGCAATATAGTCTTAGCAAAGTTATAGTCAAGTTTTATAAATCAAAAATTATCCTTTAAATCTCTTAATTTTGAAAAACTTTCAACATCTTTAGCTTTAAGAAATATATTGCATTCTATTTCATCAGATAAAATTGATGGAATAGTGGGTTGGCCATTTTTTATTTTTTCTTTAATTTCTCTAATTTTACTCTTCAAATTTGAATTATTAGGATCGTTTGACTCACAAAATTTTGAATTTTGTAATGTATATTCATGGCCGCAATATATCAGAGTATCTTTTGGGAGTTCTTTTATTTTTTTTAATGAATTGAACATCTGTTCATAAGTTCCCTCAAAAATTCTACCACATCCTAAAGAAAATAAGGTATCCCCAGTAAAAATTTTTTTTTCCAAAAAAAAATGAAAAGCAATATGCCCACTTGTATGACCTGGTATATGATAAATTTTTGCCTCAAAATTTTCACCTTTCCATTTTTGATTATCTTCCACAAGTACATCAATTTCTGGAATACGATCTTTATCCTCTTTAAATCCAACTATTTTAGAATTATATCTTTTCTTTAATTCTGAGTTGCCACCTACATGATCATAATGATGATGAGTATTAAGAATATATTTTAGTTCAATATTATTACTTTCAACACATTTTATAATTGGAGCTGCCTCGCCAGGGTCGACAACACATCCAATACTTTTAGAGTCGTCGATTAACAAGTAACTATAATTATCTTGTAAACACTTAATTATTTCTATTCTCATCTTATTTTTCAATTAAGAATATACCTAATTCTGCAAATAAATTTTTATAAAATAAATTAGAATTATTAATAGTTGATATATTTTTATTAGTTAGAGCTAAAGATTTAAAGATTTTAAAGTTTATAATTTTTGAAAATTTAACAAAATCTTTAATTGTACACATATGAATATTTGGGGTATTGTACCAATCATTTGGTAATGATTCTGTGATTGGCATTGTTCCTTTGATAAGTAAATTTAATCTTACTTTCCAATGACCAAAATTTGGAATTGTTATGATTGCTTTCTTTCCAACTCTTAAAAGTTCTTTTATAACAATTTCAGGATTTATGAAAGCTTGTAAAGTTTGACCTAAAACAACATAATCAAAAGAATCATTTGGAAATTGTTTTAAATCCAATTCCGCATTTCCTTCAATTACAGTAAGTCCTTTTGATACACAGGTTTGAACTTTATCCTTTGAAATCTCAATTCCTCTCGCATCAACATTTTTATTTTTTTTTAATGACTCCAATAATGTGCCATCATCGCAGCCAACATCTAAAACTCTTGTTTTTTCTTCTATTAAATCGACAATTATTTTATATTCTGTTTTCACTATTATCTCTCTGAGTAAGACTTATCTAAAAAATTTTTAAGGGTGTTCAAAAAGTCTGGAACATCTAATAAAAAAGAATCATGACCTTTGTCAGATTTTATTTCAACAAATCCAACATCAGCACCAATTGCATTAAGAGCGATAACTATATCTTTATTTTCTTGAGTTGGATAGAGCCAGTCTGAGGTGAAAGATATTACAAAAAACTTAGCCTTAGTTTTTTTAAATGCATTAGATAAATTACCATCAAATTGTTTAACTAGATCAAAATAATCCATTGCTCTTGTGATATAAAGATAACTATTAGCATCAAATCTATCTACAAAAACCGATCCTTGATATCTTAGATAACTCTCTATTTGAAAATCTGCATCAAATCCAAATTTAAGAGCATCTCTCTCTTGAAGTTTTCTTCCAAATTTTTCTTGTAAACCTTTTTTTGACAAATAAGTTATATGAGCAGCCATTCTTGCTACTGATAACCCTTTATCAGGAAGAGTGTTATTAGATAAATATTTTCCGTCAAACCAATTATGATCCGATGCTATCGCTTGTCTACCCAACTCATTAAAAGCAATATTTTGAGCAGAATGACTAGAGGTACATGCTATTGGTACTACTGTACCAGCTTTATCCGGATAATTACTAATAAATTGCAAAACCTGCATTCCTCCCATCGATCCACCAACAACTGAAAAAAGTTTTTTTATCTCAAAATGATCTAATAAATTTACTTGCGCGTTGACCATGTCATTAATAGTAATTACAGGAAAATCAGTTCCGTAAATTTTATTTGTATCAGGATTTTTGTGGCTTGGACCAAATGAGCCCATACAACCACCTATTACATTTGCACAAATAACAAAATATTTATTTGTATCTATTGATTTGTTAGGACCCACCGCATAAGACCACCAACCATCTTTTTTTGTGACGGGATTAATACCCGTAACAAATTGATCACCAGTAAGCGCATGAAAAACAAGGATTGCATTATCTTTATTTTTATTAAGCGAACCATAAGTTTCATATGCGAGTGGAAAATTATTAATAGTTTTACCACAATCAAGTTTCAACGGGTTTTTAATAACAAGCGTTTTTATATTCTCTTTAATATTCATAATTATTAATGCTAATTATTGAATTGTGAGAAAAAAAACTTTTTTAGCGGTTTTTTTAAAGCGCTCGCAATTCAGATAAATCAGCGCATAAATTTTGTACAAGATGTTATTTAGTATGTCAATTTTTAAAAAATTTGTACTAATTCTATATGAAAAATTGTTATTTTATTTATAAAGAGGCTAAAATTTAAAAGATGACAACTATAAAATTTAAAAAATTTAATATCGAGGCTTATCAACCTGGCAAATCAACTATTAAGAGTTTTAATAAAATCATTAAACTTTCAGCAAATGAGTCTGCTTTAGGAGTAAGTGTGAAAGCCAAGAGGGCAATATCAAATAAAAAACTAAGTCTATTCAGATATCCTGATGGAAAGTCTAAAAAATTACGAAGTCAGATCTCAAAAAAATTTAGTTGTAACAAAGAAAAGATAATTTGTGGAGCTGGTTCAGACGAAGTTATTCAAATGTTATGCCAACTTTTACTTAAACCAAAAGATGAAGTAATTCTTCCTCAATTTAGTTTTTTAATGTACAGAATATATGCAAAAATAGTTGGAGCAAAAGTTGTTTTTGCCAAAGAAAAAAATTTTAAAGTTTCTGTTTCTGAAATAATTAAAAGAGTAAGCAATAAAACTAAAATTGTATTTCTTGCTAATCCAAATAATCCAACTGGCACTTACTTGAACAATTTTGAATTAATTGATTTAAGAAAAAGATTAAGAAAAAATATCTTACTTGTTGTAGATGATGCTTATGCAGAGTATATGAAAAATAGAGACTATAAATCTGGTTTAGATTTATTCAAAAATAAGCAGAATGTTTTTATATTAAGGACATTCTCAAAAATCTACGGACTATCATCCCTAAGAATTGGTTGGGGATATGGTTCAAAAAAAATTATTGATGCTTTGAATGTTATTAAACCTCCATTCAATGTTAATGAAGTAGCTCAAAAAGCAGCTATTGAGTCACTTAAGGATAAAAAATTTATTTCGCGTTCAGTAAAACATAATTATTTTTATGCAACAAAACTGAAAAATTTTTTGAGCAATTATGATATTAGCTCGAATAAAGTTTCTGCTAACTTTCTATTATTAAATTTTAATAGATGCAAACTAAGAGCTAATAGTTTCTATAAAAAATTAAAAAAAAAGGGAATTATTTTAAGATCTACTGAAGAAGGTTATAAAATAAAAAATATGCTACGATTAACGATTGGGTCAAAAGAGGAGAATATAAAATTTATTAAAGCAACACAAAATATATTTAGAAAATGAGAAATGTATTAATTATAGGCTGTGGATTATTGGGCTCTTCTTTAGTAAGGAAGATTTCAAAAAAAAAAATAGCAAAAAAAATATTTATTTATGAAAAATCAAAAACTAATATTGCTAAAATAAAAAGTCTCAGATTACCTGGAACAATTGTTAAGTCACTTAAAGATGGTTTGGTAAATTCAAACTTAGTGATTGTTTGTACATCAACGAGTGAATATAAAAAACTCATTCTTAAAATTAATAAAACTATTTCACCAAAGACACTGATTACTGATGTTGGATCTTCAAAAATAGAGTCATCAAAAATTATTAAAAAATTTTTGAAGCGTGGTATAAATTGGATAAGGAGTCACCCTATCGCTGGATCAGAGGTAAGTGGACCAGAATTTGGAAAAGCTGATATGTTTGAGGATAAATGGTGTGTAATAATTAAGGATAAAAAAACAAGTTCTAAGGGTTTAAAATTTTTAATTTCTTTTTGGAAAAAAATGGGCTCAAAAACTGTTATTATGAACTCTGAAAAACATGATAAAGTTTTTTCTATCACAAGTCATTTACCACATTTAATTGCTTATAATTTGGTCAAATCGGCTCAAGATTTTGAAAAAATACTCAAATTTGGCCTTATTAAATACAGTGCTGGGGGGTTGAGAGATTTTTCAAGAATAGCTGCTTCAAATGAAATTATGTGGAGAGATATTTTTTTTGAAAATAAGGTTAATGTTACAAAAGCGATAGACTTATTTATCAAAAACTTAAAATCTTTTAAAAAAGATTTAAATTCTAAAAATAATAAGTCAATTTTAAAAAAATTATCTCAGACTAAAAAAGTTAGGTCTAAAATTATTAAATTAAAACAAGATGTAAACAAACCTGACTTTGGTAGAGATTAAATATTACTGATATTACTTACTTTTTTAACTTTTAGATTTGCAGTTTTATCAATTAATTTAATTGTTTGTGCTGTTTGCATTATTATCACCTTCTTTTTTGGTCCATAAGCATGAATAAATCTAGACTTATTTAGACATATACCAACATGTCCTTTCCAAAATACGATATCTCCTTTAAGCCGATTTTTACCTCTTTTTCTTTTACAAAATCTTATTTGATCTTTTGTATCTCTTGGAAAAAATATTCTGTTGTAATAAAAATAGATTTGAATTAATGCTGAACAATCGATACCAACACAGGTTTTTCCGCCCCATAAGTATTTTGTGTTTAAAAAGAATTTGAATATTTTGATATAATTTTTTTCATGGTGATCAATATTTTTGACATCACTTTTTTTGATCCATTTATTTTTTTCAAATTCTACAAACTTTTTATTTTCATTTATTTTATGCACACCAGATCCATAATATAGATAATGGTTTGAAGGCAAAAATTTTTTACCTTTTTTAGAGAAAATTCTAGATTTAATTTTTGAAATTTTATGTGAGGGTTTAAAATTTTCTAAAAACTTATCTTTTTTTATATATCCAATATAATTGTCATAATAAGTTTTTATTTTTATATATCTTTTTCTTTTCAATAGAATCTTAAATTTCTCTCCATATAAAATTTGTGAAACTATCTCAGAATTGGGAGATGGTTTAAAGTAAACGTTAGCCACAGATTTATTTAAAAAATTATTTTTCACTTAGTTGTAGTTTATTTTTCATAATCCATAGGATTATTAATGAAGGAATTACCATTAGCGCAGTCAATATAAAAAATATTCCCCAATCACCATTTAACCAATCAACAAGGGCACCAGAGGAGGAGGCTAAAGTTGTTCTTCCAGCTGTGCCTATTGATGCTAAGAGTGCATATTGAGTTGCTGTGTAGGCTCTGTCTACGAGCAAAGATATAAAGGCCACAAAAGCCACTGTTGCAAATGCAGCAGCTATATCATCAAAAATAACTGCAATAGCAAATAAAAATTCTGATTTATCGCTCCAGGCCAACACACTAAACAAAAGGTTTGTACTTGCCATCATTACTCCAGCAAAAAACATTGCTTTTAAAACACCAGATCTTATCACAAAAAGCCCACCTAAAAGAGTAAACGTCACAGTAGTGATCCAACCTAACGTTTTAGAGTAAATAGCGATATCCGATTTACTAAAACCTATTTCTTTATAAAAAATTATAGACATCCTTCCAAGAAATGCCTCTCCCACTTTAAATAAAAAAACAAATCCTAAAATTCCTAGAGCAATTGAAAAGCCATTTTTTTTAAAAAAACTAATGATTGGGCCACTAATTGTTCCAGCAACCCAAGTTATCAATTTTGTAAATATATTTTCATTTTTAAATTGAGATGATATCAATTTGTCATTTTCTTTTTGTTGATTTTGTCTCTCTAAATTTCCAGACTCATCAATGAACATTAAGCCAATGTTCATTAAAATTACTAAAATCCCCAAAATTAAGAAAGTTAGTTGCCAATAATTTTCAAAACCAATGTTTTGTAGAATATCTGCTGCAAATAATGATAGTACTCCACCTAATTTGTATCCTGTCCACCAACCCACAACAGCCATCGCGGCTCCAGCAGCCATGGATTTTCCCTCATTCTCACCAATCTGTTCAATTCTTAAAGCATCAACAGTTATATCTTGAGTTGATGATGCAATAGCAATTATTAAGCCTACTGAAACAACTAAAGCTAAATTTTCAGATGGATCGAGTAAACTCCAAAGAACGAGTGAAAGTAAGATGATAGTTTGCATCAAAACAATCCATCCTCTTCTGTGACCTATTTTTTTTGTTAAATATGGTATTTGTATTCTATCTATTAAAGGTGCCCATAAATAATTAAATGCGTAAACTGCAAAAATTAATCCAGCCCATCCAACAGTTGATCTACTTAATCCATCTTCTTTTAACCATAAACTTAGACTACTTCCAATCAAAACCCATGGAAAACCTGATATTGCACCAAGCAATAAAATTTTGAGCATTCTTTTTTCAAAATAAACCGAGAACATTTCAGACAAAGAATTTTTTTTAATTTCTATCAAATCTAATTCCTCCAAAAGGATGGTAAAAATAATACAAGGATTGCAAATAATTCCAATCTACCCAAGATCATACCAAAACTTAGAATCCACTTGGAGATATCAGGTAGTGATGAAAAATTTCCGTTTGGCCCAATAGTTGAGCCTAACCCAGGTCCTACATTTGAAATAGATGTTGCAGCACCAGATATTGAGGTAATAAAGTCAAGACCCGTCAAAGATAATAATGCCGTAATTGTAAAAAAAATCAATAGATACATATAAATGAAAGAAATTACTGATGCAGTGAATTTATCATCAACAGCACTTTGATTATATTTAAGAACAAAAATTCCTTTAGGATAGATGATTTTTTTTAGTTGAGTCAGAACAAATGAATAAAGTATTTGAAATCTAAATATTTTTATACCACAAGTTGTCGAGCCGGCACATCCACCGATAAACATTAAACCTATGAATATAATTAAAGGAAATCCACCCCAGTTATCAAATTGTGCATTTACATATCCAGTTCCTGTCAAAATTGATATTACATTAAATAAAACTGTTCTGAAGTTTAGCTCAGATGATTTATCTAAAAATAAATAAATTGATAAGATCAGAATACTTATTAAGATTATTTTCAAAAAAGTTCTAATTTGAATATCTGAGAAAAAAATTCTTCTGTTACCGTTTAAGAATTTGATATAAGCGATAAAAGGTAAACTTCCCAAGATAATAAAAATCATTGCTGAGATTTCTATTGAAAAACTGTTAAAGAAACCAATGGACTCGTTATAGTTTGAAAACCCTCCAGTTGCTATTGTTGTCATAGAATGGGTTATACTATCAAAAGTATTCATCCCAAGAATTTTATATGATATTGCGCAAAGAGTAGTGAGACCTGAATAAATATAAATTAATCTCAACGCAATTTCTTTTGATTTAGGTAGAATTTTTTCAGATGAGTCGCTGTTGGAAATTTTAAATAATTGCATACCACCAACATTCATTATTGGCATCAAAGTGATCGCCATAACAATTATTCCAATACCACCTAACCATTGAAGAATTGCTCTCCAAAGCAAAATTGCTTTAGGCATCTCCTCTAAATTTGGAATGATTGTTGATCCAGTTGTTGTGATGCCTGACATACTCTCAAAAAATGCATTGGTGAACGAAAAATTGACTTCAGAAAATATTAGAGGAAGTGAGCCAAAAATTGCGATACTTAGCCAAGATAACGCGGTTAATAAAAAAGCTTGCTGTAAATTTAATTTTTTATCATGATCAAGATTAGATAAAAAAAATAGTGTACCAAAAATAATTGTAATAATTGAAGCGCCAAAAAAAGAAGAGTCGATTTCTTTAAAAAAAAATTGAACAAATATTGGGACCAACATAAAAATTCCAAGAATTATTTGAAGAATTCCAAGAGTAAAAAAAACAGTTTTATAATTAGACATTTTGATAGAACATTATTTTATGGTAAATAAATTTCAACTCTATAAGAATAAGTTAAAGCGTTAATTTAAGATTTTATTTGAATTAATCATGATTAAAAAAGAGAATTTTGATAAAACAAGTGCATGGCCTTTCGTTGAAGCAAAAAAAATGCTTCGGGAAAGAAAATCTTTTATAGAAAAAAAAGGCAAAGTAATTCTTCAAACAGGTTATGGTCCTAGTGGTCTTCCACATATAGGAACTTTTGGAGAAGTTGCAAGGACATCAATGATTGTAAATGCACTAAAACATTTGACTGATTTACCAACCGAAATTATTACTTTTTCAGATGATATGGACGGTCTTAGAAAAGTACCTGATAACGTTCCACAAAAAGAATTATTAGAAAAAAATTTACACAAACCGCTTACTAATGTGCCTGATCCCTTTCAAAAATTTAATAGTTTTGGTGAGCATAATAATGAAATTTTAAAAAAATTTTTAAACAATTTTAAATTTAAATATAATTTTAAAAGTTCAACATCACTTTATAAATCAGGTTTCTTTAACTCTTCTCTCCAAGTTATTTTAGAGAATTATAATGGTATAATGAATATAATACTTCCTACACTAGGAAAAGAGAGACAAAAAACATACAGCCCATTTCTTCCAATTTGTCCAGTTACAGGTCATGTTCTAGAAATACCTGTAAAAAATATAAATAAAGAAAAATCTGTTATTGTTTTTGATAATAATGGAAAAGATTTGGAAACAAGTATTTATGATGGAAAGTGTAAGTTACAGTGGAAAGTTGACTGGGCTATGAGATGGTATGCACTAGATGTTGATTTTGAAATGTATGGAAAGGACCTTATAGAGAGCGCAATACTTTCAACAAAAATTATCAAATTGATTGGGAAAAAAAATCCGTCAGGGTTTGCATATGAACTATTTTTGGATGAGAAAGGAGAGAAGATTTCAAAATCAAAAGGAAACGGCATCACTATTGATCAATGGTTAGAGTATGCTTCTCCTGAAAGTTTGTCTCTGTATATGTATCAAAATCCAAAAAGAGCAAAAAAACTTTACAAAGAAATAGTTTCAAAAACTGTTGATGATTATTTGGATCTGATTGAGAAAGCAAAAAATCAAAATGAGTTGCAGCTTCTTATGAATCCTGTCTGGCATGTTCATAATAGTTCGGTACCTAAAGAAAATATGATTATGTCATTTTCAATGTTATTAAACTTAGTCGAAACAAGTAATGCTGACAGCAAAGAACTTCTTTGGAAATTTGTTAAAAAATATAAAAAAGACATTTCTGAAAAAGATAATCCTATCTTTGATAATTTAGTAGGCTACGCAATAAAGTATTTTAATGACGTAATAAAATTGAAAAAAAAATATAAAAAACCTAATAGTGAGGAAAAAAAAGCTTTAGAAGCTCTGGTAAAAACTTTAGATAAATGTGACGACAAAATGAAACCAGAAGACATTCAAACTATGATATATTCGACTGGTAAAGAAAATGGATACACCGAGAATCTTCGAGATTGGTTTAAATTAATTTAC
>CABYZU010000003.1 GCA_902523495.1 uncultured Pelagibacteraceae bacterium
TATCAATAATTTACTTTATTCATTTATCTTATCTTGGCTCTAGAGGTTCACAATCAATAACTCCAAAAAATTATATTCCGTATGAAAAAATTCAAAGAGCAAATATTACAGACCGAAATGGTTCTTTTTTAGCTAAAAGTGTTAATTCAATAGATATAGGAATAAATCCAATTGAAGTAATTAATAAAGAAAAGTTATTGTTAAATCTTAAATATATTTTTCCTAATAAAGACTATGATTTAATTCGTTTGAATCTAGAGGGAAATAAATTTTTTTGGTTTGAAAAAAAAATTTCTGAAGAAAACTATGAAAAGATCATGATGTTGGGTGATAAAGCAATACAGCCTCGTGAAAATTTAAGAAGAGTATATCCTCAAAAAAACTTGTTCAGTCACATTATTGGACAAATTGATGATGATAATGTTGGAATTTCTGGATTAGAAAACTCATTGGATGTTGATCTTAAAAAAAATATTAATTCAGTAAAACTTACCGTTGATAAAGATATTCAATTTTTAATAAGAGAGGAACTTTTAAAATTTAATAAAATTTTTAATACTATTGGAAGTGCCGCAGTATTAATGGATATTCATAATGGCGAGATTATTTCAATTATATCTTTGCCAGATTTTGATCCTAACAAAAGAGAGCGTATTGTCGATGTCAATTATATTAATAGATCTACTAAAGGTATTTATGAATTAGGATCAGTTTTTAAAACCTTCACTCTTGCTGCAGCATTAAATGAAGGGATTATAAATCCAGAAACAAAATTTAGAAATTTAGAAAAAAGTATAAAATGTGGAAAAAATACCATTAGCGAATATGATAAAAAAATTCCTGAAAATTTAACAGCAGAGGAAATTTTAATACGTTCTGGAAACATCGGTTCAGTAAGAATAGGACAAGCAATTGGAATTGAAAAACTTAAAAAATTCTTGAATGATTTAAATTTATTAAATACGATTAAGTTTGATATACAAGAAATTGGAAAGCCAATAACATTTAATTGGGGAAAATGTAAACTGGCTACCACGTCTTATGGTCATGGAATTACTACCACAATTTTACAGCTAGCAAATGCATATGCAATTTTAGGTAATGGTGGTTATAAAATTAATCCTACGCTTATAAAAAAAAAATCTTATCTTAAAAAAGAAAGAATCTTAAAAAAAGATATTTCAAAAAATCTTATTCAAATTTTGAGAAAAATTGTAACTACTAAAGAGGGAACAGCATCTTTAGCTAACGTTAGTGGTTATGAAGTAAGTGGAAAAACAGGCACAGCAGAAAAAATTAAAGATGGTAGTTACTCTAGAAAAAAAATTAATACTTTTGCATCTATATTTCCAGCTTCAAATCCAAAATTTAGTCTAGTTGTTATGCTAGATGAGCCCAAAATAAATAGTGATTACATTTATCATTACAGGGATGGGTCAGGTATAAAGTATAAAGGTACTCCATTTAATACTGCCGGATGGACTGCAGTTGAAGTTGCAGGTCAAATTATAGAAAAAATTGGGCCTATTTTAGCCACAAAATATATACAAGTTTATTAATAATGCTTCTTGGTGATTATTTTAAAAATATAAACAAAAATTATAAAAATTTTTTTTTTTCAGGCATTTCCTCTGAAAGTACAAAAATAAAAAAAGATCATATTTTTTTTGCTATTAAAGGTAACGTTATTGACGGAAATAAGTTCATACCTATCGCGATTAAAAAAGGTTCTAAAATTATTGTAACTGAAAAAAAAGTTAAGGAATTTAAAAAAGGAGTTTTATTTATCCACTCTAAAAATGTTAGAAAATTATTAGCTGATACAGTTTTTAAAATTTATAATAAAATACCTAAAAATATTATTGCAATTACTGGAACAAATGGAAAATCGTCAGTTGCAGATTTCTATTATCAAATATTGAGATTAAACAATAAGAAAGTCGCTACAATTGGAACCTTGGGGGTTAGATCAGAGATGACTAGTTTTAATTTATCTAACACAACATCTGATCCTATCACATTAGGAAAATTACTAACAAGGCTTAAAAATAATAAAATTGAAAATGTTATAATGGAGGCTTCCAGTCATGGACTTGAGCAAAATAGATTGGATGGTTTAAAATTTAATTCAGGAATATTTACTAATTTTTCTCACGATCACCTTGACTATCATAAAAATCTTAAGAATTATTTAAGAGCAAAACTTTATTTGTTTAAAAATTTGATTAAAGAGCGAGGGATTATAGTATCAGATCGATCAATACCAGAATTTAAAGAAATAAAAAAAATTGCTTTCAATAAAAAATTAAAATTATACTCAATACTAGATGATAAAAATAATTTTAAAATTTTATCCCATAATTTTTTAGGTGAATCTCAATTTCTTAAAATTAAATGTAAAAATCGTATTTTAAATATTAAATTAAATCTAATTGGTAAAATCCAATTAAAAAATGTTTTAATGGCAATCATTGCTGCAAGCAATCATAATTTAAATTTACGCAAAATTTTTAA
This sequence comes from uncultured Pelagibacteraceae bacterium, assembly GCA_902523495.1. Classification (GTDB taxonomy): domain Bacteria; phylum Pseudomonadota; class Alphaproteobacteria; order Pelagibacterales; family Pelagibacteraceae; genus Pelagibacter. Next base: position 2,515 of record CABYZU010000003.1, read on the forward strand.
TATAATTCCAAAACTTAAGCCAATTGAGGGTAGATTGGAAAAGATTGGTAAAATTAAGAATAAATCTAAAGTAATTCTTGATTACGCACATACACCTGAAGCTTTGAAAGTATCTCTTTTAAATTTAAGAGAACAATTCCCAAATAAAAAATTAATATTATTATTTGGTTGTGGTGGAAATAGAGATAAAAATAAAAGATCAAAAATGGGTAAAATAGCCTGCACATACTCTGATAAGATTTATCTTACCGACGATAATCCAAGATACGAAAATCCCAAAAAGATTAGAAGTGAAATAAAAAAAGGGATCAAAAAAACTAAAGTTATAGAAATTTCCAATAGGGCAAGAGCTATAACAGAATCTATTAAGGATTTAAAAACAGGTAATATCTTGTTAGTTACAGGAAAGGGTCATGAAAAAAGTCAGGATTTCGGAGATAAAAAAATTTATTTTTCGGATAGAAAAATTATTTTGGACGAAATTAGAATTAAAAATAAAAATTTATTAAGGAGTTTTAAGCTAAATGTGATTAAAGAAGTTTCAGGTAAAAAGAAATTACCTATGTCATTAAAGTTTAAAAGTGCAAGAATAGACTCTAGAGAAATCTTAAATAATGATATTTTTTTTGCGATAAAAGGAAAAAAAAATGATGGTAATAAATTTGTTGCCCAATCTTTTAAAAAAAAAGCTTCATTAGCAATTGTAAATAAAATTCAAAATAAACTTAAAATTGATAGACAAATTAAAGTAAAGAATACATTAAAGTTTTTGACTGATACTTCAAAGACTTTCAGGGAAAATATTGATACGAAAATTATAGGCATCACTGGTAGTTGTGGAAAAACATCACTTAAAGAGTTATTAGGTGATGTATTAGGAAAAATTTCCAAGGTAGGTATTTCACCAAAATCATATAATAATAAATATGGAGTACCTCTAAGTCTTTTAAACTTAAAAGAAAGAGACAAATATGGAATTTTAGAGGTAGGTATGGATAAAAAAGGAGAAATTGACTATTTATCAAAAATCATAAAACCAGATATTGGCGTAATCACAAATATAAATTACGCACATGCAAAAAATTTTAAAAATTTAAAAGAAATTGCTCTAGCAAAATCGGAGATAATTAAGAATATTAGACCTAATGGTTTTATTGTATTAAATGCTGATGATAATTTTTTTAGATTACATACAAAAATCGCTATTAGAAATAAAGTAAAAGTGATTTCTTTTGGTATTAATAGTATTAGATCAAATATAAAATTGATTAATATCAAGAAAATTGGAAAAAAATATTTAGCAAAGATTAAGTTGGGAAATAAAAAAAAATATTTTTTTCTATCAAATAATTTTAAAAATAATATTTATAATATAATTTGTTCTTTAGCTGTATTAAACATATATGAAGACATTTTCAGGTTATCTATAAATACCTTTTCAAATTTCAAAACTCCAGGTGGAAGAGGAGACTATTCTAAGATTAAAGTATATAATAAAAAGATAAATCTAATCGATGAAAGTTATAATTCAAATCCTTTATCATTAAAATCAGCAATAGAAAATTACCATAAGATTGACACAAAAAAATCACAAAAGATTTTATTACTTGGTGATATGTTAGAACTAGGAAAACATTCTAAAAAACTTCATCAATTTATCGCCCCACTAGTTAATAAAACTAATATTGATAAAGTATACGTTAAAGGAAAAATGGTATCTTTAATATTTGAAAAATTTCAAAAAAATAAAAAAGGAAAAATTTTAATAAAAAAACAGGAAATTATTGAAATGATAAGAAAAAATTTAAATAATAATGATTATTTAATGGTTAAAGCTTCAAATGCAACAGGATTAAATAAAATAGTAGAAAATTTAAAGGGAAATTACTAAATGTTTTACCAGTTTTTGTTAAATTTTGTTGATACATTTAGCTTTTTAAATGTTTTTAAATACTTAACTTTTAGAACCGGGTTATCTTTTTTCACTTCACTGGTTATAGTTTTAATTATTGGAGGTCCTTTTATAAAATTTTTTTCAAAACAGAAAATTTTAAATCCTATAAGGAATGATGGGCCAGAAGATCATATAATAAAGAAAATCGGTACCCCGACTATGGGTGGAGTGATTATTTTGTTTGGGCTTTTAATATCAGTAATCTCTTGGGCAGATTTAAAAAATGTCAATATTTTGTTTTGTATTTACATCGCAATTTCATTCGGATTACTTGGAGCACTGGATGACTATAAAAAAATAAAATATAGTAATTCCCAAGGAATTTCCTTAAAATTGAAATTAACTTTACAAATAATATTAGCAATTATTGGTGTAAGTTTTTTTGTTTATTTAAATGAAAATCAAGATTTGACTAATTTATATTTTCCTTTTTTTAAAAACCTAGTCATAAATCTTGGTTGGTTTTTTGTACCTTTTTCGATATTTGTAATCATAGGTTCATCTAATGCCGTGAATCTCACCGATGGATTAGATGGTTTAGCAACAGTCCCGGTTATATTAGTTGCAGCCTGTTTTGCTTTTATAAGTTATGTCACTGGGAATATTGTATTTTCTAATTATTTACAAATTCCATATATTGAGGGTACTGGTGAAATTTCAATTTTTTGTGGTGCGATAATAGGATCTTGTTTGGGTTTTTTATGGTTTAACGCTCCACCCGCTAAAATCTTTATGGGTGACACTGGATCTTTATCTCTTGGTGGTTCATTAGGAGCCATTGGAATCATTACAAAACATGAAATAGTTTTAGCAATCACTGGAGGTTTATTTGTTTTAGAAGCCGTTTCAGTAATAGTTCAAGTTATTTCTTACAAACTTACCGGAAAAAGAGTTTTTAAAATGGCTCCAATCCATCATCATTTTGAAAAAAAAGGTTGGCCAGAGTCTACAGTTGTAATTCGATTTTGGATAATATCTATCATTTTAGCTATGATAGGATTAGCTACTTTAAAATTAAGATAATGAATTTAAATTCAAAAATTTTTTTTAATAAAAAAATTTTGGTTTATGGTCTTGGCAAAACTGGTTTATCGTCTTTTAATTTTTTAAAAAATAAAAATGACGTATATCTATTTGATGATAATTTAAAATTAAAATTTACAAGGACAATCAAAAGAAAAATTATTTCACTAAAAAAACTATTGAAGTTAAAATTTGATCTAATAATTATAAGTCCAGGAATTGACGCTAACAACTGTAAATTGAAGCATCTATTAAAAAAATATAATCAAAATATCTATACTGATTTAGATATATTTTACTCATCACATAGAAATAAATGTATTACAGTTACGGGCACAAATGGAAAATCTACAACTTGTAAACTTTTATACGATATTTTAAAAGATCAAAAGATTGATGTTAAATTAGTTGGAAATATTGGTACTCCAATACTATTGAAAAAAAAAATATCAAAAAAAACTATTTTTGTAATTGAGGCATCATCTTATCAATTAGAATATAGCAAAATCTTTAATTCAAAGTATGCAGTAATTTTAAATATTTCATCAGATCATCTAGAAAGACATGGCAATTTAAAGAATTATATTTCTGCAAAATTTAAGCTTTTAAAAAATCAAAAAAAAGGATCTAAAAGTTTTATAAATAAAAATGATAAATTAATTCAAAATAAGATAAGGAAAATTTCATATAAATCCAAAATTAAAAATATTGACTTAAAAGTTAATAAAGTTTTAAAAAAAAAAAATTACTAACAAGTATTTTTTATCAGGAACAAATTTAGCAAATTTATCATTTGTTCTGGAAATCATTAAAAATTTTCGTATTAAAAAAGATATTTTAATTAAAAGTATTAATAAATTTAAAGGACTAGATTACAGACAGCAGATAATTTACAGAAAAAATCAGTTAATAATCATAAATGATTCAAAATCTACAAGTTATTCATCCTCAGAAAATCTGCTGAAAACATATGATAATATACATTGGCTAATAGGAGGTATCCCAAAGAAAAAAGATAAATTAAATTTACCTAATAAATATTTTAAGAATATTCGAGTTTATGTTTTTGGAAAAAATTATAAAAAATTTCTCAATGATCTAAGTGATAAAGTTAGATTGAAAAGATTTAAAAACCTAAAAAGTGCGCTAGATGCTGCGATTATTAATGTCAAGAAAAACAAATTTATAAAAAATACTATTTTATTTAGTCCTGCATCAGCGTCATTTGACACTTTTAAAAATTTTGAAGATAGAGGTTTATATTTTAATGGATTAATTAAAAGATACAAAAATGAGAGAAAAATTTTTTAATCATATTTCCTACTATCAATGGTGGAAAAGTATAGATAAGTTTATTTTATCGTTAATATTATTATTATTTTTTGTAGGTTTATTTTTTTCACTTGTTTCAACATCATTAATCGCTTCAGATAAGCTGGATACTAATACCTATTTTTTTTTTTTTAAACATACTTTTTTTGTAACATGTGGTTTTTTTTTAATTTTTTTTTTATCATATGTTTCTGAAAAAAATCTTTATAGAATATCGATTGCGATATTTGGTTTCTCTTTATTATTACTATTTTTAGTCCCTTTAATTGGAGTAGAGATAAAAGGCTCAAAGAGGTGGATAGATTTATATTTTTTGCCAAGAATTCAGCCAATAGAGTTTGTTAAACCATTCCTAATAGTAATATTAAGTTTAATAATTTCTTCTCAAAAATATTCAAACCTAAGTTTGAAACACACACTATCATTTTTTATTACAGCTTTTATTGTCAGTTTGCTTATACTCCAGCCTGACATTGGACAAACACTTCTTATTAGTCTTAGCTGGTTAATTTTGGTTTTTATTTCTGGAATAAATTTATTTTTTCTTATTTCTATTTTTTTTATTTTACTGATTGGATTGTTATTAATGGTAATTTATATTCCTCGCTTTGAGTATATAAAAAATAGGTTATTTTCTTTTTTTGATCCAGAAACTGGCACTTATAATTTTCAATCTGATAAGGCTTTAGAATCTATAGTGAGCGGGGGTTTTTTTGGAAAAGGAATTGGAGAGGGCACATTAAAAAACAGAGTACCAGAGGCCCACACTGATTATATAATATCTGTGATTTCAGAAGAATTTGGAGTTATTTTCATAATGTTAATTTTATTAATTTTTTTGATACTTTTGATTTCGGTCTTGAGAAAAGTTTATGATGAAAAAAACGGGAAAAGCAAACTGATATTAACAGGCTTAGTAAGTTTAATATTAATACAGGTAATGATACATGTTGGAGTTAATATACGATTATTTCCAACAACAGGCATGACACTACCATTTTTAAGTTATGGTGGCTCTTCAATAATAAGTGTTTCGATTATTTCAGGGATAATTTTAAACTTAACAAAAAGAAAATTATAATTTTATGAAAAAAAATATTTTAATTTCAACAGGTGGCACAGGGGGGCATGTAGTGCCAGCAGAAGTATTGAATGAACATTTAAAGCAGGAGTTCAATGTCTATATTTCTACTGATCTCAGAGGATTGAAATACTTAAATAAAGAAATTACAGATATAATTTTAATTGACACCCCTAAATTAAATTTAGATTTTTTAATTTTTTTCAAGTTTTTTAAGGTTGTTTATCTCATATTCAAATCTTATTTATTTCTTAAAAATAAAAAAATAGGGAAAGTTTTATCTACCGGTGGTTACATGTCATTACCAATTTGTATAAGTGCAAAACTTTTAAAATTAGAAATATATCTTCTTGAACCTAACGTTGTTCTGGGTAGGGCTAACAAATTTTTTTTAAAATTTTGTAAAAAAATTTTTTCTTACAACAAAAAATTAAAAAATTTTCCAAATGAATATCTTTATAAAATTAAAATTATCCCACCACTAGTAAGAAAAAAATTCTTTGAGAATAACCAACTAAATATTGAAAATGAAAAATTTTGTTGTTTAGTTGTTGGAGGTAGTCAAGGATCTAAAATTTTTGATAATATAATTCAAGATGTGATAATTAGTTTATCGAAAATTCATAGAATAAAGATTATTCAACAAACAAAGCAAAGCAATATCGAAAACTTAAAAAAAGTTTATGAAGATGTAAATATTGAAAACGTTATTTTTGATTTTAGAGAAAATTTTGTTGATTTGATTAAAGAGTCTGATTTATGTATTACTAGAGCAGGAGCAACCACTTTGGCTGAGATATCAACGATGAACAAACCTTTTCTAGCGGTACCCTTAAAATCCTCAAAAGATAATCACCAACATGAGAATGCTACTTTTTACGAAAATTTAAATTGTTGTTGGGTTATAAGCCAAAAGAATTTTGATAAGACGAATTTGGAAAGATTTTTAAAGGATATCCTAAGGGATAAAACAGAATACTCTATCAAAAAAAATAATTTGAAAAAATTAAATTTTCAAAATACCTGGAATGATGTAAATCAAAAATTATTGGACACAATAAATGAAAATTGAATTAGCTAAAAAAGAAACTATCCATTTTATTGGAATAGGTGGAATAGGTATGAGCGGCCTTTCTTTAATTATGAAAGCTAGGGGATTTAAAGTTCAAGGTAGCGATATTGTTATAAATAAGAATATCGAAAAATTGAAAAAACAAAATATAAAAATTTTTTTAGGTCACAAAAAACAAAATATTAAAGATGTTACAATTGTTGTTATTTCCTCAGCGATAAAAAAAAATAATCCAGAGTTTATTGAAGCTCGAAGAAAAAAATTACCAATAATTAAGCGTGGAAAAATGTTAGCGAACCTTGTTTCTTTCATGAAAAATATTGTTGTAGTTGGCTCTCATGGCAAAACAACAACAACATCTTTAGTAAGCTCAATTTTTGAAAAAACTAAATTAGATCCAACAGTTATTAATGGAGGTATAATAAATTCAATTAGTAGCACTGCAAAACTTGGTAAAAGTGATTGGTCAATTTTAGAGGCAGACGAGTCAGATGGAAGTTTTGTACATATTTCCCCAACATACTCAATTCTTACTAATATAGATCGAGAACACATGGATTTTTATAAATCTATGAAGGATATGAAGAAATATTTTTTGAAATTTATTCAAAAAGTTCCGTCATTTGGAAAGTCTTTCATTTGTATTGATGATCGAATAAATAATGAGTTGATAAAAGAAATAAAAAATAAAAATTTTTATACTTATGGTGTAAAATCAAATGCTAACTTTCTGATTAAAAATATTTATCAAACAGAACGATACTCAAAATTTGATTTATCGTTAAGTCTACCAAATAAAAAGAAATTAGTTTTAAAAAATTTTAAAATCCCTTTATTGGGTATTCACAACATAAGAAACTCGACAGCAGCAATTGCAGTAGCTTTTATATTAGGAATTTCAACCTCAAATATTAAAAAGGGATTAATCAATTTTAAGGGGGTTCAAAGAAGATTTAACAAGATATTTTCATATAATGGAATTGATTTTTTTGATGATTATGCACACCATCCAACAGAAATAGAATCTGTTTTAGAGGGTGTAAAAGCTGTTTATGGCAAACATGAAAAAGTATGTATTTTCCAGCCTCATAGAATTTCAAGATTAAAGGATTTAAGAAAAGAATTCTCTTATTCATTTAAAAATGCCGATACAGTTATCCTTTGTCCCATTTACACGGCAGGAGAAAAAATAAAATTGGGATTTAGTTATTATGATTTTGCCAAAGAAATTGTAAAAAATTCTAACGTAAAATTATTTATGGTCAATAATAACATTCAATTGGCAAAATTTATTAAAAAAAATATTTACGGTAATAAAATAGTAATTGGTATGGGTGCTGGTTCAATTTCAACCTGGATTAAAAATTTACCTAAAGTGATGTAATGCAAAAAAATCAATTAAAAAAATTGTTAAATGATTTAGGAAATAATGTAATTTTTGATCAAGATTTAAAAAAAAAAAATTGGTTTAATATTGGTGGCAAATCAAAAGTTTTTTATAAAGCAGATAATTTAAAGAATTTAGTAAGATTTTTAAAATTATTAAATAATCAAGAAAAAATTTTTGTAATTGGAGCAGGTTCAAATACGCTGATATCAGATAAATTTTTTGATGGTGTTGTTATTAAATTAAGTAAAAACTTTAGTAGGACCTCTTTGTTAAGGGAAGATGTAATTGTCTCAGGAAGTGCGGTACAAGATGGTAATTTATCGACTTTTGCCGCTGAAAATCATTTAAGCGGATTTGAATTTTTATCATGTATTCCTGGTACTGTTGGTGGTGGGATTAAAATGAATGCTGGCTGTTTTGGTAATGAATTTAAAGATATTCTGTTATCAATTCAAGCAATTGATTATAAGGGCAACCTGATCACGATACCCTCAAAAAAAATTAATTTTGAATATAGGAATAACGATATTCCTGAGAATTTAATATTTTTAAGTGCCTCATTTAAAGGAGTAAAAAGTAATTTTCAAAAGATAAAGAGTCAAATACTAAAGATGAAAACTCAAAAAGAAAAAAATCAACCAACTAAAATAAAAACAAGTGGAAGTACTTTTAAAAATCCAATTAATCAATCAAACAAAAAAGTTTGGGAATTGATAAGAGAATCAGTTTCAATAGAGACAAATTTTGGGGATGCACACATTTCTAACAAACATTCGAATTTTTTTGTTAACAAAGGAAATGCTACTTTTAAAGATATGAAAAAACTTATCGATTTTGTATCTGATAAAGTTTTTGAGAAAACTGGTGTAAAACTGGACAAAGAAATTAAAATATTGGAATAACTTGAAAAAAAAAATTTTAATTATTTTGGGAGGTATTTCAAAAGAAAGATCTATAAGTTTGGATACTGGTAAACAAGTGGCCAATGAACTTAAAAAAAATGGTTACTTAGTAAAAACTTGCGAACCAAACAAGAATTTACTACTAGTTATTAAAGATTTTAAACCTCAAATCATTTTTAATGCATTGCACGGACAGTTTGGTGAAGATGGATACATTCAATCGATTTTAGAGACAATTGGAATTCCATACACTCATTCTGGGGTAATTTCATCTGCTAAAGCAATGGATAAAGAAATATCTAAAAAAATTTTTACAAAGAATAAAATTTTAACACCAAAATATTTTCTATACTCTTTTGATAAATCATATAAAAAGTTACTCGCATTAATAAATAAAAGATTAAGTTTTCCAGTTGTAGTTAAGCCTATAAATGAGGGCTCCAGCGTTAATGTTTTTATTTGTACAAGAAAAAATCTTTTAAGAAATTTAAAATTACTTAAAGATTACAATAGAATTCTAATAGAACAATTTATACCTGGCCGTGAAATACAAGCGGCAATAATTGGTAAAAAAAAACTAGGCGCGATTGAACTTAAACCAAAAAGAAAATTTTATGATTATCAAGCTAAATATAATTCGAAAGCTAAAACAAAGCATATAATACCAGTCGATTTATCAAAAAAGAATTATACAAAACTTATGAATATAACACTTAGAGCTCATAACTTATTAGGATGTAGAGGGGTAACAAGATCAGACTTTAAATTTTATAAAGGAAAGTTTTACCTTTTAGAAATTAACACTCAGCCAGGAATGACAAAACTATCTTTAGTTCCGGAAATTTCAGCGTATACTGGTATTAATTTTATAAATTTAATTAAATTAATTTTAAACGATGCATCAATTAATAAGTAAAAAAATTATAATTTACTTATTTCTATTTTTGTTATTAGCAACAATTAATAATAGCTCAATAATTGATTTTAGATTACCAAAAATTGATAAAATTGAAATTTCGGGACTAAGTGGGGATGACAGTGAAGAAATTAAAAAAAAAATTGAAAATTTGAAATTTAAAAATATTTTTTTTATAAATCGATTTGAGGTTAAAAATATTTTATTCTCTGTTAACACTGTTGAACAATTAAGTATTTTTAAGAATTATCCATCTACTTTAAAGGTAGATATAAAGAAAACTAAATTTTTAGCACTCACTAAAAAAGATGGAATAGATTACCTTGTAGGAGCAAATGGAAAATTGATAAAAAAAAATAAACCCACTTATGAATTACCTTTTATTTTTGGCAATTTAGATGTGCAGGAATTTTTTAAATTGAAAAAAAATATTGATAAATCAATTTTTGATTTTGATCAAATATCAAATTTGTATTTCTATAAGTCAAAAAGATGGGATATAGAGACTTCAAAAGGTTATTTAATAAAACTTCCAAAAAAAAAATATTAACGAAGTTTTAAGTTTATTTGTACGTTTATCTAGGGAAGAAAAATTACAAGAAAATCGTATTATAGATTTTCGTCAAAAAGACCAAATAATACTCAATGCAGAATAAAATGGATAACAAAGTTTTTTTGTCCATTCGTCAAAATGAATTTATAATTTCTGTAGTTGATTTGAAAAGTGAGATTATTTACACAAACGAGTCAAAGATAGATTATGAGAGAAAAGAAATCAATTATGATTTCTTAAATTTTTTTTTAAAAGAAAATATCTTTAAAATTGAAAGAAAGCTGAAAAAATTTGTCAAATCAATTTATTTCATAATTGAGAACGATGATATTTATTCAGTAAATTTTTCAGTAAAAAATAAAATGGATAGTATTTTTTTATGCAATGATGCAGTTAACAATCTACTATTAGAGGCAAAGAGTTGCTGCAAACAAACTCTAAAAAATGTTGATATTTTACATATGAAAATAGATCAATTTTGTATTGATAATGAATATTTTGAAGCTCTGCCAGACAAAAAAAAATGCGAAAATCTATCAATTGATCTGAGTTTTGTTTGTTTGCCAGACCATGTTTTAGACAATATAAAAAAGATATTGGGCGAGTATAGAATATCAATAGAAAAAACATTCAGTTACTCTTATTTAAATAATTTTTTAAACTTAAAAAGCAAAAACATTTATGAAATTGCCCAAAAGGTGATGACAGGTCTTAATGAAAATGAAGTGTCATTAACGAACAAAAGTTCAAAAAATAGAGGTTTTTTTGAGAAATTTTTTGATTTTTTTAGATGATTTGTATTTTCCCGTAATATTAGTTGTTTTTAAACTTAAGTTTTAGTGCATTAGAACCATCTCGTGAGTTTATTAAATCAAAAAACTATTAAAAAAGCTGTCACACTTAGTGGAGTAGGACTTCACAGTGGAAAGCAAGTAAGAATTTGTGTTAAGCCTTCTGCTCCTGATACAGGAATTGTATTTAAAAGAGTTGACCTACAAGGTGACAATCTAATTTATCCAAATTTTTTAAATGTCAGTAATACTGAATTGAACACAACCATTAGTAATAACTCGGGGATAAAAGTTTCGACTATAGAGCATTTAATGGGTGCACTCTTTGGAATTGGAATTGATAATGTTTTAGTGGAAATTGATAATGAAGAAGTTCCAATTTTAGATGGATCTGCAAAGTTATTTATTGAAAAAATATTATCTTCGGGTTTAGAGTCATCTAATAAACCAATAAAAATTATAAAGATAAATAAAAAAATAGAATTTAGAAAAGGAGAAAAATTTATCACAATTGAGCCATCTAAGTTAAGTTTAGATATTGATTTTCAACTAAAATATAAAAACCAGATTATCGGAGATCAAAGAAATAAAGTTAATGTCTACGAGGACGATCTTACAGAAATTTTTAATTCAAGAACTTTTTGTTTATATGAAGATATTGAGCTAATAAAAAAAAATGGATTAGCAAAGGGCGGAAGCTTAGAAAATGCTGTAGTTGTTAAAGGTGAAGACATTCTAAATCCAGAAGGTTTGAGAAATGGTAAAGAATTTGTTAATCATAAAATACTAGATTGTATTGGCGATCTTTTTACGAGTGGATATAGAATAATCGCAAGTATTAAATGTTCACAAGGTGGTCATCACTTAACTAATAATTTATTAAAAAAAGTATTTGAAAATAAAGAAAATTTTTCAATAATTGAAATACAAGAGAGAACACTTCCTCATACATTAATCAATAGAAGATTACTTAAATCTATCGCTTAATTAAATATTCATCTTTATAATCTTTTTTTAAGTATGTATAATTTGATATATGCCCACATATAAAATAATTATAATTTTTTTTTCTTTGGTTGTCTTAATTGGATGTAGCAAAGAAAAAGAAAATATTCAACTTATTAAAGAGACCAATCAAAAAGTTGAAATGATTTCAGCTTACAAAGAAGGAATGAGATTGATAGAATTTAATGATTATTTTGCAGCAGGTAAAAAATTTTTAGAGGCTGAAATTTTGTTTCCACAATCACAATGGGCCCCAAAGTCAGTTTTGATGGCCTCATATTCTTATTATATGCAAGATTATTATTCTTTAGCGATATCTAATCTTGAAAGATATTTTGATACTTATCCCAAAGACAAAAATAAAGCTTATGCTCACTATCTTTTAGCAATGTGTTATTACGAAACTATAGAAGGGGAAAAAAAAGATTTAGCACCGATCCTTTTATCTAAAAAAGAATTAAATTACATCATTAAAAATTATCCTGAAACAGATTATGCTTACGACGCAAGATTTAAAATTGATTTAATTAATGATGTTTTAGCTGCAAAAGAAGTTTATATTGGTAGACATTATATTAAAAAAGGTAAATGGATTCCTGCCTTGAATAGATTTAAGAATGTATTAGAAAATTATGAGACAACTGCCCATGTTGAGGAGGCAATACATAGATTGGTTGAGATTTACTATAAGTTAGGAATGGAGAATGAGTCTCTTAAATATGCGTCTTTATTAGGATACAATTATAATTCGGGGGAATGGTATGAGGAAACATATAAAATTTTTAATAAGAAATATAGAGTTGATATTCCAAAGGATAAAAAGGAAAAAAGTAAAATTTTAGGTAAAATTAAAAATCTTTTTTAAATATGATTGATGAAAAAATTAATCAAAAATATCTTGAAAAGATTAAATTATTTCAAAAATTTAACAAACATTACTATAATCTTAACAAACCCTTAGTAGATGATACTGAATTTGACAGATTAAAGCTTGAGATCATAAGTCTTGAAAAAAAACATAATTTTTTAAAACACAAAAACTCTCCATCAAATATAGTTGGTTTTAAACCATCAAAAATCTTTAAAAAAGTAAAACATAAAACTGCTATGCTGTCTTTAGGTAATGCATTTAGTGAGGAAGATCTTGTAAATTTTGAAAAAAAAATTTTAAACTTTCTTAATAACGAGCAAGGATTAAATATTGAGTATAGTGCTGAGCCTAAAATTGACGGAATTTCAGCTTCTTTATTGTTTAAGGATGGAAAATTTGTAACTGGCTTATCTCGAGGTGACGGAAAAGAAGGTGAAGATATCACAGAAAATTTAAAAACTATAAAAGATATACCGAATGAAGTTAAATCTAAAAATTTTCCTAAGGAAATTGATATTAGAGGTGAGGTTTTTATTCAAAATAGCGACTTTAAAGACTTAAGAAACAAGTTTGCAAATCCAAGAAATGCAGCTTCTGGTTCCTTAAGACAAAAAGACCCAAGAGAAACAGAAAAAATTCCACTTAAATTTATTGCATATACTTTTGGTTATGAAAAAGGATTAAAAGTATCCACTCAGGAAGACTATTTAAAAAAATTAAAGGAATGGGGTTTTAAAACAAATCCCTTAAATAAAAAAATTAAAACAGTAAAAGATTTAATGAAAAATTATAATGAAGTTGAAAAAAAAAGAGACCAGATTAATTTTGATATAGATGGAATTGTTTATAAGATCAACGATTTTGTATTACAAAAAAGATTAGGGAATGTTGCTAACGCTCCAAGATGGGCGATTGCTCATAAATTTTCAGCTAATAGTGGTATCTCGAAAATAAAGAATATAGAGATTCAAATAGGTCGAACCGGTGCCCTAACACCTGTAGCAAAAATAAAACCAGTTAATATTGGAGGTGTTGTTGTTTCGAATGCAACTTTACATAACGAAGAGGAGATAAACCGGAAAGATATTAGGATTGGAGATACAGTTTTAATTGAAAGAGCTGGAGATGTAATACCCCATGTAATTTCCGTTGATTTGAAGTTGAGAGATAAAAAATCACAAAAATTTAATTTTCCAAAAAATTGTCCATCTTGTGGGTCAAAAACTATAAAAGATTTCAATTTTACAACAAAAAAAGAAGATGCTGTCAGAAGATGTTCAAGTGAAGGCTATGAATGTGAAAAAATGGCTGTAGAAAAAATAAAACATTTTGTGTCAAAAGAGGCTTTTAATATTGATGGTCTTGGAAAAAAAATTGTCGAAAATTTTTGGAATTTAAATTTGATAAAATTTCCGCAAGATATATTTAAACTTGACTATATAAAAATAGAAAGTTTAGATGGATGGGGAAAACAATCTGTAGCAAATTTAAAGTACTCAATTAATCAAAAAAAAACAATTTCTTTTGAAAAATTTATTTATGCATTAGGAATTAGACACATAGGATTAGAAAATGCTAAGATTATATCAAAAAACTTAAAATCATTAAAAAACTTTGTTTCTCTATCTAAAAAAAATAATTTTGATAGTTTAATTAATATCGATGGGATAGGTGAGACCCAAATTAATTCAATAATAAATTTTTTCAAAAATAGTATAAATTTAGATGTATTAAAAAATCTTGAAAAAGTTCTCATAGTAAAAAATACGGAAGATCAAAAAACTGATGGCGTATTTAATGATAAAACGTTTATGTTCACTGGTAAACTTCCAAATATGAGCCGGTCTGAAGCGAAATCTTTAATAGAGCAAAATTCAGGATCAATAGTAAGCAACGTTACAAAAAAACTTGATTACTTAATAGTTGGAGAAAAACCCACAAACAGAAAAGTTGAGACTGCAAAAAGTTTAAACGTAAAAATTTTAGACAAGTCCTCTTGGCTTAAAATGCTTAAATAAAACTTGCTAACCATTTTTTCTCTTTTTTATTAAGGAAAGGGGATAATTTTGAATAAACTTCAAAATGATACTTAAAAATATAGTCTATTTCACTTTTTGTTAATAATTCAAAGTTAATTAAATCTTTTTCTATTGGTGCTAAAGTCAAATTTTTGAAAATTAACTTATTTCCAACTTTATTTGCATAAATTAAATTTTCAATTCTTATTCCAAACTTACCCTTTTTGTAATAACCAGGCTCATTACTTAATACCATTCCATTTTGAATTTTAACTGAATTTTGCCTCGAGATAGCTTGCGGACCCTCATGAACATTTAAGAAAAAACCGACACCATGTCCAGTGCCATGGTTATAATCTAGACCGTTTTTTCTCAGAAATCTTCTAGCCTCAACGTCTATTAATCTTCCTGTTTTTTTTTTATTAAGATTAGTCTTAACAACAGCTATGTGTCCTTTCAAAACATTTGTAAAAATATTTTTTATTTTTTTATTTTGATTTTTGAAACAGATAGTTCTTGTAACATCTGTTGTACCAAAGCTATATTGTCCACCGGAGTCACATAAGAATATTTCGTTTTTTTTTAAAAGTTTTGTATTATTTCTTGTCGCTCTATAATGCACTATCGCCCCATTTTTACCACTCCCGGCTATTGTTTCAAAACTTGGAAATAAATATTTTGGATTTTGTTTTCTAAAATATTCCAATTTATTTTTGGCATCAACTTCTGTAATATTTAATTTTTTTTTGGTCTTTAACCAAAAAATAAATTTTGTAAGCGCAACACCATCAATTAAATGTGCATCAACCATATTTTCTAGCTCCACTTTATTTTTTATTGATTTCCAAAAATATATTGGGTCTTCTCTTTTTATAATTTTTAGTTTTTTTTCTAAGATTTTTTCAAAATAAATAGAACATGTTTTTCTATCTATTAAAATGTTTTTTCCTTTTAATTTTTCCAAAAAATTTACTGTCTTTTTTGAGTCAATAATCTCATTTTTTTTCAATTTCTTTTCTTTTAATAAGATCTTTGATTTTTTTTGATCAACAATCAGATAAATCTCTTTTTTTTTACTTATTACCAAATGACAATTTGGTATTGGACTTGTCGGACTATCGTACCCCCTGATATTTAATATCCATGCCACATTTTCTGGGGCAGAGACAAATATGTAGTCTAATCTCTCTTTTCTTAAAAATGACAAAATTTTTTGTATTTTTTGGGAATGATTTTCACCAGTAACTTTTTTATCAAGCGAGTAAAAAGGATTAAGTTTGTTTTTTTTAGTTTTGAATATGTTATCAACTAGATTCTCATTTACAATTGTTACTCTATTATTTTTTAAGAAAAATTTTTTAATCTGATCTGATGTAAATAATCTTGGATCTAACCCTAAATTTAAGTTTTTAAATATTTTTGTGTTAAGAATTTCTTTATAATCAATAATTTTAAAATTTTTACTACTCTCAATTTTTGCTTGAATTGAATATCTTCCATCAACAAAAAGATAATTTTCATTTTTTAAAATTACCGCATATCCTGCAGAACCTTTAAAATTTGAAATGAAACTCAATCTATCTTTGTTTGAAAATTCAGAGAAAAATTCATCGTTTTTTGGGACTACATAACCATCTAAATTATATTTTTTAAACTGGTCTCTTACCTTCTTTATTCTTATTTTAATCATTTAATTCTTTTTTGGTACCTTATCCAACCGGGACTTCTATTTTGATCATCATTTTGTTCAATATCTTGATTAAAATCAAATTCATCAAATGTTTCATTATTTTCAGCAGAAAAAGAATTTTTTTCCAAATTATCCTCTGGAAGCTCCTCGATAAATCTAGATGCCATACTATCTATCCAATCTCCCTGATAGAATCTATTCATTGAAAATGAGATGATTGCATTTTTTTTAGCTCTAGTTATTCCTACGTAAGCTAATCTTCTTTCCTCTTCTAAGCCATTATGTCCTTTTTCTTCTATTGATTTCTGGTGTGGAAATAATCCCTCTTCCCAACCAGGTAAGAAAACAACATCAAATTCTAAGCCTTTTGCACCATGCATAGTCATCATATTGATTTTTTCACCCTCCCAATCTTGATCGATTGATGTAGCTAAGGAAACATGATCTAAAAAACTTTCTAGATTGTCAAACTCTTTCATAGCACTTAATAATTCTTTAATATTTTCTAAACGATTTTCGTTTTCAAGATCTTTTTTATTTTTTAACATTAAAGAATATCCAGATTCATCTAGAACAATCTGTAATAGTTTTACATGATTTAATTTTTTTATTTTAAGATCATTTCTCCATTTAGAAATTAAATCTAAAAACAAATTTAAACCAATCTTTGCCTTAGGTTTAATTAAATTTTCTATAATCATTCCCCTTGCTGAGTTTTCTAAACTTAATTTATTTATCTTTGAAAACTCATGTATTATTTTGATGGTGCCTTCACCTATAGATCTTTTTGGATTATTTACAATTCTTTCAAAAGCTAAGTCGTCTTTGTCTTGGTAAATTAATCTTAAGTAAGCAACACAGTCTTTAATTTCTGCTCTTTCATAAAATTTTATTCCTCCAAGAATTCTATACGGTAAACCTATTTTTAAAAATCTTTCTTCAAACTCTCTTGTTTGAAAAATTGCCCTTACCAAAATTGCAACATTATTCAGTGAAAATTTTTTTTTAATTTTTTCTATTTCATCTGAGATACCTATTGCCTCATCTTTTCCATTTTTAAAACAATTTAATTTAATTAATTCACCTTCTTCCATAGTTGATTTTAATGTTTTACCAACTCTATTTTGATTATTAGAAATTAATGAAGAAGCTACTGTCAAAATATTTTCCGTTGATCTATAATTTTGTTCAAGTCTAATTATTTTTGTGTTCTGATAAATTTTATCGAAATCTAAAAAATTTTTTATTTCCGCGCCTCTCCAACTATAAATCGATTGATCATCATCTCCTACACAACATATATTTTTGTTTTTCTCTGCTAATAGATTTAACCATCTACTTTGAATGTAATTTGTATCTTGATACTCATCTACAAGAATAAATTTAAAATTTTTACTATAGATTTCTCTAATATCATGTTCTTTTTCTAAAATTTTAACTGAATGAAGAATAAGATCACCAAAATCGCAGGCATTTAAATCAACTAATTTTTGTTGGTAAATTTTGTATACTGGTAAGATATTTTTTTCATATATATCTTTAGTTTTAATTTTTACCTCGTTAGGGTAAAGACCTTTATTTTTCCATTTATCAATAATTGCAATAATGTACCTTGGAGCGAGCTGTTTAACATCAATATTTTCAGCTTTACAAATGTTTTTTATAAGTCTTATTTGGTCATCAGTATCTATAATTGTGAAATTAGATTTTAAGTTTACTGCTGGGGCGTGTTTCCTTAATAATTTTGCACATATAGAGTGAAAAGTGCCTAGCCAAGAGAGACCAATCGCTGATGAACCTAAAATTTTACTTACTCTATCGTGCATTTCCTTTGCAGCTTTATTTGTAAATGTGACAGCAAGAATTTGGTTAGGAAAAGCTTTTTTGGTTTTAATAATGTGTGCAATTCTACTTGTTAAAACCTTTGTTTTTCCTGATCCTGCACCAGCAACTATCAATAACGGCCCTTCAAGTGATGATACAGCTTGTTTTTGAGCATCATTAAGGTTTTTTAGATAATCAGAGTTTACCATTTGAATAATTTAATTATAAGTTTCTACAATTTATGTTTAGTTCAAGTTTTTATAAAAAAAAGTTTAAAAAAATAGTATTATCAATAAATAAAATTTTAGAAAGTTTTTTTACTGAGTTAAATAGATCAAAATCCCAATCTTCTAAGCAAACTTCAATTAAAAAAAAAATAGTTAACTTAGATAATCGAATCGAAAGTTTTTTTGATAAATTCAAAAATTTTAGATTCAATCAAAACAAGAAAAAATCTTATAACATAGGTACAAAAACAGGAGCAATAATTGGTACAGTAGTATTGTTATTTTTCTCTTATTTTTTTATTCCAACTTTTTATAATAAAAGTGAAATTAAAAAGCTCTTAGTAAATCAGACTTTTAAAAAATATGATATCAATATAAAATTTAATGAAAGAATAAAATATGGCTTATTTCCAAAACCTTTCTTTTATACAAAAAACTTACATATTATATTTGAAGATGAGGTTTTGGGAAAATCTGGATACACAAAGTTTTATATTTCATTCAACAACTTTTTTTTGTTCAAAAAATTAAGAATTAAAGATTTAGTGTTTGAAAATACAGAATTTAATACGCATTCGAATAGTCTCTACTTTTTTTATAAAGCTTTAAAAAAACTAAACACACAAAATAAAATTGTATTTAAAAAAAATAAATTATTTTTTAGAAATAAAGATCAAGACTTGTTGTTTTTATCAAAAATAAAAAAATTTGATTTTTTTTATGATGATACAAATCAACTTCAAAAAGCAAAATCAGAATTTGAAATTTTTAATATTCCACTCAAATTAAGTGTGAGTAGAAACAATGACAATAAAAGAAAATTAATCGAACTTAATTCAAGAAAAATCAGATTAAATATAGAAACATCAATTGAACCTAATGATAAAGATACAAGTGGTTATTTTGATATTTTACTTTTTAACAAAAAGAATTTATTTAATTACAAAATTAAAAACAATACTTTAAATTTTTTATCTAAAAATAAAAATTTTAACGGTGTAATGAATTTTAAACCATTTTACTTTACATCAGATTTAAATTTCGATTACGTAAGTCAAAAAAAGATATTCAATAATGAGTCTTTAATTTTAGGTCTACTTAATACAGATTTATTATATAATCCAAATTTAAATGCTGTTTTTAATATTAATATAAATAAAATAGAAAAATTTGAGTACTTCAAAAATCTTAACTTGAGAATTGTTTTAGGAGAAAAAAGAATAATAGCTAATGATTTCGATGTAAACTGGAATGAGTCCGTTTCACTTACATCACAAGATATTGAATTCTTAAATGAGAAGAATGAAAAAAAATTAATTGGCGAAATTATATTCAAATTCAATGATGTAGAAAAATTTTTTAGATATTTCCAGATTAAAAGAAATTACAGAAATGTTTTTAACCAAATAAAGGCTGATTTTGTATATGATTTTAACGAGGATAAAATTTCTCTAAATAATATTATGGTTGATAATAAATCTAACAAAAAAATAAATTTATTTATAGAGGAATATAATAAAAAAGAAAAAAATTTATTTAATAAAGTATCTTTTAGGAATTTTGTGAAAAATTTTTTTAAAACTTATGCTGGATAAATCATTTTTTTTGGATCAACAATTCTGTCGTAATCTTTTTCGTTTATAAGTTTTGATTTTATTGCCTCATGTTTTAATGTTGTTTTATTTTTAAGGGCTAACTTAGCAATCTTAGCAGAGTTATCGTATCCAATTACAGGTGCTAAAGCAGTCACAAGCATTAAAGAATTGTCTAGATATTCTTTGATTTTTGATTTATCTGCTTTAACTCCCTTTAAACAAAAAGAAGTAAAATTTTTAATACTATCCGCTAATAAATCAATTGATTGTAAAATGTTATGAGCGATTAAAGGTTTAAATACATTTAACTCGAAATGTCCGTGTGACCCAGCCATAGTTATTCCATTGTGATTTCCAATTACTTTGACACAAACCATAGTGACAGCCTCTGATTGTGTAGGGTTTATTTTACCAGGCATAATAGATGAGCCTGGTTCGTTTGCTGGTAGAATTAGTTCACCATAACCTGCTCTAGGTCCTGAACCTAAAAACCTTATATCGTTTGCAATTTTCATTAAACTTACAGCAGCGGTATTTAATGTTCCTGAAAAATTGACTATTTCATCATGTGCAGCTAAAGCTGCAAATTTATTTTTTGTAGGTTTAAACGGTAATTTAGTAATCTTTCTAATCTCATTAATCACTTTTTTGTCAAAATTTTGTTTAGTGTTAATTCCAGTTCCAACAGCGGTTCCTCCTTGTGCTAGCATGTAAATTTCATCCAAAGCTTTTACAATTCTTTTAATACTTTCTTCAATTTGAGATTGGTAACCAGAAAACTCTTGACCTAATGAAAGTGGAGTAGCATCTTGTAGATGTGTTCTTCCAACTTTAATAATATTCTTGAACTCTGAAACTTTTTTTTTTAGTTCTTTATTAAGTAATTTTAAAGACGGTAGTAATTTATTATTTGTTTCAATTGCTATAGCTATATGCATTGCAGTCGGAAATACATCATTAGTGGACTGGGACTTATTTACATGATCATTAGGATGAACTGGTTTTTTTGAACCTTTTTTACCTCCTAAAATTTCTATCGCCCTATTTGCAATTACTTCATTCACATTCATGTTTGTTTGAGTTCCTGATCCTGTTTGCCACACTTTTAATGGAAAATGATTATCTAGTTTACCTGAAATAACTTCATTTGACGCAGAAATTATTGCTCTTGAAATTTTAGGTAAAATTTGTTTTTCTTTAAAATGAACTTTTGCAGCAGCTTTTTTAATAATTGCAATAGATTTAATTAATATAGGTCTTACTAAAAATTCTCCTATATCAAAATATTTTTTTGATCTTTGAGTTGATGCTCCCCAATATTTATCGTTTGGTACATTTATTGATCCAATACTGTCAAATTCTTTACGAAATTTCATTGATAAATAATCAATATATATATAATAAAAATTCAATAATTACAGGAGCAAAATGACAAATTTTGAGAAAGTTGGGGTTTTTATGAAAACTTTTGGCCAAGAGGTAAAATTGAGACCATCTTTGAGCACTGACAAAATAAATAAATTAAGATTAAATCTTATTCAAGAGGAATTGGATGAATTGAAAGAAGCGTTAGATAAAAAAGATATAGTTGAAATTGCTGATGCATTGACTGATATTCTTTATGTAACTTATGGCGCAGGACATGCGTTTGGCATAAATCTTGATAAATGTTTTGAGGAAGTTCAAAATTCTAACATGAGTAAATTAGACAAAAATGGTCAACCTATTTATAATGATGATGGTAAAGTAATGAAGGGTCCTAATTATTTTAAACCAGACTTAAGTAAGTTTATTAAATAGTTTGTATGTTTTATTTAAAAAAATTTTATCTATTTGCTACCCCAAAAATTATAAGAAAAAAAATATCTATGATAAGAGATGTTTTGTTTAATTCTAAAGAAATATTTATTGTTAGTAAAAATTCGTATAATGAGGATGGGTTAGCTACGAATCATGTTACGGATTTTATGAAAGATGAAAAATTTATTGAATATTATTTTAAAGCAGCAGAAGGCACTAATCATAGAATTATGTTTAGAGCGTATATTCTCAATTACTTTGCTAACTATGCATTGAAATTATTTGATAATAACCAAGGTTGTTTTGTAGAACTTGGTACCCACAAAGGTTTAATGTCAAAAGTAATTTTATTAAATAATAGTTTTGATAAAAAGGTAAATTTTTATTTATTTGATACTTTTACTGGAATACCGCTGGAAAATATTAGAGAGGATGAGATAACACATGTAAAAAAAATGAATAGAAATGTTTATAAAGAAGATGTGTTTGAATTTGTAAAAAAAAAATTTTCAGATTTTCCCTTTGTTAAAATAGTAAAAGGTACTTTACCTGATTCATTAAAAAATAAAGATATTAGTTTAGAGGATATCAAATTTTTACATATAGATTTAAATAATGCTCATGCTGAAATAGAAAGTATTAAGTTTTTATATGACAAAATTCTCAAGGGCGCCCCAGTGATTTTAGATGATTATTGTTTTTCAGAAACATATAGACCTCAAAAAAATGCTTGGGATAAGTTTGCTGATGAGAAGGGATTTAGGATATTATCACTTCCTACAGGTCAAGGATTATTCATTAAAACTTGAGTTAAGATTTAAAAAAAATAATTCAATAAAACTTAAAATATAATATTAAGGGGCGTTCTGTTGCCAGGTGCCCCGAACTTTGTAGCATTATTCGTGAATAATTTGAATTGAAAACGGTGAAATTTAATTAAAACTGTGCCACTACTGTGCCAAATTAATTATGCATTTCGTATCTCACACAAGGATTGCACCATCTTGGAGGTTTCTTGGTTAAAATGTTAACTACCTTCGTTTTATATATAGGATGATTAAATGGTGATGTATTTCTTTTGCACTTTATTTCAAGTTCTGTTTTATTTTGAAGAATAATAACTTTCGTTAATAATTTAGCTTTTTTTTGCTTTAAAAGTTTTTTTAATTTTTTAAGAAGAATAGGATGATTTCTAATAGTTTTTGGATTGTTCGCTTCTCTCATCCAATTTGGATCTTTTGCTTTAGCTACCAATTGTTTTGCTTGATGAGAACTTTTTGCACTTTTGATAATCTTTTTAAATTGAGGATTTCTCTTAAAAAGTTTTCTAATAGCTGTCTCTTCTTTGCATTTTTTATTAGAGCACCATTGTTCCCTATATATAAGATGATTGTAGTTTATTGAAATAGGATGATTATATTTGCATCTAAATTTCAGTTTTTCTTTCATTCCCAAGAATGATTTCGAAATCATCTTACCGCCATAAGATTTTGCTTTTTGGCGCATAGTTATAATGTGATTAAACTTATATGCAGTATTATAATTTATTTTGATTTGATCTATTTTAGAAATACATTTTTTAATATATTTATTTTTTGATCTTTTGAGCTTTCTAGCAATTAAATATTTTAGATCTTCTATTTTAGTTATTGTTGGGACCTCTGGTATTTTTATAAGCAATATTCCCAATTTTTTGCAAATATTTGATTTTATTTTAGAGTTCTCTAAATATTCTTTATGATGTTTTGAATTTTTATAACTCTTGTTAAAAAAAAATTTTAGATGTCCAAAATTTTGATGACCTTGATGTTCAAAAGCCAGTTTTAACTTTAGATTATAACCATCTAATTCTAAATTATTCCCTTTTTTTGATTTAAGCCAATCTGGACGCTCTTTTTCGAATTTATTTTTAAATATAGTTTCAAAGGCTATTCTAGTTAATCTTTCGCCTAAACCAGAAGAACATTCTCCACACCACGTACCATTCGCTATAGAATAAAACGAAGTTCGCCATTCGTGCCCAAATTTGCATCTCCAGGTAGCTATATCGTGTGCTACATTATATTTTTTTGAAATTAACTTTCCACCATAAGATTTTGCAATTTTTTGATATTTTGAAATATCATCTCTTAAATTGTTAGCAAAACAATCCCCACATATATATTTTCTTTTTTTATTAAAATTTGTGACCAAGTTCGCGATAATTCGTGGCTTAATATGATTATTCTTACATTTTATTTTAATTTTTTTTAGAGATGTACCTGGGTATTTTTTTGTTATTGAAGTAGCTTTATAAAACTTAAGAATTAATTTAATTGTATTAAAATATTCTTCACCTTTAAGCTTTTTTTTTAATCTTTGTTTAATTGTTCTGCCTAAGCTCATTTTTTTATCTTATATTAGATAAAAAATTGTGCCACTAGTGTGCCAAAGATAATTTTAACTGAATAAAATCTCACAAATATTAGATTTTGTAGGGGCGTTCTGTTGCCAGGTGCCCCAGACCCCGTTTACTTAATTAACAAAGTTAATTAAGCAGCAAGTGCGTAACTTTCGTTAGCAATTATAAATTAGCCCTTTTCGGAGGAACAATTCCGAACGAAAGAATAGCCTTTAGTCACTCGTCGAATCTAGTTCACCCCCATAAGTTGTAAATGGTGGAGGTGGTGGGTACTGCCCCCACGTCCGCAATGGTTATTACGAAATTCGTTTATCGTCATAGTTGGAAATCCAACTTTATTAATATAAAAGGAATTGCAAGAGATTCAATAACATTCATGAAATTAACTAAAGAACAACAAGCAGATATAAAAAATCAACAATTACAAAGCAATTCAACAAAAAGGGTAACTTCTCCTGAATTAGAAAAAATTCTTTATGAGGCTTTGCCTGCTCTTGACCATGGTTTTGTGAGAGTCGTTGATTATATGGGAGATGATACTTCAATTGTTCAGTCAGCAAGAGTGTCGTACGGCAAAGGTACCAAAAAAGTTTCTACAGATGCAGGTTTAATTAAATATTTAATGCGACATTGGCATAGTACGCCATTCGAGATGTGTGAAATTAAATATCATATTAAACTACCAATTTTTATTGCTCGTCAATGGATTAGACATAGGACTGCAAATGTAAATGAGTATTCTGCAAGGTATTCAATATTAGACAAAGAATTCTATTTACCGACAAAAGAAAATCTTGCTGCTCAATCAACATCCAATAGACAAGGCAGAGGAGATGTTTTGGAAGGTGTTCAGGCAAACGAAGTTTTAGAACTTTTAAAAAATGATGCTGAGAGAACTTATGCAAATTATGAAACAATGCTTAATGAAAAATATGACGGATCTACTATCGATGAGGATAAAAAAGGCTTGGCAAGAGAACTTGCAAGAATGAACTTGACATTGAATACTTATACTCAATGGTATTGGAAAACAGATCTTTTAAACCTTATGAATTTTTTAAGATTAAGAGCGGATCATCATGCACAATACGAGATTAGAGTTTATGCAGATATTATGTTAGACACATTAAAAAAATGGGTTCCAATAACCTATGATGCTTTTATGGATTACAGAGTAGGCGGAACAGAAGTGTCGGCTAAGGGAAAAATAATCATTCAAAATTTGGCTAAAGGAAAAAAAATCTCTTTAGAAGACTCAGGTTTATCTAAACGAGAATGGAATGAATTAATGGAAGCCTTTGATCTTAAAGATAGGTTGATTTAATTATCTTAGCAAAATCTAAATATATTTTAGAAATCTCGTGATTAACATCTGACTCTACTATTGGCTTTCCCTCATCTCCATATCTTCCAACTTCAGAGTTAATAGGAATTTCACCTAAAAATCTTTTTTCAAATTCTTCTGAAGTTTTTTTGACACCACCTTCACCAAAAATCTTGTATTTTTTACCATCATCTCCAATAAAAAAACTCATATTATCGACCAAACCTAAAATTTTTACTCCTAGCTTATCAAACATTTTTATGCCTCTTATAACATCTAGTAAAGCAACCTCTTGGGGTGTTGAAACTATAATCGCACCATCTATTTTGATTTCTTGAGAAAAAGTCAATTGTGTGTCTCCAGTCCCTGGAGGCATATCCACAACAATAAAATCTAGATCTTTCCAATTTACTTTTTGAGTAAAAGTTTTAATTGCACTAGTTACCATAGGTCCTCGCCAAATCATAGGAGTTTGTTGGTCAGTAAGAAAACCAATAGACATGCACTGAACGTCATACTTAATTATGGGCTCTAATTTCTGTCCATCACTTTTTGGTTTATCATTAATTCCTAACATTTTGGGGACGGATGGTCCGTAAATGTCTGCATCGAGTAAACCAACTTTACATCCAATTTTTTTAAGTGCTAAAGCTAAGTTTGTTGCAAAAGTAGATTTTCCAACACCCCCCTTTGCACTAGAAATAGCAATAGTGAACTTAGTGCCTTGTATTGGATTTTTTTCAGGCTTTTTTCTTCTCAATTGAGCTTTCATTGCGTCACTTAATTCTGGTTTTTCCTTTGGCATATTTAGATCTTAACTTGTTTTTCCGTATAAAGACATTATATAGATTGCCATATGTCTGACTATTTTAAACAAAGTGGAGGAAGTCCGTGGGGAACACCCCCCGGGGGCGGAAGCGGTGGTGGAAGTGGAAATGGATCTGGTAGAGGGCCTAGGCCGCCAGATATAGATAAAATCATTAAAGAATTTCAGGAAAAAATAAAAAGATTTTTGCCTGGAGGCAGCTCTTCAGGCGGTAAACAGGCATTACTAGTTTTAATTATTTTAGGTTTTGTGTGGTTAGCAAGTGGACTTTATAGAGTTTTACCTGACGAACAAGGTGTAGTGTTAAGATTTGGAAAATTTGTAAAAACAACTCAACCAGGTTTGAATTACCATATTCCTTTCCCAGTAGAAACTGTTCTTACTCCAAAAGTTACGAAAGTTAATCGAATTGATATAGGATTTAGATCTGAAAGAGACAGTGGTTTTACATCTTCGGGTGGGGTAGCTGATGTACCACAAGAAAGCTTGATGTTAACTGGTGATGAAAATATTGTTAATATTGATTTCTCTGTTTTTTGGGTCATCAAAGATGCGGGAAATTTCTTGTTTAAAATTCAAGATCCTGAGGGCACGGTTAAAGCTGCTGCAGAAACTGCAATGAGAGAAGTAATTGCGAGATCCGATATACAACCAATTTTGACTGAGGGAAGATCACTTATAGAAACTGATACACAACAGATTATCCAAAAAATTTTAGACGAATATACAAGTGGTATTCAAATAACACAGGTACAAACACAAAAAGCAGACCCACCAGATCAAGTAATTGATGCATTTAGAGATGTACAAGCTGCTAGAGCTGACATGGAAAGATCAAAAAATGAGGCTGAAGCTTATGCTAATGATGTTATCCCAAGAGCTCGTGGAGAAGCAGAAAAAATCCTTCAAGCTGCAGAGGCGTATAAAAAGGAAGTTGTTGCAAAAGCAGAGGGTGAGGCAAGTAGATTTTTAGCAATTTACAATGAGTATAAAATGGCAAAATCAGTAACACAAGAAAGAATGTATTTAGAGACAATGGAAAAAGTTTTAGCTGATATAGACAAAGTTATTATTGAAAAAAACGCAGGCTCAGGTGTAGTTCCATATTTACCTTTACCTGAATTAAAAAAGAAAGCGGTTAATTAAAATGAACATGGGTAAAGTTATTGCAGGTGTCTTAGTTGCTTTGTCAGCTATCGCATTCTTTTCGATTTTTATAGTTAAAGAAGTTAATCAAGCTATTGTGCTACAATTTGGTGATCCTAAAAGAATAATTTCAAAACCTGGTTTGAATTTTAAAATTCCATTTATTCAAAATGTAGTTTTTTTAGATAAAAGAATTTTAAACCTTGATACACCTCCAGAAGAAGTTATTGCTTCAGATCAGAAAAGATTGATTGTAGACGCTTTTGCAAGATTTCAAATAATCGATCCATTAAAATTTTACATATCAGTTGGAAATGAAAGAGTTGCAAGATCAAGACTTGCAACAATTATAAATTCAAGAATAAGAAATGTTTTAGGTCAACAAGAATTACAAACTCTACTATCAGAGGATAGGACTAAGCAAATGTCTTTAATACAAGAGGGTGTAAACAATGAGGCAGAAAATTTTGGAATTAAAATTAATGACGTTAGAATTAAAAGAGCTGACCTTCCTCAAGCGAACAGTGACGCGATTTTTAGAAGGATGCAAACTGAAAGGGAGAGAGAAGCAAAAGAATTTAGAGCAAGGGGTGCTGAGATGGCAGTTACTATTACTTCAACAGCAGATAAAGAAGTGACTGTAATATTAGCAGAGGCTCAAAAAAAATCAGAGATTATGAAAGGAGAGGGAGACGGGAAAAGAAATAATATCTTTGCTGGCGCGTTTGGTCAAGATCCTGAGTTCTTTGCATTTTACAGAGCGATGCAAGCTTACGAAAAAGCATTAATTGGAGGAGAAACATCTCTTATTTTATCTCCAGATAGTGAGTTTTTTAAATTCTTTGGAAATATAAAACCACAAACTGAATAAATCTTCATGAAAGAATTGATCATTGCTTTTGGTCTTTTCTTATTTGTTGAGGGAATTTTATATGCCTTATTTCCATCAAAAATGAGAAATATGCTTAAAAAGCTTGAATTAATCAAAGACAGTCAGTTGCGAACTGGTGGATTAGTTTTTGCATTAATAGGGTTTGTGATTATTTATTACGCAAAAAATTAAAATGAGCAAAATTAAAACTACTCTTATTTCACTAATACTAATATTCAATTTTTCAACTTTATCAAATTCTCAAAACATTCCTAATTCATTCGCTGATCTGGCAGAGAAATTAATACCATCTGTGGTAAATATTTCTACGACTCAAACTGTTGTTACTAGAAGCAATCCTTTTCCAAATTTTCAATTTCCTCCGGGCTCACCATTTGAAGATATGTTCAAAGAATTCGGAACACCGCAAGAAAGGCAATCTTCAGCATTGGGTTCAGGATTTATCATAGATGAAAAGGGGATAGTTGTTACCAATAATCATGTAATTGAAGGTGCTGAGGATATAGTAGTTCAAGTTAATGGTGAAAAGAAATTTAATGCTAAAGTTATTGGCGCTGATCCGCTTTCAGATATTGCGATATTAAAAATAGATTCTAGAGAGTCTTTTCTACCTGTAAAATTTGGAGATTCAGATAAAGCAAGAATAGGTGATTGGGTAATGGCTATTGGTAATCCATTTGGGTTAGGCGGGACTGTAACTTCAGGAATAATTTCTGCAAGAAATCGATCAATTGGATTATCCAGATATGAAGATTATATTCAAACTGACGCATCAATTAATTCTGGAAATTCAGGAGGTCCTTTATTTGATATGAATGGTGATGTAATTGGAATTAATACTGCCATTCTTGGTAGAAGTGGGAATGTGGGAATTGGTTTTTCAATACCATCGAATAGTGCAAAAATTGTAATTGATCAGTTGATTAAGTTTGGTGAAACAAAAAGAGGATGGCTTGGAGTAAGAATTCAAGACGTGACAAAAGAGATAGCAGAGGTAGAAAATTTAGATGAACCCAGAGGAGCTTTAGTAGCAAGCGTTGCACCAAATAGTCCATCAGAAAAAGCTGGAGTCAAAAGTGGCGATATTATTTTAGAATTCAATGGTGAAAAAATTGGGCAAATGAAAGAACTTCCTATAATTGTTGCAAGAACTGAGGTTGGTAAAATAGTAAAAGTAAAGATTTGGAGAAATAAAAAAGAAATTACTAAAACAATTACACTTGGAAGATTAGAAACCTCAGAAGATTTTAAAATTACAAAAAAGAAAGAGGTAAAACCCGAAGAAACTATAATTGAAAATTTAAAGATTAAAGTTAGAAAACTTTCTGATCAAGATATTAAGTCTAGAAAATTACCTAATCAAACAAATGGATTAGTAATTACTAGTGTTGAAAAAGACAGTCCCTTAATTGGTTCTATAGAAATAAATAGTATAATTTTAGAGGCTCAAAAGAAAAAGATTAGGGTGGCAGAAGATTTAAATCAAATTCTTAAACAGGTTTTAAAAAGTAATCAAAAAACTATTTTGCTTGTTATTTATAACAGCCAAAATCAAAAAAGATATATTGGTATCAAGTTAGATTAATACATGGATTTGAAATCCAAAATTATTTTAATTTATGGATCTACTGCATCTGGAAAATCTAAATTTGCTGTAAGATTAGCAAAAAAAATTTCAGGTCAAATTATAAATGCTGATAGTATGCAAGTTTACAAAGAGTTAAGGATTTTAACAGCAAGACCTCTTCAAAAAGATAAACAAAAGATAAAACATCATTTATATGGTTTTCAAAGTGCTAAAAAAAACTTTTCCACTGGCGATTGGCTTAAACTAGCGAATCAAAAAATTTTACATTGTAAAAAAATTAAAAAAACACCTATCTTGGTTGGTGGTACAGGACTATATTTTAAAGCCTTAACTGACGGATTAGTAAATATTCCAAAAATACCTATTAACTTTAGAAATAAGGTAAGAAATTTACATCAAAGAATTGGACAAAAAAAATTTTTTTCTAGATTATTAAAAATTGATCCGTTAGTAAAAGATCGACTAAACTCCTTAGATGTTCAAAGATCCTTGAGAGCGTATGAGATAAAATCATTTACAAAAAAGTCTATGATTAATTGGTTCAAAAATACAAAATCGAATTATGCTCGAGGTGATTTTTTCAAAATTTATATTGATTTTCCAAGAAGAGATTTGTTGAATAGAATTAGCATCAGGTCTAACGAGATGATTAAGTCGGGTGCTATAAAAGAGGTTAAAAATTTGGTAAAATTAAGAATTTCGAAAAATAGAAGTTTAAGCAAAGCCATTGGAGTGAGCGAGATAAAGCAATATCTCCAAAAAAAAATTCAAATTGATCAATTAATTGAAAAAATATCAATAAAGACAAGGCAATACGCCAAAAGACAGAACACCTGGGCTAGGGGAAATATGAAAGATTGGAACAAAATCAATCCAGAGGGTTTGAACAAACTTTTAAAAAATATTTAGATAATCTCCAGTTAGTCTTGACCAATAAGCACAACTTCAGCTAGATTGGCTGAATGTCTAAATTATATACTGGTGCAAAAATTGTATTTAAATGTCTTGAGGATCAAGAAGTTGAATATATTTTTGGCTACCCAGGTGGAGCAGTTTTACCAATCTACGATGAGCTTAAAAACCATCAATCAATTAAGCATATATTAGTTAGGCATGAGCAAGGAGCGGGTCACGCCGCAGAAGGATACGCTAGATCATCAGGCAAGCCTGGTGTTGTCTTAGTAACATCTGGTCCAGGTGCTACTAACGTTGTCACAGCTTTAACTGATGCATACATGGACTCTGTTCCATTAGTTTGTATTTCTGGTCAAGTGCCAACTCATTTGATTGGAACAGATGCATTTCAAGAATGTGATACAACAGGAATTACGAGACCGTGTACGAAACATAATTGGTTAGTTAAAGATATTAAAGATTTATCAAAAGTAATGCATGAAGCTTTTAAGGTTGCAACAACTGGAAGACCAGGCCCAGTGCTTGTAGATATTCCAAAAGATATTCAATTTGCAAAAGTTAATTATACAAAATTTAAAAAAGAAAAAAAAATAAATGGAAAATCACATAATAAGTTTTCTCAAAATGAAATTAATCAATTAATTGATTTAATTTCAAAATCAAAGAAACCAGTTGTCTATACAGGAGGTGGAGTAATAAATTCTGGTCCAGAGGCAAGTGAAACTTTAAAAGAATTTGTGAGATTAATTGGTTTTCCAATTACATCAACTTTACAAGGTTTAGGTGCTTTCCCAGGAGATGATGACCAATTCATTGGGATGTTAGGTATGCATGGAACTTACGAGGCAAATAATGCAATGCATGATTGTGACTTGTTGATTAATATAGGTGCAAGATTTGATGATAGGATAACAGGTAAGATCGATGAGTTTTCACCAAAATCAAAAAAAGTTCACATCGACATTGATCCTTCTTCAATAAATAAAATAATAAAAGTAGATCTTGCAATAGTTGGGGATGTTAATGAAGTAATTAAATCTGTAATTAAAACAATCAATAAAAAACAAAACGGACTCAAGGACTCAAATAATCAAAGAATTTCAAAGTGGTGGGAGCAAATCCAAAAATGGAGAACAAAAGACTCTCTAGGATTTATAAATAGTGATAAAGAAATTAAACCCCAATATGCTGTAAAGAGGTTATATGAGTTAACAAAAAATCAAGATACATTTATCACAACTGAAGTAGGTCAACATCAAATGTGGGCTGCACAACATTATAAATTCAATAAACCGAACAGATGGATGACATCGGGTGGTTTAGGAACTATGGGGTATGGCCTTCCTGCTGCGGTTGGTGTACAAATTGCACATCCAAATAAACTCGTAATCGATATAGCTGGTGAAGCATCAGTGCTGATGACTATGCAAGAAATGTCAACAGCAGTTCAATATAATTTACCTATCAAAATATTTATTTTAAACAATCAATACATGGGAATGGTAAGACAATGGCAAGAGCTTCTTCATGAAAAAAATTATTCAGAGAGCTACACTGAGGCCTTACCAGATTTTGTAAAATTAGCTGAAGCTTATGGATGTAAAGGTGTAAAAGCTGATAATCCAAATGAATTAGATGATAAGATTCAAGAAATGATCAATTACAAAGGCCCAGTTATATTTGACTGTCATGTGGATCCAAATGAAAATTGTTTCCCTATGATACCGTCTGGAAAGCCACATAATCAGATGATTTTAGGTCCAAATGATAAGAAAGAAAATAAGATTACTGGCAAAGGGAAATCATTAGTTTAATGTCATCTCCAAAGTCAGCTTATAGTATACCCACTAAAATAGGAAAATTAGATACACACATATTTGTTGTTTGGGTTGATAATGAAGCTGGAGTTTTAGCAAGAGTAGTTGGATTATTTTCTGGTAGGGGTTATAACATCGAGTCATTAGCTGTTGCTGAAGTTGATGCAACAAAAAATATTTCAAGAATAACAATTGTAACGACAGGGACGCCACAAGTTATTGATCAAATTAAATTACAATTAAAAAAGTTGGTCCCTGTCCATAAAGTTGCAGATTTTAAAAGAGAAGATAAAAAGGTTATTTTTAAAGAGATGGCATTACTTAAAATCGTTGCACAAAAAAAAAAAATAGAAAAGTGTCTTAAAGAGTGTAAAAAATTTAATCCTGTAATTTTAGACAAAACAAATAAATCAATTGTCGTGCAGATAACTGCTTTAAGAAGAGAAATAGATAAAATGAGTAAAAAATTAAAACCCTACGGACTTACAAGCACTTCAAGAACTGGGGCAATTGCTATGACTAGAGGTGCTGAAATATTTAAATAAATTTATAAAGGAGATAAAAAAATGAAAATGTTTTACGAAAAAGATGCTGATGTAAATTTAATCAAAGATAAAAAAGTTGCTATTTTTGGTTATGGAAGTCAAGGCCATGCTCATGCTCTTAACTTAAAAGATAGTGGTGTACGAGAAGTGGTTGTTGCTTTAAGGGATGGTTCAGCAAGTAAGACAAAAGCAGAGTCTAAAGGTTTAAAGGTTATGAATCTAACTGATGCAGCAGAGTGGGCTGATGTTTGTATGATTTTGACACCTGATGAACTTCAGGCAACAATATACAAAAATCATATCGAGCAGAGAATTAAAGAAGGAACAAGTTTAGCTTTCGCACATGGTCTAAATATTCATTATGACTTGATAAAAGCGAGAAAAGATTTGGATGTTTTTATGGTTGCTCCAAAGGGTCCAGGACATCTCGTTAGAAGTGAATTTGAAAAAGGTGGTGGAGTTCCTTGTTTAATGGCAGTTCATCAAGATGGAACAGGAAAAGCTAGAGATTTAGCTTTATCATATGCTTCGGCTATTGGTGGAGGAAGATCTGGGATTATTGAAACAACTTTTAAAGATGAATGTGAAACTGATTTATTTGGTGAGCAAACAGTTCTTTGTGGTGGTCTTGTTGAATTAATTAAAAATGGATATGAGACATTAGTCGAGGCAGGTTATGAGCCTGAAATGGCATATTTTGAGTGTTTGCATGAGGTAAAATTGATCGTTGATTTAATTTATGAGGGTGGGATTGCAAATATGAATTACTCTATCTCGAACACAGCAGAGTATGGTGAGTATGTTTCAGGACCAAAAATTATAAATAAAGATGAAACTAAGAAAAGAATGAAAGAAGTATTAGAAGATATTCAATCTGGAAAGTTTACAAAGCAATGGATGGAAGAGTGTAAAAATGGTCAAAAGAATTTTCTAAAGACCAGAGAGGAATTAGCTAAACACTCAATTGAGACAGTTGGTACAAAACTAAGAGCTATGATGCCTTGGATTGGTAAAAAGAAATTAGTAGATAGTGATAAGAAGTAAAATTTAGTTCCAAATTGGGTTAAAATCGCTATTTTATTTTGCAATCTAAACGATAGGTTGTATATTTTGCATTAAAAATTTTATGCCAAAAAAAGACAAAGTATTTATTTTCGACACGACAATGAGGGATGGTGAGCAATCGCCGGGTGCTTCTATGAGTGTTGAGGAAAAAATTCAAATATCAAGAGTATTTGATGAAATGGGAATTGATATTATTGAGGCTGGATTTCCCATATCATCTCCTGGAGATTTTGAGGCAGTAAGTGCAATAAGCAAAAGTGTAAAAAACTCAATCCCTTGTGGTTTAGCGAGAGCAACTAAAAAAGATATAGATGCTTGTCATGAGTCCCTAAAATTTGCTAAAAGGTTTCGTATCCATACGTTTATTTCAACAAGCCCAGTTCATATGAAGCACAAACTTAATATGACAAACGATCAAGTTTTAGACGCTATTAAAGATAGTGTAACTTACGCTAAAAAATTTACTGATGATGTAGAGTGGTCATGTGAGGACGGCACAAGAACGAACTTAGAATTTATGTATAAAACAATAGAACTTGCAATTAAATGTGGAGCAACAACAATCAATATACCAGATACTGTTGGTTATTCTATACCAGAGGAATTTGCAAAAAACTATTACATCAATCAAAAATAATGTTCCAAACATTGATAAAGCTATTATTTCTGCACATTGTCATAATGACTTAGGGCTAGCTGTTGCCAACGCTTTGTCAGGTTTATCGGCAGGAGTTAGACAAATTGAGTGTACTATAAATGGAATAGGTGAGAGAGCTGGCAATGCCGCTCTCGAAGAAATAGTAATGGCAATAAAAACACGAGACGATTTACTTCCTTATGAAACAGGAATTAAAACTGAATTAATAAGCAAAGCATCAAAAATTGTATCTAATGCTACAGGTTTTCCTGTCCAATTTAACAAAGCTATAGTTGGGAAAAATGCTTTTGCTCATGAGTCTGGAATACATCAAGACGGAATGCTTA
Organism: uncultured Pelagibacteraceae bacterium; assembly: GCA_902523495.1. Lineage (GTDB taxonomy): Bacteria > Pseudomonadota > Alphaproteobacteria > Pelagibacterales > Pelagibacteraceae > Pelagibacter. Next base: position 38,062 of record CABYZU010000003.1, read on the forward strand.
AAAATAGAGAGACGTATGAAATAATGACACCAGAAAGTGTCGGAGTTAAAAAAACATCTTTAGTAATGGGAAAACATTCTGGACGTCATGCTTTCAAAGATAAATTAAGTGATCTAGGATACGCTGATGTAACAGATGACGTTGTGCAAGCAGCATTTGGTAAGTTTAAAATTTTAGCAGACAAAAAAAAACATATTTATGATGAAGACATTGTTGCCTTAGTTGATGATAGTCTAATTATTGATAATAAAATAAATGCAATAAACCTAAAATCATTAAAAGTATTTGCTGGTACCGGCGAGCCACAAAGAGCTGACATGACTCTAGATGTTTTTGGAGACATTAAAAAAACTACTCAGACTGGTGATGGTCCAGTTGATGCAATATTTAAATGCATTAAAGATCTTTTTCCACATGACGTAAAACTATCTCTTTATCAAGTACATGCAGTTACTGAGGGAACAGATGCTCAAGCAACTGTGAGCGTTAAGATTGAGGAAAATGATAGAACCACTGTTGGACAGTCAGCTGATACAGACACTTTAGTTGCATCAGCAAATGCATATTTAAATGCTTTAAATAAGATGCTTATTAAAAGAGAGAAAAAATCTCTTTATAAAAATATAGAACCTAAAAAATTAAAGGAGAGTATATAATGGGTTTATTTGATAGTGTAAAAAAGATTTGGAGCCAAGATATGGCTATTGATCTAGGAACCGCAAACACATTAGTTGTCGTTAAAGGTCAAGGGGTTGTTTTGAATGAGCCTTCAGTGGTGGCTATAGTAGAACAGTCTGGAAAAAAACAAGTTTTAGCTGTCGGAGATGAAGCAAAAACAATGCTAGGAAGAACTCCAGGAAATATTAGTGCAATTAGACCTCTAAGAGACGGAGTTATTGCTGATTTTATAGTGACTGAGGAAATGATCAAACACTTCATTAAAAAAGTTCATAAAGGAAGAACATTTGCTAATCCAAGAATATTAATTTGTGTACCAACAGGCTCTACTCCAGTTGAAAGAAAAGCGATACAAGATAGTGCTTTAGCAGCAGGAGCTAGAAGAGTTCAATTAATTGAAGAGCCTATTGCGGCAGCGATTGGTGCAGGTTTACCAATTTCAGAGGCAACAGGGTCAATGGTTGTTGATATTGGAGGTGGAACAAGTGAGATCGCCGTAATGTCATTAGGAGGATTAGTATATTCAAAATCTTTAAGAGTTGCTGGAGATGCTATGGATGGAGCATTGGTTAATTACATGAGAAAAGAATATAATCTAATGATAGGAGATAGCACAGCTGAAAAAATAAAAAAAGAAGTTGGTACTGCAATTCCATCGAATAATAATACTTACGCCGTAAAGGGTAGAGATTTAAGATCGGGAACTCCAAAAGAAGTTAATATAACAGAAGAGGACACTGCTGAGGCTTTAGATGGTATTTTAAGAGATATGGTCAATGGTATCAAAGATGCCCTTGAAGCTACACCACCTGAACTATCTGCAGACCTTGTTGATATGGGTTTAACTTTAACAGGAGGTGGAGCATTATTAAAAAATATTGATAGAAGATTTTCAAAAGAAACTGGACTACCAGTGCACATTGCTGAGGATCCTTTATCATGTGTTGCTATTGGAACTGGTAAAGCTTTAGATCAAGAACAAACATTCTCTACTATGCTGACCGAATATTAAGAAAGATGGCTGAAAGCAGAGATGATTTTATAATAGCAATTAGATCTGCTTTTTTAAAAAAAAGTACTAAACAAAAATTTTCCTTATTAACTCTAGTATTTTTTTCAATTTTTATAATTGTTTTATCAAATTTTAAATTTAAGGCAATAATCGTAACGAAGTCAGTTATAAAAGAAATTGTTTATAGGTCTTCCTTTATAGTTTCAATCCCAGAAAATTTTATCAAATCTTCTTATTTAAATCTAAATGAATATAGCAATTTTTATAAAGAGTTTAAAAAAATCGAAGAAGAATTAGATCAATTAAAATCTGAAAATATTTCAACAAAAATTATTAAAAGTGAAAATGAGGAACTTAAAAGTCTTATTGATGGTTATAGCTTTACTTCAGATAAGATTTTAGCAAAAGTAATTGTAGATCACGAAAGTCCTTTCCTAAGATCAATTATAATAAATAAAGGAAGCAAGGAAAAAATAAAGATAGGAACAAATATTTATGATCGAAGCTATCTTGTGGGACGGGTGATAGAAGTAAATTTTACAAATTCAAGAGTATTGTTATTAACTGATTTAAATTCAAATATTCCGGTATCTATCACACCTGGAAATGTTCAAGCAATTGTTGTCGGTAATGGAGATAGAAAAGGTGAAATTAAATATATTAAAAACGATCTTGTAAAAGAAATCAATGATAAAGGAATTGCATACACATCAGGAACTGGTTCGATTTTTAAAAGTGGTATTCCTGTCGGGACGGTTGATTTAAAAAATGAAAATAAAAAAATTTTTATTAACTTTTACAGTGATTTTACTCAATTAAAATATGTTTTTGCAGAGATCGATGAACCAATTGTGGCACCTGTTATAACTGAAGAAAATGACCAATCAAAAAGCTCTTCAAATACTGAACAAATAAAATTAGACCTGATAAGCGATGAATTGCAAATTCTAGAAGAAAGTAACACCAAATTTCTGATGGAGAACAAAGAATTAAATACTTTGCGCAATGAACTAACTAAACAAATTGAGATACTAAAAGCAGAAAATGAATTTCAAAAAAATGTTATTCAACAGCACGATTTAAATCAGGAAGAGTTAGAATTTTTAAGATTAAATTTAATTTATAGCGCAAAGTGTCAATCAAAAAAACTCTTTAGTACTGGTTTTAAAGTAGGCACTCCAGAGTATAAAGAGTGCATTATGCGAAAAGGAAAGAAAAGTGATTAAATTTCAAAAGAAAAATTTGTTATATAAGATATATACTTGGCTACCAATTCTTGCTTTATATATGTCCGTATTTAACGAATTTGATTTCAATTACTTAAACATTGATTACTTTTCATTTAATTTTCCTTTTATATTAATTTTTTATTTTGCTCTAAAAGCATACCAGCGATTTGATTATTTATTAGTTTTTTTAGCAGGGCTATTTAATGATACTGTTGTTGGTTTACCACTTGGCATAAGTTCTTTATCATACATCTTGATTTGTATATTTGCTACTTACTTGCGAAATATAACAATTAGTCCAAATTTAATTAAAGATTGGTTCTATTTTTTGTTTATAATTAGTTTGATTAACTCAATTAATTTTTCAGTTTTATTTTTATTTTTTTCTTATGAATTAGATATTACACTTTTCATTGTTAATAATTTTTTTACATTTTTATTTTACATAATATTTTCAATCTTTTTTAAGAGGTATTTAAAAAGTTTAGATGATTAATATAAGTGATAGCGCAACTAAATTAAATTCATTAAATCGAAGAATGTTTATTCTTGCGACAGCTAAAATCATTATTTTAGGTGGAATAGTTAGTAGATTATTTTTTTTACAAGTTAAAGAGAATAAAAAATACCTAACGCTGTCTGATAAAAATAGAATTAGAGAATGGAAATTGCCTCCTATCAGAGGTGAATTTCAAGACTATTTTGGAAACACTATTGCTGGAAACTTTGAGGCTTACCAGCTTCATATCATACCAGAAGAAGTGGAGGATTTTAGATATGTAATTTATCGAATTAAAGGATTATTAGAATTAAGTGAAAAACAATTTAAAAAAATTATAAAAAAAAAGAATGAAATAAAACCATGGGAAACACTAATTGTAGCAGATAACTTAAGTTGGGAAAAATTTTCAAAAATAAATAATCACCTTTATGACCTTAATGGAGTTAAACCAGTTATTTCAATATCAAGAGATTATCCGTATAAAGAAAATTTTACTCATGTTCTAGGCTATGTTAGTCAGGCAAATGAAAATGACCTTTTATCAAATGAAAATATAAAAGAAAGATTTGTACCTGGGTTAAAAGTCGGAAAAACAGGTTTAGAAAAATCATTTGAAAAGAAATTAATTGGATCAAATTCCGTAGAGCGATATGAAGTTAATGCTTACGGTCGAAGGATTAGTCAATTAGCATTTCAAAAAGGAGACAAGGGAGAAACAATTAAACTTACAATAGATACAAAAATTCAAGAACTAACTAATGAACTACTTAAAGAAAAATCGGGATCTATATGCGTAATGGATATTTATACAGGTGCAATAATTGCAATGCATTCTTCTCCATCTTTTAATCCTAATTCATTCGTGTTCGGAATAAGTCAAGATGAGTGGCAACTTATAAGAAACAATCCGATGAAACCATTAGTTAACAAATCATTATCAGGAAATTATTCTCCAGGATCAACGATAAAACCTTTAGTTGCCTTATCAGCTTTAGAAAATGAAATTATTAATCCAGATTTTACAGTCCATTGCAAAGGACATAAAAATCCATTGGAATTATACGGTCAAACTTATCATTGTTGGAAAAAAGAAGGACATGGATTTGTAAATTTGAGAGAAGGTATGAAACAATCTTGTGATATATATTTTTATGAAGTCGCAAGACGATTAGGTGTAGATAGGCTAAGTGTTACTGCAAAAAAATTTGGCTTAGGAAAAAAAGTTTTTGGAGATATATTTGATAATGAAAAAGAGGGTTTAGTTCCTAATACAGAATGGAAAAAAAATGCATTAGGAAGAAATTGGGTACTTGGTGAAACAATAATTACTGGTATTGGCCAAGGATTTATTCAAACAACTCCAATACAATTATGTTTGATGACTGCTCAAATAGCTAATGGTGGATACAAAATTTATCCTAAAATAGTGGCAAATGATGACAATCAACATGCAGATAAGTTTACGCCATTATATAAAAAGTCTCGAAATATTAAGATTGTTCAAGATGCAATGTTTAGTTCAACTAATGAAGTGAGAGGAACTTCTTACAGATCTCGATTGGATAATCCTAAATATCAATTTGCCGGAAAAACTGGAACCTCACAGGTGAAGAAAATTACTGAGAGAGATCGTGAATTAGATTTAAAAACATTTGAGATTCCCTATGAAGAGAGAGACCATGCTTTATATGTAGCTTTTGGGCCCTACAAAAATCCAAGATATGCGTTAAGTATAATTATAGAACATGGTGGTTCTGGTGGAACTGTTGCAGCTCCATTAGCAAAAGAATTATTTAAAACGATTATTGATAGACATGAAATTAGAAAAAATTACGATAACAAAAAATATTTGGATATCTAATGTACCAATACAGAAGATTTAACAACAAAAATAGTTTTTTCCAAAAATTTGGAAATTTAGATTATATACTTTTATCATGTCTTCTTATTCTTGGACTAATTAGTCTCGCAACCATGTACTCTACTGACGGTGGTGAAATTTTATTCCATACAAGAAGCCACTTTATCAAATTTGTCGTTTTCTTCTTAATGATGATTGTGATTTCCTTTATTAACATTAAATTTTGGTTCTCCCTTGGTTACTTGTCTTATGCAATTATTTTAGGAATGCTGATTTGGACTATAAATTTTGGTATTACGGCATCAGGATCTAAAAGATGGATTGACCTTTATTTTTTGAACCTCCAACCATCTGAATTGATGAAAATTTTTATTATTTTATGTCTAGCAAAATATTTTCATAGAATGAAATCTCAACATGTTAACTCATTTTATAGTATTTGTTTTTCCTTGATAATCATATTCGTCCCAATGAGTTTAGTAATTATACAACCAGATTTAGGTACATCATTACTTATCGCAGTAAGTGGTATAGTTGTATTGTGGTTTGCTGGATTAAATCATAAATATTTTTTTTATTCTTGTTTATTATCAATAATTTCATTACCAATTATTATTTCTTTTCTAAAACCTTATCAAAAACTTAGAGTGTTAACTTTTCTTAATCCTGATAGAGATCCCTTGGGGGCTGGCTATCAGATTATTCAATCAAAAATAGCTGTAGGTTCAGGTGGTATTACAGGAAAGGGTTTTTTAAAAGGAACACAAAGTTATTTAGAATTTTTACCAGAAAAACATACAGATTTTATATTTACATTATTCTCAGAGGAGTTTGGTTTTATTGGTTCAATTGTATTACTTTTAATCTATGCGATAATTATATATCGAGTCATAAGAATTGGTGCACTTTCGAGAAGTTATTTTGCAAAATTATTCTGTTATAGTTTTGGAACATCAATTTTTATATATATAGTTATAAATATGAGTATGGTTTTGGGTTTAGTTCCTATTGTTGGCTCACCCTTACCTATAATGTCTTATGGTGGTTCATCAATGTTGGCAACGATGATAGGGTTTGGAATTGTGATGAGTGCCAAAACTCATAGTCAACAATCTATCGCATAAGTATAATTTGTCGCTTAATTAGATTCAAAATTTCATTATATAATCATTAAATGAATAATAAACTTAAAATTGGAATAGTTGGAGCTGGTATTCAAGGTATTTCAAATGCATTATTTTTACAAAAAAAAGGTTTTGAAGTAACTATATTCGATAGAGATAATCCTGGTAGCCCAGCAGCATCATATGGAAATGCCGGTCATTTTTCACCTTACGCTTCTCTATCTTTAAATAGAACTGATGTTTTAACAGATGTGCCAGCTATGCTGTTGAGCTCAACAGGACCGCTGGCGCTCAAATGGAATTATATACCAAAAATGATTCCTTGGTTTGTAAAATTTATATTAAATACTTCTAAAAATAAAATGATGCATACTGCAAAAAACATGCATCAAATTTTAGACTTAGCATTACCTGCGTACGACGAATTATTTGGTGAAATAGATCTCGATGGTTTGGTAGAAAATAAAGGTATACTTTATATTTGGAACGATAAGGACTTAAAGAGCAGAGAATTAGAAATAAATGTAAGAAATGAATTAGGAGTTCATCAACAGCTTGTAAATAAAAAAGAAATTCATGATCTAGAACCTAATTTGAAACCTTTTTATCATGCAGGTGTATATTATCCATATGCTAGACATGCAAGAAACCCAAAGAAGATACTCCTGAAATTTTTTGAGTTATTTTTAAAAAAAGGAGGAAAATTTGAAAAACTGGATATTAAAAACATTGAATTTAAAGAAAAACTACCAATATTAAAGTCTGAAACAGAGCGATTCGTTTTTGATAAAGTCGTGATAGCTTGTGGAGCATTCTCAAAAAAATTAACTGACAATTTAAATGAAAAAATTCCTTTAGATACTGAACGTGGTTATCATGTACATTTTAAGAACTGCGATCACCTTTTACAAAGACCAGTAATTTTTTCTAATAGGGGTTTTGGAGTTACCCCAATGGAACAAGGACTAAGAGTAGTTGGTACGGTAGAATTTGGTGGTTTGAAGAATCCTCTTTCAAAATCTCGTATAAAGAATTTAATTAATAACGCTAAATATATGCTTGGAGATCTACCTGACCATGAGGATGAGTGGTTAGGATTTAGACCGACTTTACCAGATTTTTTACCAGTAATGGGTCCATCAAAAAATCATAAAAATGTTTTTTATTGTTTTGGGCACCATCATTTGGGATGGACATTGGGACCAATATCTGGGAAAATTGTTTCTGGAATGATAGCTAAAGAAAATACAAATTTAAACCTAGATCCTTATAGCTCAGCAAGATTCAGTTAAATTATGCAAAATACCAAAGCATATTTAATGCTGGTATTTGCTACATTATTTTGGGCAGGTAACTTTACATTAGGAAAGTTTGCTTATTTAGAAAATATACCTCCAAACTCACTTGCATTTTTAAGATGGTGCCTAGTGTGGATAATATTATTTCCTTTCACTTATAAAGAGACTTTAAAATTAAAGAGTCAAATTTTAAGAAATTCATCATTATTTGTTATTCTGGGCTCTACTAGTGTATGTATATTTACTTCGTTTACTTACAATGCTTTAAATTATACCCAGGTAATCAATGCATCACTTTTTAATACCGCAATACCTGTAACAATAATTTTAGTTTGTTTTTTATTAAAAATTGAGAAAACAAATATTTTTCAATTATCTGGATTATTAATCTCAGTGTTTGGAATTCTAGCTATTATCACGAGACTTGATCTTAATATTTTGGTTACTTTAAATTTTAATAAAGGAGATTTATTTATGGTTGGAGCAATAATTGCTTGGGGAGTATATTCAGCATATTTGAAAAAAAGAACTTTTAAAATCTCTTTACTTACTCTTGTCCACATAATTTGTTCATTTGGGTTAATTTTTCTTTTACCACTATTTATTTTAGATATAGCACAGGGAAAAGTCATTGAGATAAGTGGTAATCTTTTTTATATTTTGGTTTATTTCGCAATATTTCCAAGTATTGGATCTTATTATTGTTGGGCTGGGGCAGTTTCTATCATTGGAGCAAATAGAGCTGGTATATTTTTATCTTTAATTCCATTATTCAGCACAATAATGGCAATATTCTTTTATAATGAACAATTTCAATTTTTTCACTTGATTGGTGCAATTTTAATTATATTAGGTTTATTCTTATCAAATAAGGAAATAAAAAATGCTTAAAGTTGCAATTCTAGACGATTATCAAAATGTTTCTCAACAATTCGTTGATCTTGAAAAACTAGCAGGCAAATACGAAATTAAAATATTTAGTGAGCCATTTGAGGATGAAGCCGATGCTCTTGATAAACTAGCTGACTTTGAGGCTTTATTGATCATGAGAGAAAGAACTCCAATTACAAAAAATTTATTAGAAAATTTGACTAAGTTAAAATTTATAATTACTAGCGGATTAAGAAACAAATCAATTGATCTTGAAACTGCAAAAAAAAAAAAGATTATTATAAGTGGTACCGATAGCAATCTAAATCCAACGCCTGAATTAACTTGGGCTTTAATACTTGGATTGGCTAGAAATCTTAAAGAAGAAATAGATAATATGTACCAAGGGTATTGGCAAACTACTGTTGGAGTGGAGCTGAAAGGAAAAATACTTGGTTTAATTGGTCTTGGTAAAGTTGGATCTCAAGTTGCAAAAATTGGTAAAGCATTTGGTATGCAAGTGATGGCATGGAGTGAAAATTTAAATTTAGACACGTGTAAAGAATTAGATGTTTTACCCTCTAGCAAAGAAGATTTAATAAAAAACTCAGACTTTATTTCTATACACGTTCAAGGTGGTGAGAGATATAAAAATTGTATTACATTGAAGGAAATGGATAAGATGAAAAAAACAGCATTTCTTATTAACACCTCCAGAGGCACAATAGTTAGTGAAGATGATTTGATTATTGCATTATCAACTAATGAAATTGCAGGAGCTGGACTAGATGTTTATCAAAAAGAGCCTTTACCAGAAAATAATAAATTAAGATTTTTGCCCAATGTATTATTGACACCTCACATTGGATATGTAACAGCTGAAAATTATCACATTTATTACAGTCAAATGATCGAGTCTCTTGAGGCGTGTGTGAACGGAAAACCAATTCGTATTATTGAATAATTATGGAACTACCAGTTGTTAATCATAAGGATTATTTTGCAAAGATTGGTGATGACCATAAATTTCCAATAAATAAATTTGGAGATTTGGCAGATTATTTAATTGAGAAAAAAATAGTAAAAAAATTTCATAAACCCTATCCGTGTTCTCAAGAAACCCTGCAAAGAGCACATTCTGAAAAATATATCAAAGATATTACAAATAAAACTTTGAATGAAAATGAAGTAAAAAAAATAGGCTTCCCCTTAATCGATAGTGTTATAAAAAGATCTTTTATTGCAACTGGTGGCACAGTATTGGCTTCTAAGCTGGCAATTAATACCGGTATAGCTTGCAATACTGCCGGTGGTAGTCATCATGCAAATTATAATAGTGGAGCAGGTTATTGTGTTTTCAATGATGTTGCCGTCGCATCAAAATATTTATTAGAAAAAGGGCTAGCTGGAAAAATTTTAATTTTAGATTTAGATGTTCATCAGGGTAATGGAAATTCTGACATATTTAAAAACAACAGAAATGTATTTACTTTTAGCATGCATTCAAAATCAAATTATCCTGTAAAAAAATCAATTAGCGACTGTGATGTGGAGCTTGAAAATGATCTTGAGGATAAAGAATATATAGAAATATTAAAATCAAATTTAAATAAATTAAATCAAGAAAATTTTGATTTTGTTTTTTATATTGCAGGAGTTGATATTCATTTTAACGATCGGTTAGGTAGATTAAAGATTTCAGATGAAGGGATTAAGAAAAGAGATGAGATTGTTACAGAAAATTTTTTTTCTAAAGAAATTCCACTCTGTGGAGTTTTAGGGGGTGGTTACAATAAAGATATTGCTAAACTTGTTGAATTACATTCTTTTTTACATCAATCGTGTGCTAAATTATTATAATAAATGAATAAAAAAAATCCTAATCTTTCAGCTGAACAGAAGTTAATAATGTTTGAGGAGGGCACAGAGTTACCGGGTTCAAGTGAATTGAATAATGAAAAGCGAGATGGATATTATCATTGTGCTAATTGCGGAATAAAATTATTTGAATCTAAAGCTAAATATGAAAGTGGATCAGGTTGGCCATCATTCTATCAATCATTACCAAATGTTTTTGAAACTAAAACGGATCATTTATTAGGTTATGCACGTACCGAATATCATTGTAAAAATTGCGATGCACATCACGGTCATATCTTTGATGATGGACCACGTCCAACTGGTAAAAGATATTGTAATAATGGTGTTTGTTTAACCTTTAAAGCTAAATAAAAAATTATTTTAATAATTCTTTTAATTTATTTTCTTTTTCTAGTGCTCTAACTTCATCATAACCTCCGATGTGTTGATCATCAAAAAATATTTGTGGAATCGTTCTTTTTCCGTTAGCTTTCTTAATCATTTCATCCATTGCTCCATCGACATTAGCAATATTAATTTCGTTATAGGATGTATTATTTCTAATTAGTAATCTTTTTGCAGCCTCACAATAGTTGCACATTGGCCCAGTATAAATTGTTACTTTTTTCATGAATTAAAGATAATCACCTTTTTTAATTTTGCTAGTAATTTGTTTTCTAGAATATTCAAACTTTTTTCTATGTTTAATGCTTTTTTGATTTACCCTTTTTCTCCAAAGTCTAAATGAAGAGGGCTTGATTGACCTTCTCATTATTTTGATAACATCAGATTCCTTGTATCCAGTTTTTTTTTCGATTTCTTCAAAAGTGATACGATCTGCCCAGGCAGCCCATATGACCCAATCTGGATCCTCAATATTTGGCTCAGGGTTCTTAATGCGAGTTATTGGCCTGTGACCTTTTTTTTTCATAAATCCTTTATATTTCAAAAAAATCTTTAATGCATTTTTTTTTAGATCCTGATATAATGTTTCGTGATAGTCCTTCTTAGCCATCTTTAGCTCCCGGTTTTTAAGGACTATCTTTTTTTTTAAATGCTTCCCTTAGATTTTATTCTTTATTTACAAATTATCATTTTTTTATTTATTACTCCAGGTAGTCCAAGAATCGTAATTATCTCTTATTCAATGAATTATGGAGTTGGCAGATGTGTATGGTCTGCACTAGGGGATATATCTGCAAACTTAGTTCAAGCAACCTTAGTAATCTTTGTAATTGGATCCTTTTTTTCAGAAAGCTCAATATTTTTAAATATTTTTAAATGGATAGGAATAATTTATTTATTATATCTTGCTTATGATATTTATAAGTCTAGACCTAACGATATAAAAAATAAAATAGAGAGTAAAAAAAGCAACTTATCTTTTTTTAAAGATGGTTTTATTGTTGCAGGAACAAGTCCTAAAGCTTGGATGTTTTTTCCTTTTATATTTCCCCAATTTATAGATTTTAGCTCAAACTATTTAAGCCAATTTATAATATTAATTACAACTTATATTGTTTTAGATTTCTTATCTTTGATCGGTTATGCAATTCTTGCTCAGAAGTTAGTAATATGGATAAAAGCAAATCCAAAAACAATAAATACAATCTCTGCGAGTGTTTTAGTGATTATAGCATTAATAATTGTTGTTACCCAACAATATTAAAATTATTGATCTGTAATTTTTGACACTTGCATTAGTGTGAATTTATTTATTAAATTAGATATTAATTAATTAATAACAGAAGGAAATAAAATGAAAATGAATAAAATAATTTTAAGTTTTATTTCTGCATTAGCGATTTTATTCTCAACTTCAGTTGTATCACTTGCAAAAGTTGTTGGTGATAAGATTGTGTTAGGTGCAGCTATTTCATTAACTGGTAAATATTCATCTAATGGTGTTCATACTCAAAACGGTTACAACATGGCCGTTGATAGAATTAACAGCATGGGCGGAATTAAAGTTGGTGGAAAAACTTATAAGTTTGACATTATTTATTATGATGATGAATCAAACCCAAAAAGAGCAGCACAACTTGCAGAAAGACTTATATCACAAGATGGTGTTGAGTTTATGCTTGGACCATATAGTTCAGGATTAACTAAAGCAATAGCTCCGGTGACTGAAAAGTATGGTGTTCCAATGGTGGAAGCAAACGGTGCATCTAGATCTTTGTTTACAAAAGGTTACAAATATCTATTTGCAGTATTAGCTCCTGCTAATTTATATCTTGATGTTGCTATTGATCTAGCAGTTGAAAAGAATAACGGAAAAGGTGTTACAGTTGCAATGGCATTTGAACAAGACGCATTTTCTCAAGATGTAAGACTTGGAGTTTTAGATGCAATTAAAAGAACAGGCTCTAAAAAAGTAATTGACGACAAATTGCCAAAAGAGCTAAACGATATGGCAGCGACTTTAGTAAAAGTGAAACAAATGAAACCAGATGTTTTAGTGGTTTCAGGCCATACAAAAGGTGCATTAACTGCTATCAGACAAATATCTGAGATGAAAGTAGATGTTCCAATGTTAGCTATGACACACTGTGATGCAGCTAAGTTATCAAAGCAACATGGAAAAAACTCACAATATGCTTTATGTGCTTCTCAGTGGCATAAAACACTTACTTATAAAGACGACTTCTTTAAAGATGGTATAACTTATGACGCAGACTTTACTAAAGAGTTTGGTTATGCGCCCCCATATCAAGCAGCGGAGTCATCAGCTGCTTTATTGGTATTTAAAGATGCATTTGAAAGAGCAAATTCTTTTGATCAAAAGAAAGTAAGAGATGCTCTTGCAGCCACAAACATGCAAACCTTTTATGGAAATATAAAGTTTGCTGAAGGTGGTCAGAATGTTGATAAACCAATGGTACTTTTTCAAGTAATGTGTGATGATGCAGGAAAATGTGAAAATAAAGTTGTTGCTCCAACTAAATGGGCATCAGCTAAGTTAATTCACCCAATTCCTTCATGGTCTAAAAGATAAAAACAAATCTATAAATACCCCCTGAGAAATTATATTTAGGGGGTATTTTTTTAAGGGTTTCATTATGGATTTCATGGTCTTCCAATATCCAATGATTTCTGTTCAAGCTTGTTTGGATGGAGTTTTACTTGGAATTTTATTTGCATTGATTGCATATGGTATGGCACTTCAATGGGGAGTAATGAATATAATTAATATTGCTCAAGGAGATCTTGTTATATTAGGTGGATACATTGCTTACTTCATGTATTTATACGGTATTCATCCAGCTTGGGGAGTAATTGTTGCTCCAGTAGTAATGTATTTTGTTGGTATAGCAATTTACAAACTCGTGATCAATAAAGTGGTAGATAGAGATTTATTTATCTCAATTTTGGCGACTTTTGGAATAAGTATTCTATTCATGCAATTAATGAACTTCGCATTTGGAGCAGATGTTGTTCTTGCGAATTCAGATTACGGAACAACTATGTTATTTAATAATAATGTTGTGTTACCAAACTCAAAAATATTTTCAGCATTCATAAGTATTTTATTCGCGATTTGTTTAGTTATTTATATGAAAAAATCTAAACTTGGCCGTGCGATCCGAGCTACTGCACAAAATGCAAGAGCAGCAAAGATTTTAGGTGTAGATACAGAAAAAGTTTATGCAGCTACCTTCGGTATTAATGCAGCTCTTTGTGGTGTTGCTGGGGCATTGATTTCTATTACTTTTACAATTCATCCTTATATGGGACTTCCATACACAATTAGATCATTCATGATTGTTATTGTTGCAGGATTAGGAAACTTACCGGGTGTTGCAATGTCAGGGATGGGCTTAGGTGTATTTGAAGAATTTGCAGATTATATACTGGGCACAGAATTTAGAATTGGGTCAGTATTTTTATTGTTAGTTTTAATACTTGTTTATAGAAGATTTAAACTTTCAAGAAAAAGAGAGTATTTAAAATGAGTATTACCAAAAATAATTTAATTTTATATATTGGAATATTAATTTTTGGTGTCTCCGCTCCATTTATATTTCCAGCTTTTAAAGTTCAACTTTCAATTCTTTGTGTTTTAATAGTTTTAGCAACTACATGGAACATCCAAGGTGGTGAAATGGGCTATAATTCTTTTGGTAATATTTTATTTTATGGACTTGGGATGTATCTATGTGCCTCAGTGCAAGTTGGAATGTTTTTTCCACTTGCTGAGTGGACAGAGAGTGGAGGTGAAAAAACGTTTGTACATACTCCCGCACAATTTTTTCAGGGAATGGCTGTTGGATTAATAGTTGCTGCAGTTATACCTGCTATTGTAGCAGGTTTAATTGGATACTCCATTTTAGGACTTAGAGGACATTATTTTGCAATTTGCACATTAGGATTAGGAGTTGCAGCAGGTGAAATTTCCGGAGGAATTGAAATAATTGGAGCTGGACAGGGTTTCACTACTCCACCATTTCCTGATGTAGGAAGTTTAGACTCAAGAGGTGAATTTTTCTATTTCTTAAGTTTTTTTGTTTTGGTGCTTACTTTCATAGCTGTGCGAGGAATTTACTCGACTAGATTTAAATTAATTCTAAATGCAATTAGAGATAATGAGGATAAAGCTGAGGCAATGGGAATTGAAACAATGAAGTATAAGATAGTTGGATGGATGATATCAGCTTTCTTCTGTGGTTTAGCTGGAGGAATTATGGGTGGCTTAGTTGGTTATATTGACTCAACTGATGTTGCTTTTGATGGAAGAGAGATGGGAGTATTCATGGTTTTAATGGCAATCTTAGGTGGAAAAGGAACTCTATGGGGACCAATAATTGGTGCAACAGTGTTTCATATTTTTAAAGAAGGGTTTTGGACATTCTTTTTAGGTTGGCAATATGTTGCGCTAGGAGTTTTGATTGTAGTTATCGTTATTTATTTCCCAGAGGGAATAATGGGATGGTTGAGAGAAAAATACCCCGAAAGATTTGGTGAGGTTGTAGATGAAAAAGATCGTAAAGCACAGGTGGAGCTCAAATGAGTATTTTAGAAGTTAGCAACGTAAGTAAATCATTTGGTGGTGTAAAAGCTAATGTAGATATTTCAATGAATGTTGAAAAAGGGAGAATAGTTGGATTAATTGGTCCCAATGGATCAGGTAAAACAACACTGTTTAATTCAATAGTTGGAACGTACCCAATTGATAACGGTTCAATTAAGTTTAATGATAAGGAAGTTTCGGATCTACCAGTTCCAGTTATTGCAAAACTCGGATTGCTAAGAACTTTTCAACAAACTCGAATTTATGGAAAATTAAATTGTGTAGAAAATATGCTAATCAGCCACAAAGGAAGTGATGAGAGTTTAATGAAGATTTTTTCAACGATCCCTAAAGATCTTACAGAAAAGGCAGAAAATTTGTTAAATTTTGTGGGTTTGTATCAAAAAAGGAATTTGAGAGCAGGCGATTTATCTTTTGGACAACAAAAATTACTAGAATTGGCTATGGCATTAATGAATGAGCCAGAAATGTTACTATTAGACGAGCCAACAGCTGGGATTAATCCAACATTAATTAATGGAATTATAGATAGACTAATTAAAGTAAATCAAGATTTCGGAATTACTCTTTTGGTAATTGAACATAATATGAGAGTGATAATGCAATTGGCAGAAAATATTTTTTGTTTAGCTCATGGAAAGATGCTAGCCAATGGTTCACCAGATGAGATAAAAAGTGACAAACGTGTAATAGATGCGTATCTAGGAGCTCAATAATGACAAATCAGTATGAGGTTTTAGGAAAAGCTCCAACAGCAGAGGAGCTAAAAAATTTAGCTCCAGATGAAATTCATTTAACAATCAAAAATTTAAATGCTGGTTATGGCAAAATGGAAATACTTCATAACTTTGATTTATTCGTAAAAAAAGCTCAGTCCTTATGTTTGATTGGACCAAATGGTGCGGGTAAATCAACAATTCTTCATTCAATATACGGATTTACAAATATTTTTTCAGGCCAGATTGAATTAGATGGAGAAGAAATTACAAATCTTACACCAGCTGAAAAATTAAAATCAGTTGGGATCGCATACATACTTCAAGATAATTCAGTGTTCCCTGACATGACAGTTGAAGAAAACTTATTAATGGGTGGATATATCAAAGAAAATACAGATGAGTCTTATCAAGAGGCAGAGAGAATATTTGAAAAATATGAAAGATTAAGAAATAGAAGAAATCAACCTGCTAAAGTATTATCTGGTGGAGAGAGACGTTTACTAGAAATTTCTAGAGCTTTAGTAATGAAACCTTCTGTACTACTAGTCGATGAACCATCAATTGGATTGGAGCCAAGATATATTGAAATGGTATTTGAAATTTTAAGAGATCTTCAGGAGAATGAAAAAAAAACAATAATCTTAGTTGAGCAGAATGCAAAAAAAGGACTTGAGTTTGCTGATATTGGCTATGTTTTAGTCTCTGGTCAAACAGCAATTGCTGGTAAAGGTGATGATCTTTTAAGTAATCCAGATGTGGGTCGCCTTTTTCTAGGTGGTTAATGATCGATACAAAATATTTTTTTAAGGGTTTTAAATCAATAAAAGGTGTAGGAAGTCCAGCTATTGCTTTAGCAGCTAGTTTTGTTGCAATTGGAGCATTATTAAAAAGTTTGGGTTTCACAGTTGGGGAAAGCATTTTTTCTACTTTTTTAACTTATGCTTTACCTGGATCGTTAGTGATGGCTGAATCAATGTTAATTGGTGCATCATTGATAAATATTTTTTTAGCTGTTTGGTTGGTTAATGCAAGATTATACCCAATGACAGTGGCTCTAATGCCTTTACTGATTCATGAAAACCAACCTAAATGGAAATATTATTTATCATGTCACTTCATTGCTGTCTCCTCTTGGCTTATTATGAAAGACAATTATGAAGTAATTGAAAAAGAAAATAGGATAGATTTTTGGATAGGCATTGGTACAGCAACATGGTCAGTTGCAATATTAGCAACAGTTGTTGGCTTTATAGCATCTGATTTTCTTAATAAAGATACTCTTATTGGTTTAGCTATAATTAATCCAATCTATTTTACTTGCATGATGTTAAGTGCAATGAAAACTATTCAAATATCTTTATCAGTTACTTTAGGAGCGATTATAGGACCGATGTTTTATTTCTTATCTCCTGAATGGTGCATTTTATTTGGTGGTTTTTTTGCAGGTACAATTGCTTTTTTAATTGGAGAAAAGAATGGCAAATAATATTATAATTGTGATTATAGTCACATCTTTAGCAACATATCTTTCCAGATTCTTGGGCGTTATAAGTGCGGAAAAAATAAAAGAAACTTCAAAAATGTTTAGATGGTTCAATTGTCTCGCATACTCAACTTTGGCAGCACTTATTGCACGAATGATAATTTTTCCATCAGGGTCATTAAATGAAGTGGATTACTTTATAAGATTTATAGTTGTCTTTTTAGCTGTAATTATTTTTTATCTTACTAGAAAAAATTTAGTTTACCCAACACTTTTCTCTGGTATCATATTATCACTTTTTAATTTTTATTTATGATCGAAAAAATTGATGGTTTTGAAATTGGTTTAAACGATAAATCCCCTAGGATAATAAATATTGACATAAGTGAAGGAATTTTAAATAAGCTTATATTCCCATTTAATAAATTTGACATTACAGCTTTAGAGTACAAGCCTTTCACTAGATTTACCATTGCTAAAAGTTTGGATGATTTAAGTGAAAATAAATTATCTAAATATATAAATAAAATTATTCGAGATAGAAATACAGGTTGTTTTATAATTAAACCAAAAAACCTAATCTCTAAAATAGATAATAATTTTTTGATAAAACTTTCTACAGCAGTGGCGCACTTAATTGGTGTACCTAATCATGATGCTATGGCTGGAAAATATTATGCAAGGTTTCATGTTAAACATCAGGACAAAAGTGACTCTTATCTTAGAAAAGCTTATACAAATATGGATTTACACACTGATGGTACTTATGTAAAAGAAAAGACTGATTGGTTATTGATGTCAAAATTAGAGGAAAAAAATGTAGAAGGTGGAGAATCAGCCATGCTACATCTTGATGATTGGGAGCATTGCGATGAATTATTTAACGATCCATGTGCAAAGGAGAATTTTATTTGGGGGTCCCCTAAAAGTAAAAATATTGACTATAAGGTTGAGCATCCAGTCTTTTCATCTGATAAAAATGGTAGAGCCCAAATTTCGTATATTGATCAATTTCCTGAACCAAAAAACATGAGACAAGGAGTTTTTTTACAAAAATTGTCTGATAGTCTAGAGGAAAGTAATCATAGGATCATCACAAGATTACCAGTAGGTTCTTCAGTAATAGCAAATAATTATTTTTGGCTTCACGGAAGAAGGCCTTTTAAGGAAAATAAAGACTTGAGTAGAGAACTTTTGAGAATTAGAGGGTCTTTTTTTAATTAAAGACTGGTAGAATCAAAGATTAATAATTTATAGTTTAATTTTTTATAATCTAATATTAATATACAACCTTTAGTATTGAAGTCATTTACAACTAAAAAAATCATATATTTCAACATATTTTTAGTGATAATTTTGCAACAATAATCAAAAACATGAAATTACAAAAAAATTATTTTTCTAATTAATCTCATTTATGCTAAAGATTCGGTTGTATATACAAAGTTTAATATTAAACAAAGGGACAAATAATGAAGAAAATTTTTGCTATTCTCGCTGCCTTATTTTTTTCTACATCCGCATATGCTGTTGATTTATCTAGTTTCTCAGGCTCAATTGGGTTAACGGGTAACTACGGTTTATATGGTGCTGATGGTAAAGAAGAAAATACAAATTCAAGTGGTGTGCTAGAGAGAACTACAAAAAAAGATGGAGCTGCATTCGTTGATGGATATGCCTCAGTCTTTGCAGAGCTTAATTTTAATGATAATTTTGCCTTAGGTATTGATTATGTTTTAGGCGAAGTAGACACTCCTAAAAACATAAACAGTGGTGAAGGTGGTGATGATACAACTGATATTGAAGTTGAAGCAGCATTTGAAGAGTTAACAACAATTTATGCTTTACTAAAGTCAGACATTGGTGTTTACGCCAAAATTGGTTTTTCAACAATGGATATTGATGTAACTTCAAAAAATGCAGGAACTTACGCGGATCCAGGAAACACTGATGGTGAACAATATGCTATAGGTTATGAGCATGAGGCAGATAACGGTGTTGGTATACGAGCTGAATTAGCTTATCATGAATTTGATAGTGTATCAGCAAATAACGGTGCAACTGATAAGAACACTATAACAGTTACCAATATGCGTGGTGCTACTGCTAGATTATCATTAGTTAAATCATTTTAATTAATTTTTTTAACTTAAAATTTAAAAGGCTGGGTTAAACCCAGCCTTTTTTTTGTTCAAATAAACTCTTCTATAATGTAATTTAAACTATGAAATTAGGATTTATAGGAACCGGTAATATTGTCACAGATGTTATTACTGGAATATGTAAATCAAAAATTTCTTACAAAAAAATATTTATTTCTCCAAGAAATAAAAAAAAATCCCAATATTTAAAAAAAAAATTTAAGAAGATAATAATTGCTAAAGACAATCAAGCTGTGATTGACAATTCAGATTTAATTTTCCTTGGTGTTTTACCTAGTGTTGGCGAGAGTATATTAGCAAAATTGAATTTTAAAAAAAAACAAACAGTTGTCAGTTTTATGTCTACGACAAATTACTTGAAATTAAAAAAATTGATTAAAAAAAAAATAATTATCATAAGAGCTATACCAATGCCTCCAATTAGACTTGGTAAAGGCCCTGTAGCAATATTTCCTCCTAATAAAAAGGTAAAAAGTTTTTTTGATAAAATTGGCACAACAATTGAAATTAAAAATGAAAAATTATCTAAAAACTTTTGGACTGTCTCTGGAACTATGGCTTCGTTTTATGAATTATTAGCTGTTTTATCAAATTGGTTGATTAGAAAAAAAATTAATAAATTAGACGCTCAAAAATACGTAACTTCGTTATATTCAGCTTTAGCCGAGCTAGCACTTTTAAATTCAAAGAAACCCTTAAAAAATTTAGTTAATGAACAAACTCCGGGCGGTCTCAATTGGCAAGGTGTTAATGAATTGAGGAAATCAGGCTATTATAGATTATTGGAAAAATCACTTAGAAAGATTTATAAGAGATTATAATCTTATTAAGGAATGCAACATAACATTTTAGAAATTAAAAACTTATCAAAATATTTTGGTGGATTGGCTGCAGTATCTAATTGTTCACTAAAGGTAAAGAAAGGTACAATAACTGGTATAATAGGTCCTAATGGCTCAGGTAAGACTACCTTATTCAATTTAATTGCAGGAAATCTAAAATCATCTGCAGGTCATGTTTTATTCGACAATGAAAATATTACCAATTTACCATCCTATGAATTATTTTCTAAAGGACTCCTAAGAACTTTTCAAATTGCACATGAATTTACAAATTTATCAGTATTAGAAAATTTAATGATGGTACCAGGTAATCAATCTGGAGAAAAATTAATGAATGCTTTACTTAAGCCCTCTTTAGTAGCAAAAGAGGAATATCAGATTAAAGAAAAAGCCTTAGAAGTCGTTAATTTTTTAAATTTAGATCACTTAAAAAACGAATTAGCAGGAAATTTGTCGGGGGGTCAAAAGAAGCTGCTAGAATTAGGTCGCACAATGATGGTTGACGCTAAATTAGTTTTATTAGACGAAGTAGGAGCTGGTGTTAATCGAACATTGTTAAAAGATCTAGGATCAGCTATTGAAAAATTAAATAAAGAGAAGGGTTATACTTTTTGTATGATCGAGCATGACATGGATTTCATTGGAAGATTATGTGATCCAGTAATCGTTATGGCAGAAGGATCTGTTTTATTTCAAGGTTCTGTAGAAGATGCAAAAAAAGATGAAAGAGTAATTGAAAGCTATTTAGGAAGAGGTTCAAAGCTAAAAGATAATTAACTATGGCATTTTTTGAAGGAAATAATATGACAGGTGGATACGGCAAGGGTCCTGATATAATTAATTCATGTACTGTTAATGTTGAAAGAGGAGAAATAGTATCCATTCTTGGACCAAATGGCGCTGGAAAATCTACCGCAATGAAAGCAATGTTAGGTTTATTAAATCTAAAATCAGGTTCTGTAATTATTAATGGCAAAGATATTTCAAAACTTTCTCCACAAGATAGAGTTAAAGAAGGAATTTCATTTGTACCTCAAACAAAAAATGTATTTGCAGGGATGACAGTTGAGGAAAATCTAGAGATGGGAGCTTTTCTAATTAATCAAGATTATACAAAAGTAATTGACGAAATTTATAATCTTTTTCCTATTTTGACCGAAAAAAGAAAACAATTTGTGGGAGAATTATCGGGAGGTCAAAGACAACAAGTTGCTTTGGGAAGAGCCCTTATGATCAAACCTACAGTGCTAATGTTAGATGAGCCAACTGCAGGAGTTTCTCCAATTGTAATGGATGAGCTTTTTGATCATATCATTAAGGTAAAAAAGACGAATGTTGCAATTATAATGGTTGAGCAGAATGCTAAACAAGCTCTTAATATTTCTGATAGAGGATATGTATTAGTCACTGGTGAAAATCGTTTTTCAGGGACTGGAAAAGAATTACTAAACGATCCAAGAGTAAGAAGCTCTTTTTTAGGTGGTTAAATGGATTTTCTTAACGCATTAATTCTTTTATTAAATTATATTTTTGTTCCTGCTCTTGCCTACGGATCTCAATTAGCGATTGGAGCTATATTTGTAACATTAATTTACGGAATACTGCGTTTTGCAAACTTTGCAACTGGAGACATGATGTCGTTTGGCACAATGATTGCAATATTTTTTACATGGTACTTTAAGTCAATTGGTCTATCACTTGGTTTTTTACCCACAGCACTTTTAGCAATACCTTTTGCAATACTGTTTATGGGTTTATATATGTTAATTATTGATAAGTTTGTATTTAAGTATTACAGATTAAATAAAAGTCCTCCAGTTCAATTAGCAATGGTAAGTATAGGCGTAATGTTTGTCACTCAAGCAGTTGTAAGAATTATAATTGGTCCATCGGATAGAAGATTTTTTGATGGTGAAAAATTTCTAATTAGAGCAAGTGAATTTAAAGATATGACAGGTTTAAATGAGGGACTTGCTATTAAGTCAACTCAAGTAATTACAATTGTAGTCACAATAATTTTAGTTTCAATTTTATTCTGGTTTTTAAATAAAACCAAGACTGGAAAAAGTATGAGAGCTTATTCAGATAATGAGGATTTAGCATTACTTTCTGGAATAGATCCAAAAAAGATTGTCATGATTACCTGGATGATTGCAGCAATTTTAGCAACAATAGGTGGAGTTTTATATGGTTTAGATAAAAGTTTTAAACCATTTACTTATTTCAATAACATGCTCCCAATATTTGCTGCTGCTATAGTTGGGGGAATTGGTAATCCTTTTGGGGCTTTCCTTGGAGGTTATGTAATTGCATTTTCAGAAATACTTCTGACATACGCATATAAGAAATTCTTTATGTATATGTTACCAGAAAGCATGGAACCTGATGGTTTAATTCAGTTACTCTCAACTGATTATAAGTTTGCAGTATCCTTTTCAATATTAGTAATTGTATTGCTTTATCGCCCATCAGGAATATTTAAAGGAAAGATATTGTGAGAAAAAATCTAAATGTAATTGCAGCTTACAGTATTATGATGGGATTAATTATCCTTGTCGGGATATTCCAATCTTGGAATATTGCCTTATCTATATTTAATCTTTGTTTGATCTCAGCTGTCATGACGATGGGTGCTAATATTCAATGGGGTTATGCAGGTTTAATTAACTTTGGAATAATGGGTTTTACCGCATTAGGTGGTCTAGCTGCAGTTTTAATTTCTGTAAATCCAGTTCAAGAGGCTTGGAGTGCAGGGGGTACCAACATTCTATTAAGTCTATTTCTTATTATTGGAATTGTTTTAGCTGTTAGATTTGTTCTTAAAAGATATCAAAAATCTAAAATTAGAAATTATGTAATCGCTGCAATTATCATTTCAGGAATAATTATTATACGACTTGTCTCTGAACCTGGTATTGAGGCAATTGAGGAAGTAAATCCAGCAAGAACTGGATTTCTAGGTGGGTTAGGGCTTCCAATAATTTTTTCTTGGATCGTAGGAGCTTTTTTTGCAGGGGGATTGGCTTTTGTCATTGGAAAAGTAGCCCTCGGATTAAGAGCTGATTATTTAGCAATAGCCACATTACTAATATCAGAAATAGTTATAGCAATTATAAAACATGAAGATTGGCTTACTAGAGGTGTTAAAAATGTTATTGGCTTAAAACGTCCTGCTCCCTATGAAGTAAATTTACAACAAACAGATTGGTTTATAAATCTAGTTGAAAAATTTAATTCTGGAAAACTGGCTTTGATTTCTGATATTATAGAAAGACAAGCAGCTCTTAATCAATTTGTAATTGAGGGATCATCAATATTTGTAAAACTTTGTTACTCAGGTTTGTTTTTAGTTGTTGTAATTATTCTTTTAATCTTAACTCAAAAAGCTCTTTACTCTCCTTGGGGTAGAATGATGAGAGCTATAAGAGATAATGAGGAAGCTGCCAATGCTATGGGAAAAAATGTAGTAAAACAACATTTGTTAATTTTTGTTTTAGGATCTGCAATAGTTGGAATTGCTGGAGCTATGCTTGTAACTCAAGATGGATTATTTACACCAGGAAGCTATAGACCTTTGAGATACACTTTTTTAATTTGGGTAATGGTGATTGTTGGTGGAAGTGGAAATAATTTTGGAGCAATTCTTGGTGGTTTTGTTGTTTGGTTTTTATGGATTGAGGCAGCACCAATTGGATTGTACTTAGTCAATCTAACAACAGCAGGTTTAGAAGATACGCATTTTTTAAAAGTTCATTTAATTGAAAGTGTTCCTTATTTTAGGTTTTTAATGATGGGCATAGGTTTATTATTAATTATGAGATATAGACCAAAGGGTATACTTCCTGAAAAAATAGAAATAAAATAAGATTATGAAATATATTATTACAGGTGCTGCTATTGCTTGGGCTATGTATATGGCAGATAAATATTTATTTTTTTAAAAAACCCTCAACATCAAAGATGTTAAGGGTTTAATTTTTTAAAGATAAAATTATCTTTGTTTTTTAGTTTTGAATTTTCCGCCTTTAACTTCTTGTTCTAAGAAAGAACCTTCAGCTTCACCGACGCTTGTAAAAGTAACTCCAGTTGCACCTTCGTAATCAACTTTTTTACCTTTAGCTAATAAATCTAAACCTTTTTTAAGTTCACCTGGATAAATCTTTGTTCCAGGACCATTAGCGACATCCATCACATTTTTTGCAATTGATGCTCTATCAGTTGAGTTACCCGCTTGCATAGCTAAAACTATTAAAGCAGCTGCATCATAAGATTCTCCTGTGTAAGGACCAGAACTATCAATACCAGCAGCACTTGCGACTTTAGCAAATACTCCAGCTCCTTTTCCAGTTGAACCAGGCAATGAACCAAAAGATTTATTCAAATCTTTTCCAAATGCATCAACCAAAGATTGACCAATCATACCATCTGATAAAATAAATCTATCAAATGCACCTGAGTCTAAAGATGCTTGAATAATACCTTTACCACCTTGGTCTAAGTATCCTATAACTGCTACTGCATCTCCACCTGCTGAAGCAAGTGTTGCTACCTCTGACGAGTAGTCTGCTTTACCATCTTCGTGAGCAGTTACTGTAGTAACTTTAATACCATGAGCTTCAACAGCTGCTTTATAAACATCTGCTAAACCTTTACCATAGTCGTTATTAGTATAAGTAATCGCTACGCTTTTAATTTTTCTGTCTTTAGTAACATCAGCTAGGATTTGACCACCTCTAGCATCTGAAGGAGCTGTTCTAAAAAAGTATCCTTTATCGTCAAGAGTTGTTAAACCTGGAGATGTTGCTGAAGGTGAAATCATTACAACACCATTTGGTACTGCAACATTAGATGCAATAGCACCCGTTACACCTGAACAATCAGCTCCCATAATTGCTGTTACTCCTTGTGAAATAACACCCTCTGCTGCTGCTGTTGCCGCTGCTGAGTCTACGCAAGTTGAGTCTGCTCTAATTGGTTTAATTTTTTTTCCACCTAATAGTGATCCTGAGTCTGAAGCTTCTTTAAAAGCTAATTCAGCAGAAGCAGCCATAGCAGGTGTTAAAGATTCAATAGGTCCGGTAAATCCTAAGATAATCCCCATCTTAATTGAATGACCATCTGCCATTACGTTTGTTCCAAAACTCGACACAAACATAAATGCAGCAATAATTAATTTTCTCATTATTATCCTTTTATTGTTAACAATTTTAAAAATCTAAATTAAAACCAAATTTTAGAAACTTTCAATAAGCAAATTATTTATTTTTTCTTAAAAATTGATTGTTTTATCAACAAATAATATGTTTAAAAATATTTTTTGAAGGTTTCGTTAATCGATAGAACACCGTAATCATTCAACCCACCGATAATCAGTTGTAATGCAACAAGCAAAATAAAACCTAAACCAACATATGCAATCCAAAGGTGTTTTTGAATATAATTCGCAAGATATGTTGCAAGTGCACCTGTTAAGACAACTGATAAAATAAGTCCAAACATCATGTAACCAAAATTTCCTTTTGCAGCACCCACTACACCTATGACATTATCAAAACTAATTGTTATATCTGCAAAAAGAACTTTATAAATACTTTTTACAAAAGATGGCTCCTTAGATTTTTTGGTTGGTGATTTAATCTTTTTAATTTCAAATAGATCCTTTCTCAAATCATTTACAATCCATATTAATAAAAGTCCCCCAATAATTTTAACCCAATAAAATTGAAAAAGATAAGTTGCAAATACAGCAAATAAGACTTTAAAAACAAGTGCACCAACAACACCCCAGAAAATAATCAATTTTCTATTTTTTGGCACAAAGTTAGCAGCAATTAAACCAATTATAATCGCATTATCCGCAGCTAAGATAATATCTATGAAAATAATTTGTAAAAGTATGAGAGATTCTTCTAACAATTTAATAATTTATTCTAATAATTTATATTATAAACTTTTTGATGTCTTTTAAAATATGGATAAAATATGAATTAATATTTTGAAACTTTTTTTCCAGCAATTATAGCTTTCAGATCATCATATTCTTTGCAGTTACAATTTTTAAGCACCTCAAGTCTTTCAACTGCAAGATTATGTCTATTTGTTGCTACATATAATTCCCCAAGATATTCATTGATTCCTATATGTTTAGGATCAATTTTTAAACCTTGTAAGTAATATTTCTCACCTTTTTCAAAATCTCCAAGTTTTCGAGTAGTAAAACCTAAATAATTTAATGTATCAACTTTGTTAGGATATTTTTTGTTTGATTGAAGTAATAGCTTTTGAGCTTTCTCGTATCTTTTCTTGGCTTTTTCTATTTTATCTTTTTCCTCAAATTTTTTTGCTACTTTAATATGCGTTACCGCCATGTCATATTTTGTTTCAGTATTGGAAGAGCCACTATCACTAGAGCCTGCAGCGAATGAGCTTGAAATTAGAAATGTTGAAACAAATAAAGATAAAAGTAATTTTTTAATCATATAAATTTTTTCATTTCAATTAACGTTTTAAGTTCAATACCATTATTAATTAAGCCAGTTTTAATTGTCTTTGCTGTAATTAATGAACTTATATTATCTCCATGTATACACACAGAGTCGATTTCACAAGGTATTTGTTTTCCACTGTGACAATTAAGTGACTGAGATTGAACCATCTTTAATACGTGTTTTTTTGCTTGCTCTGGATCAGTAATTAAAGCATGGGGCTTTTTTCTTGATACAAGATTTCCATCATCTTCATAATTTCTGTCTGCAAATATTTCACAGGCAATTTTCATATCTAACTTTTTAGCAGCGTGTTCCATTTTAGATCCAGTCGGCACTAAATAAATCAATTCTAGATTTATTCTTTTTATTACTTTTGCTAATGTTGTAGCTAAATCGATATCCTCACATGCCATATTATTTAGAGCACCATGTGGTTTTATATGAGTAACATTTTCACCGTGGTTAGATGAAATTGTTTGAAGAATTTCATATTGTTCAATTATTAATTTTTCTATCTCTGAGTCAGATAAATTCATTCTTTTTCTGCCAAAATTTTCAGGATCATTAAAAGATGGATGCGCTCCAATACTAACACCATTTTGTTTAGATATTTTTACAATTGTATTCATAGTTTCTTCATCACCTGCATGATAACCACATGCCACATTCGCTGAATTGACGATCTCAAGCAATTCAGGATCATGTTTGTTGAAATGATGTTTAGATTTTTCCCCTAGATCACAATTTATATTAATTTCAATACTCATTAATTTTCAGTATAACATGGCATGATAAAAAATATATCAAATCTTGGTGACGCAGCTTTGTACTGTGATTTTGGAAAAGAAGTAAATAGAGAGATTAACAGTAAAGTAATAAGATATTTTAAAACTATTCAAAACAAAAAAATCCTAGGAGTAAATAATCTTACTCCATCATATAATAAATTAATTATTTCTTTTGATTTAAAAAAAATTAATTTTAATAAACTCAAAAAAATTATTGATAACATTGAAATTATTAATGATGATAGTATTCAAAACAAAAAGTTTGAAATTCCTGTATGTTGTGAGAAGGATTTTTCCTTAGATATAAAAAGGCTCGAAGAAAAACTTCAAATGAAAGAGGAAAAAATATATGAAAGTTTTTTTGAAAAAGAATTTTTTTGCTATATGACAGGTTTTATTGCAGGAATGCCTTTTCTTGGAGATTTAGGTGAAAATTTAAGTGCTAAACGCCTTGATACACCTAGGGTTAGGGTACCAAAAGGTTCAATTGGTATAACTGAGCAATTTGCAAATATCTATTCATTTGAAAGTCCTGGGGGATGGAATATTATTGGAAACACTCCTGTGAATATTTTCAATAGTTCTAAAGAAAATGAGCCTAATTTAATTAATCCAGGCGATTTAGTTAAGTTCATAAGAATTACAAAAGAGAAATATCAAAATTATCATGAGTAAAAATTATTTTAAAATTATAAGAGCTGGTATTAATTCGACTTTTCAAGATCTTGGAAGAAGTAACCTCTATCATGTAGGAATTCCATTTAGTGGGGCCATGGATAATAGAAATTATTTATTAGCTAATAAACTTACTAGAAATAATCACAACTATCCTGTGATTGAATTCGCTTATCAGGGTCCTCATTTGAAATATTTTGGAGACAAATTAAACGTAGCTATCACTGGTGATGTAACTTTCATAATTAAGAAAGGTGATAATTCAATTGATGGAGCATGCTATCAATCTTTTATTTTAGAAAACAATGATGAATTAGATATAATTTCAACAAATAAATCTGTTTATGGATACTTAGCAATAAGTGGTAAATTTGATTTGAAATTTCAATGGTCAAGTTGTTCAACAAACACAAAAGCAAATATAGGATCTAATAAAGGAGAAAAGTTAACCGATAATCAAAAAATTAATATTAAAGAAATTAATCAAAACTTTGTGAATAAAAAATTAAATTATATTAATACAAAGATAGAAAATATTAGAGTTATTAAAGGAACAAATTTTAATTATTTTTCTGAAGAAGGTAAAAAAATTTTTTTTAAAAATGATTTTAAAGTCTCTAAATTATCCGACCGCATGGGAATGAGATTAGAAGGAAAAAAAATAGAAAATATTGTCGATACTAATATTAGATCTGAGGGTTTGATTAAGGGGGTAATACAAGTGCCGTCTGATGGTAATCCAATTATTATGTTTTCGGATCATGGTACTATTGGAGGATATCCTAAAATCGGCGTAGTTATAAGTGCTGATTATGACAAATTAGTCCAACTAACACCTGGTTCAATAATCAAATTTCAAGAAGTCGATTTAGATGCTGCAGAAAAACTTTTTAACTTGTATGACTTAGAAACCCAAAATTTAATTTCACAAATTTAATGAATATTTTAAAAAGTTTACCTGGTCCATTACTTATTTTCTTTGGCGCTCTAAGTTTAAGCTTTGGTGGACTAATTGTTAAATCATTTGAGGGGGCTACTTTATGGCAGATATTATTTTGGAGATCCTTATTTTTCTCTCTTACTGTCTTAACTTTTTTAATTTTAACTTACAAAAGTAAAGTTTTTAAGTCATTTTATTACTCTGGATTACCAGGCTTTATTGGCGGATTAATATTATCCATTGGTTTTTGTGGTTATGTTTTTGCAATGTATAATACTACAGTTGCTAACACGAATTTTATCATATCTCTTCAAATTTTATTTTTAGCGATATTCGGTTTCTTTTTCCTTAAAGAAAAAATTAACTTAATAACATTAATCTCAATAATTTTAGCAATGTCCGGAGTTTTGTTAATGGTAGGAAATTCTTTATCTCCAGGAGAATTATCTGGAAATTTGGCAGCTTTTACAATGCCAATTACTTTTGCAGTGTTGATAATGATTGTAAGAAAATTTCCATCAGTTGATATGGTTCCAGCACAGTTCATTGCAGGTATAAGTTCATGTCTCATTGGTTTATCGCTTTCACCAACCATAATGATTTCACCACATGACATTTTTTTAGGTTTTTTAGCTGGGTTTTTTCAAATAGGTTTTGGTTTTATATTTATAACCATTGGTGCTAGAACAACCCCTTCCGCAATGGTTGGAATAATTATGCTATCCGAATCTGTTCTTGGTCCTATCTGGGCTTTCCTTTTTGTAAGCGAAATACCTTCAATATATGGATTGATAGGAGGTGGGATAATACTTTTTGCGGTATTATTACAGTTTTACACACTTTTAAAAAAGCCTGAGGAAATCGTTTCCAATTGACATTTTAAGTCACTTATAGGACTATTGATTTACGGGAGAGACTACAGACAATTGTAGCGCCGAAGGAGCAACCACCCAGGAATCTCTCAGGCAAAAAGGACCGTAACATATTAACTCTGGAAAGAGATTTAATTCTCGCCGAAGGAGCAAAACTCTCAGGCAAATATACAGATGGGTACAATGAGTTAATATGGAAACAAAAAAAACATCACTTTACCAATTACACCAAGATTGTAACGCAAAGTTTGTTGAATTTGCAGGTTATCAGATGCCAATCCAATACTCTGAAGGTATTCTAGAGGAGCATAAATTCACAAGAAATCATTCTGGTATTTTTGATGTTTCACATATGGGTCAATTATTTATTTTTGGTGGTGATGAATTAATCAAAGATTTAGAAAAAATTTTTCCATTAGATTTAAAAAATTTGAAAATAAATCATTCTAAATATAGCTTCTTAATGGATAAAGGTGCTGGAATACAGGATGATTTAATTATTACAAAAATTAATGAAGGTTTTTTAATTATTCTAAATGCGGCGTGTAAAGTTAATGATTTTAAAATTTTAAAAGGATTATTAAACGAAAAGTATAAAATGGTTTTAGACGAAAATAGATCATTAATAGCAATTCAAGGCCCTAAATCATCTCAAATACTGAATGAATTTGTTGATGGAGTAAAAAATTTAAATTTTATGTCTGGAAATTGGTTTATGTTTGAAAATCAGAAAGTATACATTACTCGATCTGGGTATACAGGTGAGGATGGTTTTGAGATATCAATTCCAAACGAATTTGCTTATAAATTAACTAGAGAATTGATTAACAGAGGTTCAAAGTTGGTAGGTTTAGGAGCTAGAGATACTCTAAGATTGGAGGCTGGCTTGTGCTTGTATGGTAATGATCTCGATAAAGACAAAACCCCAGTGGAAGCAAATTTAAAGTGGGCAATTTCAAAAGAGAGAATAACAAAAGGAGATTTTATTGGTTCCGACATTATTATTAAGCAATTAAATAATGGAGTTACAAAAATCAGAGTTGGAATTAAACCTGAAGGAAAGGTAATTGCTAGAGAAAAAACAAAAATATTTAATCAATTGGATATTCATATTGGAGAAATTACAAGTGGAACATTTGGCCCAAGTGTTAATGGACCTGTAGCAATGGGTTATGTGGAAAATAAATTTTCAAAAAAAAATACTAAAGTATTCTTAGAGGTACGAGGTAAAAAATATCCAGCAAGTGTTTGTAGTTTACCGTTTTATAAAAAAAGTTACGTTAAAGGAGCCGTTTAATGAGCGAAGTAAAATATTCTAAAGAACATGAATGGATAAAATTAGAAGGTGATGTTGCAACAATTGGTATAACAAAGCATGCAACAGAAATGTTAGGAGATATTGTGTTTGCAGAGCTTCCAGAAAAAGGTTCTAGTGTTGAAAAAGATGGAACGGCAGGAGTTGTAGAATCAACTAAAGCTGCAAGCGATGTTTATACTCCAGTAAGTGGTGAAGTTGTTGATACAAACCAAGAGATTGTGGATGATCCATCAAAAATTAATCAAGATCCTGAAAATAACGCTTGGTTTTTTAGATTAAAAATTAAAGACAAGTCGGAAATGGACTCTTTAATGAATAAAGAAGATTACGATAAATTTGCAAAGGAAAGTAATTCATAATGCTACATAATTCACAAAAAGATTTTTTAAAAAGACATATTGGCCCTTCTGAAGAGGATAAATTAAAGATGTTGAAAAAATTAAATTACAAATCATTGGATGATTTAATAAAAAATACTGTCCCAGAAAAAATACATTTTAAAGGTGAACTGAATATCGGTGATTCAAATTCGGAATACGAGGCTTTAAGAAAGTTGAAAGCAATTTCAAAAAAAAATCAGATTTACTCAAATTTTATAGGTATGGGTTATTATGGAACATATACACCATATGTAATTTTAAGAAATATATTAGAAAACCCAGGATGGTATACTTCCTACACACCATATCAGCCAGAAGTGGCACAAGGAAGATTAGAAATGTTATTAAACTTTCAACAAATGGTAGTTGATTTTACTGGTATGGATATTGCAAATGCATCTTTGCTAGACGAGGGTACTGCAGCAGCAGAAGCTATGGGTTTAAGTGACAGGCTTAATAAAAGTGATAGTAATTTAGTTTTCGTCTCTGAGAATTGTCATCCGCAAACAATTGAAGTTATAAAAACTAGAGCAGAGCCTATGAGGTTAAAAGTTCTTGTTGGAAATGAAAATAAAGTTTTGGAGCAATTAAAGGAGGATATTGTTTGTGGAATTTTACAGTATCCTGGAACCTTAGGTGATATCAAAGATCCTAGCGAGGCAATAAGTAAAATTCATAAAAGGAATGGAAAAGCAATTTTAGCGTGCGATCTTCTTGCTCTCGCTAAGCTTAAAACACCAAGAGAACTTGGAGCCGATATCGCAGTTGGAAGTTCTCAAAGGTTTGGTATTCCAATGGGTTATGGAGGACCGCATGCAGCATTTTTTGCGACAAAAGATGAATACAAAAGATCTATGCCAGGTAGAATAGTTGGTGTTTCAGTAGATAGACATGGAAATAAGGCTTATAGATTGTCACTACAAACTAGAGAGCAGCATATTAGAAGAGACAAAGCTACAAGTAATATTTGTACTGCTCAAGCATTGTTAGCCATAGTATCAGCAGCCTATGCTATTTATCATGGTCCGGATGGAATTAAGAAAATTTCTGAGAGAGTTTCTCAATTAGCAAAAAATTTTGCTGATAAAATAAAACAATCTGGATATGAAATATATTCTGATTACTTTTTTGATACTGTTACAATTATTACTAAAGAGAAGACTGATCAAATTTATAAAAATGCTTTAACTCAGAAAGTTAATATTCGAAAAGTAAACTCTGAAATGCTTGCTGTTTCTTTTGATGAGAAAAAAAATGTTTATAGAGTAAATCAATTATTAAAAATTTTTAATGCAGCGGAGTCCATAAAAAAAGAAGATCCAACAGTAAGTTTACCCAATTTACCAAAAAGTTTACTGAGAACTTCTAAATATTTAGAACATCCAGTTTTTAACTCATATCGTTCTGAGACAGAAATGCTTAGATATCTTAAAAAGTTAGAGGATAAGGATATAGCTCTTAATAGAACCATGATAGCGTTAGGCTCTTGCACTATGAAATTAAATGCCACTGCAGAAATGATACCTATCTCATGGAGAGAATTAGCTGAGCCTCATCCATTTGTCCCTGTTGAGCAGATGGAGGGATATAGGACATTATTCACCGATTTAAAAAACTGGTTAAGATCTATTACTGGTTTTTCAGGAGTTTCACTACAACCTAATGCAGGTGCTCAAGGCGAATATGCAGGACTAATGGTAATTAGAAAATATCATTTAGATAAAGGTGATAAAAATAGAAACATATGTTTAATACCAAGCTCTGCACATGGAACCAATCCCGCTAGTGCACAAATGGTTGGAATGAAAGTAGTTGTAGTTAATTGTGATAAAGAAGGCAACGTCGATTTCGATGATTTAAAGAAAAAAACAGAAACTCATTCTGAAAATCTAGGGGCTTTAATGGTTACATATCCATCTACTCACGGTGTATTTGAGGAAAAAATATCAGATATATGTGATTTAATTCACAAACATGGAGGTCAAGTTTACATGGATGGTGCAAACTTAAATGCGCTTGTCGGTATTGCAAAACCTGGAAATTTTGGCCCAGATGTTTGTCATATCAACTTACATAAAACATTCTGTATTCCACATGGTGGAGGAGGACCTGGAATGGGACCTATTGCATGTAAAAGACATTTACAGGTTTATCTGCCTAATCATCCAGTTGTTAAAGATTGTGGTCCTGCAACTGGAATAGGCGCTGTATCAGCAGCACCTTGGGGAAGCTCAAGTATATTGTCTATTTCTTGGATGTATATAAAGATGATGGGATCTGAAGGGTTAAAACTTGCCACCCAGATGGCAATTTTAAATGCAAACTATATTGCTAACAGACTAAAAGATCACTATCCAATTTTATACAAAGGCTCAAATGGCAATGTTGCTCATGAATGTATTATTGATATTAGATCAATTAAATCAGAGACTGGTGTTAGTGAAGAAGATATTGCAAAAAGGTTAATTGATTTTGGTTTTCATGCACCAACAATGTCTTGGCCTGTTTCTGGAACAATGATGATAGAGCCAACAGAAAGTGAGAGTTTGTCTGAGTTAGATAGATTTTGTGATACGTTAATTAAGATAAAACAAGAAATAGATCTAATTAAAAGTGGAAAGTTTGATAAAATCGATAATCCAATAAAGAACGCTCCTCATACGGACACGGAGCTAGCGTCCGATGATTGGAAACATAAATATTCAAGAGAAGAAGCTGCTTATCCAACTAAATTTTTAAAGACAAATAAGTTTTGGCCTCCAGTAGCAAGAGTTGATAATGTATATGGGGATAAAAATATTTTTTGCACATGTCCAAGCATGGATGAATTTAAAGAAGATGCAGCTTAATAATTAATGAAAATTGCTGTTGTTGGCTCGGGCATTTCAGGATTGAGCGCTGCTTATTATTTATCAAAAAATAATCATGTAGATTTATTTGAAAAAGAAGATCGCTTTGGGGGACATTCACATACAATTGACCTAATTATTGGAAAAAAAAAAGTTTCTGTTGATATAGGTTTTATCGTTTTTAATTTCGAAACTTATCCAAATTTAATTAAATTTTTCGAAGAAAATAAAATTGATATTGAAAAAAGTGATATGTCATTTTCTGTAAAGGTAGAAAATTCAAACTTTGAATATTGTGGAAAGGGGTTAAGTGGAATCTTTTCAAACAGAATGAACCTTTTAAATTTTAGGTTTTTAAAAATGGTTTTTGATATTATCAAATTTTATAAAGAGTCAGATTTATCGAATACAGTTGACAAAGAAATTACACTGGGTGATTATTTAATAAAAAATAAACTTTCTACAGAATTTATAAATTATCATATAATACCAATGGTATCGGCCATTTGGTCAATGCCACCTTATGCTGCTAATAAGATGCCTTTTAAGTTTTTTTTAAAATTTTTTCAAAACCACGGGTTATTTAAATTAAAAAATAGACCACAATGGTACACAGTTGCAAAAAGAAGTAGGACTTATGTTGAAAAAATTATTTCAAAAGTTAGTGGTGAATATTTTAAGAATTATCGGATTAATAAAATTAAATCTAGAGAAAATGGAGTTGATTTATTCTATGGAGGAAAAAATGAATTTTTTGATTACGATAAAGTCATAATTGCAACACATGCAGATGAAGCATTGGCAATAATAGAAAATCCAAGTGATTTGGAAAAAAAAATATTGTCAAATTTTAGTTATAAAGAAAATATTGCTTATATTCATACTGATCATACAGCAATGCCAAAAAATAAGAAGGCTTGGTGTTCTTGGAACTCGTCTATGAAAAAAAATGAAATTGAAAAAAATTCAATAACATACTGGTTAAATTTGCTGCAAGATTTAAAGTGTGAAAAAAATATATTTCTTACACTTAATCCTTATTTTGAGATTGAAGAGTCAAAAATTTTAAAAAAAGTGAAGTTTACTCATCCATATTTTGACCAATCAGCCTTAAATTATCAAAGTAAGCTTAAAAATTTACAAAATAAAAGAAATATTCTTTTTTGCGGTAGTTATTTTGGTTACGGTTTTCATGAAGATGGAATAAAATCATCTCTTGAAATGCTAAAAAACCTAAATGACTAGCTCACTATATAATGGAACAGTAATTCACAAAAGATTTAAGCCGAAAAAACATTTTTTTAAATATAAAGTATTTTCACTATTATTAGATTTATCTGAGCTAAATTATTTAGACAAAAATATTAATTTTTTTTCTTATAATAGTTTTAATTTAATAAGTTTTTTTGATAAGGATCATGGTGAAAGAGATGGGTCATCGTTATTTGAATGGGTTAAAAAAAACTTGAGAGAAAAAAATATAAAATCGGAAAATATAAAAATTAAATTGCTATGTTATCCAAGAATTTTTGGATATGTATTCAATCCTTTAAGTATTTTTTTTATTTACGATAATCAAGAAAATTTAATTTCAATCCTATATGAGGTAAAAAATACTTTTGGAGAACAACATACTTATATTTTTAAAGTAGAGAATAATAATCTTATACAACATAACTGTTCTAAAAAATTTCATGTATCACCATTTATTGAGATGGACTGCAATTATTTCTTTAGAACTCTTAAGCCTGCAGAAAAAATATCAGTTATAATTGATCAATATCAATTAGACGATAAAATTTTATTTGCATCTCAAGACGGCAAAAGAGTTGATTTTAATAGTAAGGAGTTATTAAAATCATATATAAAACACCCTTTAATGACCTTGAAGATTATATCAGCGATACATTTTGAAGCGTTCAAATTATGGATCAAAGGAATAAAATTCATCAAAAAGAAATTTAAAATTAAAAATAACATAACTTTTGAAAATTAATGGGCCTATATAGCTTTTCAGACAAAGTAGTTTTTAAGATACTGAAAGATATTAAGTATGGCTACTTGGAAATAACTAAATACTCTGGTAAAATTTTAAAATTTGGAAACCCCAACAGTTCTTTAAAAGCTTATTTAAAAATAACAAAACCAAATTTTACTTTCAATTTAATAAAGGGAGGAAGTATTGGTTTGGCTGAGTCTTATATGAGGCGTGAATTTGAAACTAATAATCTATCTAATTTAATTGAGATTACTGCAAGAAATATTAAAATAATCTATAAATTTTCAGGCATACTTGATTTTTCATTTATCAATTATTTTAAAAATATTTTCATAAGCAATACTAGAGAAAGAAGTAAAAAAAATATTTCAAAACACTATGATTTAGGAAATGAGTTCTTTGCTCTCTGGCTTGATAAAACTTTAACTTATTCGAGTGCAATTTTTGATGAAAGAAACAAAGATCTTTGGAATGCTCAAAATAATAAATATCAAAAATTAATTGATTTAATAAGGCCAAAAAATGGAGATAAGATTTTAGAAATTGGATGTGGATGGGGCGGTTTTGCTGAATATCTAGGTAAAAAATATGACATAAAATTAGACTGTATTACAATTTCAAAAAAACAATTTGAGTACGCCAAAAAAAGAATTTACGAATGTGGCTTAAATGAAAAAGTGAATATCGAAATAAAAGATTATAGAGATTTAAAAGATAGATATAATTCAATAGCGTCAATAGAAATGATTGAGGCTGTAGGACAAAATTATTTAGAAAGTTATTTCAAAACAATTAAAAATAATTTAACAGATAGTGGAAAAGCAGCCATTCAAGCTATAACAATCGACGACAATATGTTTGATAGATACAAAACAAAAAAAGATTTTATTCAAAAATATATCTTTCCAGGAGGTTTTTTACCAAGCAAAGGTATCATCAATAAATATGTTTCAGAAAATGGTCTTACAATTAAGTCATATAACTCATATGCAGATCATTACTCCGATACACTTGCTATATGGAAAAATGAATTTAATCAAAAGTGGGATTTAATAAAAAAACAGGGTTTCGATTTAACTTTTAAGAGGATGTGGGAATTCTACCTTTCATATTGCGAGGCAGGATTTAAATCAAAAAACATAGATTTGATCCAATTCTCACTTCAAAATAAGTAATATTAAATAGACAAATGATTAAAATAAAAAATATCAAACCAATTATATTGATAATTTTACTATTCTTAACTACAAATTGTTCAAAAAATAGCACTATGAAACCAGAAGATTTTAAAAATAAAGAACCAAGATTAATTATTGAAAATTATTTATCTGGCAATGTCAAAGCTTGGGGAGTACTTCAAAATAGATCTGGTAAAGTCACTAGACAATTTTCTGCAGATTTAAATGGAAAATGGGATGGGAAAAAATTAATACTCGATGAAAAATTCAATTGGGATGATGGAGAAATTCAAACAAGACAATGGCAAATTACTAAGATCGATGAAAATAATTATGAGGGGACTGCAGGTGATGTGGTTGGAAAAGCAAAAGGTTATTCTTATGGACCCGCTTTTAAATTTGAATATGTATTATTAGTCCCTATTAAAGGAAAAGAAATAAAAATTACTTTTGATGATTGGATTTTTAAACAAGATGATCGTGTTGCAATCAATCGGGCTACGATGACCAAGTTTGGATTTAAAGTTGCAGAATTGACTGTCGTTTTTGTTAAAGATTAATTCTTCTTTTGATATTTTGTAAGTTTTCCGACTAACCCAAAATAAATCTTATTTGGTAAAAAACTTAGTATTTTTAACACAACAGTTAAAGATTTAGGAAAATGAATTTCAAAAGAATTTTTATTAACTAAGCCCTCGTAAATTTTTTCCGCAGCATATTTGGGAGTTTTTAAAAAAGGCATTTTAAAATCGTTTTTATCCGTCATAGGAGTTTTAATGAAACCTGGTGAAACAAGACACACTCGAACATTTGATCTGTCAAAGTCAAAATACAAACTTTCAGCTAAATTATTTAAAGCTGATTTAGAGGGTCCATAACCTGTTGAATTAGGTAGTCCACGGTAACCTGCAATCGATGAGACTATTGTTATAATTCCACTTTTTCTGTCTTTAAAATAATTCTCAACAGCTTTAATACAATTTAAAGTTCCAAAAAAATTTATTTTAAATACATCTTCAATTTGTTCAACATCAATCTCCCTTTCTTTTTTTGGATCCCATGTTCCAGTTGAAAAAAAACAAATATCTAGATTTTGAAATGTATCTAATATTTGTTTGAATACTTCTTTACATTTAGTTTTATCAGTAACATCTAGTGGAAAAGAGCTAATATTTTCATATTCATTTGAAATTTCATCTAAAAGATTTTCACGTCTTGCAGAAATTGCAACATTCCATCCTTCTTTTGCAAATTTAATTGCTAATGCCTTACCAATACCAGTGCTTCCACCTGTGATCCAAATAGTTTTTTTATTCATTTTATAAAGATGTATAATACTAATATGATAAAAAATAAATTTTTATCCTTAATTCTTTTTTTTATTATTACGTTTTCTGCATCTTTTATTGGTGGTTTGGTCTCAATGATCTTTAGAGAACCTTGGTATTCTGAACTTGTTAAATCAAATTACAATCCTCCAGATTGGATATTTGCACCTGTTTGGACAACACTTTATGTGATGATGACGCTTGCTATTTGGTTTTTTTGGCACAGCAATAAAAGAGATATAAATACAGTTTATATTTACTTTATACATATAGTTTTCAATGCAACTTGGAGTGTTGTTTTTTTTGGATTACATCAAATATTTTTAGCATTAGTTGTTCTGACTGTTTTGATTATATTTATAATAATTTTAATTGTTAGATTTAAACGTGTCAATTTTGTAAGTTATTATTTAATGATACCATATTTACTTTGGTGTCTGTATGCATTATTTCTAAATTATAATTTATTGATATTAAATTAAATGAATGACGTTGTTATAGTTGGTGGAGGAATAATTGGTGTTGCAACTGCTTACTTCTTATCTAAAGAAGGAAGAAAAGTTAAAGTGATTGAGAAAGATCCAACTTATAAAAATGCCTCTTTTCCTCTTTCACTTGGAGGTTTTAGAAGACAATTTTTTCAAACAGAAAATATATTATTAGGAAAATTCGCTAGAGAATTTATTTTTCAAATACCAGAATTACTTAAAACAAAAAAAAATCCTAACCCTACAGCAAGTATGGTACCCAACGGATATCTGTTAATGTTTGGCCAAGAACATGCAGAAGAGCAATATAAAGCTCTAAAAAATCATAAGACATGTGACGCTGGAACTAAAAATATCAAAGGTACTGAACTAGACAAATTTTTTCCTTATATAAACAAAGAGGGAATAGAAACAGCAACATTTACTGACAATAAAAGTGAAGGATGGATAGATCCTTTCCTTTTTCATACTGCATTAAAAAGTAAGGCAATAGAACAAGGTACAGAATTCATTAAAGGTGAAGTTAAATCTTTATCGGAAATAAAGGCTAACACAATAATATCTGCTGCAGGATGTTGGACAAAAAAATTATTGGAGGATATTCCAGTTGAACCACAGAAACATACTGTCTTTAGAGTTAAGTGTCCAAAACATATTCCTGAGATGCCACTTACAGGAGATTTAACCACAGGTGTTTACTGGAGACCCGAGGGTAAAGAGTATCTTGCTGGATCACCAAAATCTGTTTTTGATGCAGTAGATCTTGAACCAGCTTGGGATGATTTTGAGGAATTGGTTTGGCCTGCGCTAGCTAAAAGGATTCCTGCATTTGAGGAATTAAAGTTGACTGGTGGTTGGGCAGGTTATTATGATTGTAACAGATTAGATAATAACGCTATTGTTGGAAAACACCCAAAGTTTGAAAATGTTTATTTAGCGACTGGGTTTACCGGAAGAGGTTTAATGCAGGCACCCGGGATAGGTAGAGCTTTAACAGAATTAATCACAACAGGTTCTTATCAATCAATCGATATTTCAAATATGGCTGTTGAAAGAGTTTTAGGTTCAAAAGCTAGACCAGAACCGTACGTGCTTTAATTTATATTTAAATGCAAAAAATATTTAATTTCTTTCCACTCACAGTATATAAATCTGTAATTTCATTATCAGAAAAAGAAAAAGAAGAAATGATATCAGAAATTCGTTTAATGGAAAAAAAAAGTAAAAATATTGATTATAAATCATCTAGTAAAGCTTGGACGGGTGATACTCAGGGTTTCGAGTATTTACATAACAACCCAAAGTTTGAAAATCTTTTTTTTCAAATTAATAAATGTATTATTGAGTATTTAGAAAATTTATCAATAAATCACAAAAAGTTAGATTTATATTTTCAAAGATCATGGGCCACAATTTCAAAAAACAAAGAACACATTGACAATCATTCACATGATCAATCACATATTTCGATAGCTTATTATTTGAGCAAAAAAAAAGATGATTCTAGAATAATGTTTTTTGACAGCAATAAACAGAATGAATTTATTCCTCAATTATTTGACTCAAGGTCTTTAGCTAAAGGGAATTTATTTAATAAAAGAGATATTTTAAATTCTAGCAAGGTAGTTTTTGACACTAAAGAAGATGAAATATTAGTATTTCCATCAAAAACAATACATGGAACAGAACAAGGTAAGTCAAATTCTGAGAGAATATCAATTTCTGCAGACGTGGTATTTGTAGCTAAAGATTCCTCCACACTAGAACACCTTGTCCCACCAATTAAAAATTGGAAACAATTTTCTCATTAATCTTTTTAATTACAATTTCTGAATAATAATCTGATATCCAATTGAGATTATTTTTATTTTGAAAAAATTTTTTTTTATAAATAATTTAATACCACCAATAGGATTATCATTTATTTCTTTATAGAAATCCCAAAGAAAATCATCAAAAATCATATAACCTTTTTTATTGAGAACGTTAAAAGAATTCAATGCATCTTCGAAAACATCTTCGGCACGATGTGAACCATCTATATAAATTAAGTCAAAATTTGATTTATTGATA
Source organism: uncultured Pelagibacteraceae bacterium (assembly GCA_902523495.1). Taxonomy (GTDB): domain Bacteria; phylum Pseudomonadota; class Alphaproteobacteria; order Pelagibacterales; family Pelagibacteraceae; genus Pelagibacter. The sequence continues at coordinate 80,110 of CABYZU010000003.1, forward strand.
TTTAAAAAAAAATCCTTCGATTTAGATTTGAAGACTTTGATACGATCTTGATAATTTTGTGTATTAAATTGAAAATTGTCAAATACTTTACTAAAATTCTTATTGTCTTGTTCAACTGATCCTTCAAAAGTATCAACACAGGTTAATTTAAGTTTCCTAAAATACTTTAAGAAAAATACAGATGAATTTCCTTCATAGCTTCCAAGCTCTAGCACAGATAATGTTTTGTCATAAAGCTGATTTTTTTCAAAAACAAGATCTAAGTTATTAATATTATGTGTAAACCAATCATCTTTAATTTTTAAATTTTTTTCAATAAATTCTTTGTATTCTTTACCTAACATTCTTTTTTTTACTTCCTTTCTATTAAATTTTTTATGAATAAAATATCTTAAAAGAAGGTAAAAACTTAAAAATAAATTTTGAGAGGCAGAAGAAATTATTATTTTATACTCTTTTCTCATTCAATTTGTCTTTAATTTAAGTCCCACAAAAAGTTTGATATACTTTATTAGTAATCGGTACGATTTGATATTCAGTAATATTATAATTTTCATTATAAGGGTCTCTTAAAATCTTTAATAGAGATTCAAAAGGCTTTAAATTACTATTATCTGCTTCAGACAATACTTCTTCAACTTTATGATTTCTCGGTATAACTACTGGATTAAAATTCCTCATTAATTTATTATATTTTTCTGGAGAATTGTTGTAAGTTTTTAATCTTTCTCTCCATCTACCTTTCCAATTTAAGAAATTTTTATCCTCATTCAATACGTCTATTTTTGGCCCAAGTTTCATTAAATGACAGAAAGTATTAGTGTAATCTATTTTTTTTTCATGCATTAATGTTAGTAAATCTAAAATTAAAATCTTATCTTCTTTTTCTTTACCAAGTAATCCTAATTTATTTCTCATCATATTCATCCATTTCTCCTCATATATATCTCCGAAAGAATCAATAATTTCTGTAGCAGTCTTAATTGCTTTACTTTTATTATTATCAATTAGTGGAATTAAACATTCTGCAAATCTAGCTAAATTCCATTTTGTAATGTTAGGTTGATTGCAATATGCATATCTTCCAAATTTATCTATTGAACTAAAAACAGTTTTTGGATCATATATATCCATGAATGCACACGGACCATAATCAATAGTCTCTCCTGAAATTGTCATATTATCTGTGTTCATTACACCATGAATAAAACCAACCCGCATCCAATTCACCACAAGATCAATTTGTTTATCCATAAGTTTGGTTAGAAGACTTAATGCCTTATTTTTTGAATGTTCCAATTCTGGATAATGACGCTGAATTACATAATTAAACAAAACTTCTAATTCATCTTTTTTCTCTCTTGCTGCAATATATTGAAAAGTTCCAACTCTGATATGACTTGAGGCAACTCTTGTTAAAACAGCACCCTGTAATGGATTTTCTCGCATAATTTTTTCCCCTGTTTTAGCCACTGCCAAACTTCTCGTTGAGGGAATATTAAGATTATGCATTGCTTCACTAATTATAAATTCTCTTAACATTGGACCTAAGCCTGCTCTACCATCACCATTTCTAGAAAACGAGGTTTTTCCTGATCCTTTAAATTGAATATCATATCTTTTATTGTCAGCTGTTAAATGCTCGCCAATTAATACTGCTCTTCCATCTCCAAGCATTGTAAAATGCCCAAACTGATGACCAGCATATGCCTGAGCAATTGAATCACTCCCGTCTGGAAGAATATTTCCAGTAAACAAAGCTGATAAATCATTTTTATCAACTCCTGAAAAGTCTAAATTTAAATCTTTAGCTAAATTTTCATTAATTATAACTAATTCTGGTTTTTCAACTGCAACAGGGTTAATTTTTTCTTTGAAGGCATCAGATAGTCTTGAGTAAGAATTGTCGAAATTCCAAATTATATTATTTTTCATAGGGATCTATTGACGCCAAATCCTTTTTAACAGTTCTTCTCTTCCACAAGCTTTTTTATATCTAAGATATCTTTCAAACTTAATTTTATAAAAATCTTGATGATAATCCTCTGCTTTGTAAAATCTTTCAAACTCTCTTATATAAGTCACTACTTTTTTATTAAATTTACTTTCTAATTCTTTAATATCATTTTCTATTAAATTTTTTTCTTTTTCATTTTTATAAAATGCAACTGATCTATAACTATATCCTTTATCGCAAAATTGACCATAAGCATCGAATGGATCAATGTTAACCCAAAAATTTTCCAATAATTTTTTATATGAAATAATTTTTTTATCATAGATTATTTCTACGACTTCAAAGTGACCAGTTCTTCCATATGTTACTTCTTTGTAAGTTGGGTTCTTAGTGAAACCTCCAGAATATCCAGAAATCACTTCCTGTACACCTTCTAATTTTTCAAATGATTCCTCTACACACCAAAAACAGCCCCCAGCAAAATATGCCTTGTCTTTTTGGGCAGCGTGAGAAAGATTTAAATTGTTTAAAAAAAAGAAAATTATAATAAAATATTTCATCAATTATCATAAACAAAATAGTTATGATAAGTCCAGGACTATAAAGGTAGCTACTTTTTTGTAGCCACCTTATATAATTTATTACAAATTAATTTTTTTTATATTTTGCTGCTTCTTCAGAACCGCCAGTAGCTGAACCTTTACTATACGAGTGAGCACCCATACCAGCTAATTGACCATCTTTGACAATTAAATACTGATTCCTGATTTCTTTACCTTCAAAGAAACACTCTAATATCTCTCTTACTCCATCAGCATATCTTGATTGCGCCGTTAAAGATGTTCCAGAAGTATGGGGTGTCATCCCTTGATTAGGCATGCTTCTCCACACGTGATCATTAGGTGCTGGTTGAGGAAACCATACATCTCCTGCATAACCGCTTAATTGACCACTCTTTAATGCTTTTGCAATCGCATCACGATTACAGATTTTTCCTCTTGCAGTGTTTACAATATAAGCACCTTTTTTCATTTTACTTATCATTGCATCATCAAATAGGTTCTCTGTTTCAGGATGAAGAGGGCAATTAATTGTCACTACATCACATACTTTAACCATTGATTCTACGGAATCATGAAAAGTAAGATTCAACTCTTTCTCAACCGAGTCAGGTAATTTATGTCTATCAAAATAATGTAAATGTACGTCAAATGGCTTCATCTTTCTTAATGCATCTAATCCAATACGTCCTGCTGCAACTGTTCCAATATGCATACCTTCAACGTCATATGATCTTTGAACGGCATCAGCAATATTCCATCCACCCTCATTAACAATCCTATGTTGATTGTGGTAATCTCTTACCATCGAAACAATCATCATAACAATGTGTTCAGCCACTGATCTAGAATTACAATATGTTACCTCTACAACATCGATTTTATTATCCATTGCAGCTTGTAAATCAACGTGGTCAGAACCAATTCCTGCTGTGATTGCCATCTTAAGATTTTTAGCTTTAGCAATTCTCTCTTTTGTTAAATAATATGGAAAGAAAGGTTGAGAAATAACAATATCAGCATCGACAATATGTTTATCAGCCTCACATCCATCTCCATCTTTACTATTAGTCACTACCAACTCATGACCATTACTTTCTAAAAATTTTCTTAATCCAAGCTCACCAGATACACAACCAAGTAATTGTCCAGGAGTATAATCTCTCCCCTTAGGTGAAGGTAAAGTCATACCATCTGGATATTTATCTATCTTTGGTAGTTGTGAAAGTGCATATGATTTTGGCATTCCGCCTTTTGGATCATCATATAATATGCATAATATTTTCATTTATTCTCCTGTATATTTATATATTTATAAAGTACATCTAACATTATTTTGAGATCTCAAGCAAACAAATTATTTTTGGCTTGGATAAGACTTTTTTAAAATAAATTTGTTAATAATTATTGCAAAAATTATAATTATCACTGACCCTAATATTACAGGACTGAGCAGGTAATCATAAGACACGCTACCAATTATTACAATTATTGGATTACCACCTGCTGGTGGATGAGTGACGTTTAATAAGATCATGAGTCCTACCCCAAATCCTACAGCTAATGGGATAGTTAAAAAGACTGGTAATGATACAAAGTTTAAAAAAAGTAAACCTACAATGGTAGTAACTAAATGACCAAAAAAAACATTTTTCGGTTGGGCAAATGGACTTTCAGGATATCCATAGAGAAGGACCATTGATGATCCAAATGAGGCTAATAAAAATATTCCAAATTCAGTTCTGTAAGTTAAAAAAGTTAAAATCCCAATAGTAATTATTGAAAACAAACAAGCTAAAAGAGATTGTTTAGGATTACCCATACTTTAACTAGATACTATCTTTTTTAATGCTTTAAAAGGTAACAATATGCAATCTTTTTTATTAACGTTTTTACTTTTAATTAATTTTTTTAAAGAAGCCCATTTTTTATCGGAAATTTTTACAGTGTCATCAAAATAGTATTCAGCTTCATCACATAAATTATTAATCTTTTCTTTTTGATTATTTATTGAAATCTTAGATAGCAAGCTTGCTGATGCTTGGCAGTATACACAGGATTTTCCTTGATACCCGAAGTCTAAAATTTTTCTATTTTTTATTACAAGTTCAATTTGCATCTCATCTCCACATAAAGAGTTTTTCAATTTAGAAATATGTGTTCGATTTTTAATATTTCTATTGTTATCTGTGTTGGCGGCAATGTTAAGTATCTCTAAATCCATTAAATTTAATTATATAATAAATAAAGTTCAATCAATCATCATTTAGAAATATTTTTAACACAACTTCAAATGGAAAAATAAAATCTCATAGGTGTAATATTAATCAAGCTTTATCAAACTAGTCTGATTAAAATTTAAATCAGACTTTCTCATTTTTGTTGTAGTTATCAATTTTTAGAATAATCTCCAAAAATGCTTGAATTAAAAAATCCTAAAATTGCAGTGCCAGTAGTATTATTTGCTGGAATTTTATGGTCTTTTGGACCTCTAGTAGTGAGATATATGGATAGTCCTAGCGAGGTACCGTGGCAATATATATTTGGAAGGGGATTAACAATTTTTATTTTATTAAATCTTTATTTGTATTTTGAAGAGGGATTAAAATTTTACAAAAATTATTTCAAAATGGGTTATTCAGGTATCATCGGTGGATCAGGGTTAGGAGTTGCAATGATAAGTTTTATTTATTCAATCACAAATACTTCGGCAGCTATAACTTTACTTTGTCTAGCAGGTATGCCTTTCTTTACCGCACTACTAGCCTTCTTATTTCTTAAAGAAAAAATTTCACTAAATGTTTGGATTTCTATATTTATCGCAACAGTTGGAATTATTATTATGGCTTTTGGAAGCTCTGGATCCAATTCTGTAATTGGATTTATTTTTGGGATGTTATCATCAATCGGATTTTCAGTTTTTTCTGTTACTTTAAGGTGGAGAGCTGAAACACCAAAGTTTACCACAGTAGCCTTTTCAGGTTTTTTTTGTTTAATTTTTGCATCAGTAGTACTGCTTAGCACCAAGCAAGTATTTTTTTCAACGAGTTACAATGGAGCATTATTTTCACTTCACGGAGTATTGGTTTGCACGGGATTAATTCTGTATTCTATTGGCTCTAAAGCTATTCCAGCAGCAGAATTGACCTTACTCTCTTTAACTGAAGTAATTGGAGGAATTTTTTGGGTATGGTTACCAATCTTAGGAATTAATGAGGTACCTGATTCCTTTACTATCGTAGGAGGTTTTTTTCTCTTTATTTCTCTAATTTATTACAGTTTAGTAATGCGATGGAATAAAAGGTTTATAGCTTTAAATTAATCAATAATAATGAGTAAAGAAAAAGTAATCGTTAATAGTTGGAACGAGTGGGATCCACTTAAACACGTAATTGTTGGAAAAGCAGATGGCAGCTGTATTCCAGCACCAGAACCAGCTTTGGATGCTAAAGTTCCAGAGGACTCAGAAATGAAAGGTTCTCACGGACCTCGTTCAAAGGATACAATTGATAAAGCTAATGAGTTATTAAATAATTTTGCTTCAATGCTTGAAAAAAGAGGAGTTATAGTCGATCGACCAGTACCTTTAAATCATAATCAAAAAATTTCTACTCCTGATTGGAAAGTTGAAAGTATGTTTGGATGTATGCCTGCAAGAGATGTAATACTTACAGTTGGTAATGAAATGCTTGAAGCTACAATGAGTTATAGATGTAGATGGTTTGAATATTTGAATTACAGACCTCTTATTCAAAAATATTTTGAACAAGATAAAAATATGCGTCATGAAACTGCTCCAAAACCGAGATTAACTGATACTGATTACCGAAAAGATTATTTGTCGGACAAGATTGGAATTAAAAAAAGGCTTCAATGGACTGAGGAAAAATTTTTTGTAACAACAGAGGAAGAGCCACTATTTGATGCAGCAGATGTTTTAAGATTTGGAAAGGACTTAGTTGTACAACACGGTTTTACAACTAATTTAAAGGGTATTGATTGGCTCAAAAGACATTTTAAAAATCACAGAATTCATACGGTTAATTTTCCGGGAGATCCTTATCCAATTCATATTGATGCAACCTTTACACCGATTAAAGAAGGGCTAATTATAAATAATCCTCAAAGAAGACTTCCAAAGGAACAAAGAAAATTATTTGAGGATAATGGGTGGAAAATAATCGATAGTGCTCAACCTGCTCACAACGAACCACCCCCACTTTGTTATTCATCAGTATGGTTATCAATGAATGTGTTAGTTCTTAATCCAAAAACAGTTTGTGTTGAAAAAAGTGAAGTTTACCAAGCTGAACAACTTGATAAATTAGGAATGGAAGTTGTACCTGTTGAATTGAGAGATGCATATGCTTTTGGAGGTGGTGTTCATTGCTGTACAGCTGATGTTTATAGAGAAGGTGATTTAAAGGATTATTTTCCTAATCAGAAAAATTAATTTTCTTTTGTAACATCTATTTTAAATTTTTCTAATCCAGAGGAAAGGTTTTTATCAACAGAGGTCTCTTTTTTTTCAAAAGATTGGAGTTTTTCTAATTCTTTTTGTCTTAATCTTTCCTCTCTTAAATTTTCTCTATGTTCTTTTGCTTTTTGTTCTTTATCAAATTTTTCTTCCCATTCTTTTATTTTGATATACTCAAGTTCTTTCTGTTTTTCCTCCTCTTCCTTAATCATTTTTAAGGTTCTTTCTTTTCTTCTTTTTTCTTTAAGTTCAAGGTTTCTTTGCTCTTCTTCTCTAACTTTCAAATCAATATCTCTTCTATTTTGTGCTTCATCTCTAAGCTTTAATTCCTTTTCTTTAGCTCTTAATTCCTTACTAATTAATATTAATTCATCATCTTTTTTTACCAATCGCGATGCCTCTAGCTTTTGTGCATCATCTTTAATTTTGATGTCTTTTTCTTTTAATCTCAATTCATCTTCAATAAGTTTTAATTTATTATTTTCTTTAGTAAGTTTTTCCTCCCAAATCTTTAGTTCTTTTCTTTCTTTAAGAATAAGATTTTTTTCTTTTAATTTCTCTAATTTAATAGCTTTAATCTTATTAAGTTCTTTATTTTTTTTATAATTAGAAATTGCGCTACTCAAAAAAGATTTTGGTGCAAGTTTAATAATTTTACCTATTGCTGCTTTCTTTCTTGTTTTTTTTTGTTTATTTTTTTTTAGTGTCATTTTTTTATACTCTTATAGAAGCAAATATTTGAGATACTTTCAATAATTCAGTTTTTACTTTTATTAAATAGTGCTTATTTTGGGTTTCAACCTGTAAGTGATTATCTTTGTTTAAAACTCCCAAAACTCATAATTTTTTTTGCAATAAGCAGATCTAAACATTATTAAAGTTATGTGAAAAAATTTAAAAAATTAATAATTGCTTGTGACGGAGAGTCAGCAAGTGGAAAAAGTACTGCAGCCAAACTCATTTCTAAAAAATATAAATTACTACTGATAAATTCAGGACTTTTGTATAGATATGCTAGTAGAGAAATTATTAGTCATAATCCAATAAATAATATAAATTTTCTAAAAAAAAAATTTAAGAATATTTCATATAATAAAATAAATAAATTAGATTTACATTCTGAAAAAATTAGTAACCACGTTAGTTCTTTAGCTAAGAATAGAAATGTTAGAAAAATTATAAATATTTTTCAAAAAAAATTGATTAAAAAAAATAAAAAAATTTGTGTTGAGGGAAGAGATATTGCAAGTAAAATATTAGCTAAAAACCCCAAATATGATTTAGCTTTTTATTTTAAATGTAATGTTAAGGTTGCAAGCTATAGAAGATGGTTGGATATAAAAAAGAAAGTTCCATTAAAAAACGTGAGAAATTCACTTAATAAAAGAACCGTGATGGATAAAAAAAGAATAAATAGTCCATTAATAAGAGTAAAAGATGCAATCTTAATTAGAACAGATAAATTAAGTAAAAAACAAGTTTTACTTAAAATGTCAAAACATATAGATAAACTCGTCTAACGTTCTTCAATTTTCTTCTTTTATTGGTTCCTCTATCGGTTCAGTAGTTGGATTTAGTTCAATACCAGCTGGCGTAATTGTCTGAGGCATAGCTACGAATTGAGAATCAGGATTTTCAATTGTTGGTCTAATTCTCATTCTATAAATTCCAAATATTCCAATCAAAAAATGAAAGAAAAATAAAAAAATAAAAAATCCATTAGAACCAACAATATCCATAAATATTGAGCATAAAAAGGGACCACTTATAGCACCTAAACCGAATACGAATTGAAGCCCTGCGCCTGCAGCAACAAATTTATCTTTTGTAATATAGTCATTCGTATGAGCAAGAATTAGTGAAAACATGGGCAAACTACAAAAAGAAAAAAAAATAAAAAAGATATAAAACCAGGTTTTA
>CABYZU010000004.1 GCA_902523495.1 uncultured Pelagibacteraceae bacterium
TAAAAAAAAAGAATAGTCATATAGAGCCAACAGATTGGAATGAATTAATAAAAAATAAGAAAACTCTTTTATTAGATGCAAGAAAACCTTTTGAACATAAAGTTGGTTCTTTTAAAAAATCAGTAAACCCTAAAATAGGTAACTTTAGAGATTTTCCAAAATACTTAAAAAAGTTAAAAAAAGATAAGCCAATAGCTATGTTTTGTACTGGAGGAATAAGATGTGAAAAAGCGTCTGTATATTTAGAGAAAAAGGGTTTTAGTAATATTTATCAATTAAAAGGTGGAATTTTAAATTATTTAAAGAAAGTAAAACAAAAAAATAGTTTATGGAAAGGTGAATGTTTTGTATTTGATAATAGAGTAAGTTTAAAGCACGGTCTAGAACAGGGAACATATTCAATTTGTGGTGGATGCAGGCAACCAATTTCAGTCAAGGATAAAAAATCTGAAAAATATGAAGAGGGTGTAACTTGCCCTAATTGTTTTAATAAACTCTCAAAAGTTCAAAAAACTCGTTTTAGAATGAGACAAAGTCAGATATATAAAGCAAAACTATCAGGAAAAAAATATAATTTCCAAAAAGAATTTAATTAAGGATTTATTTGTCACAATCTTTCAAATTAACTAAAGATCCAATATGGTTTTTGCTCAGAAAAGTTACTATCCCAGCAAGTGTTGGTTCATTATTTCAAACTTTTTACAATTTAGTAGATACTTGGTTCGCAGGTAGAATATCCGCTGAAGCAATAGCAGCAATTGCAAAATCTTTTCCAATTTACTTTACTATTATTGCTATAGGAGTTGGATTAACTGCAGGAACTAATACTTTAATTGGAAATAATATAGGTGCCAAGAATAAAAGAAAGGCGTCATTATTTGTTGCTCAATCAATTATATTTGCAATCTTTTTGTCGGTTCTAGTAACTTTTTTTGGTTTAAATGTTTCAGATTTTCTACTTTCCTTAATGGGATCAGACCAAGAGGGAATTATTTTAACTAGAAAATATCTTGATGTAATTTTTTATGGAACAATAATAGTTTTGATTCAAATTTCACTAAATGGAACTTTAAATGCACAAGGGGATACAAAAAGCTATAGAAATGTTTTAATTTTTAGTTTCTTTTTAAACATTATTCTAAACCCATTATTTATTTTTGGTTATGGTTTTGTACCAGCTTTTGGTATAGCTGGACTTGCCATTGCAACTGTAGTAGCACAATTTATCGGTCTTCTATATTTAGCCTACAAAGTTTTTTGTTGTGAATTAAAACAATATCTTAAGCCTGAGTGTTTTATACCAAAATTTAACCTTCTTGGAGAACTCCTATATCAGACAATTCCCGTAATGTTCAGTATGTTATTAATTGGTGTAGGTATATTTAATATTCTTTACTTCATTGGTAAATTTGGGGATTTAGCTACTGCTGGTTACGGTGCAGCTTTGCGAATTGAACAAGTTTTTTTACTTCCAGTAATTGGTTTAAATACTGCAGTCCTATCTATTGGAGGACAAAATTTTGGTGCAAAAAATTATGACAGATTAAGAGAACTATATAAAAAGGCTCTTTTTTTTGGAGCATCTTTTATGATTTGTGCAGGAATAATAATTTTTTTGGGTGCAGAATTCTTAGTTTCATTATTTACTGATAATTCAGAGGCTATAAGGCATGGTGCAATATATTTAAAAGTTGCTGCATTAATTGGTCCGATTTATCCTGTTTTTTTTATAACTACTGCTGTATTCCAAGCAGTTAAAAAACCATTATATAGTCTTTACTTAAGTATTTTAAGACTAACAGCACTTCCATTTTTAAGTTTGTGGTATGTAATTAATATTAAAGGGGGAGATTATGAAGATATTTTTTACACAATATTAGTGACAAATTGGTTTATGGGAATTGCAGTTCTTATGTTTATTGGGTATTTTTTGAACAATGTTTTCAAACAAAATAAAAGTCTTTTTACTTATTAGCATTTGTCTAATTTTTTTTTTAATCACTTCTTTTGATGTCAAATCTAATAAAGCACAGGTTGTTGATGGAGATACTATTCATTTAGATGGGCAAAAAATTCGTTTTAGTGGCATTGATACTCCTGAGATTAATCAAGTATGCAACAAGAATGACGAGGTAATTAAATGTGGGATACTGGCAAAAGAATTACTTATTAGTATGATAGGTAATAATAAAGTAAAATGTGTCAATGAGGGTGTAGATCGATATAAGAGAATTTTGGCTGAATGTTTTGTAAATAATCAAAGTTTATCCAAGTTCCTTGTTAGAGAGGGATTTGCTTTTGCCTACAGGAAATATTCGACAAAATTTATAGAAGATGAGGACTATGCGAAAAAAAATAAAAAAGGTATGTGGTCAATGACGTTTGAGTATCCTTGGGATTACAGAAGAAAAAATTAATCTTTTTGTAGTTTTTTTTCTAACTTTCTTACGAGGTAAGAAACAACTAATATTAAGACCAAATATTCAAGAATTAGAAAAGTATATATTTCTAATGGTCTATAAGTTGTTACAACTAATTCATTAGCTTTTCTAGTCAAATCACCAATCCCAATAATTGATACAAGCGACGACATTTTGAGCACGTAAACAAATTGATTTCCTATGGCCGGTAAAATATTTTTAACTGCCTGAGGCAATATAACAAACCTCAATTTTCTGAAAAAACCTAAACCTAAAGAACTTCCAGCTTCCCATTGTGCTTTTTTAATTGAGTTTATTCCCGCTCTAAAAATCTCAGCTTGGAATGCACTTTCGCTTATAGATAATGCTATAATACCTGAAACAAATGGGCTAAAACTAATCCCTGTCATTATCGGTAGTCCATAATAAATCCATAAAATTAAAACTAGCAAAGGAATTGCCCTTACAATTTCTACATAACCAATATTAAGATAGGTTAAGAATTTATTTTTTGAAAGTGACGGTATGGCAACTAAAAGACCAATCAATATTGATATAACAATCGAAATTATCGAAATATATATAGTGGTAGTTAAACCACTTAAAAGAAATTTAAGATTTGTTGAACCCTCGACGTTTTGAGGAGATAATATCAACCAGTTTAATTCACTTTTACCACATGAGGTTAAAGGAAGGACTAAAAGTAAAAAAGCTAAATTTCTCACTCTTTATGTTATAAAGAATAAAAAATTAAATACTAATCTATTATAAACTTTTTAGATTGTATTTAGATAGCAATTTAGTAAAGAAGCCAGATGATTTTTTCTTCTTGATCCAGCTATTCACATACTCGTTCCACTTATTATCACCTTTAGGAACCATCATTGCTAAAAATGCTGGGTTTTTTCCACCATCCGGAACGATTGCTAACTGAGGATATTTAATGACCAACTTATTTGCCTCGGTTGAACTTGTAATATTACCGTCAGCTCTACCTGCTAAGACTTCTTGGAAGTCTCTTGCTGGTGCTTCGATTGAATTTAATTTTGATTTTGGAAAAAATTCTTTCGCCTTTTCTTCTTGTGAAGTTCCAAGAGTAGTTGCAATAGTTACTTTCGAATTATTTAATGAATCCCAAGTTGGAAATTTTTTTAAATTTTTTTTTAAAACAAGTGGTACAGTAGCATATTTGTAATATGTATCTGTGAAACCAGCTACTTCTGCTCTTTTTGGTGTTTTTGTAACACTAGTTGATATGTCATATCTTGCAGATGTTATTCCAGATACAATTGTTTTCCACTCTGCAGGCACAAACTCAACCTTAACACCCATGTCTTTAGCAAGTTCATTCATCACATCTATATCAAATCCCTTATATTTATTCGTTGCAGGATCCTTCACTGTCATTGGATCCCAGTCACCTGTAGTTCCAACTTTTAATACCCCAGATGATAAAATTTTATCCAAATTAGAGTCTGCGTTTAATGAGAGGGGTAAAAAAGCAAATAATGCTATCAGTAATAATTTTTTCATTGTTTTTTTTAACTTATTTGAGATCTAAATGAGACTATAATCTTGACGCACTATCATTCATCCAGGAGAATAAATGTTCAGAAAAAGAACGCCTCACGAATAAATTGACCTCATTTTGATTTTGATTGTGAATAATAACATCGACTTTTGCGATAATTGTTTGAGTTACAGATCCGATTTTATCTCTAAATTCATTAAAATTAAAAGGTGATCCAGTCGCAAATAAATCATAGATTTTATCTCCTTTTAATATAATTCTAACATATTGGTCAGTGACATCTATAACAGCTCCTAAATTTAATTTAGATATATTTTTATTTAAAAGCGTTTCGGTTTCATATGAATTTGTATTTTCTTTAACAACGCCATTTGAAAAGACCATCCATTCATCAGGACTCAACCATAAGGCAGTTAACTTTTCACTTTGAGTTGAAGTATTTGCTTTTGTAGGTAAAACCATATTTAAAGATTTACCAATAGCTGATAAAAATTCCCTTTTTTTACCTCTTACTATCAATTTCATAACAGGTTTAATCTCACTCATTTGTAGACCTTGATATGATTTTTCCTCTTTTATTGTTTGATTATAATTTAGCATTTAATCTCTTGCCTTCTTTATCTAAAAAAACTGGATCGGCTACAGTCACATTTATATTTTTATTTTCCATCGGAATAATTAATTTCTGTCCAAGCATTTTTTTCCCACCTTTCACCACTCCCAGTGCGATAGATTTATTTAAATTCGGACTATAGTAGCTTGAGGTAACATGGCCTAACATTTCAATAGGTGATTTTTTGACATCAGCAACTATCTGGGCACCTTCCTCTAAAACTTCCTTAGGGTTTTCAGTAAGTAAACCAACTAATTGTTTTCTGTCATCTTTGATTGTATCTGATCTATACAATGATCTTTTTCCGATAAAGTCATATTTTTTCTTACTCACTATCCAGTCCATTTGTAAATCAATTGGCGTCATGGTTGCATCTGTATCTTGTCCAACTATTATAAAACCTTTTTCAGCTCTTAGTAAATGCATAGTTTCTGTCCCATAAGGAGTAATATTAAAATCTTTACCTTCCTCCATACACTTTTCCCAAACAGATTTTCCATAATTTGATTGAATATTAATTTCATAACTTTGTTCTCCAGTAAAACTAATTCTCATAACTTTACATTTTATCTGACCAATTTTTGTGTTTTTAAACGACATATGCGGAAATTTTTCATCAGAAAAATCTAAATCAGGGATAACTTTAGATACAATTTTTTTACTATGTGGACCGCAAACACTTATAGTTGCAAAATGATCAGTTACAGATGATAAATAAACATCTAGTTCAGGCCACTCTGTTTGAAGATAATCCTCAAGTTTTCCTAATACGTTTGCAGCCCCACCAGTGGTAGTAGTCATTATATAATGATTTTCGTCTAACCTGGTTGTTACACCATCATCATAAACCATGCCATCTTCGTTGAGCATAAGACCATACCGACATTTACCAATATCAAGTTTTGACCAAGCATTGGTATAAATACGATTAAGAAATTCTGAAGCATCAGTTCCTTGAATGTCAATTTTACCCAAAGTGGATGCATCTAATATACCTGCACACTCTCTAGCTGCTTTACTCTCTCTTTGTACAGCCTGGTGCATATTTTCATTCTCTTTAGGATAATACCAAGCTCTTTTCCACTGACCCACATTTTCAAACTTAGCATTGTTAGCAACATGCCAATCATGAATAGGCGTGCGCCTTATTATATCAAAAAACTCTCCTACATTTCTTCCAACTATAGTTCCAAAGGTAAGTGGTGTATAAGGTGGTCTAAAAGTTGTGGTTCCGTGTTCACCCATTTTAGTCCCTGCAGTTTCAGAAATGATACCTAAAGCATGCATATTACCTAGTTTACCTTGGTCAGTACCCATGCCTGTTGTGGTATATCTTTTAACGTGTTCTATTGATCTAAATCCCTCTCTTAGAGCTAATTTTATATCCTTGGCAGTTGCATCGTTTTGATAATCTACAAAAGATTTGGTCTTTCCTAATATTTTATCAGATGGTAACAACCAAATATTTCTTTTTGACTTATGAATCCCTGTGATGATTTCAAAACTTTTATAATCTATATTATTGATATTAAGAAATTTTTTTACAGATAATACAGTGTTTGTTGTAATTTCCTCTAAACTTAAATCTCCATTACAGGATCCAATACTCAACTGATCTGAGGGATATTTGTTTGGAATAAAAACTTGATCATCTTCTCTAAATTTTAATTTACCCCCAGATTGTGTAAATAAATGAACGGCCGGTGTCCATCCGCCTGACACACCCAAAGAATCACAACTTAATCTTATTTTTTTACCAATAACCTTTTGGCCATCTTTAGAGAGCTCCATAATAGATAATCCATTAATTCTTTTATAACCATATGTATCAACAACTGTGTGACCTTTGAAAATTCTAACATTGTTCTTCTCTACCTCATAAGACAGTTTAGAGTCTATTACCTCTCTATTATCGATGATTGCATTGACTTTAATCCCTTTTTGAACCAAACTCATAGCAGTTTCGTATGCAGTATCATTATTTGTGAATAGAATATTGTTTTCACCACACGCAACACCGTATAAATCGATATACTTCTTCACCGCAGAGGATAATAAAATTCCTGGGCGATCATTGTTATCAAATATTAGAGGCCTTTCTATTGCGCCAGTTGCTGTGATAACTTTTTTTGCTCTAATTTTTAATAGTCTGTGTCTAATTTTATTATCTCTTTGATTAATTGGTAAATGATCAGTGAGATTTTCACGAGCTAGTAAAAAATTATATCCATGAAAAGCTGCTACGCTAGTTCTTGTTTTAATTTCTAAATTTTCTAATTTAGATATTTCATTAATTTCTTTTTCTAACCATGAACTAGTTATTTGATTATTAATTTTTGAAAATTCTGAGTTATCATAAATTGTTGACCCACCTAAAAACGATTTTTCATCAACTAAGAGAGTTTTCAAACCATTCTTAGCTGCCATTTTGGCTGCCATTATTCCTGATATACCAGCTCCAATTATTAAAACATCACAGTGAATATATTTATGCTCATAAAGATCAGGATCAGCTTCTTTTGGTGACTTTCCTAAACCTGCAGATTTTCTAATAAAATATTCATATTTTTCCCAGAAACTTTTAGGCCACATAAAAGTTTTATAATAAAACCCTGCTGGTAGAATAGGGGACAGAATATTATTAATTCCACCGATATCAAAATTTACACTTGGCCAACAATTTTGACTAGATGCAACTAAACCCTCATAAATCTCAATTTCTGTAGCCCTAACATTTGGTTCGGTTCTCGAAGTATTATCATGTAACTGAATAATTGCGTTAGGTTCCTCTGAACCAGCTGTCATAATTCCACGAGGTCTATGATATTTAAAACTCCTTCCAACAAGATGAACATCATTTGCTAATAAAGCTGATGCTAGGGTATCACCTTTGTAACCATAATATATTTTATTATTAAATTTAAATGAAATTCGATAAGTCTCATCAACTAGTTTGCTTGATTTATATCTTAAATTTTTAGACATTAATTATTTTACAGGTGGCTTTTCACCCATCTTATAAACTGCTTTGATTTGATCATTTGAAGTATCTCGAGCAATGTTGAACCATTTTCTACAGCCGTGAGCATGATTCCACCGTTCGAATTGAACACCTTTTATGTTTTTTCTCATAAATAAAAACTCAGCCCATTCATCATCACTTAACTCTGTTGGTTGTTTCGGTCTTTCAATATGGGCTTCACCTCCAGCTTTAAATTCACTTTGTTCTCTTTCACCACAAAAAGGACAATTAATTAAAAACATTAGTGTGCAACTGCAGCAGCTCCATGCTCATCGACTAAATCACCACTTACAAATCTATTCAAGTTAAAAGCAGCATTTAGTTTATGAGGTTCGTCATTAGCAATTGTGTGAGCAAATAAATCTCCTGATCCTGGAGTAGCTTTAAACCCTCCAGTTCCCCAACCACAATTGAAGTACAAACCTTTTACTGATGTTTTACTTATTATAGGACTCGCATCAGGACATATATCAACAATTCCACCCCACTGACGTAGCATTCTCATTCTACTAAAAATTGGATATAATTCTAGTATAGCATTTAAAGTACCCTCAACAATATCATGACTTCCTTTTTGAGAATAAGATATATAATCATCTGTACCAGCTCCAATAACGAGTTCTCCTTTATCAGATTGACTTACATAAGCATGAACTGCGTTTGACATTACAACGGTATCAATAATTGGTTTAACTGGCTCAGATACCAAAGCTTGAAGAGGTTTGCTTTCTAGAGGTAATTTTAATCCCGCCATATTTGCTAAAACACTAGAGTGACCAGCAGCTACAACACCAATTTTTTTGGTTTTGATAAATCCTTTAGTTGTTTCTATGCCTTCAACTGTATCACCATTTCTTTTTATTCCTTTTACCTCACAATTTTGAATAATATCTACACCCATTTCATCAGCACCTCTTGCGTATCCCCAAGCAACAGCGTCATGTCTAGCTGTACCTGCTCTTCGTTGAAGGGTGCCACCTAAAACTGGATATCGTATATCCTGTGAAGTATTAATAATTGGACAGAATTTTTTGACTTCTTCAGTATTTAAGTAAACTGCATCAATTCCATTTAATCTATTTGCATGGGTTCTTCTTTTTAAATCTCTTACATCTTGTAAATTATGAGCTAAATTCATGACACCTCTTTGACTAAACATAATGTTGTAATTTAACTCTTGGGATAAGCCTTCCCAAATTTTAAGAGCATGATCATAAAGACCTGCGCTTGCATCCCATAAATAATTTGACCTTATTATTGTAGTATTACGACCAGTATTCCCACCTCCTATCCAACCTTTTTCAACAACTGCAATATTCTTCATATTATGTTTTTTTGCTAAATAATAAGCTGTTGCTAAACCATGCCCTCCACCACCAACTATTATTGCATCGTACTCTTTTTTAGGCTCAGGATCTTTCCAAGCTTTCTCCCAATTTTCATGATTAGAAAAAGCGTTTTTAATAAGTGAAAATATTGAGTACTTATTTTTCATAATTATTGAATAATTACTTTATAAATGTTGATTATTCAATACAATCAAAAGTGACAATTTTATTGGAAGAGTGGGTGAGAGGCTGAAACCAGTCGTTTGCTAAATGACCGTGCGAGGAAACTTGTACCGAGGGTTCGAATCCCTCCTCTTCCGCCATATTGATAGATGAAAATAAATTTAGGAAGCGGTTCAAAGATATTAAAAGGCTATATTAATGTTGATAAATTTCAATATTACAATCCTGATATAGTTCATGACCTAGAAAAATTTCCATATCCTTTTGAGGATAATTCCATTGATGAAATATTATTATCACATGTTTTAGAGCATATTGGTCAAAATCCTGATGTCTTCAACAATATAATTAAAGAACTTTATAGAATTTGTAAAAACAATTCTATTGTTGATATTAGGGTACCTCATCCCAGACATGATGATTTTATTTCTGATCCAACCCACGTAAGACCAATCACTATACTTGGTCTTCAGTTATACGATAAAAGTTTAAATGAAAGATGGGAAAAGATGAATGCAGCCAATACACCTTTAGCATTAATACATGGGGTTAACTTCAACATAAAAGATGTTAAATATGTATTAGAAGACAATTATATCAAGTTATTCGAAAACAAAAAAATAGATCAAAATGAATTACAAGAATACATAAAAAAATATAATAATGTAGTTAAAGAAATGAAGATTAAGTGGGTAGCTTTAAAAGATTAATACAAAGGATTGTTTTTAAAAAAATCTTTTAATTTTATAGGTTTTTGTTCAAGCATGTATCTGTAAACATTATAATTTTCCAAAACTCTTTGGACATAGTTCCTAGTTTCTTTAAATTTAATTAATTCAATCCAATTTACATAATCAACTTGGTTCTTTTGAGGATTTTTATTTATTTTTTTCCAATATCTCACTCTTTTAGGTCCAGCATTATAAGCAGCTATTGCAAACGGATAAGCACCATCATATTCTAGAATTAAACCAGCTATATAATGAGAGCCTAAATTTATATTGTATTCTGCATCTCTTGTTAATCTAGATTTTGAGTAAGGAAGCTTTGCTTGCTTTGCAACTAATTTTGCAGTGTAAGGCATAAGTTGCATTAAACCTTTTGCTCCTGCATGACTGTTAGCGGTTAAATCAAATTCACTCTCCTGTCGTATTATTGATAATATAAATGCGGTATCGGGAATTTTTCTACCATTTATATAATTTGGCGTACTGATGACAGGATAATTATATTTATTATGAAATCGTCTTTCATAAGATGCAATTTTGGATATTTGAATAGCAAAATCAAATCTATCGATACTCGTGGCTAATTCAGCGGCTAAAACTTCACTACCACTATTTACATTGTCATTAGCTAAATGTCTTAAAATGTGTTTTGCGTATTTATCTTCATTGAGTTCATCGAGAAGATAAATTGTTTTCACTAATTCTTTTTTAAAAAAGTAATCTTTATATTCTTTTGAAACTTCTATTTCTTTAGAAAGCTCGAAAGGTTGATTGGGATTAAGCTCTATATAAGCTAGTTGACCATAATATGTTGTTAGAAATTTAGCTGCTTTACCAAACCATTCATTAGCTAACTCACTTTTACCAAGTCTTTGATAACTTTTAGCCAACCAATAAGCTCCTCTTGATGTGCTTATTGGATAACTAACATTATTGTAAAAATTTTCAAAATGATCTTTTGCTAATAAAGGATCATCTAAAAAACTTAATGCTATCCAACCACTCATCCATTCTGCGGCTGCATATTCAGGCCCATTATTCAACGCATGATTACTTGCAATTCTATAAGCTAGCTCATATTTCTTTTTATAAATTAATGATCTTGAAATGATCTCTCTTTCAAACCACCACTTATCTGGTCTAACCAAATAATCTTTAGTGTTTTTTATTTTAACTAAAATTTCAACAGAACTATCAACTCTTCCTCTTTTTCTCCTCCATTTTAATCTGTCATAATTTAAACCTGCATCATTTTTAAATTTTGCTGGAACTTTTGAAATAGCATTATCAACACCATATGATTTACTCATTAATAGTTGTCTTGCTGTATAAAGTAATTGGTAATCTTTAGGCAAATATCTTAATAACCTTTTTAGATCCCAATATTTATTATCCCATGCCAGGTAATCTGCTCTTTTAATATAGTCATCTGCATTAAGATAATTCTTAAATTTTTTTCTTAAACTTGTATTAAGCTTCATTATTTTTTCTTTCCCTCTTTTTTCATAATATACTGACCCTTTTCTCTAATACCCTTACCTTTATAGGGCTCAATTTTTCGCAATGTTTTAATTTTAGACACAACTGATCCAACTATTTGTTTATCAAAACCACTAATTTTTAAAATCGTTTGTTTTTCAACAGTAATTTTAATACCATCAGGGATGTCAAAGTTAATATCATGGCTGTAACCTAGTTGTAAATTTAGTTGATTACCTTTCAATGCAGCTCTATAACCTACGCCAACCAGTTCTAGTATTTTTTCATATCCTTTAATTGAGCCAATAACTGCATTATTAATTAAACTTCTATTCATGCCCCACAGTCTTTTAGTGTTTTGATCAATTTTTTTTGGTTTGATTGATATTTCTTTTCCATCTTTAATATTTAGATTAAACATATCTATATCTATATTGAGTGATTTTTTTCCAAGCGGACCCTCAATGTTTAAAATGTTACCTGCTAAAGCAACTTTAACTTTTTCAGGTATTGAAATGTTTATTTTTCCTATTTTTGACATATTAAAAGACTTTACAAATTATTTCACCACCAACTCTATGTTTTCTTGCATCAATATCAGTCATCACACCTTTTGGTGTAGACAATATTGCAATACCTAAACCGTTATTTATTTTTGGTAAACTATCTGCACTAGAAAATATTCTTCTTCCAGGTTTTGAAACTCTTTCAAAATTATTTATTACTGGATTGCCAGAGTGATATTTTAATTCTAAAGATAAAATGTTTTTTTTCTCTTCGCTTGAAATCTTAAAATCTTTTATAAAACCCTCATTTTTCAATATGTCTGCAATTTTACTCTTGAAGTTTGAAGATGGTAAATCTACTTTTTTATGATTTCTAGATTGAGCATTTTTAACTCTAGCGATCATATCTCCAATTGGGTCACTTAAACTCATAATTTTTCCTTTCTACCAGCTTGATTTAACTAAACCTGGAATTTTACCTTGTAATCCAAGTTGTCTTAATGCAATTCTTGATATTTTTAATTTTCTATAAACACCATGTGGTCTTCCAGTAATTTGACACCTATTCATCACTCTAATTTTTGCTGAGTTTCGAGGTAATTTGGAAAGCTTTTGTTGTGCCTTGAATCTTTCTTCTAAAGAAATTTTTTTATCCATTACTATCTTTTTTAACTTTGCCCTTTTATTAAATAGTCTATCTGACAGTTTTATGCGTTTGTTATTTTTATTGATAGAGCTTAATTTTGCCATTTTAATTTTCTCCTTTTTTGATGAACGGGAAGTTCATTTTATTTAACAAAGCAAAACTTTGTTCTTTATTTTTTGATGAAATCACCACCACAATGTCTAACCCTCTAACCTTATCTGCTCTGTCAAAGCTGACTTCTGGAAATATTATATGCTCTTTTATTCCAAAAGTATAATTACCAAATTTATCGAAGCCATCTGCTGATAGACCTCTAAAATCTTTAACTCTTGGTAATGCTATGTTTACTAATCTATCGATAAATTCATACATTCTATTTTTTCTTAAAGTCACTTTCAATCCCGCACTCGTGCCTTTTCTTGTTTTGAAATTTGCAACAGATTTTTTAAATTTAGTAACAACCGGTTTTTGTCCAGTAATTTTAGCAAGATCATCCTCGCACGATTTTAAAATTTTTGCGTCATTTCCGTCAAGACCTAAACCCATATTTAAAACAATTTTTTCAACTCTTGGTCCCATATTTAAGTTCTTAAGCTTAAATTCAGCTTTCAAAGCTGGTTGAATTTCTTTTAGGTAAATTTCTTTTAATCTTGGTATCATCATTTTTTAGCTAAACCTTTTTTTTCTTTTTTTTTCACGTCAATTAATTTTAAATTGGACAAATGTATAAAATTTTCCTTTGAGAAAATCCCACCTTTTTTTTCCTTTGTTGTTTTAACATGTTTTTTAATCATATTAAGATCTTTCACTTTTGCCCGATTACCAGTTCTATCAATCTCTATAACTTCACCCTCTTTTGTTTTATCTTTACCTATGAGAATTTTTACTTTTAAACCTTTTTTAATCATTATAATACCTCGGGAGCTAACGAGATTATTTTCATTTGCCCTCTTGTTCTTAATTCTCTAGTTACAGGACCAAAAATCCTAGTGCCAACTGGTTCACCTTTATCATCAACTAGAACAGCAGCATTATTGTCAAATCTTACTTTTGATCCATCGTCCCTGTGAATTCCTTTTTTAACTCTTACAACTACAGCTTTATGAACAGAGCCCTTTTTAACTTTTCCTTTAGGAATAGCCTCTTTGACTGCAATTACAATTGTGTCTCCAATACTAGCGTATCTTCTCTTTGAACCTCCCAGAACTTTAATACATTCAATTTTTTTTGCACCAGTATTATCAGCGACAAGTAATTCTGTTTGAACTTGTATCATTATTTTAAATTCTCCATCACTCGAAATTTTTTGTTTTTAGAAAAAGGTTTGCTCTCAACTATCGTTACTTTATCACCTGTTTTATACTTGTTATCCTCGTCGTGAGCATTGTATTTTTTTTTTACTTTAATAACTTTTTTTAGGACTGGATGAGAGTATTTTCTTTCAATCAATACAGTAATTGTTTTGTTTGGTTTATCACTCACAACTAATCCTGTTAAAATTTTTTTAGGCATTCATTTTTCCTTTTAATACAGTTTTTAATCTAGCAATTGTTATTTTAGTTTCATTAATTTTCGAAGGGTTAGTCACTTGAGAATTAATCTTTTGAAATCTAAAATTAAATAAATCTTTTTTTAATTTATCAATATTCTTTAAAATTTCGTCTTTTGAAAGTTTTTTAATTTCTTGCTTTTTCATATTATAAAAATCTTTTAATAGTTTTTGTTTTAATTGGAAGCTTTGCTGAAGCCTTGTATAATGCCTCTTTTGCAATTTCATCAGAAACTCCATCAACTTCAAACAAAATTCTTCCAGGTTTTACTCTGCAGGCATAAAATTCAGGTGATCCTTTTCCTTTACCCATACGAACTTCGATTGGTTTTTTTGAAACTGGAATATTGGGAAATATTCTTGTCCATACTCTTCCTTGTCTTTTCATATGTCGTGTTAGCGCTACCCTAGCAGCTTCTATTTGTTTACCGGTAACTCTTTCAGGTGTAAGAGCTTTAAGTGCATAAGCACCATAATTAATAAAATTAGCTCTTGAGGCCTTTCCGTGTATTCTTCCTTTATGAGCCTTTCTCCATTTTGTTCTTACTGGTTGAAGCATTTATATCTTACCCTCATTTAAAATTATCTTATTTGTTTCCTGATTAAACTCTTTTGCAAAAACTTCACCTTTATAAATCCAAACTTTAATACCAATTATACCGTATGTTGTCAGTGCTTCAGCTTCTGCGTAATCTATATCGGCTCTTAATGTGTGAGAGGGAATTGATCCATCTCTTAACCATTCTGTTCTTGCTATTTCATTTCCACCTAATCTTCCACTCACAGAGACTTTAATTCCTTTCGCACCCAATCTTAAACATGACTGCATTGCTCTCTTCATAGCACGTCTATAAGATATCCTCTTAACTAGCTGTTGTGCTATATTTTCTGCAACTAAATAGGCATTTGTCTCAGGTTTTTTAACTTCCTTAATATTAAGTGTAACTTCGTTTTTTGTAAATTTTGATAGGTTATTTTTAATTTTATCAATATCACTTCCTTTTTTTCCTATAACAAATCCTGGTCTAGATGTATAAATTGTAACATAACATTTATTTGAAGTTCTCTCTATCATCACTTTTGAAACACCAGAATTAATAACATTTTTTCTGATGTATTCTCTGATTCTAAAATCCTCAATCAGATAATTACCAAAATCTTTCTTCTTAGCATACCAAACTGAGTCCCAGCCTCTGTTGATACCCAATCTAAAACCTACTGGATTAACTTTTTGTCCCATGATTCTCCATTTTGTTTAATTCTGATAATACAATCGTGACACTTGAATAAGGTTTTAAAATTGGTGCAGCTCTTCCTTTTGCTCTAGGTCTAAATCTTTTCATTGTAATTTTTTTACCACAATAAGCCTCTTTTATAATTAATTTATCAATATCATATTGAAAATTATTTTCAGCGTTAGCTACTGCAGAGCTTATGGTTTTTCTAATATCTTTTGTAATTCTTTTTTCCGAGAATTCTAAATTTCTTATTGCTTCATCAACTTTTTTACCAACGATACCTCTTAAAATAGGATTAAGTTTTCTCACACTAGATCTAATATTATTATTTATAGATCTAACTGTCTTATCTTTTTTTTGTTCTTTTTTCTTTTTTTTACTCATAACTATTTTTTAGCTTCTGCCTCCGCAGGTTTCGCTTTTTTATCTGCTGGTGTATGACCAAAGAAAGTTCTTGTAGGAGCAAACTCACCTAATTTATGACCAACCATATCCTCTGAAACAGTTATTGGAATAAATTTTTTTCCATTATAAATTAAGAAACTTACACCAACAAAATCCGGTAGTATTGTTGATTTTCTTGACCATGTTTTAATTGGTATCTTTTTGGGATCTAACTTGTATTTATCAACTTTTTTCATTAAACTTTCTTCAACAAAAGGACCTTTCCATACCGCTCTAGCCATTATTTAGTATCCTTTCGCTTATTTCTTCTTTTAATTATAAATTTATCTGTTCGTTTATTATCTCTAGTTTTAAGGCCTTTTGCAGATTGTCCTTTAGGTGAAACTGGATGTCGCCCTCCCGCACTTTTTCCTTCTCCACCACCATGTGGATGGTCTACAGGATTTTTAACAACTCCCCTTGTGTGTGGCCTTCTTCCAAGCCATCTTGATCTACCAGCTTTACCAATTTTTATATTTTTTTGGTCCGGGTTGCTAAGCACACCGATTGTAGCTAATGATCTTGAATCAATTTTTCTTACCTCTCCAGAAGCCAGTTTAATTAAACTATAGTTTCCATCTAAACCACTTATAGTCACTGAAGTACCCGCAGATCTGGCTATTTTACCACCTCCCCCTGGTTGGATTTCAACGTTATGAATATCAACTCCAACTGGTATATCTTGCAATGGCATACAATTTCCTATTTTAATTTCTTTTTTTGATCCATTTTCAACCATATCTCCAGCTTTTATTTTTTGTGGAGCTAAATAATATGCATGAGATTTATCCTCGAATTTGACTAGCATTATGTAACAGGATCTATTTGGATCATATTCAATTCGTTCAACTTTGGCAGGAGAATCAAACTTTTTTCTATAAAAATCAATATGCCTATACATTTTTTTATGACCACCAGCTCTGTTAATTGACGTGATGTGCCCATTATTATTTCTCCCTTTCATTGCATTCTTAGGAGAAACTAAACTTTTGAATGGTTTGCCCTTCCAAAGACCATTCCTATCAACTAAGATAGTTCCTCTGGTAGATTTTGTGTAGGGTTTAAAAGTTTTCAATGGCATATTAAATTCCTGTTGTTAGGTCTATACTTTGACCTTTTTTAAGAGTTATGATTGCTTTTTTAAAACCTGATACTTTAACTTTTCTTCCTCTGGTAAGTTTTGTGCGATTTTGTTTATTAATAATATTCACTTTTGTTACGTTCACTTTGAAGATTTTTTCAATATTTTTTTTAATATTTTTTTTATTTGCATTTTTGTGAACCTTAAAAACTATTTTATTTAATCCTGACAAGTTTGTAGACTTCTCTGTCAACAATGGTGATAGGATTTTGTCATATAAATGTATCTTTTCCATTTTAAGCAAATCTCTTTTCCAATTCTTTTACAGAAGTTTCGGTAAAAACAACTTTTTTAAATTTGATAATATCAAATGCGCTAAAATGATTTACATCTGTGACTTTAACATTTGGGATGTTTTTAATAGATTTTTCAACTTTGTCTTTAGAAGATCTATCCAATATAATTAAGGAATTTAAAATTTCGAATTTTTTTAAAAATAAATTCATTTCTTTCGTTTTTTTAATTTCATTGGTAAAATCACTAAAAATAAGTAAGTTATTATTTTTGATTTTTTCACTCATTAATGAAGCTACACTTTGTTTTTTTTCACTTTTGTTTAATTTTCTTTTTTTATAAGATGACTCACCTTTTGGTCCATGAGCTATACCACCGCCTACAAATATCGGTGCTTTTTTACTTGCATGTCTTGCATTTCCAGTTCCTTTTTGAGCATAAATCTTTGATGTGGGTCCTGATACCTCATTTTGTTGCTTAGTCTTCGCGTGTCTACCTTTATAGTTAGCATTAGTTTTATATAAAACATTACTAATTAATTTATAATTTATTTTTGCAGAAAAGATCTTATCAAGCACCTCTATTGAGCTTTTTTTTCCATCTAAGTTTAATTTTTCAATTTTCATTATTTCTTCTTTTTATCTGGTGTCTTTTTAGCTTGTTCAGCTACTTTTGTTTTTTCATCAATGGTCAATTTGCTAATATTTTTAACTGAGCCCTTAACAAATACCTCAGAATTCTTTGAGCCAGGAATTGAACCTTTTAGATAAAGTAAATCATTTTCTAAATCTGTTTTAATAATCTCGATATTTTGCATGGTTCTTAACTTGTCACCCATATGTCCTGCCATTTTTTTACCTTTAAAAACTTTACCAGGGTCCTGTCTTTGACCGGTTGAGCCATGGGATCTATGTGATATTGATACACCATGAGTTGCCCTTAGCCCCCCAAAATTGTGTCGTTTCATTGCACCTGCAAAACCCTTGCCTATAGTTTTTGATTTTGTGTCTACAAATTTAATATCCTTAAAAATTTCCAAACCAAATTCATTACCTTCTTTAAAATTTTCTAAATCATGAACTCTAAATTCTTTCAATCTTTTTTTTGCTTCAGTATTTTTTTTTGCAAAATAGCCCTTCATTGACTTTGATAATTTTGAATTTTTAATCTTTCCATAACCTAATTGGACAGCTTTATACCCTCTTTTTTCCATATCAATTACTTGAATAACCCTTGCTTTTTCAATTTTTAAAACAGTAACAGGAACCAACTGACCTGTTTTATAAAACTCTCTAGTCATACCTAATTTTTTTCCAACTAAAGCTATTTCACTCATATTAGATTTTTATCTCCACATCAACTCCAGAAGCTAAATCCAGCTTCATCAAGGCTTCGACTGTTTGAGGAGTGGGTTCAACTATATCTATTAATCTTTTGTGAGTTCTTGACTCAAATTGTTCTCTACTTTTTTTATCAATATGTGGTGATCTTAGAACTGTGTATCTCTCTATTTTTGTGGGTAAAGGAATTGGACCTTTAATTGTAGCTCCAGTTCTTTTTACCGTATTGACTATTTCCTCTGTAGATGCATCTAAAACTTTGTTATCGTAAGCTCTTAATTTTATTCTAATATTTTGTTTTTCCATATTATCCTGCAATCTTTTTAGTTACTTCATCCTGTACATTTTGAGGAACTTTTGAATAGTGGTCAAAGAACATTGAATATTGAGCTCTACCTTGAGACATAGATCTTAGGCTGTTTATATATCCAAACATATTAGCTAATGGAACCATGGCAGTTATAACAGTCGCATTACCTCTTTGCTCCTGTGTATTTATTTGACCTCTTCTACTATTTAAGTCTCCAATAACATCCCCCATGTAATCTTCGGGTGTAACAACCTCAACTCTCATTACGGGTTCTAATAATTTGAGTCCACCTTTAGTACATGCCTCTTTAAAACAAGCTCTACTCGCCAGTTCAAAAGCTAAAACACTTGAATCAACATCGTGATGTAATCCATCTAGAATTGTTACTTTATAGTCTATCATTGGAAAACCTGCTAAAATTCCACCATCAGAAACAGTTTCTATACCTTTTTCCACCCCAGGAATAAACTCTTTTGGAATTGCTCCACCTTTTATTTTGCTTTCAACTTCTCTTCCCTTTCCAGGTTCATGTGGTTCAACTAATAATTTGACTTTTGCAAATTGACCAGCTCCACCACTTTGTTTTTTGTGAGTGTATTCAACTTCGGAGGAATTTTCTATTGTTTCCCTGTATGCAACCTGTGGTGCACCAACATTAGCCTCAACCTTAAACTCTCTTTTCATCCGATCAACAATAATGTCTAAATGTAGTTCACCCATCCCTTTTATAATTGTTTGACCAGATTCCTCATCTGAGGTTACCCTAAATGATGGATCCTCTTTAGCTAATCTTCCTAAAGCCTCACCCATTTTTTCCTGGTCTGCTTTTGTTTTTGGCTCTACTGCAATTTCAATTACTGGATCAGGAAATTCCATTGGTTCTAATAAAACTCCATTTTCTTCATCACATAATGTGTGACCAGTGATCGTATTCTTTAAACCTGCTAATGCTACAATATCTCCTGCATTGGCCTCTTTAATGTCCTCTCTTGAATTTGCGTGCATTAATAACATTCTTCCAACTCTCTCCTCTTTTTCTTTAGAAGAGTTGTAAACTGCTGTGCCAGTTTTAATAGTTCCAGAATATATTCTTATAAAAGTTAATGAACCTACAAATGGGTCATTTGCTACTTTAAACGCAAGAGCTGAAAAAGGTGCATTGTCCTCAAATTTCATTTCCATTTCATCTTCGCCGCCTAATTTAGTCCCTTTTATTGATCCAATATCTTCAGGGCTTGGAAGATAATTTACTACTGCATCTAGTAAAGGCTGAACACCTTTATTTTTAAAAGCTGATCCCGTCATTACAGGCACAAAGCTAAAATCTAATGTCCCTTTTCTTATGCATCGAATCAGATCCTCCTCTTTGATATCATCTCCATTTAAATAAGATTCCATTAGTTTTTCATCTTGTTCAACTGCTGCCTCCACTAATTCAGTTCTATATTTTTGGGAAATTTCTTTTAATTCATCAGGAATATCTATGTACTCCCATTCTGCGCCTAAAGCCTCATTCTTCCAAACTTGGGCTTTCATTTTAACTAAATCAACAACACCTGTTAATGTTGCTTCTATACCGACTGGAACTTGTATCACTAGTGGTTTTGCACCCAATCTTTCTTTTATCATCTCAACACATCTAAAAAAATCGGCACCAGTTCTGTCTAGTTTGTTAACAAAACAAATTCTTGGAACTTTGTACTTATCTGCTTGTCGCCATACTGTTTCAGATTGTGGTTCAACACCTGCAACACCATCAAATACAGCTACAGCTCCATCGAGAACTTTCAAAGATCTCTCAACCTCAATTGTAAAATCAACATGACCAGGCGTATCAATTATATTAATTCTGTGGTCATTCCAAAAACATGTGGTTGCTGCTGATGTAATAGTAATCCCTCTTTCTTGCTCTTGTTCCATCCAGTCCATAGTTGCAGCTCCATCATGGACTTCACCAATTTTATGACTCTTACCTGTATAATATAAAATCCTCTCCGTTGTAGTCGTTTTCCCAGCATCTATATGTGCCATGATACCTATATTTCTATATTTGTTTAAAGTATGAGTTCTAGGCATAATTTTTTACCATCTAAAATGCGCGAAAGCTTTGTTAGACTCAGCCATTTTGTGCACATCCTCTTTTTTTTTAACTGCGGCTCCTTTTTTTTTCATAAGCATCATAAAGTTCATTAAAAATTTTATCTGACATGTGTTTGTCTTTTCTTTTTCTTGCGGAGTCTATTAACCATCTAATAGCTAAGGCTTGAGCTCTTTTATTCTTAACCTCAACCGGTACTTGGTAAGTTGCACCACCAACTCGTCTAGACCTTACCTCAACAGTGGGTTTGATATTATTGATTGCTTCATTAAAAATATTGATTGGCTCATCTTTTGATTTGGTTTTGATTTTTTCTATTGCATCATAAACGATTTTGGCTGCTATCCCTCTTTTACCATCGTACATTATATTGTTAATCAGCTTTGGAATTATTGTTGAGTTAAATTTAGGATCTGGAATGATATCTTTTTTAGGTTGGGATTTTTTTCTAGACATAATTATTTACCTTTTTTAGTGCCGTATAATGATCGTCTTTTTTTTCTATTTGCAACACCTTGAGTATCAAGGTTACCCCTAAGAATATGATATCTTACACCAGGTAAATCTTTTACTCTACCACCTCTAATTAAAACTACTGAGTGTTCTTGTAAATTATGTCCTTCACCAGGAATATATGCTGTTACCTCAAAACCGTTTGATAACCTAACTCTAGCTACTTTTCTCAAAGCAGAGTTTGGTTTTTTTGGAGTGGTTGTGTAAACTTTTACGCAAACACCTCTCTTCAAAGGTTGTTTTTGTAAAGCTGGAACTTTATTCCTTTTTGCTTGTTTAATTCTCTTCTTTTTTAACAACTGATTTATTGTTGGCATAAAATTTATAATTAAATTATATTTTTGATGAAATAACTGACAGGTTATCCATGGCAGCGTTTAGTACGTTCAATTAGCACTACATTCCAACCAAAAATATCGTCAAATTACTTAATAATCTAACTTTGTCAAACTAAAACCAATAGTTTTAGCAGTATTTTTTATTGATTTGCTTGGCTTTCTGAGCCTTCAATTTGTTCTTGATCTGAGAGGAATTTATTATCATCCTCAATAGCTTTTTTATTCCACTTATTCTTAATATTTCCAGTTCCTGCAGGCACAAGTCTACCGACAATGACATTTTCTTTAAGGCCATTTAATGGATCTATTTTGCCCTTAATTGCTGCATCAGTAAGAACTCTTGTTGTTTCTTGGAATGATGCTGCGGAAATAAATGACTCGGTTTGCAGCGAGGCCTTAGTGATGCCCATTAAAACCCTTTCTCCTACTGCAGGAGTTTTTCCCTCAGATTTGAGCTTATCATTCATAATATCAAACTTTATTCTATCAATTATTTCACCCGGTAAATAGGATGAGTCACCTGTTGATTTAACCTCAACTTTTTTCAACATCTGTCTTAAAATAGTCTCTATATGTTTATCATTTATTATAACACCCTGAAGTCTGTAAACCTCTTGGACTTGATTTACAAAATATTCAGTTAATTCTTTGATTCCCATTATTCTCAATATGTCATGAGGCAATGGTTGACCGTCTAATAGATATTCTCCCTTTTTAATTCTTTCACCCTGGTTGAAATTAATATGTTTACCTTTAGGAATTAAATAATTTGAAGGTTCAGTACCATCTTCAGGCACAATAGAAACTCTTTGTTTTCCTCTAACTTCTTTTCCAAATACTACTTGACCATCATTTTCAGCTATTATAGCACTATCTTTTGCTTTTCTGGCCTCAAATAACTCTGCTACTCTCGGTAAACCTCCAGTGATATCTTTTGTTTTAGTCGTTTCTTTTGGAAGTCTAGCAATAACATCTCCTGCAGAAACTTTTTGACCATCTTTAACAGATAATATTGAATCTGGTACTAAATAATATCTTGCCTCGTTATCATCAGCTTTTTTAATAACATTTCCTTTTTCATCCCTTAATGTAACTCTTGGTTTTAGATCTGTGCTTTTTGATTGGGATCTCCAATCAACTACTGATTTTGAAGAAATACCAGTTGCATCATCTGTAGTTTCTTGGATTGAAACTCCATCGATTAGGTCTACATAACTAGCTATACCACTTTTTTCAGCGATTACTGGTGTTGTGTAAGGATCCCACTCGCAAATTTTAGTATTCGATTTAACTTTATCACCGTTTTTAAAGAAAAGTTTAGATCCATATGCAACTTTATATATTGCAACTTGTACTCCATTATCATCCTCTATAGAAAGTTGAGTATTTCTTCCCATAACAATTAAATTCTTTTTAGAGTCCTCTAATATATTAGAATTTATGATTTTTAGAATTCCATCATTTTTTGTCACTATTTGTGAGTCTTGTTTTACTGAAGCTGTGCCGCCAACGTGAAAGGTTCTCATAGTAAGTTGAGTGCCAGGCTCTCCAATTGATTGGGCTGAAATCATACCAATCGCTTCACCAACATGAACCATTTTTCCTCTTGATAAATCTCTTCCATAACAAGTAGCACATACACCCTCTTTTGAACTACAAGTCATAACAGAATAAACTTTTAGTGATTTAATACCAGCTGAGTCAATTTTATCACATCCAGCCTCATCAATCATATTCGATTTTTTTATTACAACCTCTCCTGTTATGGGATGTTTCACATCTGATGAAACAACTCTACCAAGGGCTCTCTCAGATAAACTTACTACTACATTCCCACCTTCCAATATTTCTGAAAGTTCAATAAATCCTGGGTTTTCACAACTTTTTTTTGTTATTGTTAAATCTTGAGCTACATCACAAAGTCTTCTAGTCAAATATCCAGAGCTTGCTGTTTTTAAAGCAGTATCAGCTAACCCTTTTCTAGCTCCGTGAGTTGAATTAAAATATTCAAGAGCGGTTAAACCCTCTTTAAAATTAGAAGTAATTGGACTCTCAATAATTTCACCTGATGGCTTAGCAATTAATCCTCTCATTCCTGCTAACTGTTTCATTTGCGCTGCTGAACCTCGCGCACCACTGTCAGCCATCATAAATACTGAATTAATTTTTAATCCCTCAGAGGTTTTCTCAGTAGCAGAAATCCCTTTCATCATTTCACCAGCAACTTTATCAGTACATTTTGACCATGCATCTACTACTTTATTATATTTTTCGCCCCTTGTGATTAACCCTTCTGCATATTGTGTTTCATAATCAGCAATTAATTTTTTAGTATCATCTATAAGTTGAGTTTTGTTTTGCGGTATCACTAAATCATCTTTACCAAAAGATATACCTGCTTTAAATGCATGTTTAAATCCAAGATCCTTAAGTTTATCACAGAATATAACTGTTTTCTTTTGACCACAAAATCTAAAGACGATATCTATAATTTCTGAAACAACTTTTTTTGGCAACAGTCTGTCAATTAAAGAAAATTTAATATCTTTATTTTTAGGAAGCAAGTTAGCCAACAAGAATCTTCCTGCAGTGGAGGTATATTTTTCAAATTTTTTATTTCCTTTTTCGTCAACAGTTTCAAATCTAGAAATAATAGTGCTATGAACTTTTATTTGATCAGAAGATAAGGCAAATTCAATTTGATCAGCGTCTAAAAAATATCCAGATGGTTTATCAGTTAAAGGTTCTTGTGATAAGTAGTAGATTCCTAGAATCATGTCCTGACTTGGAACAATTATTGGTTTACCATTTGATGGTGATAGAATATTGTTTGTAGATAACATCAAAATTCTAGCTTCTAATTGTGCCTCTAAGCTCAAAGGAACGTGGACTGCCATCTGATCTCCATCAAAGTCAGCGTTAAAAGCTGCACAAGTTAACGGATGCAATTCAATAGCATCACCCTCAATTAATTTTGGTTCAAATGCTTGGACTCCTAGTCTATGAAGTGTTGGTGCTCTATTTAATAAAACTGGATGTTCTCTTACAATTAGCTCTAATGCATCCCATACAGCATTAGTTTCTTTTTCAACTAATTTTTTTGCTTGTTTAATAGTTGAGGCTAATCCTAATTTATTTAATCTTGCATATAAAAAAGGTTTGAATAATTCTAAAGCCATTTTTTTTGGTAAACCACATTCGTGTAATTTCAGATCAGGACCTACAACAATTACAGATCTACCAGAATAATCTACTCTTTTTCCGAGTAAATTTTGTCTAAATCTTCCTTGTTTACCTTTTAACATCTCTGCTAAAGATTTTAGAGGTCTTTTACCGGTTCCAGTAATTACTCTTCCTCTTCTTCCGTTATCAAACAAGGCATCAACAGACTCCTGAAGCATTCTTTTTTCATTTCTCACAATAATATCAGGCGCTTTAAGATCCATTAATCTTTTTAAGCGATTGTTTCTATTTATGACTCTTCTATACAAATCATTTAGATCTGAAGTGGCAAATCTACCTCCATCAAGTGGCACTAAGGGTCTTAACTCTGGTGGAATTACCGGAACAACGGTCATTATCATCCATTCAGGTTTTTGACCAGTTTCAATAAATGACTCGATCAATTTAAGTCTTTTAATTGCTCTTTCCTCATTAACTTTTGATTTAGTTTCTTTGATATAATTAATTAGATTTTTTCTCTCAAGTTCTAAATCTAAATTTCTCAACATTTCTAAAACTGCTTCAGCTCCTATTCCAGCAGAAAACGCTTCTTCACCAAATTCATCTTGATATTTTGCTAATTCATCCTCGTTTAAAAGTTGATTTTTTTGAAGACCAGTAAGGCCAGGTTCGATTACAATAAAATTTTCAAAATACAAAACTCTTTCTATTTCTTTTAGTTTCATATCAACTGCTAAAGCAATCCTACTAGGTAAAGATTTTAAAAACCATATATGTGCTACAGGTGTAGCTAAGTTTATATGACCCATTCTTTCTCTTCGCACGTTCGATTTTGTTACCTCAACACCGCATTTCTCACAAATTATTCCTCTAAATTTCATCCTTTTATATTTTCCACATAAACACTCGTAATCTTTTATGGGTCCAAAGATTCTAGCACAGAACAGTCCATCTTTTTCTGGTCTAAATGTTCGATAATTTATAGTTTCTGGTTTTTTAATTTCGCCATATGTCCAAGATTTTATTTTTTCTGGGCTTGCTAATGAAATTTTAATACTATTAAAATTTTGTGCCTCTGAAATTTCAGAGTTTTTAAATAAGTCTGTTAATTCTTTTTTCATAACTAATTAAGCTCTACATTAAGTGCTAAAGATTTAATCTCCTTGACTAATACGTTAAAGGACTCTGGTATACCAGATTCAAAATTTTCCTCACCCTTAACTATTGTTTCATAAACTTTTACACGTCCGGCAACATCATCAGATTTCACAGTCAAAATTTCTTGCAATGTATATGAAGCACCATATGCCTCAAGTGCCCAAACTTCCATTTCTCCAAATCTTTGTCCGCCTAGTTGAGCTTTTCCGCCCAAGGGCTGTTGTGTTACCAAAGAATAAGGTCCAGTTGATCTTGCATGAATTTTATCCTCCACCAAATGATGAAGTTTTAGCATATAGATAATTCCAACTGTTACTGGTCTATCAAATTTTTCTCCTGTTCTTCCATCCCATAAGTATGTTTGTCCTGAACCTGGCAATTTGGCTAACTCTAACATTTCAGTCACATCTTTTTCTTTAGCACCATCAAAAACAGGTGTGGAAATAGCTATACCATTTTGAAGGTTTTCGCATAAATCCTCAAACTCAGTTTTATTTAATTTATCTACTTTTTGATTATAAATTTCTTCGCCATAAACAGATTTAAGAAATTTTATAATTTTCTCATTTTTTTCAATTTTCTTTTGATTTTCATTTATAAGATTTTTAACTTGTTCTCCAAATTCTTTACATGCCCAACCCAAATGAGTTTCTAAAATTTGACCAACATTCATACGACTTGGAACACCAAGTGGATTTAAAACAATGTCAACTGGTCGTCCATCTTCTCTATATGGCATATCCTCAACTGGCACTATTTTACTTACAACACCCTTATTACCATGTCTTCCAGACATTTTATCACCTGGTCTAAGTCTTCTTTTGATAGCGACGAAAACTTTAACCATTTTCATAACACTTGGTAATAGATCATCACCACTTCGAATTTTTAAAACTTTGTCTTCAAATCTTTCAACAATATCTTGTTTTGCTTTATTAAACTGGTCTTTAAGCTGATCAATTAATAAATCATTTTTTGAATTTCCATCTGTAATTTTAAATACTTCTGTTATTGATAAATCATTTATTGTTTCAAAGTCTAACTTTGTACCTGTTTCTAAATTTTTAATTTTTTTGGCTAATGAAGATCCAGTTAAAATCTGAGATGCCCTTTGCTTTATACTTCTTTCTAAAATTTCTTCTTCAACAATCTTATCTTGTTGCACTTGATCGATTTCCGCACGCTCAATGGTGATGGATCTTTCATCTTTTTCTATACCATGTCTATTAAATACTTTTACATCCACGATGGTACCACTACTACCTCTAGACATTCTCAAAGAAGTATCTGTTACATCAATGGCTTTTTCCCCAAAAATAGATCTCAATAATTTCTCTTCAGGACCAGAGGCTGAGTCACCTTTTGGAGTAACTTTTCCAACCAATATATCACCAGCATTAACTTCTGCACCAATATAAACAACCCCTGACTCATCTAAATTTTTCAAAGCCTCTTCATTGACATTTGGTATATCTCTGGTTATTTCTTCCTCACCTAATTTCGTATCTCTTGCCATTATTTCATATTCAACAATATGAACAGAGGTAAATACATCGTCAGTAACACATCTCTCTGATATCAATATTGAGTCTTCAAAATTGTATCCTTGCCAAGGCATAAATGCGACTGTTACATTTTTACCCAAAGCGAGTTCACCTAACCTTGTTGAGGGACCATCAGCAATAATATCTCCAGTTTTAACTTTGTCGCCTACTCTAACTAGTGGTCTTTGATTTATACAAGTGTTTTGATTAGATCTTTTAAATTTCTGAAGGTTATAAATGTCAACGCTGGATTTGGTAAAATCAGTTTCCTCAGTAACTTTTACAACAATCCTCTTACCATCAATTTTATCTACTAAACCATCTCTTCTTGCAACAATTGTTACTCCTGAGTCTAATGCTACATCACTTTCTATACCTGTTCCAACTAAAGGAGCTTCTGGTTTTAACAATGGAACTGCTTGCCTCATCATATTTGAGCCCATTAAAGCTCTATTAGCATCATCATTTTCCAAAAATGGTATCAATGAAGCAGCAACTGAAACTAATTGCTTAGGTGAAACATCAATATAATCTATTGTTTCTGGCTTGGATAATAAAAAATTTAAATTTTGTCTACATGAGACTAGATCTTCAACAATTTTGTTATTTTTATCTAATTTTGTATTTGCTTGAGCAATTGTATATTTGGTCTCTTCCATTGCAGACAAATATTCAACTTTATCTTGAACCACACCATCTTTGACTCTTTTGTATGGACTTTCTATAAATCCATATTTATTAATTTTAGCGTAAGTTGATAAACTATTTATTAAACCAATGTTAGGTCCCTCAGGTGTTTCAATTGGGCAAATTCTACCATAATGCGTTGGATGCACATCTCTTACTTCAAATCCAGCTCTTTCTCTAGTTAAACCACCTGGTCCTAAAGCTGAAACTCTTCTTTTATGAGTGATTTCAGATAATGGATTTGTTTGATCCATAAACTGAGAAAGTTGAGAGCTTGCAAAAAAATCTTTAAGTGAAACAGTTAACGGTTTAGCATTTATCAAATCTTGTGGCATAGCAGACTCAATATCTAGAGTTGTCATTTTCTCTTTGATCGCTCTTTCCATTCTATAAACTCCAATTCTTGCTTGATTTTCTACCAACTCACCAACTGAACGAACTCGTCTGTTACCTAGATGATCGATATCATCTACATCATCTTTACCATCCCTTAGATCCAACATTTTATGAATTATAGCTAGAATGTCATCATTTCTTAGAATTGTTATTTTATCAGAACATTCAAGACTCAGCCTAGAATTCATTTTTACTCTGCCTACATCAGAAAGATCATACCTATCCGAACTAAAAAATAAATTATTAAAAATTTGATTAGCAATTTCAAAAGTTGGTGGTTCTCCTGGTCTCAACATTTTATAAATTTCTGTAATAGCTTCTTCTTTAGAGTTATTTTTATCATTAAAAATTGTAGTTAATAAATAACCACCTTTGTTAATAGAATTGGTAACAGAAATTTCTAAAGAAAAAACCTTAGCTTCTAAAATTTGATCAATAATGGTTTCATTTAATTCAGTGCCTATTTTAAAAATTCCATTTTCATCATCATTAATTTTTATATCTGTGTGTAAAAATTTTCCATATAAAGACTCCTTTGAAACTAAAATATTTTTTAAACCGTCATTTGCTAATTTTTTAGCATTAAGATAATTTATCTTATCTCCTAGTTTTATAACAACTTTTCCTGTGCTTGCGTCTATAACTTCCTCAGAAAAATTTTTTGCTTTATAATTTTCTGGATTAAATTTTGTTTTCCACTTTTGTGAATTATTATCAAAAACATATTTTTCATTTTGATAAAACTCATTGACCATATCAGATTTACTGAACCCTAAAGCAAGTAACAATGTTGAAGCTAAAATTTTCTTTTTTCTATCGATTTTAAAATACAAGAAATCTTTAACATCATATTCAAAATCTAACCATGAGCCTCTATTGGGTATTACTCTACAATTAAATAAAAGTTTTCCACTTGCATGTGTTTTACCTTTATCATGATCAAAGAATACCCCTGGACTTCTATGCATTTGATTTACGACAACTCTTTGGACTCCATTTGTTATGAAAGTTCCGCTGTTTGTCATCATCGGAACTTCTCCCATATAAACTTCTTGCTCTTTTGCTGAGAGAATATCTTTAGTATTATTTTCTTGATTAATTTCGTAAACAACGAGCCTTAATGTGCACTTAAGTGCAGAAGAATAAGTCAATCCCCTAGCTATGCATTCCTCTACATCGAACTTTGGTTTTTCTAATCTATAAGAAACATATTCTAATGTTGCTTTATCGTTTAAATCCTCAATAGGAAATATACTTTTAAAAACTCTATCAAAACCTTTAGTTAACTCATTCTCAATCGCTTTAAAATCAGTTAACTCCTTGTATGAATTTTTTTGAACTTCTATTAAGTTTGGTATAGATAAACTTTCTTTAAGTTTGCCAAAACTTTTTCTTATATTTTTCTTTTCAGTAAAAGATATTTGCATTTATGTTTTGAACTGACTAATAAAATTAATCAGCACTAAAAATTCCTTGTTAAATTACTTAAGTTCTACTTTAGCGCCAGCGGCTTCTAATTTTGCTTTAATTTCTTCAGCCTCTTTTTTAGGAACACCAGTTTTAACTTCTTTGGGCGCACCTTCGACTAAATCTTTCGCTTCTTTAAGACCTAAGGATGTTGATGCTCTTACTTCTTTAATTACATTAATTTTTTTGTCACCTGCAGAAACCAACATGATTGTGAAATCATCTTTTTCCTCTGCTGCTTCGGCACCTGCGGCTACTGGAGCTGCTGCTGCCATTGGAGTTACACCCCATTTTTCTTCTAATTGTTTTGAAAGATCTGCTGCTTCAGCAACAGTCAAACTCGATAAATCTTCAATAATTTTATTTAGGTCAGGCATAATTTACTCTTTGGGTTGTGTTTCAGAATTTTCTGGGCTCAAATTACTCATTTTTTCCGATCGTGCAAGTAAAATACTCACTAATTTTGAGGCTGAGGCATTCAAAATACCCACAATATTTGCCCTCGCTTCATCTAAAGTTGGCAAACTTGCGACATTCATCACACCAGCTTGATCAAGAATCTCATTTTCCATCATTCCACCAATTAATTTAAGATTCTCATTATCTTTTGCAAATTTTGATAAAATTCTAGCTGACATTATCGCATCATTACCAAAAGCTACAGCTGTTGGACCTGTGAATAAATTAGAAAGACTTTTACATTTTGTTTTTTCTAATGCTATTTTCGTTATTCTATTTTTTGTTATTTTAAAAATAATTCCATTTTCTCTCATTTTTGATCTTAGTTCGTCTAATTGAGGCATCGTTAAACCTTGATAATGTGTCACCATAATCGCTTTGCTATTTTCAAACTGATTAGTCATCTCAGTTATATAAATTTTTTTTTGATCTTTATTCATTATAATTATTATATGTTTTTGTTAAGTTTTAATTTATATGACACACCCATAGTGGAAGTTATAAAAGCGGATTTTATTAAATCACCTTTTATCGTATTACTATTTTTTTCTTTTTCTAAAGTCTCTAAGATTGCACTATAGTTTTTAATTAATTGATCATCATTGAACGATTTCTTTCCTATGCTAACACCTATATTTCCATCTTTGTCATTTCTAATTTCAACTTGACCAGATTTTGCATCAGTAACTGCTTTTTTTATATCGTTAGTAACTGAACCTAATTTTGGATTAGGCATTAAACCCTTTGGACCTAATATTTTACCAAGTTTTGAAAGTTTGATCATCATTGAAGGAGTGCAAATAAGTTTTTCAAAATTCATCTCTCCATTTTTAATCTTTTCAACAAAGTCATCTCCTCCTACAACATCAGCACCTGCATCTTTTGCCTCGGAAGTTTTTGTATCCTCACATACAACAGCTACTTTTACTTTTTTTCCTGTACCACCAGGAAGATTAACAACTGTTCTTATATTTATTTCACTTTTTTTTTGTTTATTATTAATTTGTAAACTCAAATCTACTGACTCATCAAACTTAGTCGTACAATTTTTTTTAATTGTCGATAAAATTTTTTCAATTTTCTCAGCGTCTAATTCCTGAGTTTTCTTAGGTAAATTATTGTATCTTTTTGATGACATTATTCTTTTACCTCAATACCCATTGATCTTGCAGATCCCGCTATAATTTTCACAGCTTGCTCTAAATCAATAGCATTTAAATCGTTCATTTTTTGTTTAGCAATTTCTTCAGCTTGTTTTTTTGTAATAGAGGCTACAATATTTCTTCCAGGCTCTTTTGAACCACTTTTTAATTTTGCTGCTTCTCTAATAAAAAAAGATGCTGGAGGAGATTTTATCTTAAAATCAAACTTTTTGTCTTTATATACTGTGATTTCTACTGGAACAGGTTTTCCTGCGAGTGATTTAGTTTTATCATTAAATGCTTTACAAAATTCCATAATATTTACTCCTCTTTGACCTAGAGCAGGACCAACTGGTGGAGCTGGATTTGCTTGACCACCTTTAATTTGTAATTTTATAAATCCACTAATTTCTTTTTTCGCAGCCATTAACTTACTTTCTCTACTTGATTATATTCTAACTCAACTGGTGTTGGACGCCCAAATATAGAAACTGAAACCTTAAGTCTGGATTTTTCCTCATCTATATCTTCAACCATTCCACTGAATGAAGCAAATGGTCCAT
The DNA here is from genome assembly GCA_902523495.1 of uncultured Pelagibacteraceae bacterium. Lineage (GTDB taxonomy): Bacteria > Pseudomonadota > Alphaproteobacteria > Pelagibacterales > Pelagibacteraceae > Pelagibacter. Next base: position 32,261 of record CABYZU010000004.1, read on the forward strand.
CTACTACCTGAACTTTTTCTCCAACACTATATTCTATACCAGATTTTGGCTGGGCAACGCCATCTTTAATTTGCCCTAAAATCTTCTCTATTTCCTTGTCTGAAACTGGCACTGGAATTCCTTTGGCTCCTAAAAAACCACTCACCCTTTTAATATTTTTTATCATATGATAAATGCTGTTATCCATCTCACTTTTTATTAATACGTAACCAGGAAAATATTTTTTCTTTCTTTGAACCCTTTTACCCCTTTTTACCTCAGTTACGTCATGTGTTGGAACTACTATTTCCTCAAATTTTTCTGAAATCTTAGCTTTTTCGGCTTCTTCCTTTATCAATCCTGCAACTTTGTTCTCGAAACTAGAATGAGATTGCACTATGTACCAATTTTTCATTAAATACTTACCTTAAGTAAAATTTCTAAAAAAAATTTAAAAACCTGATCAAGTAGTAAGAAAAATATAGACATAACTACTGCCATAGCGAACACCATTAATGCTCCTTGAAGGGTCTCTTTTCCAGTAGGCCAAGTAACTTTAAAAGCCTCCTGTTTTACCTCTTGAATAAATTTTATAGGGTTCTTCATAGTTTATTTCAATTTATTGGCAGGAGCGGAGGGACTCGAACCCTCAGCCTCCGGTTTTGGAGACCGGCGCTCTACCAATTGAGCTACACTCCTATAGAGAGTTTACTCTATAATTTTAGTTACAACTCCTGCTCCTACAGTTCTACCACCTTCTCTAATTGCAAAATTTAACTTTTCTGACATTGCAATTGGAGTAATAAGTTTTACTGTAAATTTAGCGTCATCTCCAGGCATCACCATTTCTGTGCCAGATGGTAATTCTACTTCACCTGTTACATCGGTTGTTCTAAAATAAAACTGTGGTCTGTATTTAGTAAAAAACGGAGTATGTCTTCCACCTTCCTCTTTTTTAAGTACATAAGCTTGTGCTTCAAACTTAGTGTGTGGTGTTACCGAACCAGGTTTACAGAGTACTTGTCCTCTTTCAATATCATCTCTTTCGACACCTCTTAAAAGAACCCCAACGTTATCACCTGCTTCACCTGAATCTAAAAGTTTTCTAAACATTTCAACTCCAGTGCATACTGATTTCTTTGTTTCTCTAATACCTACAATTTCTATTTCATCACCTGTTTTAAGCACACCTGACTCGACTCTTCCAGTTGCAACTGTACCTCTTCCTGAAATCGAAAAAACATCCTCAACAGGCATTAAAAAATCCTTGTCTTTTGGTCTATCAGGTTGTGGAATAAAGGTATCAACGTTTTTCATTAATTCTAAAATTGAATTTTTTCCAATTTCATCATCCCTTCCCTCTACTGCTGCAAGTGCTGAACCTTTAGCAATTGGAGTCTTATCTCCAGGAAATTTGTATGAAGTTAAAAGTTCTTTAATCTCTTCCTCAACAAGATCAATCATCTCCTTGTCGTCGACTTGATCTACTTTATTTAAATAAACACAAATTGCTGGAACACCAACTTGTCTTGCTAAAAGAATATGCTCTCTTGTTTGTGGCATAGGTCCATCAGCAGCGTTTACAACTAAGATTGCTCCATCCATCTGTGCTGCACCTGTAATCATGTTTTTCACATAATCAGCATGTCCTGGACAATCTACGTGTGCATAGTGTCTTTTTTCAGTTTCATACTCAACGTGTGCAGTTGAGATAGTAATTCCTCTTTCCTTCTCCTCTGGAGCTTTGTCAATCTGATCATACGCTACTGCTTGGGCCCCACCTGTTTCAGATAAAACTTTAGTGATAGCAGCAGTTAGAGTTGTTTTACCGTGATCAACATGGCCGATTGTACCGATATTACAATGCGGTTTATTTCTTACAAATTTTTCTTTAGACATTTATTTTTTTCCTCATTTCTTTTTAATAATTTTATCATCTTGGAGCGGGTAAAGGGAATCGAACCCTTACATCCAGCTTGGAAGGCTAGCGTTCTACCATTGAACTACACCCGCACAACCCCAAGAGTAACACTCCATTATTATCTAAAAATTTATTGAATGGTGGAGGGGGAAAGATTCGAACTTTCGAAGACCGAAGTCAACGGGTTTACAGCCCGCCCCATTTGACCGCTCTGGAACCCCTCCCTTAGGGGAAGTGTCCCCTTGTTCAATAAAGCTTCAAACAACATGGGTTTTATATATTTTATTTATCCAAATGCAATATGTGATTTATTAAGAAATTATTCAAAAAACGTGTAAAACTAAGAAAAATTTATGAATAAATCATCATTTTTCATTGTTGGTCAGCATGCAGTGATTGAGGCACTTAAAAATCCAAAAAGAGAGGTTTTGAAAGTTTTTTTAACAGAGGAAAGTAAAAAAAACATACATAGACAAAGCCCAAATAAGAATCTTCTGAATGAGGTTAAAGTTTATTTTAAAACAAAAAAAGAATTAGATAAATATACTACAAAAGAAAACTTATTACACCAAGGATATGTTGCCGAAATAAAACATCTTGAAAAAGAAAATCTCAAGGAATTCATTATAAATAACGATAATATCAATCTTGTTTGTTTGGATGGAGTTACTGATCCAAGAAATATAGGTGCATTAATAAGAAGCGCTGTATCATTTAATATCAACGGTCTTATAATTAAAGAAAGACATTTTCCGAGTGAAAGTAAATTAATGTACAAAGCTGCCAGTGGCTCAATGGAATATTTAAACATTTTTGAGGTTTCAAATATAAATTCAACATTAAAAAATTTAAAAAATAAAAATTTTTGGATTTATGGTTTCGATGGAAAAAGTGACAAGGACTTTACAGATATAGAATGGAAGGGTAACAATGTACTTTTGTTTGGATCAGAGGGCTCTGGTATGCATTATCATACATCCAAATATGCTGACTTTTTAGTAAGAATTGATATTAACAAAAAGATTGATAGTCTAAATATCTCTAATAGTGCAGCAATTGTTTTTCATCATCTTTGTTATCTAAAAAAAAGTGTTGATTAATTTAAAAATAATTAATAATTATTGCCCATGCCCTTGTAGCTCAGCTGGTAGAGCAATTGATTTGTAATCAATAGGTCCGCGGTTCGAATCCGTGCGGGGGCACCATCAAGAAGTTTCTTTTCTCAATTGTTCAATCTTAATTTTATTTTGTAGACCTCTATTTTTATCGTACATGAGATTAAATTTTATATTCTGTTTAGTTTTAACGGTAATGTCTTTTGCATTCCTCACCTCAATGTTGTCTGCTACAGCACTAATTGGTCTTTTTTTAGGATTTAAATTTTTAATTGTTATTTTGGACTTATAACTTACTATCTTCCCCTTCCATCGTCTGGGTCGAAACGGGCTGATGGGGGAAATAGATAACTTTTTTGAATTTAGACTTAATATTGGTCCATGTACTGATAAATTATAAGCAGTACTTCCCGCGGGTGTTGAAACAAGCACACCATCAGAAACTAATTCTTTAATAACTTTTTTTGAACCATTATTTATTGATAGTGAAGCAGCCTGCCTGCTCTGTCTCAATATCGAGACCTCATTAATTGCTAAATGTTTTCTAATTTGATTTTTATTATTTTTGACTGTCATTTCTAGTGGTGAAATAGTGATCACATTTGCCTTATATAAGTTTTTTAAAATTGTTTTTGATGAAAATTTGTTCATCAAAAAACCGTAATTTCCAGAGTTTATTCCATAAAAAATTTTTTTGGATCTTTTATTTTTTTTTAATGTCTCAAGCATAAATCCATCTCCACCAATAACAATTATAATATTAGGTTTTTTTAGTATTATTTGACTCAATATTTTAACTAGAGAATTCTTTATTCTTTTTGACTTTAAATTTTTATCAGAAATAATTTGGATTTTTTTCATTTAATGGTGCCCTCGGCCAGACTCGAACTGGCACTCCGCAAGCGGCAAGGATTTTAAGTCCTTTGTGTCTACCAATTTCACCACGAGGGCATTAGTTATTTTCATTAATATTTATGCTAGTATTTATAATTGAACAGGATGAATAAGTAAAATTGTTATTAATTTGAATATTTTATAAACATTTATGGACAATTGTAATTTCCAGGTAGGACAAAATTAATAGTGAAAAAATATCTTTAATAATTATCATTATATAATGAAAAAAAATATTATTAAATCTCACTTAAAAAAAAAATCACAATCAAAGCTTGCTTTATCAATTAGCCTATTTCTTGTGCTTTTAACCTCAACTGGATACATTTTTAATTCTAAAGGAATAATTTTTCTATTCTATATTTTTTGTTTTGTATTTCTCTACAATTTAGTAATCAATTTCTTATTAGAAAAATTTGATATTTTATCATGATTAAAACACTCATTAAATTAAAGATATTAAAGTTTATACTAATTGGTAGTGTGTCAGTAGCTTATACTTTAAAGAGATATTGTAATCAAAAAAATAAAGTAAAAAGTAAACAAGTAAAGAAATCTTTGCCTCTTACTTGACAAAAAGTTTCATTATATCTTCTCAACTTTATCAGAAGCTTTTTTTTCTCTCCAAATAGACCTTTTTTCCTCAAGGTGCATATTTTCATCTTTTTTTTTTGTATGCCTTATATTAGTTTCAAATGATAAAGATGAAGGAGGAGTGTCATAATTTTTATCTATGAAATTTAATATTGATAAATAAGATGGATAAAAATCCTCTTGGTAATTAAAATTTATATGTTTTTTGTATTTTTGAGAAAATAGACCATTGCCATCATCATAAAATCTCTCTGTAGATAAACCGTATTCCTCATAAGAATGATAATTTAGGTCGTTTTTATTTATATGGTTTACCCAGCTAGCGTATGTCCAATATTCTCCAAAAGAACCATAAACATTTGCAGCTTTTATTATTAATTCAATCCAACTTTGATCAGACTTGAAATGATCCTTAAATTTTGATTTAAGGCTTTTTAAATATTTTTTTTTAAAAATCATATGATGTGAGGTGAATGTTCCTCTTTCATCCTCTACAGGATTGATCTCGAGCACATTTGTAATTAAATTTTTCCAAGAATTTAAAACATCACGATTTCCATATGATTTATCCTGTAATAAGGCAAATTTTTCTTTTTTTTCATCAACTAGCGGCCAAGATTTCACTGGAAGTAAATCTGAATCCCATACTACAAAAATTTCTTCTATATCTTTTATAACATCATCAGCTCCTAATTTGATAATTTGTTGGTACAACCATCCAGGAGTGTAATTTGGTTTATTTTGTGTAATTTCAGACACAATGTCAGTTTTTGTTAGACCATATTTATCTAAAAAAAAGTTATCCTCATCCAATAAAGTTAAATTTTTAATTTTCCAATTTTTAGATTTATCTCTTATAATTTTTATCTCATTTTCTGAAGTTACAACAAAAATTTGTTTTGGCTTGTAATTTTGATAAATACCCTCAAGAACAGATCTTGTACTCCAATTCACATGGTGAATTGGAATTACAAATTGATACATTTAATTAATTTAAATTTGCTTCTTTTGTAATGTTTTCATCAGTTTTAAAAACTGTGACCGGGTCTTCAAGACCGGCATCTGAACAAAGAGGTTCAACACCTAATCCTTTTCTTGGATATTTTGAAACTACTGATTTATATTCCTGAATAATCTCTTTTAATTCAGGTTTTGTTAAATCATTAATGTATTTACACTCCCCAATTCCAGTTGGGACTGGAATAGCTAAGTTACCTCCTCTTTTTTGCAAAATTTTATCAAATCCCTCACTCATACATTTATCATCTAATAAAATATCATGCCATAAGCTTAATTCATATTCGCTAAATAACTTAAAAATTCTCTGCAAATCTTTTTCATTTATCCAGCCTCTTTTGTATGACATAAAAGAACTTAAATTCATTTCAACACTAATAGCATGTCCGTGTAATAAACCTGCTTTAAGCTCAAAGTTTGCGCTTAGTCCATGGCCAAATGCGTGATCCCGAATACTGTGAACTTCATGTAAGTTGTCATATTCACTCTCAACATAACTTTTAAGAGATAGACCAATTATCTTTTTTGACTTTGAGACTATTTCATCTTGCTTATTGCAATTAATTGTTCCGAAATGAGTTTTCATTAAATCAAGTCCTGTGTCTTCAAGTAAATGAAATAATTCCTTATCTCTAATTACAGCCATTTTATGTATTTCGGCAATACCGTGACGGACCCAAGAAGTTTTTAAACTTTTAAAGAATGAGCGATCAGATATATTAAGAACAGGAGCATGAAAAGAACCCAGAAGATTTTTAAATCCACCTGCATCACAACAAGATCTTGGGCTAGGTCCACTGTCTATTGCACTTACAACTGAAGTTGACAACATTATATATGGAGTACTTCGGTGATAAATAGATGCAGCGAACGCTCCTATATCTCCTATGACACCTCCACCAATTATCAGAATAGGTTCGTTTCTATTAACACCTAACTTTCTAAAATCTTCGACTATCTTTTCAACATTTTTTATGTGCTTATCAACTTCCATGGCTCTATAAACAAGTTTTTCTAAAATAATTGAATGATGATTAAAATAATTTTCAATTTCTACTCCATAATTATCCTCAATGTTTTGGTCTATTAAACAAACACATCTTCCAAAAGATTTATAATTATCTCTTAGAAGAGGATTATTGATATTTAATGTGCTTTCTTCTACTTTAATTGATGTAAAAGTATTTAGATTCATAGTTGCTTCTATCTGTTGATAATCATTTGAACTTACAACATGACCACTTGAATTTCTGAAACTTGAAGTTGGATATAAGGCTAAAGGGTGTTTTTGCTCAAAATCTAAAATAATTTGTTCATAAAACAAATGTTTTGAACTGTTAAGTAAATTTGAAATTAATTTAGCACTTCCAAAATTTGTATTACTGATTTTTGAAGACAAATATTTTAATTCGTTAGATAAATACTTGTTAAAAGGTAATACTAGATAGGAGAGTTCAAGAATAAACCTCTCAGTGGTTAAGTTTAAAGAAGTTTTTAATATTCTTAAGTGAGGTAACGAAGAAATAGCGTTTAATTTTAAAAATTCATCAGATATTTTGAAGTCATAGGGATCTGCTTCAGCTAAACTGATTAATAAATCCTCAAAATAATTATTATTAACAAAATTTTCTAATAAATTTTGGTGGTCTAAGATGTTTTTTTTATTTAGAATAAAATATTTTGAAAAATTAATAATTTTATTAGTGACCATACTTCTAACTATAACATTTTTTTTTTTAGTCAAAACGCACTATGTCTCATAATATTTTTTAACCATAAAATTCATCCTCAAGTAGAAATTCTTTTAAGATCAAAAACACCTAATTTTTTAGGCCAGTTTAATATATTGGTCCAAAATGTGTGAATTTTTGAAGTGTTTATGAATATATTTATTGTATTTTGAATAATGAAAAAAAATTTTAAAGTGGCGATCTTTACAGACTTAGATGGTTCAGTTTTGCACAGAGATACTTTTAAGTTTGATCCAATCAAAGATTATATTGTGAGCCTTGTAGATCGAGGAATAATTATAATTCCAAATTCAAGTAAAACCGAAAAAGAAATTGAAAAATTTAATAAAGAACTTGGTGTTAAACTTCCATATATCTCTGAAAATGGATCGTCAATACAAGGTTTAAATTTAATTAATGCCAATTTCCCTAATAAGATTGTTCTCAGCAGAGAGAAAGAAGAATTGATTAAAATTTTTAATGATAAAGTGCCTGATCAATTAAAAGATAAATGTATTGAAATCTCCAAAATAAATAAAAAAGAACAAGAAAAAATATTTGGCCAAAAAGATGGTAATCTTAAAAATGCTTTAAATAGGAAATATACTTTACCCTTTTTATTTAAAGGCGATAAAACTGAAAAAAACAAATTATCAAAAATTTTAAGTTCTAGTTCATTAACTCTCCAGGAAGGAGGACGAGTTATAAATCTCTGTGATAATATTAATAAAGTAAAATCAATGAATAAAGTAATCAAAATTTTAAAAAAAACCGAGGATAAAATTAAATCAATTGCAGTTGGTGATAATTATAATGACTTAGATATGTTGAGAAGTTGTGATGTTCCATGTTTGGTATTTAATGACAAATTTAAGTTAGATCAAATAAATATAGAAAATTTGATATTTTCTAATCTCCCATCTCCTGAGGGCTGGGCTGATGTGATAAAAAAAGCGCTAGTTAAAATAGAAAATAATGTTTAAGATTTTATTATGAGTGAATTTTCTCAAAATGGAGTGATTTCTACCCTTCATGATTTTGGAACAAGGTCAACTAATGAAATTGAAAAAGATTTATTAAAATTTTCAAAAGAAAGAAAGATGGAGTTAATTTTACCATGTTTGTATTCAGAGTTAGAAGGTTCAGCTTTGCCAAATATAGTGGAAGAGATTAGTAGAACTAAATACTTAGACCATATTATTGTTGGTCTTGATAAAGCTAACGAGAAACAAGCTAGAAAAGCGTGGAAATTTTTCAAAAAACTTAAAACACCCTTTTCAATTCTCTGGAATGATGGTCCTGGATTAAAAAAACTTGATCAAGAATTAAAAAAGAAAGATCTTTCACCCAATGAACTAGGTAAAGGTAGAAATGTTTGGTACTGTATTGGTATGTCTATAGCAAGAGATACAGCTCGTTCTGTTGCTCTCCATGATTGTGATATAAAAACATATGATAGACGAATGTTGGCAAAACTTTTTTATCCAGTCGTAAACCCACTTTTTAACTTTGAGTTTTGTAAAGGTTATTACCCAAGAGTAGCGAACGGCAAAATGAACGGTCGTGTTGCAAGATTACTTGTTTTTCCCTTGTTAACAGCTTTAGAAAAAACTATTGGTAAAAGTGACTATTTAAAATTTATGAAATCATTTAAATATCCTTTAGCTGGCGAATTTTCATTTAGGAGAAATGTTTTACCTGAACTTAGAATATCCTCTGATTGGGGCATAGAAGTTGGAATTTTGTCTGAGATGCAAAGAAGTTTTTCTCCACAAAATATTTGTCAGGTTGATTTAGCTGACACTTACGATCACAAACATCAAGTTTTATCCATTGATGATGAAACAAAAGGTTTATCTAGAATGTCTATAGATATAATAAAAACATTCATAAAAAAACTAGCTACTCAAGGTAATTCATTTAGTAGAGAAAAGTTTAGGTCCTTAAAAGCAACTTACTATAGATCTGCACTTGATTTGATTGATATCTACAGAAGTGATGCTGACATGAATGGTCTTCAATTTGACTCTCATACAGAGGAAAAAGCTGTAGAGTTATTTGCGGTAAATATCATGAAGGCTGGAGAGGCTTTTATTCTTAATCCAATGGATACTCCATTTATACCGACTTGGAGCAGAGTAAAAAGTGCCATTCCAAATTTTTTAAAGAAATTAGAAGAAGTCGTAAATGAAGATAACAAAAAATATAGTTAATGTTATCACTAGCTGGTCAGAAAAATATAGAAAAAAAACTAAGAAATATTTATAATTTCTTATACTCCAAAAAAAAAATTGATCTCTACTCCAAGGAAATAACCAAAGTAATTAATAAATTTAATAAAAAAACCAAAAAAAAGAATAAGCTAATTTCTGAAAAAACCTCAATTGTAATTTGCTATGGAGATAGTGTTTTTAACAGTAAAAAGAAATACCAAATAAAATGCTTTCAAAATTTTTTCCACAAAAAACTTAAAAATTATTTTAATACTGTTCACTTTTTACCATTTTATCCTTCAAGTAGTGACAGTGGTTTTGCTGTAAAGGATCATTATAAAATAGAGAGTAGAATTGGTAAGTGGTCAGATATTTTTAATTTTGCCAAAAAAAATGATATAATGGCTGATATAGTAATTAATCATTCATCTGCTAGAGGTCTATGGTTTAGAAACTTTTTAAGAGAAAAAAAACCAGGTAAGGACTATTTTTTATTGGTTAATTCAAAATTTAACGCGTCCAAAGTTATAAGGCCTAGAGATCATGAATTACTAAAAAAAATTAATATCTTTAAAAAGACAGAATACCTGTGGAGAACTTTCAGTCCTGACCAATTAGACTTAAATTTTAAAAATCCTGCAGTTTTATTACGATTTATTAAGATAATGATAAATCTTCTAAATCACGGTGTTACAATTTTTAGATTAGATGCAATTGCCTATCTTTGGAAAGAAAATGGAACTAAATGTATTAACTTAAAACAAACGCACGAAATAATAAAACTTTTCAGACTGGTTTGTAGTTTTTTAAATGTGAAATCAATATTGGTAACTGAAACAAATTTACCAGAAAAAGAAAATTTAAGTTATTTTGGAAACAAAGATGAGGCTAATTGGATTTATAATTTTTCATTATCCCCTTTATTAATTCACGCCTTTTTATATGAAAATAGCTCCTATTTAACTAAATGGAGTAAAAAATTACCTTCAACTAAACCAGGTAATAATTATCTAAACTTTATAGCTTCACATGATGGTATAGGAATGAGACCAGCTGAGGGAATTCTTAACAAAAAAACAATAAAAAATTTACTAAATAGATTAAAAAAAAATGGTTCAAAATTTTCTTATAGAAAAATTAAAAACAAATCTAAAAAAGTTTACGAAGCAAATATTACAGTTTTCAATGCTTTAAAAAAGTCAGATTTTGATAAAGAGGGTAAGTTCTATTTTGAAAGATACATTTCAGCTCACGCAATAATGATTTCATTTGAGGGTGTTCCAGCAATATATTTTAATTCCTTATTTGGCACATCTAATGATGAAGCAAAATATATAATAACTGGAAACAATAGAGATATAAATCGATACCGGTGGAATGAGAATGTTATTTTAAACCATCTTAAAAATCCAAAATCTAAACAAAGTTTTTTTTATAAAAATTTAACAAATCTCTTAAATATAAAAATGAGACAGAAAGCCTTTCACCCAAATGCTTCAAGAAAAACTCTTAATATGGGTCCTAAAATATTTTGTTTTCAAAGAACAAGTATTGATAAAGAACAAACTATAATATGTATAACAAATTTATCCTCAAAAACTCATAAGCTGATATTAAATAAAAAATTTATTAGTTGGAAAAATTTGATTGATCAAAAAATTAATATTTTACCTGATAAAATTATAAAACTTGAACCATTTCAAACTATTTGGCTATCTAATTAATCAATGCTTTTTTCAAAAATTTTTGATCAAGTTTACAATCTAAATAACCTCTTTTGATAACATTTAGGTATCTTTCAGTAGGGAATCTGAAAGGCGTTTTTTTTACCATTGTATACGTCATTACTTTTTTTCCTTCGAAGATAAAATAAAACTTTTTATAAAGTATTGGAAAATCCTCGTAAACATCCAATTTTTTTTCATCACTTCTAGATATTTCAAATAATCCACCAGGCACAATAGAATTTTTATTTGGCTCGATATCTGCAGCTCGGTATTGACTTCTAAAGGTTAACCGAAAATTTTTTAAATTGATCTTTTTTAGAAAAATACTGTCTTTACATCTTTTTTTCATTTGAAAATGATGAAGATTACTACCGTAAGCAAAGTAGAGCATTTATCGTTCTACAATTTCAATATTTTTTTCTTTTACAAATTTTAAAACTTGAGAAATACAATTATCAATTTTAGATTGATTTTCCGATCGTAAAACTATTGAAACACCTAATTTACCAGCATGAAAGAATGGGTAACTTCCTATCTCCACATCGCCATTTTGATCTTGAACTTTTGTTAATGAATTTGCAATTTCACTTTCGACTGTTTTTAAACTTATAGTATGACTTATAACAGGTTCGCCCCCCACTATCTTATTTTTTAAACTTCCAAGCATAGATTTTAAAATCGAGGGAACCCCTGGAAGACAGAAAACATTTTCTACACTAAAACCTGGGGCTCCACTAGTAGGATTTAAAATGAGATTTGCATTTTCTGGCATCATTGCCATTTTTTGTCTGCCCTCATTGAATTCTCCTGGATTGTAATATGTCTCTAAAATTTTGAATGCCTCTCTATGTTTTTCGTATTTTAAACCAAAGGCTTTTGAAACTGACTGTGCAGTAATATCGTCATGCGTTGGGCCTATACCACCAGTTGTAAAAACATAATTATTTTCTTCTCTGAGAATATTAAGTGTATCAACTATAGTTTTTTCTATATCTGGAATAACTCTCACCTCTTTAACTATAACTCCAATTGAGTTAAGCCAAGTTGCTAATGTACTTGTATTCGTGTCTTGTGTTCTTCCAGAAAGAATTTCATTACCGATGATCAATATTGCTGCATTAACTTTTGTGCTTTTTTTCATTTATATATATATAATTTGAATATGAAATTTACCAAGTCTTTAATAAAAGGCAAATTAATCAGAAGATATAAACGTTTTTTTGTAGATGTAAAAATAAATACAAATATTGTTACCGCACATTGTCCAAATACTGGTTCTATGAAAGGCTTACTTGAGGAAGGAAATGAAGTTTACCTTCACAAAAATGATAATCCCAAAAGAAAGTTAAAATATGGACTCGAAATAATTAGAGCTAACAAAAAATTAGTTGGGGTAAATACTCATTTAGCAAATAAAATAGTAAATCACGGATTAGAAAACAATTTAATATCTGAACTTAAAAATAGTGATACAATTAAGTCTGAAGTTTTTTTCGACAAAGAGACAAGATTTGATTTTTTGTTAGAGAAGAATAATCAAAAGATTTTTGTAGAGGTTAAAAATGTCACTCTTTTTAGAGATAAAGAAACTGCTGAATTTCCTGATGCAATTACTTCAAGAGGATCAAAACATTTACTTACCCTTATTGATGCCATAAAAAAAGGTTATAAATCATATTTATTTTTTCTAGTTCAGGTCCAAAATATGAAAAAATTTAAAATAGCAAGAGACATTGATAATGAATATTATAATAATTATTTGATTGCGAAAAATAGCGGTGTAAATTTTTTGGCTTATAGATGTAAAATAAGTTTAAAAGAGATTTTAATAGAAAAAAAAATAAAAATTATTGATGAGTGATTATTCAGAAAAATTCGAAAAAATGAGGATAGCTGGAAAGCTAGCTGCTCAAACTTTAGATATGCTTGCTGATAATATTAAAGAAGGTATATCCACCGCTTATATTGATAAACTTGGATATGAATTTATACGTGACAATGGTGGTTATTCCGCACCATTATACTATAGAGGTTTCAGTAAATCTTTATGCACTTCTCTTAATCACGTTGTTTGTCATGGTATTCCTTCAGATCAAAAAATTTTAGAAAATGGAGATGCTGTCAATGTTGATGTCACCGCTATTATAAATGAACATTATGGCGATACCAGCAGAATGTTTTGTATCGGAAACACTCCAATTAAATTAAATAATTTAATTAATGCTACTTACGAGTCAATGATGAAAGCAATTAAAATTTTAAAACCCGGAATTAAACTTGGAGATATTGGTTACGAAATCCAATCTTACATTGAAGAAAAAGGTTTTTCAGTTGTTAGAGATTTTTGTGGACATGGAATTAGTAACACATTTCATGAGCCACCAAATATTCTTCATTATGGCACTAAAAATAGTGGAATTGAAATAAAACCAGGGATGACATTTACAATTGAGCCTATGATTAATTCGGGAAAATTTCATACAAAATTACTCAACGATGGATGGACTGCAGTTACTAAAGATAAATCTTTATCAGCACAATTTGAGCATACCGTAGGAATAACAGAAAATGGTTATGAAATCTTTACAGAATCTGTTAAAGGTTATTCAAAGCCTCCTTACTTATAATTAATGATTAAAAGATACTCGCGAAAAGAATTAACTGATATTTGGTCTGAGGAAAATAAATATAAAATTTGGTTGGACGTCGAGATTGCAGCAGCCCAAGCAATGGAAAAATTTGGTCAAATTCCGAAAGGTGTCTCCTCAATTGTAAGAAAAAAAGCCAAAATAAATGTAAAAAGAATTCATCAAATTGAAAGTCAAGTTAAACACGATGTAATTGCTTTCTTAACTTCAATAACTGAAAAATCAGGTGTGAAAGCAAAATATCTTCATCTTGGTATGACTTCATCTGATGTGCTGGATACAAGTTTTAATATTCAGCTTGTTCAATCAGGTAAAATTATTTTAAAAGATTTAGATAAAATTTTAATAGTTCTGAAAAAGCAAGCAATAAAATATAAATTCACACCTTGTATGGGTCGTAGTCACGGAATACATGCTGAGCCAATTACATTTGGTTTAAAATTAGCTTCTTATTATGCAGAATTTAAGAGAAATAGAAAAAGATTAGTTGATGCAATCAATGAAATTTCTACATGCTCAATATCAGGAGCAGTTGGAACATTCGCGAATGTAAGTCCTAAAGTAGAAAAATACGTAGCAAAAAAATTAGGTTTAAGAGCGGAGCCTATTTCAACTCAGGTAATACCAAGAGATAGACATGCTTTTTATTTTTCAATTTTAGGAATAATAGCTGGATCTATTGAAAGAGTTGCAATTGAAATAAGGCATTTACAAAGATCTGAGGTTTATGAATTACAAGAATATTTTTCAAAAAATCAAAAAGGTTCCTCTGCAATGCCACACAAAAAAAATCCAATTTTAAGTGAAAATCTAACAGGTCTAGCAAGGATGGTCAGAAGTTCTGTAATCCCAGCACTTGAAAACATAGCCCTATGGCATGAAAGAGATATTTCTCATTCAAGTGTTGAGAGAAATATTGGACCTGATGCTAATATTACAACAGATTTTGCTCTAGTTAGATTAACAAATATTATAGAAAATATGATTGTTTATCCAAAGAGGATGTTAGAAAATTTAAGTTTGACCAAAGGAATAATCTTCTCACAAGAGTTGATGCTTGAACTAACTAAAACTGGCTTAAGTAGAGAAAAATCATACAAAATGGTTCAAAGTTACGCAAAAAAATGTTTTGCTGATGATTTAGATTTGTTTAATGTCATTCAGTCTGATAAATATATTATGAGCAAAATTCCAATTAATAAATTAAAATCTATTTTCAATTATTCTAAACATTTTAAAAATGTGAATTTAATTTTTAGAAGAGTATTTAATTAATGAAAAAAGGTAAAAAAATTTATGAGGGTAAAGCTAAAATTATTTATTCTACAAGTGACAAAAATTTAGTCATTCAATATTTTAAAGATGATGCTACTGCTTTTAACAATAAAAAAAAAACTACTATTGAAGGTAAAGGGGTTTTAAATAATAGAATTTCTGAACATATTCTCTCAAATTTATCACAAATTGGAATCAAAAATCATTTAGTTAAAAGGCTGAATATGAGAGAACAGGTAATAAAATTTGTTGAAATTATTCCAATTGAATTTATTGTTAGAAATGTTGCAACTGGTTCACTAACGAAAAGACTTGGGATAGAAGATGGAACTGTCTTAAAAGAGCCCTTAATAGAATATTGTTTAAAAGACGATAAACTTGGAGATCCTCTAATTGCTGAAGAACATATTTACGCTTTTGAGTGGGCAAATAAAAAAGAAATTGAAAAAGTAAAAAAAATGATTTTTAGAATAAATGATTTCATGATTGGAATGTTTAGGGGCATAGGAATTAAATTGATTGATTTTAAATTGGAATTTGGAAGATTAAAAATTAATGGAAAAAATGAGGTAATTCTTGCCGATGAAATTAGCCCAGACACCTGCAGATTGTGGGATTCCATTACTGATAAAAAATTAGATAAAGACCGATTTAGAAAAGATCTTGGAGATTTAATTCCAGCTTATACTGAAGTTGCAAAAAGATTGGGTATTCTCCACGAACAGTCAAATGTGTCAGCAGTAAATGTTACAAAATTATCATCAGTGAAAAAAAAGAGTAAATGAAAATTTCAGCAATAATAACTCTTAAAAAAGATGTTTTAGACCCACAAGGTAAAGTGATTCATCAGACATTAGATGGAATGGGATTTAAGGATGTAAGCGAAGTCAGACAAGGTAAATATTTTGAGATTGATGTAAAAGAGAATGATCCTAATAAAGCTAAAGGAATGGTCGAGGATATGTGTAAAAAACTTTTAGCTAATCTTGTGATTGAAAATTATAAAATTATTGAGACACAATAATTAATGAAATCATCTGTAATAACCTTCCCTGGTTCAAATTGTGATAGAGATATGGACGTTGCGCTAAAAAAGTTTGGTTTTAGGAATAAAATGGTTTGGCATAATGATATTGAATTACCAAAAAGTGATTTAGTTGTCCTACCTGGTGGTTTTTCTTATGGCGACTATCTTAGGTGTGGAAGTATGGCATCTAAATCTAAAATTATGCAATCTGTAATAAATTTTGCAAAATCAGGCGGGTTAGTTATGGGTGTCTGTAACGGTTTTCAAATTTTAGTTGAGACAGGTTTGGTACCTGGGGTTTTATTAAGAAATAAATATTTAGAATTTATTTGTAAAAATGTATTCATTAAAATAGAAAATAAAGATAACCCTTATTTTAAGAATTTGGAAAAAGATATTTTTGAGTTTCATATAGCTCATAATGAGGGAAATTATTTTTGTACCAAAGATCAACTTAAAGAAATTGAAGATAACAACCAAGTTGCAATTTACTATTGTAATAATCAAGGTAAAACAGAGGAAGAATTTAATCCAAATGGTTCGATAAAAAATATTGCCGGAATTTTTAATAAAGAAAAAAATGTCTTAGGAATGATGCCTCATCCAGAGAGAATGATTGATAAAAGTTTATCTGGAGAAGATGGATCTTTATTTTTCAAAAACTTAATCAAAAATATTAAATAATGCTTGTTAACGAAAAAATCGCAATAGAACACGGACTTAAGCCAGATGAATATAAGAAAATATGTAAACTTTTAAAAAGGACACCCAATTTAACAGAGCTAGGTATTTTTTCAGCAATGTGGAATGAACATTGTTCTTATAAATCTTCCCGACTTCATTTAAAAAAATTACCTACTACAGGAAAAAAAGTTATTCAAGGACCTGGTGAAAATGCTGGCGTAATTGATATTGAAGATGGCGATGCAATAGTATTTAAAATTGAAAGCCATAATCATCCATCTTTTATTGAGCCCTATCAAGGGGCTGCAACTGGTGTAGGTGGAATCATGAGAGATGTTTTTACGATGGGTGCGAGGCCAATTGCTAATTTAAATTCAATACATTTTGGATCTACACAACACAAAAAAACAAAAAATCTTTTAAGAGGAGTTGTTCATGGGATTGGTGGTTATGGCAATTGTATGGGTGTGCCTACAATTGCAGGACAAACTTCTTTTGATAGATCATATAATGGAAATATTTTAGTTAATGCGATGACTTTGGGTCTGGTAAAAAAAAATAAAATATTTTACTCAAAAGCCACAGGTTTAAATAAACCATTAATCTATGTTGGTTCAAAAACTGGAAGAGATGGAATTCATGGAGCAAGCATGGCCTCAGCAAGTTTTGATGACAAAATAGAGGAAAAAAAACCTACTGTTCAAGTTGGAGATCCTTTTACCGAAAAACTTCTTTTAGAAGCTTGTTTAGAATTAATGGCTGGGGACTCTATCATCGCAATTCAAGATATGGGGGCTGCTGGTCTCACATCATCAAGTATAGAGATGGCGTCTAAGGGAAATTTGGGTATAGAAATTAATTTGAACAAAGTTCCATGCAGAGAAACAAAAATGACACCCTATGAAATCATGTTGTCCGAAAGTCAAGAAAGAATGTTGATTGTTTTGGAAAATGGTAAAGAAGAATTAGCAAAAAAAATATTTGATAAATGGAATTTAGATTTTGCTATTATTGGAAAAACAACAAACACAAAAAATATTGAATTATTTTTTGACAAAGAATTAATGGCTAAAATACCTGTAAATATTTTGGTTGAGAATTCTCCAATGTACGATCGAAAATGGAAAAAGTCCAAGTTACCAAAAAAAATAAAACTTGATAAAAAAAAGATAAATAATTTAAAAATTAAAGATACATTAAAAAAAATATTATCTAGTCCCAATGTTTGTAGTAAAGAGTGGATTTGGCAACAATACGATCATACTGTAATGGGTGATACAATACAAAAACCTGGAGGTGATGCTGGAGTAGTTAGAGTACATGGTTCTGATAAAGCTGTGGCTGCAACTGTTGACTCCTCAGCAACATACTGCTGGGCTCATCCATTAACAGGTGGAAAACAAGTAGTATGTGAAACTTGGAGAAATTTAATTTCTGTTGGTGCTAAACCCGTTGCGATAACAAATTGTCTAAATTTTGGAAGTCCTGAGAAAAAAGAAAGTATGGGCGAATTTGTAGAATGTGTTCAGGGTATTGGTGAGGCATGTAAGTATTTAGAATATCCTGTAGTTTCAGGAAATGTATCTTTTTACAATCAAACAAAAGAAATTGGCATTAAACCAACACCCTCAATAGGTGGGGTTGGTTTAATTAAAAATTACAAAAAGATGATAACTATGGACTTTAAGAAAACTGACAACTTAGTTTTGGTTTTAGGTAAAACCGAGGGTCATATTGATCAAAGTTTGCTTTCGAGAATAATATTAAATGAAAAAAATGGACCTCCTCCGGAAGTAAATTTATTTAATGAAAAAAATAATGGTGAAACTTTATTAAACCTTGTTGAAAAAAATTTTATTAAAAGTGCTCATGATGTATCTTTAGGAGGAATTATAACTGCAATTAGTAAAATGTGTATTAAAGGTAATAAAGGCATTGAATTAAAGACCCCTAAATCGTTGATTAATGAGATTGAATATTTTTTTGCAGAAGATCAGGGTAGATATATAGTTGAAATCAGTTCAGAGGATTTGAACAATGTAATTAAAATTTTGGATAAAAATTCAGTCCATTATGATCATATAGGCAAAATAATAGATAAAGATATGATAATTAATCAAAAGACGAAAGTAACAATTGACGAATTAAAATCTTATAATAGTAATTGGCTTAAGGACTATATGGTTTAATTTTATGGCAATGGATTTAAAAGAAATAGAGAATTACATTAAAGAAGCTATGCCTGATGCAGTAGTTGAGATACAAGACCTTGCTGGTGATGGGAATCATTACTCTGCTACAGTAATGTCTTCACAGTTTGCAGGAAAAAGTAAAATAGAGCAGCATAAAATGGTTTATAATTCATTAAAGGGTAAAATGGGAAATGAGTTACATGCGCTCGCTATTAAAACAAAGGAACAATAATGGAAGAAAAAACAAAAAGTGAAATCCAAAATCATATAGAAAATAATGATGTATGTTTATTTATGAAAGGTACTCCTGATGCACCGCAATGCGGTTTCTCTATGGCAGTATCTAATATTCTTAAAATTTTAGAAGTACATTATAAAGGTATAAATGTTCTTGAAGATCAATCAATTCGAGAAGGAATAAAGGTTTTTAGTGACTGGCCTACGATTCCACAGTTATATGTAAAAAAAGAATTTGTTGGAGGTTGTGATATTGTAAAAGAGATGTATGAAAGTGGTGAGTTGAAAAAAATACTCTTAGATAAAGGTATAAATATAAAAAAAGATTAATTAAAAATTGATCTTATTTTTTTGGAAAAAAATTTTCTAAATAATGTTGTTAAACTGAATTTATCATAATTTGAATCATCATTAACAAAATCAAAATCTATCTTGTTTTCCCAATAAAGTTCTAAAATAAAACTACTTTTAAAATTTTTTCTTAATTTATGTGCCATCGATACAGTTAATACTGGTTCGACAAATTGTAACTTCTTTGAAATCATTAATTTAGAATCCACATCATTAAAATCCATATGCCATAGGTGATCTTTTTTGTTTTCAAAAACTAAATTGTCTTCTAATTTTGTTGGTAATTCTATATAACCTTTACTAGAAACTCTTTCCAACTCATTTATAAAAAATTTGAAATCTTCCACATGCTCTAGAACGTGACTTGCAATTACAAAGTCAAATTCTTTGTCTTTAAAAGGTAAATTTTTGCTGTTTAGTTTTATAAAATTTTTTTTTTTATAAAAATCTGATAAATCTTGGACATCACAAATTGTTGTAGCAAAAATGTTGGCTGAATACCCACAGCCAATATCCAGGATTTTCCAACCACTTTTTTTAGAAAGAATTGATTGTATATAATCTTTTGATGTTCTTTTAATCAATTTGTTATCTTGAGTAATATTCAATTACTAAATTTGGTTCCATTACTATTGGGTATGGAACTTCTTCAAATTTTGGAATTCTTACGAACTTAAATTTTTTATTTTTTTGATCTAGTTGAATATACTCTGGTGTTTCTCTTTCTTTACTAGCTAAAGCAATATCAATTATAGCAAGTTGTTTAGATTTATCTCTGATTTCTATTGTGTCTTCTTCTTTCACTAAATAGCTTGAAATATTTACTTTTTTTCCATTAACCTTTACATGACCATGATTAATAAGTTGTCTTGCAGAAAAGATAGTTGTTGAAAACTTAGCTCTATAAATAACAGCATCTAATCTTCTTTCTAAAAGACCGATAAGATTTTCACTTGTATCACCTTTAAGCATAGATGCTTTTTTGTAAATATTTCTAAATTGTCTTTCATTAATATTACCATAATAAGCTTTAAGTTTTTGTTTTGCTTGTAACTGAATTCCGTAATCTGATGGTTTAGATGGTTTTGTTTGCCCGTGCTGTCCTGGGCCATAGGCTCTTTTATTAAAAGGACTTTTGGGTCTTCCCCAAAGGTTAACTTTTAATCTTCTATCAACTTTATGTTTAGAGTTTAATCTTTTAGTCATCTAATATTGGGTTTTATAGACTCACTCTTTATTTTGTCAATCAACGTTTTTTACCTAAACTTGCAAATACTCCTGATAAAATACGTATTTCTTTATCTGATAAATCCATTTTGTAAAAAATATTTCTCAGGTTCTCAAGCATTTTAGGTCTCTTTTCTTCGGGCTTAAAGAAATTTATTTCATCTAAATTTTTAATGCAAAGACTTAACATTAATTGAATTTCTTTTTTGCTAGCTGACTTTATTTTTTTTGATTTTTTAAATGGAACATCTTTAAGTTTAATAATACTAGCTACATACTGAGCAATTATAATTAAACTATGAGATAAATTCAAAGATTTAAAATCAGGGTTTGTAGGAATATGTAAAGTATAACTTGCATAGCTGATCTCATCATTTGACAGGCCTGATGCCTCTGAACCAAATAAAAATCCAATTTTCTTTTTAAAATCGATCTTTTTTAAATCATTTAAATTTATATGTTTGATATTTTTATTTCTAAATCTCGCAGAAGTAGCAATAACAATATCAATTTGGCTAACAGCTTCCTCTAGGTTTCCATACTTTTTACTTTTTTTAATAATATCTTTAGCGCCTACTGAGGTGGCTAAAATTTTATCATTTGGGAAAATAGGTTTTGGATTAATCAAAACTAGCTTTTTAAAATTAAAATTTTTAATTGCTCTTGCACATGCACCAATATTTTCTGATAATTGAGGCTTATGAAGAATAAATGAGATATTATTTTTACTCATTTATTTACTTGCAGGTGCATTATCCTTAAATAATTTATAATCTAAACTATCAATTAATGCTTTAAACGAAGCATCAATAATGTTTGTGGATACACCAATAGTAAACCAATTTTTTCCTTGGGAGTCTGTACTTTCAATTGATACTCTTGTTACAGCTTCGGTTCCAGTATTTAAAATTCTAACTTTATAGTCTACTAGCCTCAAATCTTTTAAGTATTTTGAATATTTTGCTAATTTGTCCACGTTTTGTCTTATGGCATTATCTAAAGCATTTACTGGGCCGTTACCCTCTCCTTCGCACATAATTTTTTCTCCATCAACTTCTAACTGTGCTTTTGCAGAAGAAATTATTTCACCAGACTTATTTTTTTTCACTGAAACGTCATATTCATTAATAGATATATATCTTGGTATTTCTCCAATAATTCTTCTAGCTAACAATTCAAATGATGCGTCAGCACCATCATAGCTGTAACCAATAAATTCTCTATCTTTTACCTCATCTAATAATTTTTTTATTTTTGGATCATTTTCTTGGATATCAATTTTAATGCTTTTCAGTCTTGAAATTATATTTGATTTTCCTGATTGGTCAGAGACAACAATATTTCTTGTGTTACCAACTTCCTCTGGATTGATGTGTTCATAAGTTTTTGGATCTTTTTGTACAGCGGATACATGTAGTCCCCCTTTATGTGAAAAAGCTGCAGCACCAACGTAAGGTAAATGTTGGTTAGGTTTTCTATTTAAAATTTCATCTAAAAGTCTTGAACAATCAGTTAGATTTTTGATGTTTTCTGATTTTATCCCAATTTCAAATTTAGATGAAAAATCTTTTTTTAAAAAAAATGTTGGTATCAATGATATCAAATTCGCATTTCCACATCTTTCACCTAATCCATTTATCGTACCTTGAATTTGTCGGACTCCAGATAATACCGCTGCTAATGAATTAGCAACTGCATTACCAGTATCATTATGAGCGTGAATTCCTAAGTTTTTTCCTGGCACTACTTTTGAGACTTCTCTGACTATCTCTGAAACTTCATGTGGAAGTGTTCCTCCATTAGTATCACAGAGTATGACCCACCTTGCACCTTGATCATAGGCAGCTTTTAAACAGGAAAGTGCATATTTTGGATTTGCTTTATAACCATCAAAAAAATGCTCTGCATCAAACATAAATTCTTTTTTTGCCTTAACAAAATGTTTAGCACTCTCAGAAATGTTGTTTAAATTCTCCTCATTCGTTACTCCCAACGCAATATCAACATGAAAATCCCAAGACTTACCAACTAGACATACGGCGGAAGTGTTTGAATTCATAATTGCTGATAAGCTAGGATCGTTTTCTACACTTCGTCCTGATTTCTTCGTCATACCAAAAGAAGTTAATCTCGAATTCTTAAAGTCATGTTTCTTTTGAAAAAATTCTGTATCGGTTGGATTAGCTCCAGGCCATCCTGCCTCTATATAATCCACGCCCAGGTTGTCTAAAGTTAAGGCAATTTTTTCCTTATCTTCTAACGAAAAATCTACACCTTGAGTTTGAGCACCATCTCTTAATGTTGTGTCAAAAATATACAATCTCTCTTTACTCATTTTACTTTCCAAATTGTTTTGCCATCTTCATCTTCAATTAAAATACCTTTGTCAAATAACTCATCTCTAATTTTATCTGCTGATTGGTAATCTTTTTTTGCTCTAGCATCATTTCTTTGGCTAATTTTTGATAGAATATCTTTTTCAGAAATTTTCAGATTTCTCTTTTTAAAGCTATTCCACTCCTCTCTTGATTGACTTAAAAGTCCGATAAATTTACATGCAGTCGTAAATAGTTCTTTATCTTTTCGATCACCGTCTTTAGCCTTATCAAAAAGCTCATGCAATACTGCAATAAAGCCCGGTGTATTTAAGTCATCATACAAAGGTTTTAGATCATTATCTTGTATCAATATTTTTTTATCAACAGTAACGTAGCAATTGTACCATTTGTTTAATGTTTTTTCACATTCTTCCATAAGTTTTTCATTCCAGTCTAGTGGCTGGCTGTAGTGAGCGCTAATTAGAGCTAATCTTAAGACTTGACCATTATATTTTTTTTTTAAATCACTTATTTTTAAAATATTTCCCTGTGATTTCGACATTTTTTCGTTCGACATTGTGATAAAATTATTGTGTACCCAATAATTTGCAAATTTTTTTGTTTTATTTGCACATAATGACTGTGCAATCTCATTTTCATGATGCGGAAATATTAAATCTCTACCTCCTCCATGAATATCAAAAGTATTACCCAGATACTTTTTTGACATTGCTGAACATTCTAAATGCCATCCAGGCCTTCCTTTACCCCAAGGAGAATCCCAAAACGGTTCTGTCCCAATTGATGGTTTCCATAATACAAAATCTTTTGGATTATCCTTGTTTTCAGATAATTCTACTCTTGAACCTGCTATCAAATCATCAACATTTTTATTTGAAAGCACACCGTAATTTCTAAATTTTTTTATCTTAAAATAAACATGCTTTTCACTCTCATAAGCATATTTACCTTTAATTAATTCATGTATCATACTGATCATTAAATCAATGTTATCAGTGGCTTTAGGTTCATGAGTTGGTGTTTCACAATTTAAATAATTACAATCTTCATGAAATTTTTTTGTAATATTCGAGGTTAATTCAACTATTGGAATTTTTTTTTCTTCAGATGATTTGATAATTTTATCATCTATATCAGTAATGTTTCGAACATACGTAACTGACTTATCTCCATATTTACATTTTAAAACCTTAAATAATATATCAAAAATTATTAATGGTCTTGCATTCCCGATATGCGGATCATCATACACTGTTGGACCACATACATACATTCCGATATTTTTTGGATCAATTGGATTAAATTTTTCTTTCTTATTGCCTAAACTGTTTGATAAAAAAATATCTTTATTCATTTAGCTCCAATTATTAAAACCGCTTGTAAGCGGAAATCTTCTGTCTCTCCCAAAAGCCTTTGAGGTTACTTTTGGTCCTGGTGCTGCTTGAAACCTTTTGTATTCTGATTTAGCTAATAGACGAGCTGTTTTTTCGACAACTTTTCTATCAAAACCTTTCGATACAATTTTCTCAACTGAAATCTCTTTTTCAACTAAATCTTTTAAAATTTCGTCTAATATTTCGTATTCAGGCAAACTATCGGTATCCTTTTGATTTTCTTTCAATTCAGCTGTTGGTGCTTTTGTTATTATATTTTCTGGAATTACTTGTCCTTTTTGACCTTTGAAAAGTTCAGAAAAATTTTGGTTTCTCCATCTACATAATTTGAAAACATCAGTTTTCCAAACATCTTTGATAGGTGCGAAACCTCCACACATGTCACCATACAAAGTTGAATAACCAACAGCATATTCTGATTTGTTTCCAGTAGCTAATACCATATAACCATATCTGTTTGATAGGGCCATGAGAAGTAATCCCCTCAATCTTGATTGAATATTTTCCTCAGTGATACCTGGAGAAAAATTATTTCCATTGAATTTTAATAAAGTTTTATCAACAATTCTCATAGCTTCACTAATTTCTAAATTTGAAAATTTAATCTTTAAAAGATTAGCTGCATCTTTTGCATCACTAAGACTTTCTTGACCTGTAAAAGGACTTGGGAGCATTATTGCTTGCACCATTTCAGAGCCAAAAGCGTCCGTTGCTATTGCTGCAACTAAAGCGGAGTCAACACCACCCGATAATCCTAAAACAACTCCATTAAACCTGTTATTATTTACATAATCTCTTAATCCTAGAACTAAGGCTTTGTACAATCTTTCTGTTTCAGATGAATTTTTTCTTTGATTTCCATTACCTATCCATTTTCCATTTTTTTTTAAAAGATTTATGATTGAAATTTCCTCTTTAAATTCTTTTGAACAGAAAAATTTACTTCCATCGTGATTTAAGCCAAAAGATGAGCCATCAAATATTAATTCATCTTGTCCTCCAGTTCTATTAAGATAAATAAGTGGTAGTTTTATCTCTTTAACTCTTGCTGAGGTTACATGCTCTCTTTCAAAACTCTTAGAAACTGTAAAAGGTGAGGCATTAATTGCAATAATAATCTCTGCACCTGATTCTGATAATTTTTCAAGAACTGTTTTTTCCCAAATATCCTCACAAATTGGTAATCCAAATTTTATATCTTTTATTCTCACACAATCCTCTAATTTGCCCTCAGTAAATATTCTTTGTTCATCAAAAACTCCTGTATTAGGAAGCTCATACTTATCTTTTATTGCAATAATTTTTCCATTTTCAACTACAAATACAGAATTTTTTATGTTTGCTCTATCTTTTCGTGGTGCACCAAAGATTATTGCTGATTTTCCGTCTTTTGTGGTTTCTACGAGTTTTTTTATTTCACTCTCAACTAAATTCAGAAAATCCTCTCTTAAAACTAAGTCATCAATTGGATATCCCGACACATAAAGTTCTGGTGCAACTAACACGTCTATGTCCTCGTCTAATTTGGATCTGATTGTTATTAGTTTATCAATATTTCCTACAACATCCCCTACTAGTGGATTTAATTGTGCTAGAGCAATTTTTAATTTTTTATCCATATTTAAGATATAATTACTTATAATTAAAATTGTATAATAATAATAGTCATACTTAATTAGCCTATTTGATTAATAAGCTTTAAGAAGCAACTTTAATAATATTTTTTGCGTAATTAGAGTTCTTTTTAATTTCATCAGAAATTAAAAAAGCCAATTCTAAAGCTTGGTCAGAATTTAGTCTTGGATCACAGTGTGTATGGTATCTACTTGACAAATCAGCATCAGATATTTTTTTAGCACCTCCAGTGCACTCCGTCACATCTTGACCAGTCATTTCTACGTGCAAACCACCCGCATAACTTCCTTCTGATTGATGTACACCAAAAACATTTTTAACTTCATTTAAAACATTGTTGAAAGGTCTAGTTTTAAATCCAGTTGTTGATGCAATAGTATTACCATGCATCGGATCACAAGACCAAATAACGTTAAGTCCCTCTTTTCTAATCCGTCTGAGTAACTTCGGTAAAAACTTTTCAACATTTTGATGACCAAATCTGGAAATTAGAGTTATTTTTCCTTTTTCATTTTTTGGGTTTAATATTTCACAAATTTTTGCAATCTCCTCAGGTTTAGAAGTAGGACCACACTTTATTCCAATTGGATTTTCAATTCCTCTACAAAATTCGACGTGTCCACCGTCTAGTTGTCTTGTTCTATCACCAATCCAAACAAAATGAGCAGATGTATCATGATACTCACCAGTTGTTGAGTCAACTCTTGTCATACTTTCTTCAAATGGTAAATGTAGTGCTTCATGTGATGTCCAGAAATTTACAGTGTATAATCTATTATTAAAGTCTGAAGTTATTCCACATGCTTCCATAAATGCTAATGCGTCAGCAATTTTATCCTCTAGGTCTTTGAACTTTTTTGCTTGGGGACTTTTTTTAATGTAGTCTAAGTTCCATAAATGAACTTTATTTAAATCAGCAAAACCACCTTTAGAAAATGCTCTTAAAAGATTAAGTGTTGAAGCTGATTGAGAGTAAGCTTTGTACATTCTTTTTGGGTCTGGTCTTCTAGCTTTTTCGTTAAAATCTATCGCGTTAATATTATCACCTAAATAACTTGGTAATTCTATATTACCTTGTTTTTCTGTTGGGGCACTTCTTGGCTTAGAAAACTGCCCTGCTATTCTTCCGAGTTTTACAACTGGCAAAGATGCTGAGTACGTCATTACCAAAGCCATTTGTAAAATCACTTTAAAAGTATCTCTAATATTGTCAGGATGGAACTCTGCGAAACTCTCTGCGCAGTCTCCCCCTTGTAATAAAAAAGCTTTACCATCAACTACTTTAGCTAATTGATCTTTAAGATGTCTCGTTTCACCCGCAAATACAAGTGGTGGAAATGTTTTTAATTTATTTAAAACACTATTAAGCTCTACCTCATCATCATACATAGGTATGTGTTTGACAGGATACTTTCTCCAACTGTTTACTTTCCAATTTTTCATGTTCAACTCAAGATTGTTGTACCAGAGTTTTTTTATTATTCAACGGTTACTGATTTAGCTAAATTACGGGGTTTATCTATATCAAATCCCTTTTTAAGTGCTGAATAATAAGCCAATTTTTGTAAAGGTATTGTTAAAAGGAAAGGCAAAAGATCTTCGTTAGAACTTTCGACTTCTATTTTTTCCCAGATATTTTCAGAAAGTACTTCTTCGTCACTTTTATTCGTTACCAACAAAACTTTTGCTCCTCTAGCAATGACTTCCTGCATATTAGAAATTGTTTTTTTATAATAGCTATCTCTAGGCGCTAACACAACTACTGGCATCCCCTCTTCTATTAACGCTAGTGGTCCATGTTTCATTTCTCCTGCAGGATAACCCTCAGCATGAATGTAAGATAATTCTTTCAATTTTAATGCTCCTTCAAGTGCTATTGGAAAAGAAAAACCTCTTCCTAAAAACATTGACCCTTTTGCTTTGTTAAAAGTATTTGATATTAATTGAATTTTATTATCTGTCATCAAAGTCTTTTCTACCAATTTTGGTAAGGACAGAAGGTCTTTAAGTTTTTGATCAAAAGTTTCTTTCTTCAAATCGTTTCTCAATAATCCAAGTTTTAAGCTTAGAATATACAATATTAATAACTGTCCTAAAAATGCTTTAGTTGAAGCAACACCTATTTCAGTGCCGCAATGTATTGGTAAAACAAATTTAGAATCTCTGGCAATTGAACTTTCAACTACATTTACAACAGCACAGGTCTTCATGTCATTTTGATTGCACAAATCTAAAGCTGCATAGGTATCAGCTGTTTCACCAGATTGTGATACAAAAACATATAAAGAATCTCTCTTGAATCTATTATTTCTGTACCTAAATTCTGAAGCTATATCAACATTGACATCTAATGAAGTTATTTCTTCAAACCAATATTTGGCTAATAAGCAAGAGTGATAAGCTGTGCCACAACCGATTAAAGTTACTCTCGAAATCTCATCCGATTTCCAGGGGAAATTAAGAATATTTATGTCGTTATTTGAAGTGTCTAAATATTCATTAATACCATTTTTTAATGTTGATGGCTGTTCTTCGATTTCTTTAGCCATAAAATGTTTATAATCTCCCTTATCATATTTTTGCTCCTCCGAAGATAACTCTAAAACTTTTTTATTTATCTTAGTTCCATCTTCACTAAAAAATTCAACATGATCTTTTTTAATCATGCAAAATTCACCATCATTAAGATAAGTAATCTTATTAGTCATTGCTTTTAATGCATAAGAATCGGAACCTAAATAATTTTCATTTGGACCATATCCTACAGCTAAAGGTGATCCTCTTCTTGCACCTACAATTAAATCAGGCTGATCTTTAAATATTATTCCAAGCGCAAAACTTCCATGAAGAGATTTTAGAGTTTTTTGAACAGTATCAACAATATTATCATTCCTTAAATTTTCAGAGAGCAAATGAACTATTACTTCTGTATCGGTTTGTGATTTAAATTTATGACCTTTGTTGACTAAAAATTTTTTCAATTGAGTTGAATTTTCAATTATTCCGTTGTGGACTACAGAGACATTTTGTGACGAGTGCGGATGAGCATTTATACTGTTTGGTAAGCCATGGGTTGCCCAACGGACATGACCTATACCGATAGTTCCTGCCATATTTTTAATCAATGAATTATTTTCAAGTTTATCTACTCTACCCTCTGATTTAACTTCATTAATTTCATTATCTGAAAGTGTTGCAATACCTGCAGAGTCATATCCTCTATATTCTAATTTTTTTAATGAGCTGATTATTGTTGATGATACAGGTCTATTACTATTTATTCCAATTATTCCACACATAATTATTTAGATTTTCTTTTATAATTTTTTACTTCTAATTGTTGACTTCTAGTTAAGGCTAAAGATTTTTTACCGACACTTCTAGTAATTACAGATCCAGCACCAATTATACTATTTTCTCCAACTGTTAATGGAGCTACTAAAGAAGAGTTAGAACCTATAAATACTTTATCTTTTATTTTAGTTTT
>CABYZU010000005.1 GCA_902523495.1 uncultured Pelagibacteraceae bacterium
TTAATGTTTCGAATTTTGAGGCTGAAGAATTTCTAAACTCTTATTTTTTTGAAGTTTCCTGAAATAAAGACTTACATGAACAATACAATAAAATTTTGTAGAAAAAGCGGTTATGTAAATAATATTTTTGGAAGAAGATCTCACTTTGTTAATATCAATGATAAAAATTTTAATGTAAGGAACTTTCAAGAACGTGCAGCAATTAATGCGCCCATTCAAGGATCTGCTGCTGAAATCATGAGATTAGCTATGATAAGACTTGACAAAAAACTAAAAAATCAAAAAAACAACAAAACTAAAATGTTACTCCAAATTCATGATGAATTAATTTTTGAAACTCCCAAAGAAGAGGTAAAAAGAATTAGTAAAATTATCGTAGATGAAATGTCAAGTGTCAGTATAAGTGATCAACATTCTTTTTCGATACCTCTAACTGTGGACTTAAACAGTGGAGAAAATTGGGGTGTACTTCATTAATTTAATTGCCCAAATTAGAACAATTTAGTATTTTTATAATCGCTTATGCAGAAACAAACAATTGCTCTTGTAGATGATGATAGAAATATTTTAACAAGCTTGAGTATCGCTCTAGAAAAAGAGGGTTTTAAAGTTCAAACATATATAGACGGTGAGAGCGCTTTAATTGGTCTAACAAGAACACCTCCTGACTTGGCTATAGTAGACATCAAAATGCCAAAAATGGATGGAGAGGAATTACTGAAAAAACTAAGGAAAAAAACTTCATTGCCAGTAATTTTTTTAACTTCAAAAGATGATGAAATTGACGAGTTACTTGGATTAAAACTAGGTGCTGATGATTTTGTTAAAAAATCTGGGGGTTTTTCGATCAAGGTTCTAATTGAGAGAATTAGAGTTCAACTTAGAAAAAAAGACTCAAAAGAGGTTTTGGAGGAAAACAAAAGTATCATATCACATGGAAAATTAAAATTAGATCCCTCTCAATTAGAGTGTGAATGGGATGGGAAACAATTACCGGACAAACTGACAACCACAGAATTTTTGTTAGTTAAAGAACTTGCAAAAAGACCTGGAATTATTAAAGAAAGAGCTCAATTAATGGATATTGCATATAGAGAAGACACTGACATTGAAGATAGAACAATAGATAGCCACGTCAAAAGAATAAGAAAAAAATTTAAAAAGGTTGATCCTGAATTTTCAGCAATAGAAACTAGGTATGGAAGCGGATATAGATGGAATGTTAATTAATGTTCAGCAATCTTCTTAAGAGTCTATCAATTTTAAAAAAATTTTTATTTATAAATTTTATATTTTTTACAATTATTGGTTTATTCACTTTTATTTATCTTAAAAATGTTCAACCTAATTTGATAAAAAAAAAATCATCTAACCATATTGAAGTAATAAATAATACGATTGATAATTTAAAAAGACTTAATGTAAAATTCGTTAGAAAGGATATTAGGAAATTTTTGTTCTCTACGAGGTTTCTTTTTCAAAATTTAGACCGAGTAATATTCTTTGACGACAAATTAAACTTGATTGGAGACACTGATACATTAGATCTTGATCCAAGATCTTTTTCTCAAAGACTAGATACTATTGAGTTAGAAGTGTTAGATTCATCTACAACAAAAAAAATTACTGAAGAAAAAAAATTGGATACTGGAAATAATAAAATCATTCCTTTAAACGATGTCTTAATGAATTATGCTTCCTCAAAAAATTTTGGAATTCCATACACTTTTACTGAAGAAGAATTTAATAAATTTAAATTAACTACAATTAAAAATGTAATGAAAGATGGAGAAAATTTGGGATATTTAGCAATTACTGAAAATGCAAATGATATCAAAGCTGCAATAGATGAGAGAAAATCATTTGTAATTAGAACTGCAATTGCTGTTGGGATAGTAATCTTAATATTTTCTTTTGTTTTAAACAGGTATTTTTTAAAGCCCATAAAAAATTTGGTTACTTATACAAAAACAATTAAGAACAAGGAGCTAAAAAAAACTAATATTGATACATTAAAATTAAGAAACGATGAACTTGGATTATTATCGAGTTCTTTAGATGATATGACTTTAGAATTACAGAAAAGAATCTCTCATGCAGAAAATTTTTCTACTGATCTAGTTCATGAGATACGCAATCCACTTGCATCTTTAAAAAGTGCATCGGAAATCTTACATGACACAAATGATAAAGAACAAAGACTCAAATTGATTAATATATTAAGCCATGATGTTCAACGAATCGAGAGATTAATAACTGATTACTCTCAAATGTTAAAAGATGAGGTAGCTTTAAGTAAAGAAAAGATTAAAAAGTTAGACATAGAGCCAATTATCAAATCTGTAGTAGACGACTTTAATAATATTTATAAACTAAAAAAAGGAATTAAAATTTCTTATAAAAACGATGGTAAAAATAAGTATTTTATTTATGGAATAGAAAATAGAATTGAGCAAATCATTGCAAATCTTTTGGATAATGCAATTTCTTTTAGTGAGAATAATAAAGATGTAATAGTCCAAGTTTCTAAAACAGATGATAATAAAGTATTTATTAAAGTTTTAGATGAAGGCCGGGGATTTAAAGAAAAAGATATGAATAAAATTTTCAATAGATTTTATAGTAATAGACCAGATAAATTTGGGCAACATTCTGGACTCGGCTTAAATATAGTAAAAAATTTAGTTGATTTACATAATGCATCTATTACAGCATCCAATAGAAAAGATAGAAAAGGTGCAAGTATGAAAATTGTATTTCCAAAAATTTAAATAGTTCTATTGATTAATTAATTTTTAATTGCTAGAAGTGCCACGATGGAAGATTATAAAGTAAAAGATTTATCCCAAGCAGAATTTGGACGTAAAGAAATTTCAATTGCTGAAAGTGAGATGCCTGGACTTATAGCTTTGAGAGAAGAATATTCTGGAAAATCTCCTTTAAAGGGTGCAAAAATTATCGGTTGTCTACATATGACAATACAAACAGCAGTTTTAATTGAAACTTTAGTAGATTTAGGTGCGGAGGTAAGATGGTCATCCTGTAATATTTTTTCTACTCAAGACCATGCAGCTGCAGCAATTGCAAAAGCTGGTATTCCTGTTTACGCATGGAAAGGAGAAACAGAGGAAGAATATGTATGGTGTATCAAACAAACAATCGAGGGAAAGAAAAATTGGAAACCAAATATGCTTTTAGATGATGGTGGTGACTTAACAGCAATTATGCACAATGAATATAAAGATTTATTAAAAGATGTAAAAGGAGTTTCGGAAGAGACTACTACAGGGATAAAAGCTTTAAATAAAATGGAAAAAGAAAATTCTTTGTTAGTTCCAGCTATAAATGTTAATGATTCAGTTACTAAATCGAAATTTGATAATCTATATGGATGTAGAGAGAGCCTAGTTGACGGAATCAGACGGGCAACCGATGTAATGATGTCCGGAAAGATTGCAATTGTTGCTGGTTTTGGTGATGTTGGGAAAGGAAGTGCTGCTTCATTAAGGCAAAGTGGAGCGCGTGTATTAGTCACTGAAGCTGACCCAATATGTGCATTGCAAGCTGCAATGGAAGGTTATGAAGTTGTTTTAATGGATGAAGCAATTAGTAAAGCAGATATTGTTGTAACTGCTACAGGCAATAAAGATATCGTTACAGCTGATCATATGAGAGATATGAAAGATAGAGCAATTTTATGTAATATTGGACATTTCGATAATGAAATTCAGGTTGAGGCATTAAAAAATTATAAATGGACCGAGGTAAAACCTCAAGTACATGAAATTGAGTTACCCAGCAAAAAAAGAATAATTTTATTGGCAGAAGGTAGATTAGTAAATTTAGGTTGTGCTACAGGGCACCCAAGTTTTGTTATGAGCGCCTCTTTTACTAATCAAGTCATTGCTCAAATAGAATTATGGAATAATTACAAAAATTATGAAAACAAAGTTTATGTTTTGCCAAAGCATTTAGATGAAAAAGTTGCTACTCTTCATCTTAAAAAAGTTGGAGCTAAATTAACTAAACTTTCAAAAGACCAAGCAGACTATATCAGCGTAGGAGTAGAGGGACCTTTTAAGCCTAATGCCTATCGCTATTAAAAGTGATTTAATAAATCTATCTTCAGAAAAAAAAACAGAGGACTTAGCTAATAAGATTTCAAAAAAATTAAAATTAGGGCATGTAGTCTTTTTTGAAGGTGAGATGGGTGTTGGTAAAACCACATTTATTAGATACTTAATTAACAATCTTCAAAAAGAACACAGACTTAAAATAACTGAGGTTACAAGTCCCACATTTAATATTTTAAATGAGTATAAAATCAAAGAGATCAAGATTAATCATTATGATTTATTTAGAATAAAAAATTTAGATGAAATTCACAATTTAGGATTATTTGATAATATTTCCAATGCTATTACATTAATTGAATGGCCGCAAAAAATAAAACCAAAACCGAAAAATTTAATTGAATTAAATTTTGAATATGGAAATGATTACAAAATGCGAAAAGTACAAATTAAGGGTTTAAATTTGTAATTATAGATAAATGCAAAATCTTAAAAAATTAAAAGGTGACGCGTCACAAAGAAAGTTTTTTAGAAAGAAATACAATCATGTAAATTCAATTGTAATTCTTGCAGAAAACGAAAAATTTAAAAATCTTCTCGTATATGATGCAATTAGTAAGATTTTAATCAAAAATAAAATTTTAGCGCCAAAATTATATAAAGAAAATTATAAAAATAATCAAATTGAGGTTGAAGATTTTGGAAATGAAACAATTTTGAAAATTCTAAAAAAAAGTAAAAAAAAAAAGTTTCTATTTTTTAAAGATATAATAAAATTACTTAATCAAATACAATTGATAAAAGATAGAAAAATTAAAAATTTTAAAAACGAATATTATCAAATACCTGAGTATAAAAAAGAAATATTAATTCAAGAGGCTAATCTATTTAATGAGTGGTTCGTTAAAAAAAATTTGTCAAAAAAAAAAAGAAAAAATTTTAATAAAAGGTTCAAAAAAATAATTAAAAATCTTGCATCATGTCTTAAATTGAAAAATGATAAATTTGTACATAGAGATTTTCATGTTTCAAATTTAATGCTTGTTAATAACAGAATAGGCGTAATTGATAGTCAGGATGCTTTAATTGGGAACAGGGCCTACGATTTAGCTTCATTAGTGGATGATGTAAGATTAAAAACCTCAAAAGTTTTAAAAAAAAAGATTTTTAATTTTTATATAAATAGTCAAAAAAAAATCGATAAGGAAAAAATAAAAAATGATTTCGAAATTTTATCTATTTTAAGAAATCTCAAAATTATTGGAATATTTACACGTTTAGCAATCCGAGATAAAAAAAAGGATTATTTAAGATTAATACCTTACACGTGGGATCTGATTTCTTTAAGGATCAATCAAAACGAAATTTTTTCAGATTTAAAAGATTTATTAAAAGATAATTTCAAAAAAAATTTATGAAAATTAATACTGCTTTAATTCTATGTGCTGGATTTGGTAAAAGATTAAATCCTGTAACACTTAAAAAACCTAAGCCCTTAATTCAAATAAAAAATCAAACAATTTTAGAGGACTGTATCGAAACAGTCATTAAATTAAGAGTTGAAAATGTTTTTATAAATACATTTTATTTAAGTGAGCAAATTACCAACTTTTTTAAGGATAAAAATTTTCCAATAAAAATAAATATAATAGAGGATGGTAGAGATATTCTAGATACTGGTGGAGGAGTTTTAAATATGATTAAACATTCAAATGATAAAGATTTTTTTGTTTTTAATCCTGACACTATTTGGAATGAAAATTATGTAAGTGAAATAAATGATATGCAAAAATATTATTTTCAAAATAAATTAAATAATATTCTCTTGTTAGTAAATAAAGAACTTAGCTTTGATAATAATCTAGACGGAGATTTTGATTTAAAAGATAATTTAATTAAAAAAAGTTTTGAAAAAAACTTTATATACACAGGTTGCCAAATTTTAAATAAAAACTTGTTTCACGAGTACGAAGTAAAAAACTTTTCAGTCTCTAAAATTTGGAATAAATTATTAATGAAAGAACAATTAAACGGATTTGAGAGCACTAATAAATTTTACCACTTAACGAACTTAGAAATTTTTAAAAAACTAAAAGGTTCTTAGATCTCTCTTTATCTAGATATTTACACTCGTTTATTTTAAAATTTTCACTAAATTTGATTATTAACGGATTTCCTGTTGGAATTTCTAAACTTGTAATTTGATTATTATCTAAATTGAACAAATATTTACATAAAGCTCTTATAGAGTTTCCATGAGCTGTGATTAATATATTTTTATCTATTAGTTTAGGTCGTATCTCTTTTTTGAAATACTCTAGAACTCTGTCGTATGTATCTTTTAAAGACTCTGAGTCAGGAATGAACTCTTTGGGAATTTTCTCATAAGTTTCAATATTTAGTGGATGATAAGAACTTTCTCTACTTAATTTTCCTGGTTTGAGGTCCCAAGACCTTCGAAATTCAAAAACTTTATCCTCACCAATTTTTTTTGCAGTTTCAATTTTATTCAATCCTGTAAGGTCACCATAATGTCTTTCGTTTAGCTGCCATGCTTTCACAAAATCTTTTTTTGTTTTCAATATTTTTTGAATTATCTTAAGAGTATTGTTAGCTCTTAATTGAAACGAAGAATAATATAAATTTATATCTAAATTTTGATTTTTAATAAGTAAACCAGCTTTTTCTGCCTCTATTTTACCCTGATCTGTTAGATCCACATCGACCCAACCAGTGAATCTTTTTTCAAGATTCCAAGTACTCTGACCATGTCTTACTAATATTAAAAAACTCATCTTGTCATATCCAAAAATTATTTATAAAAAAATCATTTAACTAAATGTCAAAATTTTTTTCTACTTATAAAGCAATATTTTATTTAATTAATATCCTTTTAATTATTTTATATCTATATCCTGGAAGTCTATTAGGCTGGATAATTTACGACAATAAAACTATACAACCCCAAATAACACCAGATTTTATTATATCATCAAATCATTTTTATGTATTTATGTTAATTTCAATTATTGGTTTTTTAACCTTTATAAATTCTAAGATAAATATCTTATTAATATTATATTTGATTTTTCTATCTATTACGTTGGAGATTTTTCACTTAGTCATACCTGAAAGAACTTTTCAATGGTCTGATTTATTTGGAAATTTATTAGGTGTTATTGTTGTAATTTTTCTTAATAATTTTATAAATAAATATGGGAGATTTAAAAAATAAATTATTAATATTTATTTATTTTTTTACGATCAGCTGCTCATCAATTCCTTCGAACACTTCCAATAGTTGCTCAATTTTTAGTGAAAGATATTTATGGTATAAACATACAAAAAAAGTTGAGCAAAAGTGGGGCACACCTATTTATATTCAATTAGCAATAATTAAAATGGAGTCCGATTTTGATTGGCTTGCTAAACCAGCAAGACAAAAAATTTTTAAAGTAATACCTTATAAGCGACCTTCTAGTTCCTTTGGTTATTCTCAAGCAGTTAAGGGAACTTGGGAGCAATATAAAAGAGAAACTGGTAAAAAATTGGCAACGAGAGCAAGATTTAAAGACAGTGTTGACTTCATTGGATGGTATACAAATAAATCAGAAAATATTTTGAAAATATCAAAGAAAGATGCTTTCAAACAGTATCTTGCTTATCATGAAGGCTGGGGGAATTATAAAAATTATAAAAAAAATAAGAAAGTAATTGGACTAGCTAAAAAAGTTGAGAGACAATCCAATAATTATAAAAAACAATTATTAAAATGTAAAAGTAGATTAAATAAAAAAAAATATATTATTTTTTAGACAACTCTTTTTTTAGTTCCAAGTCTACTATGTCAATTCTTTTTGTATTTTTCGCCAATGCGAGATACATTGAAGGAGTGACGTACAAAGTAAAGAACGTTGAAATTATCATTCCTCCTAGGATTGTAGAACCAACTGCTAATCTTGAACCCTCCCCTGCACCTGGGCCGAAATTTCCAATTACTAAAGGCATCATTGCAATCATTGTACTTAGTGATGTCATTATAATTGGTCTAAACCGAACAGCGCACGCCTCTTTGACAGCCAATTCAATAGTTTTTCCGCTAGATCTAATTTGATTTGCATAATCAACAATTAGAATACTATTCTTGGTTGAGATACCAATTAGTATGATTAATGCAATTTGAGAAAAAATATTTACAGAGCTATTTAGAAATAAAATAAAGACCAATCCTCCAAAAATAGCCAAAGGTACAGTTAAGATTATCACAAATGGATGAATAAAAGAGTTGAATGTTGCAGCCATAACCAAATAAGCAGTTAGTAAAGCTAAAGCAAAAATTATAAATAATTCATTACTTGTCTCTTTAATTTCCTCTGATTTTCCTTTCCAAGTAATTTGGTTTTCTGGTGCTAGATCAATCATCACATTTTCAAAGTATTTTATCGCTTTTGTTAAGGTATACCCCTCAACAATATTTGCAGATATTGTCACTGCTCTTTGTCTATTATATCTAGCAAGTTCCTTTGCTGAACCTTCTTCCTTAAAACTAATAAGATTTGCTAAAGATATTAATTTTTTATTCGTTTCCGAGCGAACAAATATTTTTGAAACACCCTCTTTATTTCGTCGATCAGATAAATATTGTTGAACAATTATTGGATACTCTTTGCCTAGTTTATTAAAAGTTGTTATTTTTTTTCCTCCGTAAAGTGTTTCAAGTGTTTCACCAATTGATTTAGTTGAAACACCTAAATCTTTAGCTTTATTTTTATTTATTATCAATTTTACTTCTGGCTTGTTTCGATTGTAATCAGACTCAATTCTTGAGAGATTTTTATTAGATCTAAGTTTTCGTATTACTTTTTTTTGTATTGCCTCAAGTTCTTCATAAGTATTTCCATAAATGACCATTTGGACAGGTTTGTTGTAATTTGATACTCTAATAGATTGAGGAGATATAGGAAAAGCTAGGGCTTGGGGTAAAGTCACTATTTTACCAATTGCCTCTCTAAGAATAACTTGTTGGCCTTTTTTACGATTTTTCCAATCATCAAGTAGAGCGATTATTATAAAACTATTATATGAATTAGCTGAATTTCCAAATCCTGGAACACGCATTATAAATCTTGAATATGGACTATCCTTAGCTTGTAGCAAAGGAATAAGTCTTGCCTCTACTTTTTGTGCTTGTTCTTGGGTATATTCGAAGGAACTTCCTTCATCAGTTGAACCAATTATTAGATATGCTCCCCGATCCTCCATAGGCAAAAGCTCTTTTTTTGAATAACTAAACAAAAGCACTGAGGCAATTATTATAAAAATAATAAAAAAACTTACGCTTTTAGTTTTATTAATAACATTAACTAAAGTTTCTTCATAAAAGTTTGCAAAGTTAGTGAAAAGTTTTTCAAATTTTTGAATAAAACTTTTTTTTGATTTTTTTTTGTATAAAAATTTACTTGCTAGCATTGGTGATAAAGTTAGTGCAACAAAAGAAGAAACTACAATTGAAAAAGATAATGCAATTGCTGTTTCTCTAAATAATGTTCCAGAAATTCCCTCAATAAATATTAATGGTAAGAAAACTGCTACTAAAATCAGTGTTGTAGCAACGATAGCAAAAGAAATTTGTTTAGATCCTCTATAAGCAGCAACAAGTGGTGTCTCGCCATTCTCTATTCTTCTGTATATTGCGTCTGTCATAATTACTGAGTCATCTGTGATTATGCCAATCGCTAAAATAAAACTTAAAAGCACAAAAATATTAATTGAAAGACCAAATATATATAGGCCTAGAAAAGATGCTATTAAGCTTACCGGAAGTGCAATAGCAGGTACAATAACTGCCTTGAGGTTTCCTAGAAATAAATAGATTATCAATACTACTAGAACAAAAGCAATCGCCAAAGTTTTATAAACTTCTTCAATTGCAGCCTCAACATAGTTAGCTCTATTAAAAGAAACTCTTAAATCTAATTCCTCTGGCAAAGATTTTTTTACCTCAACAATTTTCTTTTTAATATCATTTGAAAGTTCCACTGTTGAGGCACCACTTCTTGCATAGATACCTATCCCTACAGTTTTCAAATTTATTTGATCTTCAGTTTGAGCTTTAAAAAGAGTTTTTTCTGATACCGGGCCAAATTCAACATTTGCTACATCCGATAAAAGAATTACACGGTTACTAGTTTTTTTGATAGGTATTTGATTTATAGTATCAATATCATTATATGATTTATCTAGATTTAGTGTTAAATCAATATTGTCTGCTTCTAACGTTCCTGCAGGCAAACTTACATTTTCGCCACGAATAGCAAATTCAACTTCTTTAATGGTTAAATCATTAGCTGCAAGTTTAATAGGATCAATCCAAACTCTAATACTTAATTCTCTTAATCCACCTACTCTAATTCTTCCAACATTTTTTACACTTGAAAATTGGTCCACAAGATATCTTTCTGCGAAGTCTCCTAATTCAAGATCACTCCACGAGGAAGAGGACAATGATAGCCACATAGTTGTTGTAAATCCTGCAGCTCTTTTAAGTATTTGTGGCGGATCCGACTCACTTGGTAAGTTATCCACAACTCTTGCAACTCTTTCTCTGATGTCATTGGCAGCATTATCTAGATCAATACTTGTGTCAAACTCAACATTAATTGTGCTTCTACCGTTTTCAGATTTTGAATCTATATTCTTTATACCCTCAGCCCCACCAATAACATCCTCAACAACCTGTGTAACTTCTTGATCTACTATAGAAGCTGCTGCGGACTTGTAGTCTACTTGAACTTGAACAACAGGTGGTTGAATTCCATTTGGTAGTTCTCTAACGGGCAATTTCCAAAATACAAATAAACCAAATATGATTAGTATTAGGGACATAACCCAAGATACTGTCGGTCTTTTAATACTTAATTCAGTTATAAAC
Organism: uncultured Pelagibacteraceae bacterium; assembly: GCA_902523495.1. Taxonomy (GTDB): domain Bacteria; phylum Pseudomonadota; class Alphaproteobacteria; order Pelagibacterales; family Pelagibacteraceae; genus Pelagibacter. The sequence continues at coordinate 11,005 of CABYZU010000005.1, forward strand.
ATTATTTATTGATAGGTTTTATTTTTCCACGAGGTCTTACCTTTTTTAGACCCTCAGCTACAATAATATCACCTGCAGTTAAGCCTGAAATTATTTCAATGTTGCTATCACCTCTTAGGCCAGTTTTTACCTCAGTTTTATTTGCAATATTTTCCTCATTAATTTTGTAAACATAGGATTTATCACCTTCAATCATTACACTTGTATCTGGCACACTAAGAGAATCTCTCAAATCAAATTTAATTCTTACCTCTAAAAGTGAGCCTGAAATTAGTTCCAAATTTTGATTTTTAACTTTTATTCTTGATAATAAACTTCTTGTGTCTGCATTTATTCTGCTTGAAACAAAATCTATCTCACCTAAAAAAGTTTTATTTTTAAAACTGGATAATGTAACCTCGACAGGAAGCCCTTTTTTTATATATGCAGAATAAGTTTCTGGAATTTTAATATCTGAGTAAATTGTCGAATTATCATCAAGTGTGATGATAAATATGTTGCTTGAAACAAGAATATCCTCCGTTAAACCTGTATAGCCTAATACTCCACTAAATGGAGCTAAAATATCTCCACTTTTTAATTTTATTAAAACATCTCCTTTTTTTACAAAGTTCTTTAATTTTAGGTCTTCAAAAAGGTCATCTTTTTTAATTTTAAAAGTTTTTGATTTCTTTGAAATTGCTGTACCATAAGTTTCTATTTGTTCAGAGAATTCTTTTCCAATAACTTCAGTTACAATTATTCCTGGTGGTGGACTTTTACTAAATTTCTTTTTAAAATGATTACCAATCATTGATCTTCCAACGATTACAATTGCAATTATTAAAAAAAATACAAATATTATTGAAATCGCTTTTGTAGATCTTTTCATATAAAATTTAAATTAATCCGTATTCGGCCCAAGAGCCATCATATATACAAGGAAGATATTTATCATTAATTAAAGAATAAGCTAGTGCCAAAACACACGCTGTAACACCAGAACCACATGAAAAAACAATATTTTTTTGTTCTAAATTTTCTAAACTTATTTTAAAAATTTTTTTAAGTTCATTGTTATTTTTAAAAGTTTTATCAATATTCAGGCATTCATTAAATGGTATACAAAAAGAGTTTTTTATACATCCGCTTCTAAGACCTTTTCTAGGCTCAGGGATTTTACCTTCAAATCTTTCTCTACTTCGAGCATCAATTAATATGAATTTTTTTTCGTCTATATTTTGATTTATAGCTTGTTTACTCTTAACAAGATATTTTCTCTCAGTACTATTATAATCTGATTTTTCTATATTCAAAATTTCATCAGTTACTTTCCTTTTTTCTTTAAGCCATTTTATCAAACCACCATTTAAAACACTTATTAATTTTGGGTCATGTCCGTAATAGACAAAATTAAACCAACCACGACATGAGCTTATAACATCTGAATTATCATAAATGACTATTTTATCATTTTTTTTAATTCCCATATTTGAAACAATTACATCCCAACTCATTTGGTCAACTAACATATGTGGTAAAGATGTATCTTTTCGTGAATTTTCATCTATGTCAAAAAAAATCGCGTTAGGTATGTGAAGAGATTTATATTCCTCAAATCCACTTCTCTGTGTTTGAGGCATATGCCAAGAACAATCAATAATTTTCACCTCAGTAAGGTTTTTTTCTAACCAATCAGTTTCGACTAAAGACACGTTACCTCTTTTCTAAATATTTTTGGTGGTATTCTTCCGCTGGACAATAATTTTTTAATAATGAAATTTTTGTAACAACTTTTCCTGACAATCGCTCATTCACTTCGTTTAACACTTTTTCTGCAATTATTTTTTGATTGTCATTTAGATAAAATATTTCACTTCTATATTGAGTTCCAAAATCTGGTCCTTGAGAATTTAAAGTTGTAGGGTCATGAATTTGGAAAAAAATTTTTAAAATCTTTTCGTATGTTATAGTCTTTTCATCATACTCTAGCTTTACCACTTCAGCATGATTTGTATTTCCTGTGCAAACTTCCTTGTACGTCGTGACAGAGCTATTTCCTCCACAGTAGCCAACTTCTGTTTTAATTATACCGTCTATTTTACTGAATTTAATTTCAGGCCCCCAAAAACATCCAAGTGCTAAAACTGCTATTTCCATTGATTAACATTTAATTTAATTTACAAATTATTCATATGCTAAGTAAAAATCAATTGGGATTTTTGTACATGTTTTTGTCCATTTGTGCATTTTCATTAATGGATTTAATTGTAAAGTGGTCTGTTGATTATCCTATTGGTCAAGTTTTGTTTTTTAGGGGCTTTTTTGGAATAATTTTCTATTTTTTTATAATCCCTAAAGAAAGATTTCGTAATTTCTATAGAACTCAAAGAGCAGGATTGCATGCCTTAAGGTGTGGCTCTGGATTAATAGCACTAATCGCAATATTTATTGCTTTAAGACAGCTACCACTAGCAACTGTTGTGAGTATTTCTTTTGCTGCTCCAATATTTACAACCATATTGTCTATTTTCTTACTTAATGAGAAAGTTGGAATTTTTAGGTGGTTAGCTGTCATTATAGGCTTTATTGGAATTCTTATAATTACAGAACCAGGGATCACTGAATTAAATATTTATTATATTTTTCCAATTATATTTTGTTTAGGTCTCTCCTATGTAGCAATAACAATTAGACAACTGTCAACAACTGAACCAGTATGGTTAATTTCTTTTTATTTTTCCTTAGCAATTACATTACTAAGTTTTTTAACTATTCCTAAGGGCTGGATTATGCCTACTTTTAATCATTTTATACTTTTATCTTTAATAGGTATTTTTGGTGGCGTTGCAAATTTATGGTTAAGTCAATCATATAAATTTTCAGAAGTTTCTTTAGTAACTCCTCTTAAATATTTAGCTTTAGTTTTCGCTATTATATTCGGGTATTTTATTTGGAATGAAATACCCACAATTAAAACATTGATAGGTGCTTTATTAGTAATTTTTTCAACACTTATTATTTTTAGAAGAGAAATTTATAAAAGAAAAATTATTACTTCTAGGCCAATGAATGACTAGAGTCCCTAAATACTGGAATAAAGCAAAAAAGTACTTATCAAAAAAGGATAAAATTCTCTCAAAATTAATTAAAAGTTACGAAAGCCCATCTGAAACTATTCTAACAACTAGACGCGATATTTTCTATTCATTGTGTAAAAGCATAATAGGACAACAAATTAGTGTTGCTGCAGCAAACTCTGTTTTTTTTAAATTTAAAAAAAAATGTAAAAATAAGATTAATGCAAAAACTATATCAAATCTGACTTTTTCACAACTTAAGAGTTGTGGGCTCAGTCGGCAAAAGGTTTTAGGAATTAAAAGTTTAGCCAAACAAACTATCGAAAAAACTTTTCATCCCAAATTAATTTTAAAAATGACTGACGAAGAGGCTATAGATTATCTATCAAATTTAAGACAGATAGGTAGATGGTCTGCTGAAATGATCCTATTATTTACTTACAATAGATCCAACATTTGGCCCATTCAAGATATTGGTTTATTAAGAGCGATCTCTAAAAATTACAAAAAAAAATATTTACCTCCAGATAAATTTGTAAAATTATTAAAAAAAAGATTTACTCCTTATTGCTCTGTTGCGACTTGGTATCTATGGAGAAGCATAGACCCCGAGCCTATTCAATACTAAATCCTTCAACAACTTGCATATGTCTTTTTGTGGTTTTTTCTGCCACTGACCAACTATCTTGATATTCTTTAGAAGAATGACACTCCAATGCTTTAGCATAACTTGGAAATTCCCACACAACGGTTCTACTGAAATCATCTCCATTAAAAGTTTCGTGTTTTCCACCTCTTACAAGAGGTACACCCCCATAACTTTTAATAATTGGTGTTGCTAGCTCAGAATATTTTTTTATATTTTCTTGGTTATCTATTTTAAAGTATAAACTTACCCAGTATCCTTTTTTCATATTAATCTATCCATTCTTGATAATTATGTAAATTATCTTGCAAAAATTTAGGTAATCTGTCTAGTGGGTATTTTTCAAGTTTTTTACCACGACCTATTTTTTGGCTCCTTTTATCTAGAGTTAGATCATAAATCGCTGTTTTATTTTTAATTATATTTTTGATTTCGTTTATAGAAATAGGGTTCACATCAAACTCTCTGTGATGCAAATATGATCTTAGTTTATGTTCTATTTCCTCAGCACTTTTTAGATTTGTGAAATGCCATCCACCATTTTTAATTATTTTGAGGTCTATAAACTTTGTCTGAGAGAATAACACATCAAATCTATATAAAGAATATTTTCTATCTTTAATGTTTCTCAACCATTGAGGAGATTTTAAATATTTTTTCTTACAAGCTTTTGTCCCAGTCCAATTAAAATTGGGTAATTTAAGATTAAATTTATAATAAAACATTTCCTGTTTAAACATGATTATCTTTTGATTAATCTTACTAATTTCCAACTTTTCCAAATTTGGTATCTCATCTACATCTGAAATTAAAATCAGGTCTTCTTCATTTGCATTTTCTAATCCATTGAGAATAAAGTTTCTTTGTCCATTTTCTCTTAGGATTGAGTTAAATATATATTTTCTTGATTTATCGTCTTCATGCTCGTCACTCAAAATTTCTTTAATATTATTAGGTATTTTATCGTATACTAAATAAATAATTTTATTTTTAAATTTTTCAAACTTTTTACTATCAAATTGAAGCTGTCTCTTATCGCCTTTATGAGTGAAGCTACTCTCAACGATTACAAAATAGTCAATGTATTTATCAAGCATATTAAGCCTTAGATCTAAAACAACGTCTTCGTTGAAATACATGAAACAATCAAATATTTTCATAACTTCTTTTTTAATCTTTTTTAATTTTTTTTATATGATAAAAAAATTTATGGCAGATAAATTAATTATATCATTTGAAGAATATACAAAAATTGTTGAAAAATTAGCCATTGAAATACATAATAATTACCGTCCCACAGTATTAGTTGGGATAATGAGAGGTGCTGCACCAATTATTGACATACTTTCAAGAATTTTAAAACTTCCTATAGCATATATTGTTATCCAAAGTTATTCAGGAAAAGGTATTGAGGACCAACAAGGTCAACTTATGTTTGCAAGAGAAATAAGCTCACTAGCAAAAGAAGAAGATTTTGAAAAAATCCTTTTAATCGATGATTTATCAGATACAGGGCTAACACTAAATAAAAGTATTGAATGGTTAAAAGGTTACGAACCAACAAAAAAATTTATTAAAGAAATTAAAACTGCTTGTTTATGGAAAAAAAGGTCATCTTCTTTTGAACCAGACTTTTGTCCAATTAAATTAGACTCAGACCCTTGGATTGTTCAACCTACAGAACATTATGAGGAACTTTCTATTAAGGAAATTATAAGAAGAAATTAGTTAACGGAGCTAGAAAACTAGCCCCGTTATATTTAATTTAGCTTACCGCAAAACTTACAACACTCAGTATTGCCACAACCCATATTGCTGGAGAAGTACTCGAAAATTTTCCAGTAAATATTTTTATTAAAGCATATGAAACAAATGCCAAAGCAATTCCGTTGCTGATACTATAAGTCAATGGCATTGCGATCATGGCTAAAATTGCCGGAGCTGACTCTGAAATGTCATTCCATTCTATATCTGTAATATTTCTAATAAATAAAACGGAAACAAAGAGTAAAGCCGCACCATCAATTTGTTTTGGCAAACTAGTTGCAAGAGGTGCAAAAAATATACATGCTAAAAACAATATACCTATCACAAGGGAAGTCATACCAGTCTTACCACCAGCTTTAACACCAGCTCCTGACTCAACATAACTAGTAACAGTTGTTGTTCCCATCATAGCACCAGCAACAGTCCCAACACTGTCAGACAACATTGCTTTATTAATGTCTTGAACTTTTCCCTGTTTATCAACTTTGCCCGCAACATTTGCTACAGAAGTTAATGTTCCAGCTGTATCAAAGAAATCTATAAATAGCAGAGTAAATATTACTGTAGACATTCCAGCAGTCATGGCAGCCGATAAGTCAAATTCAAAAAGGTATGTCATGGGAGGAGGTGCACTTGCTAAACCATTAAATTTAGCCAGACCAGTAGCCCAAGCAATAACGCTAAAAACCAAAATACCTATAATGATATTTCCTTTTACGTTCATCTTTTCAAGAACAATAATTGCTATAAATGTTGCGCATCCAAGAAGTACTAATGGGTCGCTTAAATTTCCAAGTTGTACTAGCGTTACAGGATTATCAACTACAACTTCCATAATTTGTAATCCAATAATTGCAAGAAATAATCCAATACCAGCACCAATTCCTAGTTTTAAACTTTTTGGAATTGAGTTAATCAACCAGGCTCTTATCGGTGTAAGTGAGATGATTAAGAACAATACCCCAGCAACTAAAACTGCACCAAGAGCTTCTTGTGGCGTATAACCCATGCCAGCACAAACTCCAAAAGCAACAAACGCATTAATACCCATACCTGGGGCAAGTCCAATTGGCCAAGTTTTTCCGTAAAAAGCCATTATAAAGCAAGCTAACGCTGTTGCTAAAATAGTTGCCGTATATACTGCGCCGAAATCAAAGAACCCTTTTTCAGGGCCGGCAAACTCCCCTGATAAGATGAATGGATTTAAAAACATTATGTAAGCCATTGTTAAGAACGTCGTTGTTCCAGCAATTACTTCAGTTTTAAAATCTGTTTTATGTTTTTTGTATTCAAAATATTTTTCAAGCATTTATCCTCCTATAAATAGCAAAATATTTGATTCTTTCCTGCATTACCCCTCAAAACTAATTCTTATTAACAATTTTCAACCCACAAGTTTATATTTATGCCATAATTACGTTGTTATTATAAAATTATGAAAAAAAATAAGATCTTAATTCTAAGTGTATTTATAATATTTACTTTATTAGGTTGTCAGACAATTAAGCAAAAAACTGACGCTATTGTTGAGAAGGAAAATAAAAAATTAAGTGCATATATAGGTAAGTCCTCTCAGGATTTAAAAACCAGTTTAGGTATCCCAGATGAAGATTTTAAAAATGAAAAAGGAAATTTAGTTTTAGTTTATAACACAAAAAAATACGGAATACCTTGCGAAAGAAGATTTGAAGTAAACGCAAAATTGGTTGTAATTGGATTTGTTTCTAACGGTTGCTTTTGATTACCTGCGGAGAGTTTATCTCCGCAAGCAAGGTATACTTATTTAATTTCAATAAGTTTTCTTTTTTTATGCTCAGGAACAATTCTTTCACAAGATATTGTTAAAAGACCATCTTTTAACTCGGCAGCATTTACTTTTACATCATCAGCTATAGTAAATGATCTAGCAAATTGTCTTTGAGAAATACCTTTGTGAATTATTTCTCCATCAGCATTATTATTTTCTGATTTATTAACTTGTTTAGTTCTAACTGTTAATAAATTATCTTCAAACTCAACTTCAACATCGTTTTTATTAAAACCAGCTAAAGCAACTTCAATTGCATAGTTATCTTTACCAGTTTTTCGGATGTTATAAGGTGGGTAGTTTGACTGCATCGTCAAAGAACCGTTACCAAGCATATTTTCAAATTGGTCAAACATATCGTCAAAACCAATTGAAAAAGGTCTTAGTGAGTTGAATATAGATAAATCCTTACTTGTCATAATATCCTCCTTTGTTAAGCAAGTTTATTTATTGTTAGCCCCGGTAGGCGACCAACGTTATATATATGGGGGTTATTTGTTTTTTTTCAAGGTATTAAATTTTAATTTTTTCAGAAATCTTTAAAATAAATGCGTAGTCAAAAGCTATTTCTTCGATGGCACCATCTCTGCCTGACTTACCTCCGTGGCCTGCGTTCATTTCAGTCTTCAACAAAAGTAATTTATTATCAGTTTTTAAATCTCTAAGTTTGGCTGTAAATTTTGCTGGTTCATCAAATAATACTCTATTATCACTTAAGCTTGTAGTAATTAACATGTGAGGGTAATCCATTTTTTTAATATTATTATATGGAGCATAAGAATAAATATAATCAAAATGATCTTTTTTATCTTTTGCATTTCCGAATTCATCAAATTCTCCAACAGTAAGAGGCAAAGAATGATCCAAATTAGTTGTTAATGAGTCAACAAACGGTACAGCCATAACAATTCCAAGAAATAATTCTGGGGATTGATTAACTACTGCTCCCATTAATAAACCACCAGCCGATCCACCCATACCAATTATTTTTCCTTTCGATGAATATCCTTTTTCAATCAAAAACCTTGCTACGTGGATGTAATCTTCAAAAGTGTTTTTTTTATTAAGAAGCTTGCCTTCTTTCCACCATTTCATTCCTTTTTCCATTCCCCCTCTAATATGTGCAGTTACCCAAATAATATCTCTGTCAATTAAACTCAATCTAGTTGAGGAAAAATCTGGAGTCATTGAACTTCCATATGACCCATAGCCATATAAAAGTAAATTTGCTGTTCCATTAATTTTTGTTTTTTTGTGCCTAGTAATTGTAAGTGGAACTAATCTTCCATCATGAGAAGGGCACTCTAATCTTTCGACTATATAGTCATCTGGATTATGACCAGATGGGATTTCTTGTTCTTTTACTAATTTTTTTTCTTTTGTTTTCAAATTGTATAAATAAGTTTTATTTGGTGTTTTCGGAGATGAATATGACAAGTAAACTGAGTCAGTATTTTTATTTCTTTGTATCAATGAAACACTGGGCACAATCACAGATTCGTCAGTAAATTTTAATTCTTCTTCAATCCCTGTTTGTTTATTTCTTACAAATAATTTTCCTAATGCATTTGATTTTTCCCCTCTGATAATCCAATCATTTAAAAAAATTAATCCTCCAATTAAAACCTCTTCTTTAGCAGCTATATAAGTTTCCCACTTTTGATTTGATAAATCATCGCATTTTTCGATTTTAAAATCTTCTGCTTCATCATTAGTATGACAATAAAAATATCCACCCCAAGAATTGATTGAATAAATTACACCCTTTTTTCTTTTTTTAATTAATTTTGGCTTTGGATTTTTTTCTGTTACCTCGAAGTAGTATTGTTCGGAAGTATTATGATCTGATGTTGTTATAAAAAAATATTTTTCATCTGAACTTAAACTTATGCTCACAGCAAATGCTTCACTTTTCTCTTCAAAAATCAGCTCATCATCTTTGACTGAGGATCCAATTTTGTGTCTAAATATTTTTCTTGGTCTATGAAATTCATCAAGCTTTGAATAAAAAAAATATTGATCGTCCAAACTAAAAGTAATACTTCCGCTTGTTTCTTCTATTTTCTCAGTGACTAATTTTCCTGAGGTAATATTTCTTATGTAAATTATATAATATTCAGATCCTTTTAAGTCTAAAGAATAGCCTAAAAGTTTATCGTTATAACTTACCTCTAAATCACCTACACCGAAATATTCAGTTTTTAATTTCTCTTTTTCTACATCACCATTCCAAAATTCTTCAACAATATCACTTCCAATTTTCTTTCTAAGTTTTATCGAATAATTTCCCACTGCAGTTGTTTTAGTCCAATATTCATATTCTTTGTCTTTAAATCTTAATGACTCATCATCTAACTTTATTCTACCTTTAATTTCATCAAATAAGATTTTCTGATATTTTTTTGTGTCTTTTAAATTATGTTCTGTAAAATTATTTTCCTCTTCAAGATATTTCCTAACATCTGGAAGTAGCTTGGAACTATCTTTTAAAACCTCAAGAATATTATCCTGATGGATCCAACTATAATTATCTTCCCACGTCGTATTGTGACAAGATTTAAGCTCTGATTTTTTTTTGAGTTGTGGTATTTTCATTAGATTAAAAATATATGAATATAATAATTTATACAGTGGTTATATTAACCATTTTTTATTTTCTACTGCGTTTAATAACTAAAATTTCATCTAGGAAAATTTCAAAAGGCCTAAGATTTCTTGTTATATTAGGATTAATTGCTTTAGCAGTTTTGTTTGCTATTGGTGGAAAATTTTTATTAACCTTACCTCTTACCTTGGCAAGTTTAGCTTTATTAAAATTAAAAGGTTTGTCTATTTTTCAATTAATTTCCCTTTTTAGGCTTATCCAAACATTAAGAAGATCTGGTCGCTTTTCTTTTAACCAAGCAGGTGCTAACAATGTATCGTCTATATCAGTTTCAGAAGCATATAAGATTTTGAATTTAGATATGAGTAAAAAAATTAGCAAAGAGGATGTAAATAAAGCATATATAAAAATACAAAAAAAAATTCATCCAGATGTTTCTCCAGAAACTGCCAGATTATCATCAATAGTCAACGAAGCCAAAGATATCGTTTTAAATGATATTTCTTAATTAACGACTTCTATAAATTTTTCAAAAATTTTTTGCGGATCTATTTTTTCTTTACCTAAAGACTTATGTGATACTGTTCTTTCTCCTTCTGGAATTATTGGAAACATTTTTGTACTATAATTTCCATAAATCAAGGGAGTATCAGCCATTAATGTGATTGTTTTAATTCCTAAAGCTGAGGATAAATGACTAAAGCTTGAGTCGTTACAAATAGATATATTGCAACACTTAATTAATGGTAAGATTTCATTAATCGTTAAATTATCTAGACGAGTGCAAGAATTTTTAAATTTAGACTGCAAAATTTCATTTAATATTTCTTGTTCTTCATTTGTTTTACCTGTTGCAAGAAAAAATTTGCAATTTTTTATATTTGAGATTTTATCAATGACACTTAAAAAAGTTTTTGCAGGAATTCTTTTTGTAGGTCCAGAACCACCAATACCTAGAAGAATATTTAAATTATTTTTATCTATTTGAAATTTTTGTGCTGCTTTAGAAATTAATCCATTGTCAATTTGCACTTCAGGATCTTCATTTACGTCTAAATTTAAATTTGTTTTTAAGAATTTTTTAGGAACTTCGGTTATGTGTTGATTGGTTTTTGTGAACAAGGGATATTGGTAAACTTGTGGAATTCCAGATATTTTAGCGATCAAGCTAAATCTTAGAGATGAATTGAAAATAAAAATTTTTTCAAATTTATGTTTTTTTAAATCGGTCGCTAAATTAAAAATACCAAAAAAACCACTATGCCTATTATTCGTTTTATTATCTCTTTCTAAGATAAGAATTTTATCAATATATTTTGTCTGGTGTAAATATTGATTAGCTTTAGAGTTTTCTTTTACTAATATACTTATTGGTGAATTAAATTTTTTGGACAAAGCCTTTATAAATGGTAAGAAAATTACGGTATCTCCAATACCCATTCTGCTCTGAACTGCTAATATTTTCATATAGTATTTATAAACTTTACTGAGTATATTTTTATATAAATTTTTATTATGACAAAAATAAGTGGAATTTTTGCTGCTTCAATGTCAGTGCTTAACAATGATTTAAGCCTGAATGTTGAAAAAACTATAATGCATGCTGAGAAGCTTATCGATCAAGGTTGTCATGGCACGGTAATATTTGGCAGCACAGGTCAATCTCAATTAATACCTATTTCTGAAAAAATTGACTTACTTAACAATATTTCAAAAAGCAAATATCAGGATAAACATATAATTGGCACAGGTCTAAACTCTTTAGGTGAAACAATAAATTTTATAAAGATAGCAATTTCATTGAACCTAAATAAATTTTTAATTATGCCTCCCGCCTATTATAGTTATGGTGATACAGAGGTTTTGGATTTTTATTCTAGAATAATTAATTCTGTGCCAGATTGTAAAATTATTCTTTATAATTTTGAAAAACTAAGTGGTTATAAATTTAGTTTGCAGTGTGTAGAAAAACTTGTTAATGAATTTCCAGAACAAATAATTGGAGTAAAAGACAGCTCTTATAACTTGTATGATAATTTAAAGCTTAAAAATTTTTCTATTTTACCAGGTTCAGAGACTAAATTGTTAAAAGGTTTGGAATTAGGATGTTCCGGTATAATAACCGCAACATGCAATGTTACAGCGAAATTATCAAGGAAGGTTTATGATGATTTTTTTGCAGGAAAAAAGCAGTTACATAATGATAAACTATGTGATGTGAGAATTGCTTTTGACAAATATAATCTTATTTCAGGTTTACATACTTACTGTGCTAAAAATGATAATATATATAAAAATATTTTACCACCACTAAGTCTCTTAAATCGAAATGATGAAAAAGAATTAATAAATAGGTTAAAGGATTTAGAATTTTATAATAAATCAACTTTGGCGGCATAAAATGCAATTAGCAAGATTTCTTAATAAAATTTTTAAAAAAGGTGGTTTTGTGTTAACTGATGCTAATTCTAAAGATTATATTATTGGAGAACCAGACAATAACCCTATTAAATTAAAAATTTTAAATAAAAATCTTCATTATAAATTGTTATTTCATCCTGATTTATATTTTGGTGAGGCATATACCAATGGTGAAATTGTAATTGAAAACGGTACCCTGACAGATTTTTTAGATCTTGCCTTAATGAATTTTGGAAGGGGAGAATTAAACTTTTTCAGTTATTTAATTAACAGATTAAGGGGATCATATAGATATTTAACTAACTTTAATTTTATTAAAAAATCCAAAATAAATGTATCTCACCATTATGATATTAAGGACGACTTGTATGACTTATTTTTAGATCCAAAAAAACAATATTCTTGTGCATATTTTAAAAATGAAAATGATAGTTTAGAAATAGCTCAAAATAACAAAATTCAACATATAATTAAAAAATTAAATATAAAACCTAATCAAAAAGTTTTAGATATTGGATGTGGCTGGGGTTCACTTGCCATCGATATAGCCAAAAGTGCTCAATGTGAAGTAACAGGTATTACTTTATCAGAGAATCAACTTAATCATTGTACCCAAAAAGCTAAAGAATTGAATTTAGAAAATCAAGTAAAATTTAAATTAATGGATTATAGAGAGTTGAACGAAAAATTTGATAGAATTGTGAGTGTTGGGATGTTTGAACATGTTGGAAGGAAATTTTATAAAAAATTTTTCAAACAAATTGAAAAAATGTTGAAAGAGGATGGGGTTTCATTGATACACACCATCGGATCTGTTAATCCTCCAAGAGATCCTCATCCATGGATTACGAAATATATTTTTCCTGGTGGTTATACTCCAAGTTTAAGCGAAGTAACCAACCCTATTGAAAAAGCTGGCTTAATAGTGACAGATATTGAGGTTTTAAGGCTTCATTATGCACACACGTTGAGACATTGGAAAGAAAATTATTTAAAAAATAAAGATAAAATTATCCAAATGTTTGATGAAAAATTTTTTAGAATGTGGGAGTTTTATCTTGCAGGTTGTGAAATGGCATTCAAGTGGGGAGATCAAGTTGTATATCAATTTCAACTTACTAAAAATTATAATTCAACACCTGTGACTAGAGACTATATTTATCAATAAATTATTGATAGGGTCATTTCTCCTCAGAAATTAAAAAAAAACAAAAAAAATCAAAAAAAAAAAAAACTAAAAAGAAAAATAAAGTAACCAAAGTTAAAAGAAAAATAAATAGAATTAGAAAAAGATCTAAAAAACAAAGAAAAAATAAGTTAATTAGTAAAAAGAAAAAAATTAAGTCTAAAAAACCAAAAAAAGTCAATTATCAGCTAAAAATAAAAAAAAAACAGATAGATAGCCTGGTCTTAAAACTAGTTAAATTTCAATTATCTCTTAAGCCTCAGTTTAATTTTAAATTTAATTTTGGTTTGGAAAAAAGCATTCAGAGTTTTTTTGACAAAATTTCAGAAATAATTTCTAACTACAAGTTGTTAAAAACCGATGAGAAAAGAAGAATAAAAATAGAAAAAATTGAAAGAGAGAGAAAAGAAAAAATCGAAGAAGCAGAGAAGAAAAAAGAGGAAGAAAATTTAAGATTAAAGCTGAGGGAACAAACGTTAAAAGAAGAGGAAAGATTAGAAAAACAGAGAACGAAAGACATAAAATTATTTTTGAGAAAAGAACAAGCGCTTTTAAGAATCGAACAAGCAGAAAAGCAAAAACAATTTTTAAAACAATTAAGATTAGATAAACAAATTGAAAAATTCAGAATAAGAGAAGTTAAAGAATTAGAAAAACTTGAGAAAATTTCCTTAAAAGAAAAAAGAGAAGATTATTCTGGACTACAAGATAGAATCGACAAATTAAAAGAAAAATACAGATTACTCAGAGATCAAAAAATCAAAGAAAGAGTTGAGGCGCTAGGTGTTAAACTTCAAGGTAACGAGGACAGAGAAACCTTATTAGAAAAAGAAAAAGAATATACATTAGCAAGACAAAAAGTTGAATTTGCACTTGAGAGCTTTTATAGAAGCGCAAGTAGTTTGGTATTTCAACTCAATAAAAGACATATTACCCGAGATATGTCTATTTTTAGATGTATAGATAGACGATTTGAAACTGGAGAGGTTTTTATTAAATGGGATGAGTCATCTGACGATGAGTGGTTATTATTAATTTATATCAAAAATAACTCACCAGACGAAGGAATTGTTATTGAGGATAAAACAAATCCAGAAAAAAATCTTTCTCATGAGTTTAGAGACGTGGATATCTTTAAGGCTTCAGATACTATGGTAGACTCTTTAACACAACTTATTGCTAGAAAAAGAGCTAAAAATATTAATTAAATCTTTAGATTTAATTAGGTATTATATCTTATGATTTTGGGTTCAATTTTTTTAATAATCTTATATTTAGTTTTTAGATACATTATTGCCTGGATTACTTATTTTAATAATTTAGATCCTAGACTTGGTGATAGCACTTGGAGATTTACTTATGATTATCCAGTAGCTGGAGAAAGAGATATCTCTGATTTAGATGACAAAGATTTTGTAAGGCTTAGAAGAAAAAAAAATAAGGTTGTTTTATTAATGTATTCTATAGTTTTAGTAATGTTTATATCTTCAATGTCATTACTGAGTAAATTTTTATTATTTTTCTTTAGTTAGTTTTTTTAATTGTTTCTTGTTTTTAAGATAGAGAAAAAAAGCCACAATTTCATATACAATAGAAAATAAGTTAAAAATTATTGGTAGCTTAAAAAAATTATAAAGAAATTTATATTTTGGCATTTTTTTCCATAATAATAAAAATGCTTTTGCGCCTCCCAAAACTTTTTCACCATCTTTAATATGAAGTCGTCTTAAAAGTTGTTTACTATCTTTAGAAGTTTCCTTTTCTGCTAACTCATTGTCTGTTATATCAACCCAATCAATTTCATTTATTTTCTGTTTTTTATAAAGATCAATTTCAGCCTTACAAATTCTACAAGAATTATTAAAATAAACTTTCATTGTAATAAGACAATTTACTACTAATTTACTTAATATATGTACATGCGTAAAATACGCTAGTTGAAAATTACATAAAACAATCTAATTAGTATTAATTATGAGTAATTTTTTTGAAAAATCTGACCTATCTAGAAATGAGGCTGAAAACATTATTTCAGATACTTTACAAAAATGTGATGATGGCGAACTGTACTTAGAAAATTCAAAATCTGAAACAATTTTATTAGACGATAATAAGATCAAAAATTCTAGTTATAATTCAGATTTAGGATTTGGATTTAGAGCTATTTCTGGTGAAGTAGTTGCTTATTCTCACTCTAATGAAATTTCAAAAGACTCTTTAAAGCAGTCCTCAGAAAATCTAAAGTCAACTCTAAAATCTGCCAAAGGTTCTTATAATCACGAAATCCCAAAATCAAATAAAAAATATTACGATAATATTAATCCAATTGAGCAAAAATCTCTTAACAAAAAAATTGATATACTTAATGATGTAAATAATTATTTACGCTCTAAAGATGGCAATGTTAAACAGGTCACAGCTAATTTTTTGGGTGAGCAAAAGTCTATAGAAATAATTAGATCCGGTGGAGAGACTTTATCGGATGTTCGTCCCTTAATAAGATTTAATGTATCAGTTATGCTTGAAAAAGATGGCAGAAAAGAAACAGGAGTATATGGCGTTGGTGGAAGACAATCTTACGACTCGTACCTTAAAGATGATAATTGGAAAAGAGTTTGTGATGAGGCTTTGAGAATAGCAAAAGTAAATTTAGAGAGCAAACCAGCACCGGCTGGGGAGATGAAAGTTGTGCTAGGCCCTGGTTGGCCAGCAATATTAATTCATGAAGCTGTAGGTCATGGTTTAGAAGGAGACTTTAATAGAAAGAAAACTTCAGCGTTCCATAATTTGATGGGCCAAAGGGTTGCGAGCGAGGGAGTAACAATTGTTGATGATGGTACTATTGATAATAGAAGAGGTAGTCTTACAATTGATGATGAGGGAACACCAACAGAAAAAACTGTTTTAATTGAAAATGGAATTTTAAAAAATTTCATGCAAGACCGATTAAATGCACGTTTAATGAATACCAGATCTACTGGCAGTGGAAGAAGAGAAAATTATAGACACATTGTTTTACCAAGAATGAGAAACACAATGATGCTAAGTGGTAAGCAGACCCAAGATGAGATGATTAGATCTGTTGATAAAGGTATTTTTGCAGTTAGTTTTGGTGGTGGACAAGTTGATATTACATCTGGAAAATTTGTATTTAATTGTACTGAAGCTTATGAAATTATTGATGGTAAAATTGGATCACCAATTAAAGGTGCAACGTTAATTGGTGATGGTCCTTCAATTTTAAAAGAAGTTTCTATGGTAGGGAATGACATGATGATGGATCCTGGCATTGGGACATGTGGTAAAGCTGGACAAGGTGTACCTGTAGGTGTTGCACAGCCATCAATATTAATCGATAAGATGACTGTAGGCGGTACGAAACTTTAAATGGTTAAAGAACAAGAATTTTTAGAGAAAAAAGCATCATATTGTTTAGATTTAGCGAAGAAATTAGGTGCAACAGACTCAAGTGTGGTTGTAAAAAATTCAGTTTCTGAAACTGTCAATTTTAGAAATAAAAAATTGGATGAGTCTAATAGGTCAGATGATCTAGGAATAAGCATTACTACTTATATTGGTAAAAAAAAATCATCGATATCTTCTTCAAATTTACTTAATGACAATTTAAACATTTTGATTGAAAAATGTGTTGAGACTACAAAGAATACTCCTGAAGATGAATTTAATTCTTTACCAGACAAAGATTTATTAGCAAAAAAAGCTAAAGATTTAGATCTCTATGATAATACTCATATAGAGAATGATCAAAAAATAAGTTACCTAAAAAAATTAGAGGATGCCGCCTCCCATGATAAAAAAATTGTCAATACCGAATCCAGTTTTACTCAAAACAAATCAAATTTTGTTTTAGCTAATACCGAAGGTTTTTGTGATGGTTATAAAACATCTTCATTTACAGCATCAAGTGTAACAGTTGCAAAAGATGAAAAAAGTATGGAGAGAGACTATGAATATTCTAGCAAATGTTTTCTTAAAGACCTAGATGATGCAGATGAATTAGGTAAAATTGCTGCTGACCAAACTATTAGAAAATTAAGTCCACAAAAAATTGGTAGTGAAAAAATTGCAATAATTTTTGATAAAAGAATAGCTAAGGGGATCTTAAGAACTTTTGCAAGTGCTATTTCTTCATCAGCTATATCAAGAGGGACTTCTTTTTTAAAGGATAAAATTAATCAAAAAATATTTTCTGACAAAATAAATGTATTTGATAAACCTGATATACTTAAAGGTTTAGGCTCAAGAAATTTTGATAGCGAGGGAGTAAAGACTGATAAACTTAAACTGGTGGATCAAGGAATTTTGAAACATTATCTGATTGATACTTACAATGGCAATAAATTAAATCTTAAGTCTAATGGAAGATGTGGAGGAACAAGTAATCTTTATTTTGAAAATGGAAATATTAGCTTTAAAGATTTACTGAATTCAAATTTAAAAAGTCTCTATATTACAGAAACCATAGGACATGGAAGTAATATTGTGACCGGAGACTATTCAGTTGGAGCAACTGGGTTTTTAATTGAGAATGGTGAGTTTAAATATCCAATAAATGAAATTACCATAGCAGGTAACTTTAAAGACATGTTTCAAAATATTACATTAGCAAATGACCTGGAGTTCAAATATGCAACTAATTCACCAACTATGTTGATGGAGGGAATGGTTGTTGCTGGTAAATGAGTGAATTTTGTATAATTGGTTCTGGAATTTCTGGAGCCACAATTGCAAATCTTCTTAATAAAAAACACTCAGTAATTTTGTTCGACAAAGCAAGAGGCCCGGGAGGTCGTGCATCTTTTAAAAGAATAAAAGGCAGCACAGGTTTTGATCATGGTACCCAATATATTTCACCAAAAACCACAGAATTTAAAAAATTTACTAAAGATTTAATAAAAAAAAGAATTTTAAAGGTATGGAGTGGTAAACATGTTTTTCTTAATTCAAAAAAAAAAGAGAACAAAAATCATATGAAAATAATTGGTAAAAATGGCAACAATGATATTAGCAAATATTTATTAAAGAAAGTTAATTGTAACTACCACAGTGAATTAAAAAAAATATATTATAAAAATAAACTTTGGTATTTGTTATTTGATGATGGAAAATTGAAATCTTTTAAAAACCTAATTTTGACTTGTCCTTTTCCACAATTAAAAAAACTTTCTAAAAAATTCATAAATAATTCTTTTTTAAGTAAATCTATAAAAATGGATGCAAATATTACTACTATGATTGCTATAAAAAAGATTAAAAATTCAAATAGCAGCTATCTTTTTGAAGATCCAATTCTTGGTTGGGCTGGAAATGAAAACTCAAAAAAAAGATTTAAATCAAAATATGATTTATGGACTCTTCAAAGTACATTTAAGTGGGCGAATAAAAATATTAGTAAAAACAAGAATAACAAAAAAGAAAATTCAAAAATTATGATTGATAAATTTTTTAAACTTTCGAACATCAAAAAAACAAAAATTTATTATTCACTTAATCACGGTTGGAGATTTTCTTCAAATTCAAAACCATTTAAAATTATGAGCTATTGGGATCCTAGGAAAAAATTGGGTGTTTGTGCTGATTGGTTTGTAGGACCTAGATTAGAGTCTGGATGGATAAGTGCACATGATTTATTTAAAAAAATCTCAAGATAAATTAATTAAAACTTTTAACTCTATATTCCCAGTTACCCATTCTTGAATAGGATACCTTTAATATCATTAAATTTTTGCGGTCATACCAAATATCGAAATTTAATCTTTTATCTTTTGGTATACTCATGTCTTTTGATTTTAATGTAAAATGATCAACATCATAAACTTTTCCATAAAGATCTATTTTTTCTTTACCTAAAAAAGTTACTACTTGATCCTTAATACTACCTGAAATAGGACTTATTTGAGAACTCGCTTGTAAAACTTTATGATTCCACCAATTTCCAATCACGTTATCACCTGTGGCTTCTCCATTATATGAAGAACCTTTAATGTCAAATTTTTTATTTTTTTGGTTAAATGTTAAATTTACAAATTTTTTTTTATCGTTTTGTAAAGTTTTAGAATTATATGATACTAGTTGATCTTTGAGATATATTTCCTCGCTATACCCCTCAACTTGAAAAACTGTTGCCCCTAAAAGTTTCACCACAAACTTAATTTGATTAGTAACAGTAGTTTCTATTCCATTTCTTTTAAAAAAATAATGATTATAGCCAATAAGCTCATCATTTCGAAAAATCTCCATCTCAATTTTATTATATTTAATGTAATGTCCAATATGGGCGATTGAATTTGTTGAATAAATTAGAAGAAATAAAATGAGTATGATTTTTTTCATTTAACATCTAGTTTAGTGGACTTTATTAACAATAGAAATAACTTATTAAAATGTTTTTAAAAATTAAGAAAATACCAAGGGTTAATTGGAGTTCTGATATGCCTTATAATTTTAAACCTAAATTTTCTACATTCTTTTTTTTATGTTTTGGTCTGGTGTTATTTGGTCTTGGAGAAGGTTTATTAATTGTATCTTTCACCGGTGCTTCTCCATGGAGTGTTTTAGCACAAGGTATTTCTTTAAATGTTAACTTAAGTATAGGAACAATAACATTTCTAATTAGTGTTGCAGTTTTAATTTTGTGGATACCGCTTGGTCAAAAACCTGGGATGGGAACAATACTTAATACAATTATTATTGCATTAATGATTGATCTTTGTATAAAATTTGTTCCAACCCCATCTAATTACTTATATCAATTAATTTTAGCTATAATTTCAGTTATAACAGTTGGGATAGGTGGAGGTATTTATTTAGTATCTAATCTTGGAGCAGGACCTAGAGATGGTTTGATGATTGGTCTCCAAAAAAAAACAAATTTGCCAGTTGCTGCCGTAAGAGCATTTTTAGAGATCTCTGTTGTGAGTATTGGATGGTACTTAGGTGGAACTGTGGGAGTGGGAACTTTATTATTTGCTTTTGGAATTGGTCCTTGTGTTGCCTTAGGCCTTTATTTAGTTGACAAAATTTTTGATTAAGCTGCAGTGTCTGATTTCTCACTTCTCTTTCTTTCATGTGGATCGAGAATAGCTTTTCTTAATCTACAAGAGTCTGGAGTGATTTCCAAAGCTTCGTCAGTATTTAACATGCTTAATTGCTCTGCGATGGACATTTTTCTTACTGGTGTTAGAACAACATTTTCATCTGTACCTTGTGTTCTCATATTAGTTAATTTTTTGCCCTTCATAACATTAATAATCATATCTCCAGGTTTGGGAGATAATCCCACAATCATGCCTGGATAAACAGGATCATTATGAGTTACAAACATCTCACCTCTAGCCTGTAAATTAAATATTGCAAATGCAACTGCTTTTCCTTGTTCCATTGAAATAAGTGCACCATTTCTTCTACCTTCCATCTCACCCTCAAATGGTCCATAAGCGTGAAAAATTCTGTTAATTACACCATTACCCTTTGTAAGAGTTAGAAACCGACTTGTGTATCCCATCAAACCTCTTGTCGGTGCATGAAAGATTAATCTTTTTTTATTTTTACCAGTATCTTTTAATTCGATTAATTTACCTTTTCTTCTATTCATTGAGTCAATAATTTTAGATGAATGTTCCTCATCTAGATCCATAGTTATTTCCTCTATCGGCTCAAGTTTGTTACCATTTTCATCTTTTTTATATAGAACTTTTGGGGGACTAACAGTCATTTCAAAACCCTCTCTTCTCATTTGAGTGAGTAAAATTTCTAACATCAATTCACCTCGTCCACTTACAACACAAGAATCGTTAAATTCATTTTCTTTAAAAGTAATTCCAACGTTATTCTGAGCCTCTTGGATCAACCTATCTCTTATCTGAGTACTTGTAAGTTTTTTACCCTCAGTTCCTGCGAGAGGAGACGTGTTTACAGTAATGGTAATGGACATTGTTGGTGGATCGATTGGAGTAGCTTTAATGGGATCATTTACCTCAAGATCACAAATTGTGTCTGCAACATTTGCTTTTTCTAAACCAGAGACAACTACAATATCACCAGCCTCGCCAATTTCAATTGGTACTTTTTTTGTACCTTCATATCTAAAAATTTTAGTAAGTCTTCCTTCATCCACTTTTTCACCTTTAAGATTTATTGCTTTGATTGATTGATTAGCTTTGGCAGTTCCTTGAGCAATCCTTCCAACCAAGCTTCTACCTAAAAAATTGTCAGCATAAAGAAGAGTAGATAGCATTGCAAAGGGTTTTGTTTTATCAAGTTCAGTTGGTTTTACATGATCAATAATTTGATCTAACAAAGGATTTAAGTTTTCCCTTGGACCATCAATTTCTTTATCAGCCCACCCAGATCTTCCACTTGCATATAAAACAGGAAAGTCCAGTTGGTCTTCATTTGCATCTAAACTTACAAATAAATCAAAGGTTTCATCTAGAACTTCATTGGCTCTTTGATCTGATTTATCTAATTTATTTATTACAACGATTGGTTTTAAACCTTGTTTTAGAGCTTTAGATAATACAAATTTGGTTTGAGGCATAACTCCTTCAGCAGAGTCAATCAAAAGTAATGCGCCATCGGCCATACTTAAAACTCTTTCGACCTCTGCTGCAAAATCTCGGTGACCTGGTGTATCAATAATATTTATTCTTGAGTCTTTCCAATTAATAGATGCAGGTTTTGCTAAAATTGTTATTCCTCTTTCTTTCTCAAGTTCACCTGAGTCCATTAATCTTTCGTCAACAACTTCATTTTCCCTAAATGAGCCACTTTGTTTCATCAGATTATCAATTAAGGTAGTTTTTCCGTGATCAACGTGTGCGATTATAGTGATGTTTCTGATATCTTTGCTCATAAATCCTGGTTCTTATACCTTAAAAATTTTTTTTGAAAACTTTAAAAAAGCCAATATACATAAGGATTTTGAACAAAATAAGTTGCTAATTTGTTTTTTTTGCCTTTTGTTTTTTTAATCTTCTTTTTTCTTTAAGTGTAAATTTAGGTTTTTTATTTAAAGTTGAGTCTTTAAATGATTTGCCACTGTATCTTTTTGACATTTGATTACCTTATTAAGAAAAACTGATGAATAATTCATTATAGTTTTTTAAATTATGTTTCAAATTAAAAATTATTATATTAATATATTTTAAATTATATAGGATCTATTTTATGCCTAATTTACTAGTTTATTGTAAACGGGGAATTTCTAGAAGATTAAAAGTTAATTATTTTTCTTTAAAAGAAAAAATGGATTTTTTAATTGTTTCACCAGGTGGATGTGGAACAGTTAGTTTAATTAAATATTTAGATAATTTTGGGAAATCCAACTTATATTTTGAGAGAAAATACAAAGTATTTGGAACTAGTCATTTATATAAACCACCTAATTTCCTTTTAAAAAATAATATAAAGGTAATACTTATTAAAAGAGATTATGACATCCAGAGGCTTTGTAAGAAATGGCTTAAATATTTTAGGTGATTTATTTCCATTTATGTATCTGAATATATTTAAAAATAAAAAAAAATTAAAACAAAAATATTTTAGATATTTAGATAAATTTTATACTAACTGGGAAAAATATAATGAAAAATTTATCTTAGAGATAAATTACCCAAATTTTTATCAAGACGTAGACACTCAAGAAAAGATAAAAAATTTTTTAGAAATTAATAATGAAAGTTTTTTGAAAAATTTTCCAAATTTTCAAAGATATAACAAAAATGAAAATTTTGTAGATCCATCTACTACTTTAATGAGTGAAATTTATGATATTAAATAAGCTATCAAATTTCATCTAATTTACATCTCAATTCTAAAGATTATTTCATTCACTAATGATTTTCGTTAAGATAAAAAAAAGGGCAGGAAACACTGTCCTTTTTGAATTTTCAGGATGGGTATTTGGGGATTACATTCCCATTCCGCCCATTCCGCCCATACCACCCATTCCGCCCATACCTCCAGGCATCCCAGCAGGAGCTGCATCTTTTTCTTCAGGTTTATCGGCTATCATAGCTTCAGTTGTTACCAATAATCCTGAGATAGATGCTGCGTCTTGTAAAGCAGTTCTAACAACTTTCACAGGATCAATAATACCTTTAGCGAACATATCACAATACTCTTCATTTTGTGCATCATATCCATGTGTTTTTTTATTCTGTTCTAACAGTTTGCCAACAACTACAGAACCATCCACACCAGCATTTTTCGTGATTTGTCTAATAGGAGCTTCTAATGCTTTTTTAACTAAGTCAACACCAGCTTTCTGGTCTTCACCTTTAGCTTTTACTTTTTCAAGTTCTTGAGCAGCATATAATAAAGCGCAACCACCACCAGTAACGATACCTTCCTCAACTGCAGCTCTTGTTGCATTTAAAGCATCTTCAACTCTGTCTTTTCTCTCTTTAACTTCAACTTCGGTTGCTCCACCAACTTTAATAACTGCAACTCCCCCAGCTAATTTAGCTAATCTCTCTTGAAGTTTTTCTTTATCATAGTCTGAAGTTGTTTCATCAACTTGTTGTTTAATTGATGAACACCTTGCTTCAATGTCTGATTTTTTACCAGAACCATTTACAATGGTGCTGTTATCTTTATCAACTTTAATCTTTTTACAAGAACCTAGGTCATCAAGTTTAACATTCTCAAGTTTTATTCCCAAGTCTTCAGAAATAACTGAACCACCAGTCAGAATTGCTATATCCTCAAGCATTGCTTTTCTTCTGTCACCAAATCCTGGAGCTTTAACAGCTACAACTTTTAAGCCACCTCTTAACTTATTTACAACTAAAGTAGCTAATGCTTCACCTTCCACATCTTCAGAAATAATCATTAAGGGTCTTCCAGCTTGAACAACCGCTTCTAAAAGAGGAACCATTGGTTGTAAGTTTGTTAATTTTTTTTCGTGTAATAGAATAAAAGGATTTTCTAATTCAGTTGTCATTTTATCACTATTAGTAATAAAGTATGGAGATAAGTATCCTCTATCAAATTGCATACCTTCAACAACATCTAGTTCTGTCTCAATTCCTTTATTTTCTTCAACTGTAATAACTCCTTCATTACCAACTTTTTGCATTGCTTTGGAAATCATTGAACCAATTTCTTTGTCACCATTTGAGGAAATCGTTCCTACTTGAGCAATCTCATCGCTATCTTTTACTTTTTTTGCTGAGGTTACAAGGTTTTGCTTAACCACATCTACTGCAGCATCTATTCCTCTT
Source organism: uncultured Pelagibacteraceae bacterium (assembly GCA_902523495.1). Classification (GTDB taxonomy): domain Bacteria; phylum Pseudomonadota; class Alphaproteobacteria; order Pelagibacterales; family Pelagibacteraceae; genus Pelagibacter. The sequence continues at coordinate 35,742 of CABYZU010000005.1, forward strand.
TTTACATCCATAGGATTCATACCTGCAGTTACATATTTTACACCTTCTTTTACGATTGCTTGTGCAAGAATAGTTGCAGTGGTTGTCCCATCACCAGCTTCATCGTTAGTTTTGCTGGCAACTTCTTTAACCATTTGAGCACCCATGTTTTCAAATTTATCCTCAAGATCAATTTCTTTTGCAACAGAAACACCATCTTTTGTAATTCTCGGAGCACCATAAGATTTATCCATCACAACATTTCTTCCTTTAGGTCCTAATGTGACCTTAACAGTATCAGCTAAGATATTAACTCCTCTAATCATTGCTGCTCTTGCTTCTGCATCAAATTTTACAATTTTTGCCATTTTATTTTCTCCTTTAAATTAAATTATTTGCTTGAAATACCCATAATGTCTGATTCTTTCATTATGCTAAATTCTTTGCCGTCAATCTTAACCTCGGTTCCTGACCATTTACCAAATAAAACTTTATCCCCTACTTTAACGTCCATTGGTATAATTTTACCATCTTCAGTTTTTGCACCACCACCAACTGCAACCACTTTACCTTCTTGAGGTTTTTCTTGTGCTGTATCTGGAATGATTATTCCACCAGCAGTTTTTTCACTACCATCTAAAACTTCAATTAAAACTCTATCATGTAACGGTCTAAATTTCATAAATTCTCCTTATTATTATGCTCTTCATATAGAGATTGGCATTACTATTTCAAGATATAGTTAAAAATAAGTTTGTTAAAAAATATAGGAATTTAAGGGTTTTATGGTTTATAGATTAATTTGATGACTAAAAATTTAGACAAAGAGGGGTTAAGTTCAATTGTAGACAATTATCAATTATTTTATATCGATTTATGGGGAGTGGTTCACAATGGCATTTCTTTGCATAGTGAAGCAATTAAAACTTTAAAAGAAATTACAAAAAAAAAAAAGGATTACATATTGCTCACAAACGCACCCAGACCTAATCATGCAGTTAAATCCTTTTTAGAAAAACTAGGTATGGAAAAAGAAATTAGAGAACATGTTTTTACCTCTGGTGAGGCAGCTCTCGTTTATTTAAAAAAAAATTTATTTACCAACAATTTCTTTCATATAGGTCCCCCAAGAGATTTTGATTTATTTAAAGATTTTGAAAAGATGAAATTAAACCAAATAGAAAAATGTGATTATATTTTATGCACAGGATTATTTGATGATCATAATGAAGATTTAAAATATTATAAAAATTTACTAGAAAAAAATATTAAGAAAAAAATGATTTGTACTAATCCCGATTTAATCGTTGATAAAGGAGGTATCAGAGAGTTTTGTGCAGGTTCTGTTGCAATGATATTCGAAAAAATAGGGGGAGAAGTAATCTATTTCGGAAAACCATATCCAGAAGTTTATAATCAATCTACAGATAATCGTAATAAAAAGATTCTGTCAATAGGTGATAATTTAAACACTGATATAAAAGGAGCTAACCTTTTGAATTATGACTCTTTAGTAATTTCAAATGGAATCCACAAAAATGAGATTAAGGAAAAAGGAATTGAAAAAGTTTCAAAAAGTTATGAAGCGATTTGTAATTATGTTCAATCAGAATTGAAATGGTAAATTCAAAAAAAATATATAAAAATTTTAATATCGATACTAGATACAAAAATTCAATTATCTTAATTGGTAACTTTGATGGGGTTCATAGAGGACATCAAAAATTATTCTCATTAGCTAAAAAATATAAAAAAAGATATTCCTCAAAAATTGGTGTCTTAACTTTTGAGCCTATGCCAAAAATGTTTTTTAATAATAATTTAAATAATTTCAGAATTTCTAGTTTGCAGCAAAAAATTGATAATCTCAAAGATCTTAATGTAGACTTTTTAATTATAAAAAAATTTAATCGAAAATTCTCAAAAATAAAATCTTTAACTTTCATTAAAGAAATATTGGGCAAAAAGTTAAAACCAAAATTCATTTTTGTAAGTAATAACTTTAGATTTGGTAATAAAAGAGAAGGTGACGTTAAACAGTTGATTAAATTTGAGAGAATATGTGGTTATAAGGTAATTAAACCTCAACCGTTGTTAACTAATAAAAAAATAGCATCTTCATCATTGGTTAGAAAACATTTGCAAAATGGAAAATTAGAAAGAGCTAATAAGATTCTGAATAGAAACTGGTCAATTGTAGGAAAGGTTCAAAGGGGAAGACAGCTAGGAAAAAAAATTGGTTTCCCAACCGCAAATATTGATATCAAAGATTATATTTTAGCCTGCCCAGGTGTATACGCAGTAAAAGTAAAAAGGAGTGATAAAAATAATTACATAAAAGGAATTGCTAATTTAGGCTATCGACCAACATTTAATGGAAAAAAAATATTATTAGAGGTACATCTATTTAATTTTTCTGGAAATCTTTATAATAAGTATTTAACAGTAGAGTTTAAAAAATTTATTAGAAAAGAAAAAAAATTTAAAAATATTGAACAGCTTAGAAGACAAATTAAAATTGATCTATTGATAGCAAAAAAATAAAATGGACAAATCACAAATTAATCTTCCTAAAACTGCTTTTTCGATGAAGGCAAATTTGCCGACAAGAGAACCAGAAATTTTGAAACTTTGGCAAAAAATAAATCTTTATGATGAATTAAGAAAATCTAGAAAAGGAGAGGAAAAATTTATTCTTCACGATGGTCCTCCATATGCGAATGGCAATATACACATGGGAACAGCTCTAAATAAAATTCTAAAAGATATAATTGTGAGATTTCATCAGATGGATGGTAAAGACTCCGTCTATGTTCCAGGATGGGACTGTCATGGACTACCAATAGAATGGAAAATTGAGGAGCAATACAAAAAAAATAAAAAAAATAAAAATGAAGTTCCAATCGTTGAGTTTAGAAAAGAGTGTAGGGCTTTTGCGGAGAAATGGATAGATATTCATAAAGATCAATTCAAAAGATTAGGAGTTATTGGAGATTGGGATAATTATTATTCTACTATGAGCTTTGATGCTGAAGCTCAAATAGTGAGAGAATTAGGTAAATTTTTAAAAGAAGGAAGTTTGTATAGGGGTTTTAAACCTGTTCTGTGGTCCACTGTTGAAAAAACAGCTTTAGCAGATGCAGAAGTTGAATACCAAGATCATAAGTCAGATACTATATATGCAACTTTTCCAATCAAATCATCAAACATCAAAGAATTAAACGATGGTGAAATTGTAATTTGGACAACTACTCCGTGGACTATTCCAGCCAATAAAGCTTTAGCTTATAATGAAAGCTTAGATTATTTATTGGTTGAAGTAAATGATGATGGAGATTTTAAAAATAAAAAAATTGTTATTGCAGATGCATTGATAGATACAGTTGTAAAAGATACTAAAATTCAAAGTTTCAAAAAATTAAAAAATTTTAAAGGTAAAGATTTGAAAGGGACAATATGTAATCACCCCTTTTTAAAACTTGGTTATGAATATGACATACCAATGTTAGAAGCAAGTTTCGTTAATACAGAACAAGGTACGGGGTTTGTTCATTGTGCGCCAAGTCATGGTCCTGATGATTTTAATTTGTGTATGAATAATGGAATTAAAGCAATAGAAACAGTTGATGGTGATGGAAGATATACAAAAAATGTAGCGCTTTTCGAGGGAATACATATTTTTAAATCAAATTCCATTGTAATTGAAAAATTAAAAGAACAAAAAAAATTATTATCGAGTGGTGAACTTATTCATTCTTATCCTCATTCATGGAGATCTAAAGCGCCATTAGTTCACAGAGCAACTCCGCAATGGTTTATTTCAATGGATAGTCATAAGCTTAGAAAAAAAGCTTTAAAAGCAATTGATGAAACAACCTTTTATCCCAGCAAAGGAAAAGAAAGATTAAAATCGATGATTGAAACAAGACCTGATTGGTGTGTTTCAAGACAAAGAGTTTGGGGAGTTCCATTACCTATTTTTATTAACAAGAAGACAAGTGAAATTTTGGTTGATGATGAGGTTTTTGATAATATTGCAAAAATATATGAGAAAGAGGGATCTGATTGTTGGTTTTCGGATGATCCACAAAAATTTCTTGGAAAAAATTATAAAGCTGAGGATTTTGAAAAGTTAAGTGATATCGTAGAGGTATGGTTTGATAGTGGATCCACACATTCATTTGTATTGGAGAAAAGAAAAGATTTAAAGTGGCCTGCATCTATGTATCTCGAGGGCTCTGATCAACATAGAGGCTGGTTTCACTCATCTCTTTTAGAGTCTTGTGGGACAAGAGATCGTGCACCTTTTGAGTCTATTCTCTCTCATGGTTTTGTAGTTGATGGCAAAGGTTTAAAAATGTCAAAATCTTTGGGAAATGTAATTGCACCTGAAGATATCCTTAAAAAATATGGAGCTGATATACTTAGAATTTGGGTTGCTTCTTCAAATTATGCTGAGGATCTTCGGATAGACTATTCAATATTAGATCAGCATGCTGATTCTTATAGAAAAATAAGAAATACATTTAGATATTTGCTAGGAAATCTTAACGATAATTTTAAAAAAATAAATTTGGAAAAAATCAAAATTGAAGACTTACCGGAATTGGAGCAATTCATGCTTCATAAAATTTACAATTTGAATTCTAAATTTAACAATTATTTCAAGGATTATGATTTTCATAATTTGTATAAGGAATTATTAAATTTTTGCACTGTAGACTTATCTGCCTTTTATTTTGATATTAGAAAAGATACTTTGTATTGTGATCCAATAAATTCTGAAAAAAGGAAATCTACACTTATATTGTTAAATGTTATTCTTAATTCTTTAATAAGATGGTTTGCACCAATATTATCTTTTACAACTGAAGAGATTTATCAACTTATTTCAAAAAATAATAAAAGTATTCATCTTGAAAAATTTTTAAATTTTCCTAAAAAATTTAATAATCCTAGTCTTAATTCAAAATGGGAGAAATTAATCAAAATAAGAGATATCTGCAATCTTAGTATAGAGCAAAAACGAGCAAGTAAAGATATTGGATCTAGTTTAGAGGCTGCATTAATTGTGAAATTAAATAATGAAGACCAAAAATTTTTGAAAAATATTGATCTATCAGAACTTTGTATAACCTCTTCAGTTAAAATTGAGAATAGTGATACAAATGAGATAATTGTAGAAACAAGCAAAGCGACAGGTGAAAAATGTCCAGTGTGTTGGAAAATTAGTATTATACCATGTGAAAGACACAAATTGTAAATAAAATGGTTAAGAAACATTTAATAGATTTTTCTATAATTATTTTTATTTTTTTGATCGATCGAGTAAGTAAATTATTGATCATTGGTTCTCCAGAAACTTATGAACAACATGGCATTAGTGTTACATCTTTTTTAAATTTTAATTTGATTTGGAATGAAGGTATTGCTTTTGGTTTATTTTCTTTTGATACAAAGCTTTATTACAATTTGCTTACAATAATTATATGTTTAATAATATTAATAATTATTTGGTTAATGTTAAAATCAAAAAGATTTGAAAAAATTAGCTTTCTCATGATAATTGGTGGTTCAATGGGCAATATTTATGACAGGATTTATTACTCTGCTGTACCAGATTTTATAGATATACATTTCAATAATTATCATTGGTTTATATTCAACGTTGCTGATATATTTATTACCTTAGGTATAGTATTCCTAATTTGTATTGAAATGTTTAACTCCAAAAAAAAGAAAAATGAAAGCTATTAGAAATATATTTTTAATCATATTTGTAAGTTTATTTATTTATTCTTGTGCGGGATTTAAATTAAAAAAAAAATCAACTTCGGGAGAAGAATTTTTAATTGAAAAAAAGGACCCCCTAATTTTACCACCTGACTTCTCAAAACTTCCAAAACCCAAAGATGACCTGGAGAAAAAGGATAATGAGGAGGAAACAATTGCTCTAGACAATATATTTAGCGAAAAAGATTATAATGATATCAAAGAAATTGACAACCAAACCCCTCAGGACTCTAATCTTAAGGAAAGTATTTTAGAAAAAATTAATTAGATATGCTTACTAAAAATATTTTTTTTTCAAATTTCAAAAGAAAAAAAAATAATAGAAATATTAGAAAACATCTAAAACAACTTATAGTTTCTGATAGTGAAGTTATGAGATCATTAACAAATAATTATGATTATAGCTATACAAAGCAAAAAATTAAAAAATTCAAAAAGTTTAAAGATGTAAGAATTTTTGGGATGGGAGGTTCTTCATTGGGAGCTAATGCTATATATGATTTCTTAAGATTTAAGATAAAAAAAAATTTTAATTTTTTATCAAATCTTAATAAAAGGAAATTTAACTCAAAAAAAAGTTATTTAAATTTAATTATTTCAAAATCTGGAAATACATTAGAGACAATTGTTAACTCTAATATTTATGTATCAAAAAAAGATAAAAATATTCTAGTATCAGAAAATAAATTAAGTGATTTGAGAAATTTAGCCTTAAAATTAAAAAGTGAAATAATAGATCATAATAATTTCATTGGAGGAAGATATTCAGTTTTATCCGAAGTTGGAATGTTACCTGCGGAGCTGATGGGCTTAAGCGAAAAAAAATTTAAGCAATTGAACAATCTATTAAAAAACAAACTTTTTTTTAATTCAATTATAAACAATGTTGCCAATATAATAGAATTAGTAAAAAAAAAAAAATCTAACGCAGTAATTTTGAATTATGATGAGTCATTAGATAATTTTTTAAAATGGTATCAACAGCTCGTCGCAGAAAGTATAGGAAAAAAAGGTAAAGGAATTTTTCCAATTATCTCAACTATGCCAAAAGATAATCACAGTTTAATGCAACTCTATTTAGATGGTCAAAAAAATAATTTTTATACATTTTTTTTTAGTGGAGATAAGCTCTCACCCAAGATCAATAAAGAGATGATTGCAAAGTCCCAAAAGTTTTTAATTAATAAGAGTTTACAAAATGTTCTAGAGTCTCAAATTTTGGCAACAAAAAGAGTATTTGAAAAAAAAAATATACCATTTAGAAGTTTTTTTCTTAAAAGCAGAAAAGAGGAAACACTTGGTGAACTATTTGCTTTTTTTATAATAGAAACTATTTTGATTGCGAAATCATTAAAAATAAATCCATATGATCAGCCATCAGTAGAACTTATCAAAAAAGAAACAAGTAAAATTCTCGTAAGTTCTTAATTTGCAATATAAATTTTTGAAATACCGTAGGTCCGAACATCTAGAATATTTATTTTTTCTGTAATTGGTAACTTATCTTTTTTATGCCTATGAATTACAAACAACCCTCTTTTACTGAGTATTTTTTTTTCAATAATTTTTTCAATTAGCTGGTTAATTCTTAATTCTTTATACGGAGGGTCGATAAAAATTAAATCAAACTCTTTACCTATCTTTTTATTTGAGTTGAAAAAAGTAAAGCAATCATTTTCATATATTTTGTAATTTTTAATTTGATTAATTTTTAATAGGTTTTTTTTTAAAACTTTTACCGCTTTTATATAATTTTCAAAAAAATAAACATTTTTTGATCCCCTGGAAATACATTCAATACCAAAGGTACCACAACCAGAAAATAAATCTAAAACTGAAGAATTAGGTAAATTTAAATCCAATTTATTAGAATGTTCAAGAAGGTTAAATATTGATTCTTTCACCATGTCTTTTAATGGGCGAGTGCTTCTATCTGAAGGCAAAAATAATTTTTTTCCTTTAAACTTACCTGAAATAATCCTCATTATTTGATTATTTTATAACCGATATCTTTTCTAAAAAATCCGTTTTCCCAATTTAAAATTTTTATTAAATTTACTGCTTGATCTCTACTTTCCTTTAAATTTGTAGACTTAATTACAAAATTAAGAACTCTTCCACCGTTAGAGTAGATTATTGAATTATCTATTTTTGTACCAGCATGAAAAATATAATTATCTTCTGGAAGTTTTATTTGATCAATTGATTTGATTTCAACATTATTTTCAAATTTATCTGGATATCCTTTTGAGCAAAGGACAATACAAATACTTTTTTTATTTGACCATTCAAGATTTAATGAAGTGAGGTTTTCATTAACACATGCATTGATAATATCTGCAAAATCTGTTTTAACTCTTGGCAAAATTGTTTGACACTCCGGGTCGCCCATTCTTACGTTATATTCAATAAGGTAAGGTTCATTATCAATAATCATTAATCCTGCGTATAAAAAACCTTTGAAGTTGGTATTTAAATCTTTTAACCCTTTTAATGTTGGATCAATTATCCTTTCTAATATCTTTCTATCTAATTCTTTATTTTCAAGCCGAGAAGGTGAGTAAGCACCCATACCCCCTGTATTTTTACCCTTATCTCCCTCTAAAACTCTTTTATGATCCTGAGCAGTACCAAATTTTTTGTAAGTTCTACCATCAGAAATTATAAAAAAACTCATTTCTTCACCTTTTAAAAACTCTTCTATCAAAATTTCTTTAGCGTCTCCAAATTTACCGTTAAAAATTTCATTTACAGCTAATTTAGATTGCTCAAAAGAGTTACATATATAAACTCCTTTTCCAGAGGCTAGACCATCAGCTTTAACAACTATGGGAAATTTACATTTCTCCAAAAAATTTAAACTTTTTTCTTCATTTTCAAAAATACCAAAATTAGCAGTTGGTATCTTATATTTTTCACATAATTTTTTTGTAAATATCTTTGATCCCTCTAATTGAGATGAAATTTTATTGGGGCCAAAAACTTTAATTTCATTTTTTTCTAAAAAATCAACAATTCCATCAACCAGAGGTTTTTCTGGCCCAACTACAACAATATCAATCTTAAGATTTTTAATTTTTTCATTAATTTCCTCAAAATTATCTAAATTAACATCAATATTTTCTGCAATAAAACTTGTTCCAGCATTCCCTGGAAAACAGAATATTTTATCTACCTTACTTGATGATTTTAAAAAGGTACAAATAGCGTGCTCTCTGCCCCCACTTCCAATTATTCCTATCTTCATATAAATATATATAAACTAAAAATAATGAAAAAATTAGCTAAATTAAAATATTTACCAAATAACTTTAAGATTGTTGAAAAAGGGGATTATGTTTTGTGCGCAATATCTGGTAAAGAAATTCCACTTGATAAATTGAACTATTGGAATGTAAAGGATCAAGAAGCTTACTATTCTTATAAAGAAGCCCATTTAAAAAAAGAGAGTATTGCCGAATAGAATTAAATTTTCCATCTACTGTGAGTCCAAATCCATTGTTCAGGATTCATCATTATCATTTCTTCTAAAATTTCATTAAGTTTTAATGTAATCATGTCTACAGAGTCATTTTTTGAGAATTTAATATTTTCAAAAATTTTCAATTTAAATTTGTTATCAATTAAACGCTCAATGTAAACAGGCACAATAGCAACATCAAATTTTTTAATAAATTGTGCTGGAATTGTTGTTGTTAAAGCTTTTTTTCCAAATAAATCACTTTCTATTCCCTCAGAAACTCTTTGGTCAATCATCAGCGCGATAGATGTTCCTTTTTTAAATTCCTTGAGTAGTTCTTTTGTGCCAGTAATTCCTTTTTTTATTTGTTTTTTACAAATGTATTTTTTTCTAATATTTTCCATTATTGGATTAAGTAAAGAATTATTTAATGGTCTATATACTGCAGCCAAGTCAATACCAGATTTTTCTAAATGCATGGCCATCAATTCAAAATTATTAAAATGTCCAGATATAAATATTACTGGCCTCTTAGACAATTTAATTTTTTCAAGTTCGCTTTGATTTTCAATAATTATTTGATTTGAAAACTTTGGAGATGTTCTAAATTTTTCTATAAACATATATTCAGAAAAAATTTTTCCGTAATTGATCCACATATTATTCATAATCTTGTATTTCTGGGGATCATTTAAGTTAGGAAAAGCTATTGACAAATTTGCATAAGAAGTTTTTTTTGATCTAAATAAAGGTCCAAAATTTTTAAATATGAATCCTGCAATAATTTGAGACATTCTTAATCCAACTAATTTAAATATCAGAAATAATGAAATAATTATTAAAAACTCAAAAGTATGTTTAACTAATTTCATGAATTTTCGACTCAATTAACTCTGTTAATTTTTTTTGGTCTAATATTTCTAAATCTATCTTTATAAAGTTAATTTTCTCTCTCAAATTTACCGGAACCTTTACATAATCTTTTTCAGTTGTGATAATCTTTATATTTTTATTTTTAGCATTTTTTAATATTTTTATAATATCAAAAGCTTTATAATCATAATGATCTGGAAACATCATTTCTTCAACTATATCAAAATTATTTTTAATTAAAATTTCTTTAAAACTGTTATTGTTTCCTATACCTGAAAATATTAGAAACTTATCATTTAGATTAAATTCATCTATATTTTTTATCTTGAGAAAAGAATTAAATATGTGAATTTTTGGATTGATTTCATTTATAGACTGATAAATTTCATCGAGGTCAAATTTTTTATCAATGTTTTTTATAATTACTGCATCATATTTTTTTAAACTTTCTATTTTTTCTCTCATAGGACCTGATGGTATCAGAAAGCCATTACCAATCCAGTTTTCACTGTCAAAACACACTAGTTTGAAATCATAATCAATTTGCCCATCTTGAAGACCATCATCAAAAATTAATAATTCACAATTTTTCTCAATTGCTTTTAAAATAATTTTTTGTCTGTTGTCGGAAGTAATAAATTCAGATCTATTTTTAAGAATAATATGCTCATCTTTTTGATCTGGATAAAATTTTTTTGCTGTAGAAACTTTTAATTTAGCATTTTTGAATATCTCATAAAGTTTAATTACTGTAGGTGTTTTGCCAGTGCCGCCCAAATAAATATTTCCAACACAAATCGTTTTTATTTTTTGATATTTTTTTTTTTGTTTAATATTTAAAATTATATTGTTAATTCCAACGATTAAATTTAGGGGAGTTAGCAAATAAGCAATAAAGTTAGGCTTTTTATAATCCCAAAATTTAGGTTTTTTAAATTTCATTAACAAATATTAACAAATTTCATTAAAAATTTTATTTAAAATTTTTGTTCCTTCAAGAGTCAAATTTTTGATTAATTTTTTTGAATAGTTTTTTTTATTAAGCTTTTTCATAAGCAAATTAGTTAAATGATTTTGATTTGATACCTTAAAGGATACATTTTTTTTTTGGAGATGCCCGTAAATCTCCCTAAAATTTGAGATGTTGGGACCATGAAAAATACGGCAACCATACATTGCAGCCTCCAAAGGGTTTTGACCTCCATGATTTATTAACGAACCTCCAAGAAACACATTTTTGCATATTTTGAAAATGGATTTAGTTCTTCCGTAGGAATTCACTAAATATATATCTGTGTTGGGTTTAATTTTCTTTTTAGGATAATCTAAATGAATATTAAGGTTAAGATTTTCTAATTCACTCTTAATTTTATCAACTCTGTCTACATGCCTTGGAATAATTATTGTTAAAAGATCTTTATATTTTTTCTTTAATTTAAGATGGATAAGTGCACAATACTTTTCCTCATTATAATGAGTGCTTGATGCGCACCAAGAATTTTTTTTTAAAAG
>CABYZU010000006.1 GCA_902523495.1 uncultured Pelagibacteraceae bacterium
AAAGATTCTTGGGTCAACCTAGGATTGAATTATTTAGATTAGTTTTGTATGACTTATCATGATGATAACTACATATTGTGTTTTTACGTGAAAACTATTTAAATTTCTTTATAGGTGAAAAAGTTTTTCTGTGATGCTTTGTAACTCCTAAAACTTTTATGGCTTTTAAATGTTGTCTAGTGCCATACCCAAAATTTTTTTGCCAATTATAGCCTTTAAACTTTTTACCTAGATCTGAAATTATTTTATCACGTGTAACTTTCGCAATAATCGATGCTGCTGAAATTGAAGGAATTTTTTGGTCACCTTCAATTATAGATCTTAGTTTGTAATTTTTAATACCGGGCAATTTATTTCCATCAATTAAAATGTGTGAGGGCCTTTCCCTCAGTTTTTTTATTGCTCTTTTCATTGCTAATAAACTAGCATTTAAAATATTTAGCTCTTCAATTTCCTTCAATGATGCCTTTCCAATTGCCCAAATTGAATTTTTTTTAATATATTGAAATAAAACTTTGCGTTTAGAGCTCGATAAGCTTTTAGAGTCTTTTAGTAATTTTGTATTTATGGATCTTTTTAAAATAACTGCAGCTGCATAGACTGGTCCCACCAAACTTCCTCGACCAACTTCATCTACTCCAGCAATTATTTTCATTAAATTATAATATTTAAGTCCTCTACTTTTTTTCTTATTTTCTTTAGATCCTCCCATGAATATTTTTTTTTGTCTGGATACCTCATTAAATAAGATGGATTAAAAGTGACAATCACAGGAATTGTTTTGCTACCAATTATAATTTCTTTCCAATTTCCTCTTTCATTTGAAACTTGATTGTTAAGACCCGTTACAGCCTCCATTGCAGTAGTACCTAGTAATATCAAAATTTTAGGATCGATAATTGAAATATGCTCTTTCAGAAAAATTGAATATCTCTTGATTTCTTGCGCTGTGGGCTTTCTGTCGTTTGGTGGTCGAAAATTTATTGAGTAAGTAGAGTAAACCGTCTCTCTTTTGATGTTAATCGCTAAAAGCATCTTGTTTAAAAGTACGCCGACATCTCCGCAAAATGTTTTAGCTTTCAAGTCCTCTTGCTCGTCCGGAGCTTCTCCAATTAACATTAGAGGACTATTTATGTCACCATCTCCCATGACTAAATTTTTGGAATTATCTCTTAAATTACAATCTTTAATTGAATTGATTTTTTTCTTTAGTATCAATATTCTCTCTTCTTTTGTTGATTTATTTTGAATTCTATTTTCCCTAAAAACTTTAAGTCTATTTATTGGCTTATTACTAAATTCAAATTTAGACTCTATTTTATCTAAAAATCTTTGATCATATTTGGCATTTTGATTTAACATCTTTTTAGTCATAAAGTGCAGTTATGTATTTCAAAAATATAAAATTTTTCTTGATTATTATATTACTTTACCAAAATCCTTTGCATTCTAAAAGCGCTAGTTTTGATGATTTTGACTCTAAAAATTTATCAAAATATTTTTCTGGAATTGTAGCATTTGAAAACAAAAATAATTCAAAAGCATTAAATTTTTTTAATACCTCTAAGATTTTATTAAATAAGCACGAACCCTATTTAAAAAGATATGTTTACTCTTTAGTTTTAGAAAATAAGATAAATCAAGCCATAAATGTAATTAAACAAAATAAAAATAAATCTGAATTTTTTGAAAAATACATATTATTAACAATAGACAGCTTAAGAAGAAATGATTTTTCAAAAGCATTAGATTATATATCTGAGACCAAAAAATATACAAAGGTTAACCAATTTAATTCAGCAATTTTAGATAATTTGAGAGACTATATTATCGTATTCAATGAAAAAAGACTGCCTAGTGATATAAAAGATTATGGAAATCTATCAATAATTTCAACAACCTTTCAAAGGTGCTATTTAGAAGACCCTAAAACAAAAACTTTTTTCTCTAAGTTGATTAATAATGATGATGTAGACTTAACTAGGTACACTTTTTTTTACCTGGCATATCTAATTGAAAATAATCAAATAGAAGAAGCCAAAAAAATAACTGGAGATATTAAATTTATTAACGCATCGTTACTTTTGTCTCAAGTTAAAAGTTGGATTGAAAATGGCAAAGAAAAAAAAATCAATGATGTTTTTTCATGCAAAAATCATGGTGACTTAATAAGTGAATTTTTGTTTCTTATATCCAATTTGTATTCCACTCAAGACAATTTTTTCAAATCTAATTTTTATTTGTCTTTGTCCAATTATTTGAATCCGAAATTTCATTATAATTTATCATTAATAGTTGAAAATCGATATTCAAATGAAGAATTTGATCGAGTTAAAAAATTATTACGAGAATTTGAAAAAGAAGATGATTTTTATTATTGGTATAGATTAAAAAAAGAGGCACAAATAATTTCAAAAGAAATTGGCCAAAAAGAGTCATTAAAATTTATTAAGTCTAAATTTGAAAAAATTGAAAAACCAAATGAAAAAATTTTATTTGATATCGCAAATTTCTACAGAAACGCAAAAGAATATCAACAAGCAATAAAATATTACACCATATTGTTAGGAATAGTTGGTGACGACTTAGAAATTAAATCAGATTTACTCTATAGAAGAGGTGCGAGTAACGAACGAATGGGGAATTATGAGGAAGCAGATAGAGATATGCTTTTATCTCTAGAAATTGATCCTGATGATGCATACGTTCTAAATTACTTGGCATATTCTTGGTTAGAGAGAGATCATAAAATTAAAGATGCAATGCAAATGTTAGAGAAAGCATACTCTTTAAAAGAAAATGATCCTTACATAATTGATTCAATTGGTTGGGCTTATTATCTAACTGATGACCATGCAAAAGCAGAAATATATTTAAAAAGAGCTGTCGAACTAATGCCAGATGATGCGATTGTAAGTGATCACTATGGAGATATTCTTTGGAAGTTAGGAAGAAAAATTCAAGCAAGATATTTTTGGAAAAGTATATTTAAAATGAAAGACGTGGATGAAGAATTATTACAAAAAATAAACTCAAAAATGATTAAAGGAATCTAAAATGAATTATTCCAGTATAAAGTCATATGCTAAAATTAATTTAGCTCTTAATGTTACTGGAAAAACTTCTGGACTACACCAAATTGAGAGTATTGTAGGTTTTATCTCTCTACATGATATTATTTTTATTAAAAAAATCCAATCTAAAAAACATATAATTTCATTCTATGGGAAATATTCAAAAAATATTAACAAAAAAAATACAATTTCAAAGTTGTTAAAAATTTTAGAGAAAGAAAAGATACTTACAGATCATAGATTTGAGATAAAAGTAAAAAAATACATACCATCAAAATCTGGATTGGGAGGTGGATCAATGAATGCTGCAAATATATTAAAGTATTTGATTAAGAAAAAGTTTATAAAACCCAGTAAAAGCCAATTAATTTCAATTTGTAAATTAATAGGTTCAGATGTAGCTTTGGGACTTAATTCTACTTTTACAGTTTTAAAATCAAATAATCATATTAAAGAGTTTAAGAATTGTAAAAAATTTTATGTCCTAATTGTCAAACCCAGTTTTGGATGTTCAACAAAAGAGATATATTCAGGCGTTAAAAAATTCTCAAAACCTAAATTTAGCAAAATCTCAAAGAAAATGATTAGTTTTGATTATTTAAGAAAACTCGATAATTCTCTTGAAGTGATTTCACTATCTAAGTTTCCAAAATTGAAAAATATTAAATATTTTTTAGAAAAATCTTCAAATAAGAGTTTTGTAAGAATGACTGGATCAGGTTCAGCAATTGTCGCATATTTCAAATCAAAAAAGTTATGTGATTATGTAAAAAAAAAATTCATTAGAAAATATAAAAATTACTGGTGTAAAGTTGCAAAAACTATATAAATTCTTTCTTTTGTGTTATACGAAATTAAATTGGGGCGTAGCCAAGCGGTAAGGCACGGGTTTTTGGTACCTGCATCCTAGGTTCGAATCCTAGCGCCCCAGCCAAATATGAAAAACTTTTTTAAAAAAATTTTCTCGAGCTCAAAAAATCTTAACTCATTCAAGAATAATATCACAAGACTTAAATTAATAACGCCAGTTAAAAAAATTTTTGAGGCTATCAATTCTTACTCATCTGAAAGTGAGATTAGGTACGTTGGAGGTTGTTTGAGAAAAATATTAAATAGTGAAAGAGTAGACGACATAGATTTAGCAACAAATTTAAATCCTTTTGAGGTTTCCGAAATCTTAAAAAAAAATAATATTAATTTTTATGAGTCAGGAATAGAACATGGAACGATTACAGCAATCATAGACGATCATAAGTTTGAGATAACATCTTTAAGAGAGGATATTTTTACAGATGGTAGACATGCAAAAGTGAAATTTTCTAATGATTGGAAAAAAGATGCTTTGAGAAGAGATTTTACAATTAATTCTATATATTCTGATTTAGATGGAAATCTATTCGATCCCTTTAACGGAAAAAAAGATATTGAAATAGGCCAGGTATGCTTCATCGGTGACGCTGAAAAAAGAATTAAAGAAGATTATTTGAGGATATTAAGATACTTAAGATTCTTTTTAAATTATTCCAAACAACCCCACAAAGAAGAAATAATTAAAGTAATAAAAATGAATATTAATGGCATTTCTTTAATATCAAAAGAAAGATTGTTAGATGAATTAAAAAAATTATTAAAATCAAACCAATTAGAAAAGTTATCTAAAGATAAATTCAGCATCGATTTAATATTGCTAATTTTTCCAGAACTAAAAAACTTAAAAAGTGTCATCGATACAATTAAAGTTAAAAAAAAAATGTTTGTTAAATTAGATTTGATATTTATTTTATTCTTAATGATAATAGATGAAACAGATAATTTAGAATATTTTTTATATAAATATAATATTTCAAAAAAAGAACAAAAAAGAGCCAATGTAATTAGTAACTTTTATAACGAAAGAAAAGAGTCAAAAATCTTGAATGAAGCTAATTTAAATAAAGTTTTATATTATAATGGTAAACAGGCAGTATTAGATATTTTAAATTTTAAAATTATAAAAACAAAGAAAACTGATAAAAAATTATTAAATTTATTAAAACTATATAGTAGTAAAGTCACGCCTAACTTACCTATTGGTGCCGATTTATTAATGACTAGATATAAAATACCAAAGGGAAAGCAATTAGGAAGCACTCTTAAATTAATTGAGGAGGAGTGGATAAGGAATAATTTTGAAATATCAGATAAACAAATCGATAATATTGTTAAAGGTTAAAGATATTTAACGTCTTTTATTTCAAAGTTTTTTACTCCTGCAGGAGTATTTATCTCAACAAAATCATTTTTTTTTTTCCCAATAAGACCTTTGCCTATTGGTGATTGAAAAAATAACAATTTTTTTTTCAAGTCTGCCTCATCTTTTCCAACTATTTTATAATCTATCTTTTCACCAGTATCCAAATTTCTCAGAAAAACAGTGGCACCAAAAATTACTTTGCCATCATTATTTATTTTAGTAACATCAATTACATTTGCCCTTGCTATAATATTATTTATTTCTGTTATTCTTCCTTCGTTATGAGACTGTTCCTCTTTTGCAGCATGGTACTCAGCATTTTCTTTTAAATCTCCGTGAGACCTTGCTTCAGCTATTGCTGCAACTATTTCTGGTCTCTTTTTTTCCTTAAGAAAAATTAATTCCTCTTTTAATTTATCTAATCCATTTAAAGTAATTGGTTCTTTATCCATTTTATTTCCATTTTGCATAAGGAGGCAATGACATTAATATACCTTCAACATTACCATCAGTTTGTAATCCAAATTTTGTACCTCTATCATACAGCAAGTTGAACTCTGCATATCTTCCTCTTTTAATATATTGATTTTCTTTATCTTTAGAAGTCCATTTTTTTTTGATTTTCTTACTTATAATTTTTTGAAAAATAGATTTAAATGTGACACCAACATCTCTCACAAATTTAAAATTTTTTTCGAAATTATCTTTCTTATAATCAAAAAAAATACCACCTATTCCACGTGGCTCTTTTCTATGAGGCAAATAAAAATATTCATCACACCACTTTTTATATTTTTTGTAATATTTTTTATCATGTCGATTACACATCTCCCTTAGTGTTTTATGAAATTCCTCTCTTTCTTTATTATCTTTTTTAGATGGCGTAACATCAATACCTCCACCGAACCAATCAAAAGTGGTGCAAATGTATCTAGTGTTAAAATGCATTGCAGGAATTAAAGGGTTTTTCATGTGCATAACAACAGATATTCCCGATGCCCAGAACCTTGGGTCTTTTTGAGCACCTGGTATATTTTTTTGAAATTTTTTTGGAAATTTCCCGTAAACTTTCGAAAAATTTACACCAACTTTATCAAAAATTTTTCCATTCTTTAAAATTCTATATTCACCACCACCCTCATCTTTTTTTAAATTTTTTTTCCATGTGGTCGACTTAAAACTGATCTTATTTTTTTCAAAGTCACTGATATCTTTGCAGAACATTTCCTGTAATGATTTAAACCAATTACTTGTTAATTTTTTTTTTATTTCTAAATCCATTTAAATCAATTTGTTTTGTTTTAAGCACTCAGCCAATATTATTGCAACAGAAGTAGAGATGTTTAGAGAGCGCCTATTACTTTTCATTGGAATTTTTAACCTATCGTTTATCATTTCGTGCACATACTGAGGTGCTCCTGCGCTTTCTCTGCCAAATAAAATTGTGTCATTTTTTTTAAATTTAAATTTCGTGTACGAGATAGAGGCTTTTGTAGTCATAAGTATAATTCTTTGATTCTTTTTTTCATCAAAAAATTGACTTGAATTTTCATAATACCTAATCTTTTTTTCATCCATATAGTCCATTACAACCCTTTTAAATCTCTTATCATTTAATAGAAATCCACAAGGTTCTATTATTTCCAATCTCGCCCCTAAACAGGCACAGGTTCTTATGATAGCAGCGGTATTTTGAGGAATATCTGGCTCAAATAACGCGATTTTTGGCCCATCATTCGTTGAATTCTGTGTCATTCTAACAGTAGTAAATTTAGTATTTTATATTATATGAAACCATATATTAAGTATTAATGATTGATTTTATCACAATAATTTAGATGACAGAAAAAAAAACTAATAGAAGAGATTTTTTATTCACAGCTACTTATGCTGTTGGTGCTGTAGGGGCGGGTGCAGTAATTTGGCCAATGATAGATCAAATGAACCCAGATGCATCAGTAAAAGCATTGGCAAGCACTGAGGTCGATGTAAGTTCAGTAGACCCAGGAAAAACTATAACAGTGTTATGGAGAGGTAAACCAGTTTTTATTCGAAGACGAACGCAAGAAGAAATAGCTGAGGCAAAATCTGTTGATATAGAGGAGTTGAAACATCCTGAAAAAGATGAAGATCGAGCAAAAAATCCTGAGTGGTTGGTAATGCTTGGAGTATGCACCCATTTAGGATGTGTGCCTTTAGATCAAAAAGGAGATTACAATGGATGGTTCTGTCCATGCCATGGCTCTCATTATGATATTTCAGGAAGAATTAGAAAAGGTCCTGCACCCACAAACATGGAGATCCCAGAATATAAATTTGTTGATGCTAACACAATTAAGATTGGATAATTTTTATGAGTGAACACGAATACGTACCAAAATCAAAAGCCGGAAAATGGTTTAACGATAGATTACCTCTTCTAACATTAGCAAACCATTTAACAGATTATCCAACACCAAAAAATTTGAACTATTGGTGGACGTTTGGTGGAATTCTTACTTTTTGTTTAATTACTCAAATAGTAACAGGATTAGTTCTAGCAATGCATTACATTGCTCATGCTGACATGGCGTTTGGAAGTGTTGAGCATATCATGAGGGATGTAAATTATGGATGGCTAATTCGATATATACACGCAAATGGAGCTTCAATGTTTTTTTTAGCCGTTTATATTCATATTTTTAGATCTTTGTTCTACGGGTCTTATAAATCACCACGAGAGATTATATGGATAATTGGTATAATTATTTATCTTCTAATGATGGCGGCAGCTTTTTTAGGTTATGTTCTACCATGGGGACAAATGAGTTTTTGGGGCGCAACAGTTATCACTAATTTATTTAGCGCAATTCCCCTTATAGGTGAGGGAATAGTAACATGGTTATGGGGAGGATATTCTGTAGACAATCCAACACTGACTAGATTCTTTACTTTACACTATCTGATACCATTTTTAATTTTAGGATTAGTTGTTTTACATATTTGGGCTCTTCATATTCCTGGAAATAACAACCCGATTGGTATTGATATTAAAAAACCATCAAAAGATACAGTGCCATTTCATCCTTACATAGTAATTAAGGATGGTTTTGCATTACTGATGTTTATGATTGTTTTTGCTTTTTTTGTTTTTTATACTCCAAATATTTTAGGCCATGCTGATAATTATATAGAAGCGAATCCTCTTGTAACACCAGCACATATAGTTCCAGAATGGTATCTTTTACCTTTTTATGCGATCTTAAGATCAGTTCCAGATAAACTTTTAGGAGTTATAGCAATGTTGTCCGCTATTTTGATACTAGCAGCATTGCCTTGGTTGGATACATCAAAAATTAGATCTGCAGTCTTTAGACCTTTATATAAACAATTCTATTGGATCTTAGTAGCCGACGTTTTAATTTTAGGATATGTTGGAGCCATGCCAGCAGAAGGTCTTTACCTATTGATTGCAAGAATAGCAACTGCATACTATTTTTTACATTTTTTAGTGGTACTCCCAATTTTAGGTTTTAAAGAGAGAACGACACCTGTTCCTCTAAGTATTACAGAACCTATTTTAGGAGGATCCCCAAATCTTGCTACAGTAAAAAATAAGGACAGTTTTAAAGGGTGAAAAAATTTTATAGAGTATTATTCTTATTAATTTTATTTGTTGGTTTTCAATTTAGCTCTAAAGCTGCTGAAAAGGTGGAATATCTAAAAACTGATTGGAGTTTCAAGGGTCCTTTTGGCAAATTTGACCGAGCTGCACTTCAAAGAGGTTACCAAGTTTATCAAGAAGTATGTTCTTCGTGTCACTCAATGAAATATCTAAGTTATAGAAATTTAGTAGAGAAAGGTGGACCTGAATTTTCATTGGAACAAGCAAAGGCGATTGCTGCATCTTTTGAGGTAAAAGATGGACCAAATGCAGATGGTGAAATGTTTATGAGACCAGCAAGGCTATCGGATAAATTTGTCATGCCTTATGAAAACGAGAAAGCTGCTCAAGCTGCTAATGGTGGGGCATATCCTCCTGATATGACTGTTTTAGTCAAAGCTAGAGGTGGTGGAGTTGATTATATTTACTCACTCCTTCAAGGATATGAAGATCCACCAGTTGGGGTAAGTTTGGACGATGGTGTTTATTACAATAAGTACATGTATGGAAATAAAATTAAAATGTCCAATCAGCTTTCTGATGGCTTAGTAGAATATTCTGACGGCACTAACGCTAGCGTTGAACAAATGGCAAAAGATGTATCTACATTCTTAATGTGGACCGCAGAGCCTCATCTTGAGACGCGTCATAGAATGGGTTTTAAAGCAATTGTTTATTTAATCATTTTAACTGTTTTAGTTTATTTCAGCATGAAAAGAATATGGTCACGTGTTAAAACGGAAGTTTAATATGTCACCATCTTTAACTACATAATCTTTTCCTTCTAGTCTCATTTTACCATTTGTCCTAGAGTTTACCCAGCCATTATTAGCAATAAAATCGTCATATGAGACTGTTTCAGCTTTAATAAAGCCTTTTTCAAAATCAGTATGAATTTCACCTGCAGCTTTGGGTGCTAAACAGTTTTTCTGTATAGTCCATGCCCGTGTTTCCTCTGGACCTGAAGTAAAAAATGTTTCAAGTTCTAAAATTTTGTAACCTTTCTGGATTAACCTATCTAAACCCGTCTCTTTTAGCCCAATCATTTCCATATAGTTTTTTCTTTCATTACTTTCCAATCCATTTATTTGATTTTCAATATCAGCAGATACAATTAAAGTGTTTTCTTGTCCAAATTTATTGATAAAAGTATTAGTGTAATTGTTTCCATTTTGAGTACTTTTTTCATCTACATTACAAACGAATATCTTAGGCTTTAAAGATAATAGTCCACTCGAATTGAGTTGTTTCTTATTAAATTGAGATTTAAGATTTGTTACATCTTCTTCATTATCAATTAATTCTAAAGCAGTTTTTAAAATTTTAATTTGATCTTCATCTAAATTTTTTTTGTTATTTTTTTCTAATCTTTTCTGTATAGACTCTAAGTCTGCTAACATCATTTCTGTTTCAATAATTTCTAGATCTCTAACTGGATCAACATTGGGATTTACATTTTGAATATCATCAGAATCAAAGCATCTAATCAAATGAATTACTGCATCGACTTCTCTAATATGTGATAGAAATTTGTTACCTAAACCTTCACCTTTTGATGCTCCTTTGACTAATCCAGCGATATCAACAAAAGAGATTGTGGTGTGAATAATTTTTTTTGATTTTGATATTTTTCCTAAATTATCCAATCTCCCGTCAGGAACACTTACAACACCTATGTTAGGATCTATAGTACAAAAAGGAAAATTGGCAGCCTGTGCTTTATTTGAATTAGTTAAGGCATTAAAGAGAGTAGATTTACCAACATTTGGTAAACCCACAATTCCACATTTGAAACTCATTATTTGTTATTAACTGTGCTAGAAAATAAATCTAGTTTTTTATCAACTAGAAAAGAAATTTCCTCAGCAATATGATCAGAGATCTTCTCTATACCTAATGATTCATCCTCATCAAAATTTTGCAACACATAGTCCGCAACTTCTACATTACCTTTAGGCTTTCCTATTCCAATTCTTACTCTGGAGTAGTCTTTACCAATAAACTTGTCAATTGAAGCAATTCCATTATGACCGGCACTTGAACCACCAAATTTTGCTTTTATTTTTCCAAATTCAATATCGAGATCATCGTGAAAAACTATTACATCTTGAGCATCAATTTTAAAATATTCAATTAATTCTCTTATACAAATTCCTGAATTATTCATAAAAGTAAGTGGTTTTATTGCGTATACTTTTTTATTTCCTATATTTCCGGTAGTTAAAAGTCCTTTAAATTTTGGTTTCTGTTTTGAAAGACTAAATTTCTTGTTAATTGAGTCGATAATTTTAAATCCAACATTGTGTCGATTGTTTTGACTATCGGGTGTTGGGTTGCCCAAACCTACAAATAATAGCATAAATCTAAGATTATATTTTCAATTTTGGTTGATTATTTTTTTTCTTCAGAAGATTTTTTGTCAGCTGGTTTTTTCTCGTCACCTTCTTTTTTTTCGCCTTTTGCTGCTTCTGGTGCTGCTTTATCTCCATCTGCAGCTACTGCAACTGTTCCTTCAGCTCCCTCTTCACCTTCAACTGTTTCGGATTCAGCAGGTTTTTCCGGCTCTTTCATCACTGTTGGTGCAGCAAGAGTTGCAATAACAAAATCTCTTCCTTGAATTGTTGGTATAACTTCAGGTTCTAATTTTACCGATGAAATTTTAAAACTTTCTCCTATATCAATACCATCTAGATCTAGTACTAAATTTTCAGGAATTTTTTCACTAGGGCATTTTAATTCAACTTTTCTACGAACTATGTTTAGTACACCGCCTTTTTTTAATCCTGGAGATTTATCATGATTAATAAAATTAACTGGTATCTCAATTTTAATCTTTACTCCTGGCAGGATTCTTAAAAAATCTACGTGAATAGGATCATCGCTTAGAACATGATACTTAATTTCTCTGGGTAATACATTCTGAGGTTTGCCATCAATATTTAATGAAATTATATTAGAAAAAAAATTTTCTTTTTGGATAAAGTTTTTAAGTATTTTTTTAGAAATTGATATTTTTTGATTTTGGTCTTTTCCACCATAAACAATCGCAGGAACTTTACCATTATTCCTGATCTCGTTTAACTGACCTTTTGTAGAATTAATTCTAACATTTGCATCAAGCGAATTCATAAAGAAGAGTTTTTTAACCCATGTTTATAAATAATCAAGACATTTATTTGAATAAATCGGATACTGAAGTTGAGTTTGAAATTCTTTTTATTGCTTCACCCATGAGACTTGAAATCGGTAAAACCTCAATATTCTTAACGTTTCTAGTTTTTTGACCATTATCTATTGTATCTGTTATGACTAAACTTTTAATTACTGAGTTTTTTATTTTCTTAACTGCTTCCCCAGTTAATACACCATGAGTTATATAGACATATACTTCTTTTGCCCCTCTGGCTTTGAGGGCTTTAGCAGCGTTGACAATTGTTCCACCTGAATCAATTATATCGTCTACTAAAATACAAGTTTGGTCTGTCACATCACCAATTACATTCATCACTTGTGATTGACCAGGCTTAGGTCTTCTTTTATCAACTATTGCAAGACTAACATTCAGCAGTTTTGCGAGTGCTCTAGCTCTTTCCGTTCCACCGACATCTGGAGCAACGCATATAATTTTTTTACTTTTAATCTTTTTTTTTGCATGTCTTGCAAATATTGGAGTAGAAAATAGGTTGTCAACTGGAATATCAAAAAAACCTTGGATTTGACCTGCATGCAAATCAACAGTCACAACTCGATCAGCTCCTGCTTTGGTAATTAAATTTGAGACTAGTTTTGCTGATATGGATGTTCTTGGAACAACTTTCCTATCCTGTCTGGCATAACCAAAATAAGGTATTACTGCAGTTATATTTTTTGCTGAAGATCTTTTAAGAGCATCTATGCACAATAATAATTCCATTAAGTTATCGTTTGCGGGTGATGAAATAGATTGTATAATGAAAATACTATTACCTCTGATATTTTCATTAAGTTCTACGTAAATTTCACCGTCTGCAAACTTTCTGATGCTTGAATTAACTAGTTTTGTTTTTAAATATTTAGCAATATTTTTACTCAAAACTTTATTGCTATTTCCAGTTAATAATTTCATTGAAAAACTCTAATTAATCATAATTAAGGAAATATTTCTACCATAATCATCATGATTTGAATTTAGGGACTGTCTCGCACTAAAAAAATTATTTTTTTTGTCAAAAGTGTCAATATTTAATGTCTCAATTTTTGAGATTTGCATTAATTTAAGTTGAGATTTTACATATTTTGGAAGATTAAAATAAATTTGATTATTTCTTTCTTTAAAAAATATATTATTACTTTTATCCTTTTTTAAAAATTTTTTTTTAAAACCGTCCTTCACTTCATAACTTTTTTGAGCAATACTCGGACCAACTGCAGCAGTTATAACATTTGTCTTACAACCCTTTTTTTTCATGAAGTTTACTACTTTTGAAATAATTCCCTTAACAGCACCTTTCCAGCCTGCATGAATAACAGCAATCATTTTTTTTTCATTTTCGTAAAGTAAAACTGGGACGCAATCTGCAGTTAATACGGCAATTGGTAGTTTTTTTAGATTTGTGATTATTGCGTCAGCTTTGATCCTCTCAGATTTTCTAGGGATGTTATTTAAAAAAATAAATCTATTACTATGAACTTGATGAACAAGAAATATATTTTTGGAGTTTTTACTAATTTTATTTTTTACAATTTTTAAATTCTGTAAAACTTTTATTCTATTATCTCTTGATCCAATTCCGCAATTGAGACTTTTATAAATACCTTTCGATCTACCACCACTCTTATTAAAAAAACCATGTTTGATTTCTTTAAATTTAGATAATTTTTTTGAAATAATCAGTTAAACCCCAATTTAAAATTATTATTTTTTTTTTTTATAAACATAACTTTAAATATATTTCCCATATGTTTTTCATCAATAAGTCTTTTTAATCTAAAATAAATATTCGCTTTTTGAGAAAAATCTTTATTTCTAGATATTATATCCGCCCTTTTTTTAATCCCCATTTTAACTAAGAAGCTCCCTTGTGTTGTCGTAATATTTTTCAAACCACCTAATTTTTTTATTATTCTTTTAAATAAATAAAAATTTATATTATAGGTGATGTCTGACTTTCCAATGTTCTTTAGTATGTTTTTATACTTGTGATTTGATATTGCTTTAAGAGTATTTTTCATTTTTTTTTCAAGGTCCCCATAATCAATAATTAATAGTCCACCATTATTTTTTTTTATAATATTAGCAATTTTTTTCAAATAATTTGCACCAAGTAATGAATATTCAATAAAGTTTTGATCTTTAGAAATACTATAATTAATTTTTTTCTCAAATTTCTTCATATCAATTTTTTTATTTAAAAAGAAAGGTTTTTTTTTATTTTTAATATTTACGTATTTTTCAAACCATAATTTATCTATTTTGACAAATTGTTTGATTGCTATTGAGTCAAAAAATTCATTTGCAATGAATATAGTTGGACTATTTTTAATTTTTTTAATATCGGATACCCAAATTATTTTTTCCTGTATCAATTCTTTTTTTTGAATTTTTATTAGTTTTGGACTTTTTTCATGAATTATAATGTTACAGAATTTAATAAAATTTGGAAATTTCTTAAAAGTTTCAATTAATATCTTCATCATTGAACCATTCCCTGCTCCAAGTTCAACTAAATTGAAATTTTTAGGTGAACCTAAATTTTCCCAAAACTCTATAATCCAAATAGCTATCATCTCAGAAAACAGTCTTGAAAGGTTGGGGGCTGTTATGAAATCACCATCTTTACCGAAAGGATTATTATTCATGTAGTAACCAATTTCTTTGTCGTAAAGAGCTAAATCTATAAATTTATCTAAAGGAATATTAAAATTATTTTTCGTCGACATATTTTGTAAAACTTAAGTAAATACCAATTACTAAAGAGATTAAGCTAATTATTTGCCCCATACTCAGATTTAATAAGATATAACCTAATTGCTCGTCTGGCGCTCTTAAAAATTCTATTAAAAATCTAAATGTGGAATAAATTAATAAAAACATTCCTGAGATAAACCCAGGACTCCGCATCAAAAATTTTTTTCTTAGATACAGTAATATAACAAATAAAATTATTCCCTCAAAAAAAGCCTCATAAAGCTGTGAAGGGTGACGATATAAATCATCTACTTTAATAAATTTAACTCCCCATGGCAAACTAGTCTCTATACCATAAAGTTCAGAGTTAATAAAATTAGCAACTCGTCCAAAAAAAATTCCAATGGGAGCCACTATTGAGACAACATCAAGATAGAGATAAGGATCTTGATTGTTTTTTTTTGCAAACCAGACACTTGCAAGAACAACTCCTAAAAGTCCTCCATGAAAAGACATGCCACCCTGCCAAATAAAAAAAATTTCTAATATATTATTTTTGTAATAATCTAAGTTATAAAATATTATATAACCTAACCTTCCTCCAATAATAATACCTATTATTAAAAAAGTTACATAATCATCAAATTTTTTTAAAATTTCATCATTTTTTACTAAATAGTTTTTTGCTAAAATCCATCCAATTATTATCCCAAATATATAAGCTAAAGAGTACCATCGAAAGTTTAATGAAAATATACTAAAAGCAACTGGGTCAAAATTATTAGTTAACATTTTAAATTAAAATAATAAGGTAAAGATATAATAATTAAATTACTAAATATATGAAAAACTCAAAATTTGTGTTTGATAAAATTTCTAAAATATTGGAACAAGGTTTGATTTCTTCACGGGATTTGGCCAGCGAAATGGTTAATATTCTTAAATCTAAAAGAGACGAAATTGTATTTAAAATGAAGCTAACTAGTAAAGATGAATTTGATGTTTTGTCCAAAAGAGTTGAAAATTTAGAAAAAAAACTAGAAAAAAATGATACCAAAAATAAAAAAACTAAACGGGCAAGAAAATCTTAACCTCTAATCCATTTAGAGAAGATTTATTCAATCTAATATTTCCTCCGTGTGATCGAACAATATCTGAGGCTATCGATAATCCTAAACCTACACTTGATTTTGAGTCTGCTCTTCCTTTATCAATTTTATAAAAAGGTTTAAAAACATTTTCATATTCATTTTCTGGAATACCAGGTCCATCATCCTCAACCTTAATTATTAAATTTACTTTTTTTTTGGAGAGTTCAATATTAAGCTTATTGCCGTATTTTATGGAATTTTCTATTAGATTATTGAAACATCGTTTAATCAAATTCTTTCTTCCATTAAAATAAATTCTTGATGGAATATCCTTTGTAATATTTTTATTGTTATATTTAGTTACAATTTCATCCATTAACTCGCTTAGATTAAATAGTTCATCTTTTTCAGCAAATGTAGAGCTTGTAAACTGAAGATATTCATTAAGCATTTTTTCCATTTCATTAATATCTTCAGTTAATTTTTCTGCTGTGACCTTATCTTTTATAAATGCTGTTTGTAATTTCATTCTTGTTAGAGGAGTTCGTAAATCATGACTAATACCTGATAACATTTCTGATCTTTGATTTAGATGCCTAATTATTCTTTTTCTCATCCGCTCAAATTCATAACCTGCTTGACGTATTTCTGCTGCGCCAGAAGGTTTAAATTCGCTAACATTTTCACCTTTACCAAATTTTTCAGCAGCTTTTGCTAAAGCTGTTATTGGTCTTGTTTGATTTTTTAAAAATATTAATGATATGATAACAACTATAAAAGCAGGTACTGTTATCCATAGGCCAAATAATCTCGCAGAGGTGCTTGTGAGTCTATCTTTTGGAATTATAAACTTAAAATATCCATTTTGATATTTAATCCTTAAATCAATTAATTCTTTATAGTTTGTTGTATTAAACCAAAAGATCTCAGATCCAAATTTAGATTTTAATTCTCTTCTTAGTGACCTATCTATAGGACTGAACCATCTTTCGTTATAAGAAAATTCGAAATTTTCATCCTCAACAAATTCTATGTTCAAATCTTGATATAAGGAAAATATATTTTTTATTTCATCCTTTTCATAATTATCATTACTGTAAACTTCAATGAAAGTTTGTATCTCACTAACTAAAGCTCTAGTCATTCCCTTGTTAGTTTTTATCCAAAGACTATCAAAAAAAACTATAGTGATAGTCAACTGAATTAAAATTATAGGTATAGCAACTATAAGTAAAGCTCTATAAAATAATCTTTTAGGTAAAAGATTTTTAAAAAAATTACTCAATCCATAAAACATATCCTGCTCCTCTTATTGTCTGAAGAAATTTTGGGTTTTTCGGATCAATTTCAATTTTTTTTCTTAATCTTGTTATGATTACATCGATTGATCTTTCTTTATCCAAATGAATCAATTTACCTATTTCTTCTCTTGCAAACACTTTTCCTGGATTATTTATCATTTTTTCTAGTATTGTTTTCTCAGTAACATTGATTTTAAACTCTAAATCATTTTGAAAAATTACTTGTTTATTTAAATCAATTTTAACTTTCGCAAATTCTATAATTCGTTTTAAATTATTTTCTTTAGTTTTGTTAATTATATTTTTGATTCGTAAATCAAGTTCTTTTGGTTCAAAAGGTTTTAGCAAATAATCATCAGCACCCATCTCTAATCCCTCAATTCTCTCATTGGGCTCACCCTTAGCCGTCAACAAAATTACTGGAGTGCTCATATCTTTTTTGTGTTGATTTAAAAAATCTAGACCACTTTTTCCAGGCATCATTATATCTAAAATGATTAAATCAAATTTTATAATTCTAATCTTTTCGGATGCTTTTTCAGCACTATTAGCGGTTGTAACTAAATATTTTTTTTCATTTAAATATTTTTTTACTAAAGATCTAATACCCTCATCATCATCAACTACTAAAATATGTGCTATGAAATCATCCATTAATTATTTTTTTTAAAACTTCATCAAAATTTAGAACTTCTTGTGAGCTCGAACTAAGCAATGCATTATAAATTCTTTTCTTTTGGACTTCAAAAATTTCATTAAAAATTTTTTTTCCTTTTTCATTTAAAAAGATATGTTTTATTCTAGTGTCATTCATATCTTTGTTAAAGTAGATCGCATCTAGCTTTATTAAATCCTTTAAGACTCTATTTAAACTCTGTTTAGTAACTTTAAGTTTTCTCATAAGCTCTGAAATTGATATTCCTTCATACATGGATATTAAGTGTATTGTCTTTTGGTGAGCTAAACCAATATGATATTTGTTTAGAATTTTTTTGGAATCTGAAAAGGTTTCTCTATAACTAACAAATAATTTTTCAATTAAGTGTTTTAATTGTTCATCTTTTAAATATAAAAGCTCTTTCATCACAGGTAAGTTATATTGACATATTATATATACACAGATATTTTTCAGTAATATTTTTAAATTTCATACATGATACCTTACGATAAAAGATCAGGAAACATATGGTACAACGGTAAATTAGTAGATTGGTCTGATGTCAAAGTACATGTTTTAAGCCACGGATTACATTATGCGAGTTGTGTTTTTGAGGGTGAGAGAGTTTATGATGGATCAATTTTCAAATTAGAGGAACATACTTCAAGATTTTTTTACTCTGCAAAAAGAATGGGGTTTGAAATACCTTATACAGAAGAGCAGATAAATACAGCATCAAATTCTATAATTAAAAGTCAAAAAGTTGAAAATGGATATGTTAGACCGGTTGCTTGGAGAGGAAGTGAAATGATGGCTATCTCAGCTCAACAAACAAAAATTCATGTTGCAATAGCTACTTGGGAATGGGGTTCTTATTTTGATCCAAAGTTAAAAATTGAAGGGATAAAATTAAATATTTCTAATTGGAGAAGGCCTGCGCCAAATACAATACCTTGGGATACTAAAGCCTCAGGTTTATATATGATCTGTACATTATCTAAACATGAAGCTGAAAAAAATGGTTTTACAGACTCATTAATGTTAGATCATGAGGGAAATATTGCTGAAGCTACAGGAGCAAATATTTTTTTCAAAGATAAGAATAACGAACTTCACACACCAGTTCCTGACTCTTTTCTAGATGGGATAACTCGAAGAACTGTGATTGAAATAGCAAAATCTAAAAATATTAAAGTTAATGAGAGAAAAATTAATCCAGATGAATTAAAAAATTTTGTAGGATGTTTTTTGACAGGTACAGCAGCAGAGGTTACCCCAGTATCTTGTATAGCTGAAAATCAATTTAAAGTTTGTGATTTAATTATTGGTCTCAACGAGAGTTATCAATCTTTGGTAAGAAATAAGAAGGCAGCTTAAACTTAATCTTTACTGTCCTCTGATATTGCATGATCAATTCCTCTACGCATATATTCATAACCAGTAAAAAGTGTTAGAGCAGCCGATAACCACAAAAGGATTATTCCAATTGTTTGTGCATTATAATCTTGAAAATTTATAATTTTGTTTCCAGTTTCACCTGAAAGTAACAATGCTATAGAAACCATTTGTAAAACTGTTTTTAATTTTGCTAAATTTGAAACAGGCAATTTTATTTTTCCCTTAGCTAAAAATTCTCTTAAACCTGAGATCAAAATTTCTCTTGTTAAAATAATTATTGCCGCAATCACCTCATAACTTCTAATCGTTCCATCCATTACTAACAAGATTAAGGCAGTAGCTACGATAACTTTATCTGCTATTGGATCAAGTAACTCACCTAACTTTGACTCCTCCCCAAGAATTCTTGCTAACATGCCATCTAAGAAATCTGTAAAAGATGCCACAATAAATAATATTAAAGCAGTTAAGTCTCCATAGAATCCAGGTAAGTAGAAAGCTAAAACAAAAAAAGGAACAATTAAGATTCTTCCTATAGTTAAAATATTTGGTATTTTTTTCAGCATGATTTTTTATTCGTGAAAAAAGTTATATATCTTTTTTGCAACTTTTACTTCAACACCTTCTACTGATTTTATCTCATCAAGACTAGCCGACTCAATAGCTCTAGCAGATCCAAAATGGTTTAAAAGAGCCCTTTTTCTCATTGTACCTATCCCTTCTATTTGATCTAATAATGATTTACTTATTCCCTTTCTCCTTTTTGCTCGATGAGCACTGATAGCAAATCGGTGGGATTCGTCCCTAATTCTCTGAAGAAAAAATAAAGTAGGATCATTTTTTGTAAATTTGAATTCTTTTCCATTATGAAAAAAAGTTTCATTACCACTATTTCTGAATTTACCTTTTGCTATCGCAATAATAGGAATATCGTGCAGTCCCAATTCATTCAAAGTTTCTCTTGCTACAGAGTATTGTCCTTTACCACCATCAACTATAACTAAATCAGGAAAAGACAAATAATTATCTTTCTCTTGGACAGCTCTTTTAAATCTTCTATTTAATACCTCACGCATCATTCCGTAGTCATCTTGCTCATTTTTTTTGTTTTTTATGTTAAATTTTCTATACCTTTTTTTTATAAATCCTTCATCTCCATAAGCTATTAAAGCGCCAACACTATTTGATCCCTGAATATGACTGTTATCATAAACTTCAATCAGATTAATATTTGTTTCTAAATTAAATTTATTAGTTACTGCTTCAAATAATTCTCTGTTATTCTGGCTTTCATAAAGTTTTCTATTCAAACTATCTTTAGCGTTTTTAATTGCTTGATTAATTACCTTTAACTTCGAGCCTTTCTTTGCAATCGATATATTAATCTGCTTACTTTCTTTTTGTGAAAGCGTCTTTTCAATTAATACTTTTTCTTTAATTTCCTCAGATAAAATTATCGATGATGGTACACTTTTATTTTCATAAAATTGAGAAATGAAAGAATTTATTATATTATTTAATTTTTCATCAGGGTCGTGTTTTGGAAAAAAAGCTTGATTACCCCAGTTTTGTTTTGATCTATAGAAAAAAACTTGAATGCAAGTTTTGCCAGACTCTTTATATCCTGCAATTACATCAGCTTCAGTTAGATTAGCCTCATTTATTCTTTGAGAAGACTGAATAATATTTAAAGATTTTATTCTATCTCTTAAGATTGTTGCTTTTTCAAAATCTAAATCCTCACTAGCTTTTTCCATTTGATTTGAAAGATTTTTTTGTATTTGTCTTGATTTACCAGATACAAATTCTATTGCATCATTTACTGTTTTTTTATAGTCCTCTTCCTCTATATATCCTACGCAAGGACCTGAGCACCTTTTAATTTGGTATAAAATACATGGACGTTCTCTATTTTTGAAAACTGTATCATTACAAACTCTTAGGTGAAAAATTTTCTGTATCATTTTAATTGTCCAATTAGCTGAACCTGCAGACGCAAAAGGACCAAAATAAAAACCTTCATTTGTTTTTTTTCCACGGTGTCTTTTTATTTGTGGCCATTTGTCTTTATTGCTAATAAAAATAAATGGGAAAGATTTGTCGTCTCTTAAAAGAATATTAAATTTAGGTTTATGTTTTTTAATTAAATTTGCTTCAAGAAGTAATGCCTCACTTTCATTTGAAGTGGTCGTTATCTCTAATTTTCTAGTTTGAGACAACATTCTCTCTGTTCTAATAATCTGATTTTTTTCTGCTATATAGCTTTTAAGTCTATTTGGTAAATTTTTTGCTTTTCCAACATAAAGGATATCTCCTTTATCATTAAGCATTCTGTAAACCCCAGGTAACTTTGGAATAAGTGTGAGTTCTTTTTTAATTACTTCTTTTCCTATTTCAGAACTTATCATGACTTCTCTTTTTGGTAATTTGGATACCAACTGATGAACAGTCTTTTAAAATTTCTAATTTTTCAATTTTTAATAATATTTTGCCAATTCTTTTATCTCTAAAAAGTTCATCAAAAACTGCCTCAGCAAGGGACTCTAAAAAATTATAATGTTTCTTTTTGACTAGTTTTGTTATTAATTTAACAACTGTTCCGTAGTTCACTATAGACTTAATATCTTTATCGTTGGTTGGTTTTTTATCCTCATAATCAATTTCAAGACTAAATTTTACTTTTTGGGACGTATCTTTTTCAAAGTCATAGTAACCAAGTTTAAGATCTAAAACCAACTCATTAATTAAAATTTTTTTTTCGTAATTAAATAAATTTTTAGATTTTTCTATCTTTACTATTCTTAGATTATTTTTTTTCATTCTTTACTACCCAAAATGTCTGGAGTTTGCCAGTTCAAACTTTGACCGCTGTCAATAGCAAGAACTTGTCCAGTAATAGATCTGTTTTTAATAAAAAAGTCAACAGCACTACAGATTTCATTAACATCAACTTGTCGCCTCAAAGGTGTAGCAAAATACTGTTTTTTAAAATGTTTTTCAGATTGTCTTTTATTTTTAATTGTTGGTCCTGGTGCTATACCATTCACACGTACTTTTGGTGCTAGGCTCATCGCGCTTGTTTTTGTAAGAGTATAAAGGCCTGTTTTACTTAATGTGTATGAAAAAAAGTATGGTGTTAATTTAAAAACTCTTTGGTCAATAATATTAATTATATTATTATTTTTTCCTCTGGTATTTTGTACAAAACCTTTTGATAGTAATGCAGGTGCTTTTAGATTTACATTTAGGTGGACATCCCAACTTTTAAAAGTAAAATTTTCCAATTTATCATTTTCGAACAAGGAAGCATTATTTATCAAACAGTCAAAATATTTTAATTTTAGTCTTGAAAATTTAATTATTTTTTCAACATCATTTTCTTTACTTAAATCGGCTTTAACCAAATAAACAATAGTACCATTTTTATTTAATTCTTTCTTAAGTCTTTCTGCTTTAGATTTAGATTTATTGTAGTGGACTACGATTTCAACTCTTGGCCCTGAAAGTTTTTTTGCAATTGCGGCACCTATTCTGGTTGCTCCTCCAGTAATAATTATTTTCCGTGCTTCCATTTTTTATCTCTTTTTTTTGTAACTTTAGTGCCAGGCATACCCATAGTTGACCTTCCTTTTGGATAGAGTTTGTTCTTCACGTCATACTGTCTTATTTTTGGATTCAATGTAATTTCTAATTCTGTACTTTCCAATTTTCTAATTTCATCTCTTACTTTTGCAGCCTCTTCAAACTCCAGATTAGAAGCGGCTTCTTTCATTTTTTTATCTAAAGCTTTAAGATGTTTTTTTAAATTTCCACCGACATTTGAACCCTCACTAATTTTGACATAATCTTTCTCATACACACTCTCTAATATGTCGCTAATTTCTTTTTTTACTGACTTAGCATTTATTTTATGTTTTCTGTTATATTCTAGTTGAATTTTTCTTCTTCTATCTGTTTCTTGAATTGCTTTTTTAATACTTTTAGTTTCTTTATCAGCATACAAAATTACTTTACCCTCAACATTTCTTGCTGCTCTTCCAATTGTCTGAATTAGGGAAGTTTCTGATCTTAAAAAACCCTCTTTGTCAGCATCTAAAATACCTACCAAAGCACATTCGGGGATATCTAAACCTTCTCTCAATAAATTTATTCCAACGAGAACATCAAACACTCCCATTCTTAAGTCTCTCATGATTTCTATTCTCTCTAAAGTATCTATATCTGAGTGAAGGTATCTAACTTTAACCCCATTTTCATGAAGGTATTCTGTCAAATCCTCAGCCATCTTTTTTGTTAGAGTTGTGACTAAAACTCTATGATTTTCTTCAATTACTTTTTTACACTCATGCATTAAATCATCCACTTGGTTTTTTGCAGGTCTTATTTCAACTGGTGGATCAATTAATCCAGTAGGTCTAATTACTTGATCAATAAATTTTCCTTTGGTCTGCTCTAATTCCCATGGGCCAGGTGTAGCTGAGACAAAAACAGTTTGTGTTCTCATCAAATCCCATTCTTCAAATTTTAATGGTCTGTTATCCATGCATGATGGTAATCTAAATCCGTACTCTGCTAAAGTACTCTTTCTTGATCTATCACCTTTATACATTCCGTTTAACTGTGGAACAGTAACATGGCATTCATCAACAAAAATTAAGGTGTTGTCTGGAAAGTATTCAAAAAGAGTAGGGGGTGGTTCACCTGGTTTTCTTCCAGATAAAAATCTAGAATAATTTTCTATTCCTGCACAAGATCCAGTTGCCTCTATCATTTCGAGATCAAATTTAGTTCTTTCCTCTAATCTTTGCGCCTCAAGCAACTTGTTTTCTGCTTTATGTTTTTTTAGAGTTGTTTCTAATTCTTTTCTTATATTAATAACCGCTTGTTCAATAGTTGGTTTAGGAGTGATGTAATGGCTGTTGGCATATACTTTAACTAGACTTAATTCTCTTACTTGATCTCCTGTTAAAGGATCAAATTCTTCTATTTTTTCAAGTTTATCTCCAAATAGATTTAATCTCCAAGCTCTATCCTCTAAATGTGATGGAAAAATTTCCAAATATTCACCTCGAGCTCTAAAGGTACCTCTATAAAAATTTTGATCATTACGCTTATATTGAAGTGCTACCAAAGACTTGATTATTTGTTCTCTATTATATTCATAATTTTTTTGAAGGGTTAAAGTCATTTTACTATATGCCTCAACTGAGCCTAAACCATATATGCACGACACACTTGCAACAATTAATACATCATCTCTCTCAAGAAGAGATCTTGTTGCTGAATGTCTCATTCGATCTATTTGTTCATTAATAGACGCCTCCTTTTCAATGTAGGTATCTGATCTAGGTACGTATGCTTCTGGGGTATAATAATCATAATAAGAGACAAAATATTCCACAGCGTTATCTGGAAAAAAAATTTTCATTTCACCATAAAGTTGGGCGGCTAGAGTTTTATTGGGGGCTAAAATCAAAGCTGGTCTATTTGTAGCCTCAATAACTTTCGCCATTGTAAATGTTTTTCCAGAGCCTGTAACTCCGAGTAGAACTTGATTAAATGCCTCTTTATTAGCTCCATTTACTAATTTTTTGATGGCTTCTGGTTGATCTCCTGCTGGTTTAAAATCTGATTTGATTTTGAACCTTTTTCCTCCTTCAAGTTTTCCACTGATTTTTGGATTTTTACTCTGAATATCTGTAATTAAATCTTGATAAGTATTTTCCATATATTAAGAAAGTAGTAGAATTAAATTATATTTCAATGAGCATAATATCAGACAGTTTAAAAAGAATTAAACCATCACCAACAATCGCCGTAACCCAGAAAGCAAGAGAACTTAGAGCAGCGGGCAAAGACGTAATTGGCCTTGGTGCTGGTGAACCAGACTTTGATACTCCAGATAATATTAAAAATGCAGCGATTAGAGCTATAAAAAAAGGGGACACAAAATATACTGCTGTAGATGGCACTCCAGCATTAAAAAAAGCTGTTATTGGAAAATTTAGAAGGGAAAATAAATTAAATTATTCAACTGACCAAATAACAATAGGCACCGGGGGAAAACAAGTACTCTACAATGCTTTTATGGCAACTTTAAATAAAGGTGATGAAGTTATAATTCCAGCACCATTTTGGGTTTCGTATCCAGATATGGTACTTTTAGCTGGAGGAAAACCAAAAATAGTAAAATGTACAGAGCAAGAGGGTTTCAAACTTACAGCAAAAAAACTAAAAAAAGCAATTTCGAAAAGAACTAAATGGGTCATCTTAAATTCACCGTCAAATCCTACTGGGGCAGGATATACAAAGAAAGAAATTCAAAGCTTAGCTAAAGTTTTAGCTAGAAACAAAAAAATTTATATCTTAAGTGATGATATTTATGAGCACGTTAGATATGATAATTTTAATTTTTTTACGATTGCTCAAATTTTAAAACTCAAAGATAGAACACTGACCATGAATGGTGTAAGTAAATCTTATGCAATGACAGGATGGAGAATAGGGTATGCAGCAGGACCAAGAGATATTATTAAAGCTATCGGTAAAATTCAATCACAATCAACCTCTAATCCTTCCTCTATTAGTCAAGCAGCTGCTGTTGAAGCATTGAACGGAAAGCAAGGTTTTATTAAAAAAAGATCACATGCTTTTAAGCAAAGAAGAGACTTTGTAGTTAAAAGCTTAAATAACATAAAAGGTATAAATTGTCTTAAACCAAATGGAGCATTTTATGTTTTTCCAAGTTGCAAAGGTCTTTTAAATAAAAAAACAAAATTAAAAACGGATACTGATTTTGTCAAAAAATTACTCGAAAAAGAAAATGTTGCTGTGGTCCAAGGTTCAGCTTTTGGCTTAGATGGATATTTTAGAATTTCCTATGCGACTTCAATGAAGAACTTAAAAAAAGCAATGAACAGAATTAAATCTTTTTGTGAAAGTTTAGAATAGATAATATTATTTTTGCTCTAATATTTTTTTAGCTGGAATAGTTTTTTTAATCCAAGACTTAGGGATAGTATTAACTCCTTTTAGAGCGGCAAAATATGCACCAATAAAGTTAACTCTTGAACAGTTGCAGCCCCCAGCTTTAATGGTTCTTAAAATTGCATTTTTATAATTTGTTGAATTAATGATTGCATGTATTGAGCTATTAAAAGTTCCAGGATAGCTACATGCCATCCCTAATTTTTTAACCAATAATGAGTGAGGCCTAGATTTTAGTCTTTTCACTTTCTGTATATCATGTGCAATAATTTTAAAATACGAATTCTTTTTAAATTTTTTAATAAATTCATTGATAGGATCTTGGCTACCTTTAAGTGCTAGATCCAGTAAATAAAATTTTGCTAAAGCATACTTGAGGCTTATTTTTGAAACAGTTACTGTGGAGATAATTTTTTTTATGTTATTTAAATTATACCCATACAAAAAATAGGGGAGAGCAGCACAATAACCGTCAGACTCATTAACTCTTATTCCACCAGTTAATTTTTTTTTAGCCTTGATATTTCTGACAGACTCTATGATGTTCTGATGGATCCAAGGTCCTTTAATTATTCCTCGCCAATCTTTAACTTTTCTATATTTCGTTCTTAAATTTAAATTTTTCCAATAAATACTTCCTGGACCAAAGCTTTTCGTAATATTTTTTTTAAATCTTTTCTCAATATTTCTGTGATCTTCAAGCAATGTATTAAACATAACTTGACTAATTGCATTATATCCTGAAACTTTTCCTGTCTTAATATTGTAAAATGGACTTTTATTATTTTTTAAGAAAGTAAAATCTTTTTTTCCTTTAATATAACTTAGAAGTTTTTTCTGGTTATAAACCCAATGCAATGGTCTAGCTGCAGCATCAGCTACAGTCGCTCCTAAAAAAACGTGTAAATTGTTTCGCACTTTACTTATGGGAAAGATGTTTTTCTGCTTCAAGAGCAGCCATACATCCCATTCCTGCTGCAGTTACGGCCTGTCTAAAGGTTTTGTCCTTCACGTCTCCTGCAGCGTAAACTCCAGGAACATTAGTTTCAGTGGAATCTGGTTTAGTAATTAAATATCCTTCATTGTCCATTTTTAATTGATCTTTAAACAGAGATGTTGCTGGATCATGACCAATTGCAACAAATAATCCATCAACCTTAATTTCCTCTATTTTTTTTGTTTTCACATTTTTAACTTTGATTCCTTTAACATTCTTGGGCTCTTTCTCGCCTATAACGTCCTCAATCACAGTATCCCAAACAATTTCAATTTTTTTATTCTCCATTAATTTTTTTTGAAGCATTTTTTCTGCTCTTAAGCTATCACGTCTATGGATTAGTTTTACTTTAGAAGCAAATTTTGTGAGGAACATTGCTTCTTCTACGGCAGCATTTCCACCTCCAACTACTGCCACTTCTTTCTCTTTAAAGAAAAATCCATCACATGTAGCACATGCCGACACACCGAAGCCTCTAAATTCTTGTTCTGATTTAATATTTAACCATCTTGCTTGAGCACCAGTTGAGATAATAATGCTATCAGCAGTAAATTTTTGACCCGTATCACCAACAGCTTCAAAAGGTTTAGATTTAAGATTAACTGATTGAATGTGATCTTGTATCATATCTGTTCCAACAGCTTTTGCTTGTTCTTTCATTTGATCCATTAACCAAGGTCCTTGAATCACATCAGCAAACCCAGGATAGTTTTCAACATCAGTAGTTGTTGTTAATTGTCCTCCAGGCTCAGATCCATAAACTAAAATTGGATTTAGCATTGCACGTGCAGCATATACCGCAGCAGTATATCCGGCTGGACCGGATCCAATTATTAACACTTTTGTGTGTTTAGTTGGATTTTGACTCATATGAAAGCTATATAGTAATTAATGAACAAATTAAAAGGTATATTATTGACTCAAGGTATGCATGGTATGATCAGCCAAGTAGAGGGACTAGCAAAAGCCTTAGAGATTGATTTTACACACCACACAGTTGAACTAAATAATTTTTGGAAAATAATTCCTCCCAAACTTACTCCAATCTCACAAAGAGTTTATAAAAAAATTAACCAATCTGATTTTGATCTAATTATTTCTTGTGGACGTAAAAGTGTAATCCCTGCAATCCATTTAAAAAATAATTCAAAAAAAAAAGTGATTAATATTCATATCCAAGACCCAAAAATAAACTTTAATCATTTTGATTTTATTGTTGCTCCTGAGCATGATTCCATAAAAGGTGAAAATGTAATTAACACAAAAGGTGCAATTCATTATCTTACAGATGCTGAAATTATTCAAAATAAAGATTATTTAAATTCATTTATTAAAAAAGATCATAGAAAAATTTGTTCATTAATTTTGGGCGGTCCTACCAAGTATTATGATTATTCTTTAGAAAATATGGAAAATATTTTCTTCATTTTGAATAATTTATTGAAAAAAAATAATTTTCAGCTTGTCGTAATTCCATCTATGAGAACTCCAAAAAATACAATTGAACATGCCAAAAAATTTTTTGGAAAAAATCATACTATTATAGATAACGTTGATAAAAAGGCTTATTTATCTGCTCTATCAATATCTAATAGAGTTGTTGTTACTTGTGACTCAAGCTCAATGATTTCAGAGGCTGCATTAACTGGAAAGCCTATTTATGTAGCAAATATTTTACCAAGAAAAAACGATAAAAGATTTCAAAAATTTAGAAACTTGTTCAGTGAGTTGAATATAATTAGAAATTTAGGAGAAGATGAGGAAAATTGGAACTATCAAAAACTTGATGAAACGAATAGAGTGGCAAAAATAATAAAACAAAAAATAAATCTATGACAACATTTTTAAATTCAATTCTAAATCAATCTAAAAAGCATGAACTTCCTTTTCCTCACTATGAATACCACAATGCGCTCACAGAGGAGGCTATTGAGGAAATTGTAAAAGCAGATATTCCAGATGTTAGCAAACATAATCTTAATTATGATGGTACAAGAGCGATAGATGGTGGTGCTGCAGAGTTTAGAGAAGGTGACTCTTCAGGTGGTAAGGCTATTAAATTTAGATGTTTTGTAACAAAAGAAAACTCTAAACAATTTCCACATTTAGTAAAATTTATTAATGAATTACAGTCTAAAGGGGTTTATGAAAAAATTTCAAAAATGATTAATAAAGATTTATCAAATTCATATGTTCGATTAGAAGTTATTTGCGACCGAGAAGGTTTTTGGCTTAAGCCTCATTGTGATATTAAAGAAAAACTGATGTCAGGATTAATCTTTGTTAATAATACTAATGAGTCAGAAAACTTGGGTACAGATTTTTATAATGAGAAATTAGAGAAAGTAAAAACTGTTCCTTATAAACATAATTATGGATACCTATTTACAAGCGGACCAAATACTTGGCACGGTATGGAAAAGAAAAAAATAGTTAATGAAAGAAGATGCATTCAAGTAAATTATGTAACTTTCGAAACTGACTGGAAAGTAAATATCTAAATATCCTGAAGAGAGGTAACTTCTAACTTCTTAGTTTTAAGAGACTTTATAGCTTGTAAACATGCTAAAGCAGTCGACATGTTAGTACAATAGGGGACTTTGTTTTTTAATGTACCTCTTCTAAGAGCAATTGCATCATTTAATCTGTGTTCACTATTTCCTCCTCCCGTGTTTATAACTAAAGCAATTTTCTTAGAATCTAAGACATCAACTATGTGAGGAGACCCACTGCTGACTTTGTTAATAATCTTACATTTCATCCCATGTTTTCTGATATATTCTGCAGTTCCTTTAGTAGCACTTAAAGTAAAATTTAACTTTATTAATTCTTTTGCTAAATCAATTCCTTCATCTTTATGAGAATTTTTTAGAGAGATAAAAGCAAGACCATTTTTAGGCAAAGAGTTTGCAGAAGCTATTTGACTTTTGGCAAATGCCATTCCAAAGTTTTTATCAAATCCCATTACCTCTCCCGTTGACTTCATTTCAGGACCTAAAAGTAAATCACTATTAGGGAATTTATTGAAAGGGAATACTGCTTCCTTTACAGCAAACATTCCTTTTGATCTATCTTTTAGATTGAATTTAGACAGTTTTTCTCCAGCCATTACTCTTGAAGCAACTTTAGCAAGAGGGAGCCCTTTGGCTTTTGAAACAAATGGCACAGTCCTGCTAGCTCGAGGATTTACCTCGATCACATAAATTTTATCTTTTTTTATAGCAAACTGAACGTTCATAAACCCTTTAACTTTAAGCGCTAGAGCTAACTTCTTAGTTTGATTTTCAATTTCTTTTATCAAGAAAGGTTTAATTGATATTGGAGGCAAACTACAAGCAGAGTCTCCCGAATGAATTCCAGCTTCTTCAATATGTTGCATAATACCAGCAACATGTACTTCTTTCCCATCAGATATTGCATCTACATCTACCTCCATAGCATGATCAATAAATTTATCTATTAAAATTGGGTTATATTCTGCAGCTTTAAACGCCTCTTGAACAAAATTTTTTAGTTGACTTTTTTCATGAACAATTTCCATTGCTCTTCCGCCTAATACATATGAAGGTCTAACCATTAAAGGTAAACCAATTTCCTCTGCTATTTGGATTGCTTGTTTAAAAGTTTTTGCAATCCCACTCTCTGCTTGTTTAAGTTTTAATTTATTTAGAAGATTTCTAAATCGATCTCTGTCTTCTGCTAAATCAATTGAAGTATATTGTGTTCCTAATATTGGTAATTTATTGTCATATAAAAATTTGGCTAGTTTAATTGGAGTTTGACCCCCAAATTGTGCAATAATACCTAATAACTTTCCTTTTTCTTGTTCTCTTTTGATTATATTAAAAACATATTCCTCTTTTAAAGGCTCAAAATATAACCTGTCGCTTGTATCATAATCAGTTGAAACTGTTTCAGGATTACAATTAACCATAATTGTCTCAAAACCTGCGTCCTTTAAAGAAAAACTTGCCTGACAACAACAATAGTCAAATTCAATACCTTGTCCTATTCTATTTGGTCCTCCTCCTAATATTATAATCTTTTTCTTAGCTGATGGATCTGCTTCACACTCTGAACCTATTGAAAAATTTCTTTGATAAGTTGAATACATATAAGGTGTAAAGGATTTAAATTCAGCTGCACAGGTATCAACTTTTTTGAATGCAGGTAAAATTTTAAGAGCAGTTCTTTTCTGTCTTATTATCTTTTCAGAGATACCAGTTAGCTCAGCTAATTTTTTGTCAGAAAAACCAATAGACTTAATCTTATTAAATTCATTAAAATTTTTTGGCAATCCTTTATTCTTAATCTTAATCTCACTATCTATTATTTCCTTTATTTGATCTAAAAACCATGGATCGATTTTAGATAATGAAAATATTTTTTTTAAACTAACTTTCTTTCTAATTGCCTCTGCAACTAATAGTATTTTATTTGGTATGTTTTCCTTAAGTTTTGTCTCAATCTGTTTTTTATTTAAGTCAAATATTCTATCCAATCCCGAGAAACCGGTTTCTAATGAAACCAAAGCTTTTTGAAGAGATTCCTTAAAATTTCTGCCAATCGCCATTGCCTCTCCCACAGACTTCATTGATGTACCCAAAGTTGCTGGAGAGGTTGAAAATTTTTCAAAAGTAAATCTTGGAATTTTTGTAACTACATAATCTATACTTGGTTCAAATGATGCTGGAGTAACTTTAGTAATTTCATTTTTTAATTCATCCAATGTGTAGCCAACCGCAAGTTTAGCAGCAACTTTTGCAATCGGAAATCCAGTTGCTTTTGATGCTAGAGCTGATGATCTTGATACCCTTGGGTTCATTTCAATTATAACCATTCGTCCATTTTTTGGATTAATCGCAAATTGAACATTTGAACCACCTGTTTCAACTCCAATTTTTCTTAAACATGCAATTGAGGCATTTCGCATTACTTGGTATTCTTTATCAGTTAATGTAAGAGCGGGGGCGACTGTCACTGAATCTCCAGTATGTATTCCCATTGGATCAACATTTTCTATTGAACAGATAATTATACAATTATCTTTTTTATCCCTTACAACCTCCATTTCAAATTCTTTCCAACCCTCTAAACACTCCTCTACAAGAACCTGACTTACAGGAGACTCGTGTAAACCATTTTTGATAATTTTTAAGTAGTCCTTTTTATTCTTTGCTATTCCTCCACCCAAACCTCCAAGTGTAAAAGCTGGTCGAATTATCGCTGGTAAACCGATTTTCCTCAAAACTTTTGATGATTGATTAATATTATTTACAATTTCAGATTTGGGTAAATCTAAACCAATATTAATCATATTTTTTCTAAATTTTTTTCTATCTTCTGCGTTAGCAATAGCTTTTGAGTTTGCCCCAATTAATTCAATTTTATATTTTTTTAAGACACCTTTTTTTTCTGCTTCCATTGCAAGGTTAAGTGCAGTTTGCCCACCCATTGTTGGTAGAATTGCATCAGGTTTTTCTTTTTTGAGAATTTTTTCTAAAACTTCTAGACAAATAGGTTCAATATAAGTTTTATCAGCAACATCAGGATCTGTCATAATTGTTGCTGGATTTGAATTAATTAAAACGACTTTATAACCTTCGTCTTTTAATGCCTTGCAAGCTTGAGTTCCTGAATAATCAAATTCACAAGCTTGGCCTATGATAATTGGTCCAGCACCCACAACTAATATTTTTTTAAGATCTTTTCTTTTTGGCATTTTTTTTCATGTTGTTGATAAATTCTTGAAATAAATACACACTATCTTGTGGTCCCGGGTTTGACTCAGGATGATATTGAACTGAGAACACAGGCTTATCCCTTAATTTTATTCCCTCGATGCTGTTGTCGAATAAAGATTTATGTGTAATCTGAATTTTTTTTGGTAAATTTTCTTTAACAACTTCAAAACCGTGATTTTGACTAGTAATCTCTACGTTGTCGTTAATTAAATTTTTAACAGGATGGTTTGCACCCCTATGTCCTAATTTCATTTTCTTTGTTTTACCACCTAATGCTAAAGCTAGAATTTGATGACCAAGACAAATACCAAATAAAGGCATTTTAT
Source organism: uncultured Pelagibacteraceae bacterium (assembly GCA_902523495.1). Classification (GTDB taxonomy): domain Bacteria; phylum Pseudomonadota; class Alphaproteobacteria; order Pelagibacterales; family Pelagibacteraceae; genus Pelagibacter. The sequence continues at coordinate 33,340 of CABYZU010000006.1, forward strand.
TTTGAATAAGACTTTGAATTATTTGTATTGCATATTTTCCGGTTGCTGCAGGATCTCCAGGTCCATTAGATAAAAAGACACCATTAGGTTTAAGATCTAAAATATTTTCAGCAGAAGTCTTACATGAAACCACAGTAACTTTACATTTAAAATCAGAAAAATATCTTAAAATATTTTTTTTAATTCCATAATCTATAGCAACGACATGAAATGAGTTTTGATTATTCTTTCTATAACCATATTCTTTTCTCCAAGTTTTAAGTCCTTTCCAAGTATAATTTTTTTGTGTTGTTACTTTTTCTGCTAGATCTAAATTTTTTAATCCACTCCATTTATTTGTGGCGTTTATAAGCTTACTTATATTAAACTTACTTTTTTTTGAGTAAGCAATGGTTCCTTTTGGAGCACCTTTATCTCTAATGAAATTTGTTAAACTTCTTGTATCAAGTCCAGTAATTCCAACTATTTTATTTTTTTTTAACCAAGCATCTAAATGTTGAAAAGATCTGTAGTTTGACGGTGAGGTTATCTCAGAATTAAAAATAACTCCCTTTGTCCATATTTTATCTGATTCAAAATCTTCTCTATTTGTTCCTACATTTCCAATGTGAGGGAAGGTAAAATTTATAATTTGTCCCGCATAAGATGGATCAGAAATTATTTCTTGGTATCCTGTCAGTGAAGTATTAAAACAAACCTCCCCTGTAGCCTCTCCTTGAAAGCCAATACCAATACCTCTGAAAACCCTTTTGTTTTCAAGAACTAAAATGCCTGTACTAATATTTGAATTTTTTGAGTTTGATTTTTTTGCTTTTTTGATCAATTACAACTCATAAGTTAAAGGTTAATACAATAATTGATTTATTATCGCAACAGAGATGTATTATAAAATTGTAAAAAAACAATTTTTCTTTTGAAGAATTTCTTCTTTAAAGTAGATTAAAAATTATGTCATTAAAAGTAACCATTGAGACAGAATATAAAAATGCCTTAAAATCTAAAGATAAGATTAAAATCTCAACTTATAGGTTAATTTTATCATCAATTAAGGATGTTGATATTTTAAATAGATCCGGTCCAAATAAAAAAGAGACAGATGATGAGGATATTAAAAAATTATTAAAAAAGATGATGAAGCAAAGAGCCGAATCAATTGATATTTATAAAAAAAATAATAGATCTGATTTACTAGAAATTGAGCAGAATGAATTTAATATTTTATCAAGTTTCCTTCCTAAACAACTTAATGACGAAGACACTAAAAAAATATGTCAGGAAATTATTTACAAATTAGGTGCTAACTCTATTAAGGATATGGGAAAAGTAATGGGAGAATTAAAAAAACAACATGCTGATGAAATTGATTTTTCAAAAGCTGGAACCTTTATAAAACAATTATTAAATAAATAATGAAATATCCAAAAGAATATTTAGATGAGATTAAAACACGCCTAAAAGTTTCAAGTGTTGTTTCTAAAGTTGTGGCCTTAAAAAAAAGAGGAAAAGAATTCGTTGGATTATCGCCCTTCAAAAACGAAAAAACACCATCATTCACAGTTAATGATGAGAAGGAATTTTATCATTGTTTTGCAACTTCTGAGCATGGAAATATTTTTGATTTTATTATGAAAACCCAAAATTTAAGATTTGGAGAAGCAGTAAAATATCTTGCGAATATTGCAGGAATGCAACCATACCTGTTCACTAAACAAGATGAAGAGAGAGAAAAAAAATGGAAAGAGTATTTATTAATTTACAGTAAGTATGTTGACTTTTATCACAACGAACTATTAAAAAATAAAAATCATTCAAATGCTAGAGATTATTTAAAGAACAGGTCTTTAGGTAAAGATGAAGTAAAAAAATTTAAGATTGGTTTTATTGAAAAAAATCCGAGTTTTTTTGATAAATTAAAAAAGGAATTTAGTGAAAAGACTTTATTAGAAAGCGGTTTATTTTATTTAGATGAGAAGAAGAATATTTTCTTAGAAAGATTCAGAGGAAGACTAATATTTCCAATAAATAATATTTCAGGCCAACCGATAGCACTAGGTGGAAGAATAATAGAAAGTTCAGATTATTTAGCGAAATATATAAATTCACCAGAGACAACTTTTTTTAAAAAAGGTTCAAATCTTTATAATCTAGATATAGCAAGAAAATTATCTAATAAAATAGATCATATTTTTTTAGTTGAAGGTTACATGGATGTAGTTGGACTGAGTAAGAATGGAATTGAGAATGTAGTCAGTAATCTTGGGACGTCTTTAACTGATAAACAAATTTCAACATTAAATCAGTTTTTTGATGACATTATAATTTGTTTTGATGGCGACCAAAGTGGTTACAAAGCTGCCTTAAGAGCTGCTGAAAATTCCATAAAAGAATTAAAACCTGAAAAACAAATATCCTTTTTATTTCTAGCAAGTAAAGAAGACCCTGATAGTTTTGTGAACAAAAATGGTAAAAATTTTTTTCTAGATTTTACTAAACAAAACAAACTATCTATTCATCAATTTATTTTTAATCATTACAAAAAGCAAACTGATAACAACCCATCATCAATGGCAATATTCGAGAAAAAATTGAGATTTATAGCAAATTCGATTAAAGATAATTTTATTAAAAAATATGTTCTTGAATATTTTTTAGAGAAAATAGCTGAATTAACACCCCATACTAATCAAAATAAAAGCAAGTTTTTTATAAAGAAAGCAAGATCTCTTGCTTCAACAAAAAAACTTTTTAATGAAAGCCAAGCTATAACAGGTATAGAGTTGAAAGAATTCTCTTTACTATATTTACTTATTCATAATTTATTTTTTTTCAGAACGAATATTCATCTAATTGAAAATATTAAGTTACTCACAGAAATCAATAAGCAAATATTCAATTCAATAATCTACCACTTGAAGTCTAGTGAGGAGATTGATATTAAAAATCTTAATTTGGATGAACAACTGCTAGATAAGATTAACAAGTTTGCACCAATCAAACATATTCTTAAAAATAAAAATAAAAATGAGAGTCGATTGATTGAGTTATTAGAAGATATTTCCAAAGATTTATTCAATTTTGATTTAGAGTTAAGAATTCAAGAATTAGAATCGAAATTCTCAGAGGATTTGAGTGAAACGACATTTAATAAGCTAAAAGAGCTAAAAAACGAGAGAAAAACCAACTAATTATAATAAATTATCAATGGATTTTTAATAATTTGACATTATATAAGTCTTTCAAACAAAATTAGCTGTGGAAAGAATAATTACTAAATCGTTTGCTAGATTGATGGGTAGAGGAACCCATCGTGGATTTATCACATATGAGGAACTTAGCAAATCTCTTGGCAAACGGAATCTTTCAGATGAAAACTTGTCCCAAGCTTTTATTCATATTTTAGATGAGAAAATTATATTAGTTGAAAAAAAATCGGACTTTAAGGTATTAAGAAAAAAAGAAAACTCTTCCAAAGAGGAAGGTAGAACAATTGAAAAAAGTGATGACCCAATAAGAATGTATCTTAGAGAAATGGGTGGCGTTGAGTTATTGTCCAGAGAAGGAGAAATAGCTATAGCGAAGAGAATAGAGGCAGGAAAGGACGTTATGTTGATCGCTTTGTCCCAAAGTCCAATTACTGCTCAACAATTTTTTGATTGGGATGAGAAATTACAAAATGATGAAATTCTTGTTAGAGAAATAATCGATATAGATACAAATTATATGGAAGATGAAAATACTGGTCCAAGTGCGAAACAAAAAAATGCTGGAGAGGATGAAAAAGATGACAATTCAGCCGATGAGAGTGATGATGACTTTAATCCAACACTTGCAGCAATGGAGTCCGAAATAAAACCAAAAGTTCTTAAGACAGTTCATTTGCTTACAAAAGAATATCGTAAATTAATAAAATATCAAAAAGAGAAGCTAAATTGTGTTCTCAATTCTAAAATTTTTTCAACTTCAAAAGAAAAAGGATATGAAAAAATTGTCAACGATATTTTAGAAAATATTAAGTCACTCCAATTATCTCCATCAGTATTAGAAGAACTTGTGCAAAAGCATTATGTAGAAAATAGGAAGGTAATTTCATTAGAGGGAAACCTTTTAAGACTAGCAATGAACCAAAAAATACCAAGAAATGAATTTATAAAGTTCTATATAGGAAATGAAATTAATCCGAATTTGAAAAAATTTTTAGACACAAACACTTTATGGAAGCAATTTTTTAGTAAAAATAAAGAAGAATTCAAAAATATTAGAGAGAGATTAGTTGAAATTAGTCACAAACTTGGGATGTCAGTTACTGATTTTAAAAAATTAGTTAGTCGTGTTCAGAAAGGTGAAAAAGAGTCTAGGATAGCTAAAAAAGAGATGGTAGAGGCTAATTTAAGATTAGTTATCTCTATTGCAAAAAAATATACAAATAGAGGTCTTCAGTTTTTAGATTTAATTCAGGAAGGTAATATTGGATTGATGAAAGCGGTGGACAAATTTGAATATCGAAGAGGATATAAATTTTCTACATATGCAACTTGGTGGATAAGACAAGCAATAACCAGATCAATTGCAGATCAAGCAAGAACAATTAGAATTCCGGTGCACATGATTGAGACAATAAATAAAATTGTTAGAACGCAAAGACTTATCTTGAGTGAGTTTGGTAGAGAAGCTACTCCAGAAGAGTTAGCCAAAAAACTTAGAATGCCTCTAGATAAAGTTAGAAAAGTTCTAAAAATTTCAAAAGAACCTGTATCTTTAGAAAAACCAGTTGGGGACGAAGAAGATAGTAGCTTGGGAGATTTTATAGAAGATACAAAAGCTTTAGCGCCCTTAGAACAGGCAATTAAATCAAATTTAGGAGAAGCAACTACAAAAATACTCTCGACTTTAACACCTAGAGAGGAGCGTGTTTTAAGGATGAGATTTGGTGTTGGGATGAACACGGATCATACTTTAGAGGAAGTTGGATTACAGTTTTCAGTAACGAGGGAAAGAATACGTCAGATAGAGGCAAAAGCTTTGAGAAAACTTAAACATCCAAGTAGGTCAAAACAACTTAAAAGCTTCTTAGAAAGTTAATTTGGGCCGTTAGCTCAATAGTAGAGTACTGCATTGACATTGCAGGGGTAGTTGGAGCGTAACCAACACGGCCCACCATTGTTTTGATTTAATTATTTAAATCTCTTAAAATTTTTTTAATTTTGTGGTTATCCACTATGTTAAATATAAAGTTTCTATAAAATATTTTTCTGATAATTCTTCTAAAGAAACTTCTTTTATTTAAGAGGCCGTATTTTTTATCAAATTTAGATTTTAGTTTTTCAAAATACTCATTGTGTCTATAATCAATTGCCCATTCATTTTGTGCTTTATTACTCACTTCTTTATTTTTAAAACATTTTCGAGAGTCAATTGAAAATACAACTATGGACTCAAAAAATTCTACTAAAAAAATTTTTTTTGAATAAAAGCTTATTTCTTTTCTTAGTAATGGTGATCTTCTATGAATGTTATCAACAATATTTTTAGCATAATTCATAAAAGAATATTTAGAGGGGTTATCAAATTCTTTTTTTAAATAGCTTGTGCTTGTATCTTCAACGATAATTTTTCCCCCATCTTTGATATGAGGTAAAGAGTAGTGTACAGTACTAATTTGTTGCAAATTTTTATGCCCGCCATCATCTAAAATAATATCAATTTTACCCTCTTTTTTATAAAAATAATCCCAAAATTTTTCATTGCTTTGATTACCTATATAAATTTTAAAACCGTGATTTTCTAATTTTTTAGCTCTTGGGTTGAGATCTACACCAATTATTTTTGCATTCTTTCCAAAGTATTTTTGCCACATGAATAATGATCCACCGTTTGCAACCCCTATCTCAACAAACTTAATTTTTTTATTTCTATAACTTGAAAAAATTTTTTCATAAACTTGAAAATAACTACTCCATTTTATTGAATATTTTTTGGAATTTTTGAATAATTTGTATATTGAAAGTTTTTTTGTATCTTTATTCATATTTTAATATCTAATAAGACCTCATCATAAATTAAAAAAAAAATATCTCAACTTGCGCGGTCAGCAAAAACATTGTAAACATCAATCTGTTGGGCCTGTAGCTCAGTTGGTTAGAGCAGTACACTCATAATGTATTGGTCCCAGGTTCGAGTCCTGGCGGGCCCACCAAATGTGGTAAATCAAATTTAATTATTTGAAAATTCTTTTAAAACTCTAAATAAAGCTTGAATATCATTGTCATTAGAACTCAATACTGATGCAAACTCTTCTTTTTGTGTCCTAGCCAAACTCAAACCCTCAATTATTAAATCTCTTATTTGAGGGTTATCTGGATTTTTTGTATAAATTCTCCAATCTATGTTTATTTCGGGTCTCTCATTTGTTGCTTTTAAAACACTATTCACAATGGTGTAATTATCATTTAACTTTTCTTTATTTGTTACATCTATTTCAGGATTGGTATATTCAGCTAGTCTACTTGAAAAACTTTTTAAAAAATATTCTTCAAATAATTTGGTATAATTTTTCTTTTCCTCATCATTTAAGCTTTTCCTTTTTACGCCAAGTGTGTAAAAACCAATACCCTTTATATCTACTGTTTCCTTGGCAATTAATTTCAATTTTTCTATTTTTTCTTCTTTAGATATATTCTCACCTAGCAATTTTGAGGCTCTATTAACAGTTGATTGAACAAAAATATCAGGTTCAATTGAGAACGCAGAGTAAGATATTGAAAGAAAAATAACTAATAATACCAATAAGTTTTTTTTCATCATTTTAGAAATGAAAATTATTGAGTTTCTATTTCTTCCCAATCACTATCATCTTGAGTTTCAATAATTTTTGTACTGTTCAAGATTCTTTGTTGCCTATCTTGTAAATAAAGACTTTTTACTGAAGCATAGAAATCTAATGAATTTTTTTCTAAATTTTCAATCGAGTCAAAATTTTTTGCTCTAAAATCTACACCAGCAGTTACCCTCGATGCATAATAATCAACATCTCTAAAATAGTGAGTGTCGTTTTTAACGGTCACATTATACCAAGCATCCCCACCAACAAAGTTTGTTAAAGAAGCTATTGTATCTCTAGCGGTAGTCGGGCCCAAAACAGGCAACACTATATAGCAACCAGGCCCAACACCATATGAAGCTAAACTTTGCCCATAATCCTCTTTTACATACTCACCGAATCCAAGATATGTCGCAACATCAATTAAGCCGAGTAAACCAACTGTTGTATTGATTAAAAATCTTCCAGTATTTACACCAGCCAAAGCAAATTCGCCTTGTAGGATATTATTAGGAATAGTTACAACGTTTGATAAATTATTTAATGAGTTGCTTACTCCTGTTTTAACTGGAGAGGGCAAAACTCTGTAAACACTTGAAACAGGTTTAAAAATAATCTTATCTAACCCTTGATTAAGAGCAAAAGATGCTTTGTTGAAAGTTTCTGAGCAATCTTTGATTTCAGATGGTTCATTTTTTTTTAAAACAAGCTCCCCGTCAGAACTTGCATAAACATTTGCAATTAACGTAAAAGTTGTAATTATAATTACTATAATTTTCTTCATCATCTAGTGTTCTGTATATTACAATGTTAAACAAAATAAAATAAGAATTAATCATTATTATTGCATAAATGTGGCCTAAAATATCACCAAATTATTCACCTAATTTTAATCCAATTAAAAGATCAAAAAAAAATATTAAATTTATCATTATTCACTACACTGGCATGAGTAAAGAATTATTGGCTATAAAAAGACTTTGTAATATCAAATCAAAAGTTAGTGCTCACTATTTTATAAAAAAAAATGGCTCAGTATTAAATCTTGTTCCTCCACTTTACGAAGCCTGGCACGCTGGTAAGTCAAGCTGGAAGAACTTAAAATATCTTAATAGACACTCAATAGGGATTGAAATCCAAAATTCTGGCCATGATAATAAGTATGAAAATTTTTCTCGTAAACAAATTATTTCAATTCAAAAATTATTGAAATTTTTAATAAGAAAATACAATGTTAATTTAAAAAATGTTTTAGGTCATTCTGATATTTCTCCAGATCGCAAAAAAGATCCTGGAGAAAAGTTTCCTTGGAAGAAGCTATCGAAATCTAATTTGTCTCAATGGCATAATTTGGATGAAAAAAAACTCAAAGAAAAAAGATTAATCAAACTAAATTTTGCTGAAGAAAGTAAGTTTATAAGAAATCTAAATAAAATCGGGTATCATAAAATTTCGCAAAAAAACTATAATTTCCAAAAAAAAATTTTGACTAAAGCTTTTCAAAGACGGTTTAGACAAGAGTTGATTAATGGAATTTCTGATCAAGAATGCTTAATAATTAGTAAGAATTTATTAAAATCTTGATTATTGTTGTTGAAAAAAATCTATTTAATAATAAATTAAGACTGCTAGATAAATGACTTATCGCTTTAAATAATTAAAGAGGAAAGTCCGGGCTCCGCAAGGATACAGTGCCAGGTAATACCTGGCGGGGGAAACCCTAGGGACAGTGCCACAGAAAACAAACCGCCATAACATGGCAAGGGTGAAAAGGTGTGGTAAGAGCACACCGGTTCTATTGGTAACAATGAATGCTGGAAAACCCCACTGGGAGCAAGACTAAGTAGAGGTGACATTGTTATGAAACTAAAAGCCATCCTTGGCTAGTCATCAGGGTTAGTCGCTTGAGTTTGAAAGAAATTTCAAACCTAGATAAATGATAGGTTTAAATGACAGAACCCGGCTTATAGTTTATCTAGCAGCTCTCTTCAATATAGTCCTATTTATTATACCATTAAGAACAAGTCTAATCTTGGTAAATTAAACCTTAAATTGTGTCTATTGACAGTTGTTGTAAAAGCCCATATTATCCCAAATATTCCCATATAAGGGATATTAACGATTTTATGGTTTATGTTTTTATCGACCTACGAAAACAAGATAGACAAAAAAGGAAGGGTGTCAGTGCCAGCTAGTTTCAGATCCTATTTGTCTAATTTGGGATATAATGGAGTTGTCTGTTACCCATCATTTAATAATCAATCATTAGAGGCGTGGCCTCAAGATAGAGTCGAAAAAATATCAAATTCAATAGATTCATTAAATCCGTTTGAGGAAAAAAGAGATTTTTTCGCTACATCTATATTATCTGAAAGTATAAATTTACAATTTGACAGTGAGGGAAGAATCTCACTTACCCCAAAATTATTAAAACATGCAAAAATAAAAAATAGCATATTGTTTGTTGGCCAAGGCAAGACATTTCAAATATGGGAACCATCAATTTTCGAGAAATTTAAGATAACTGCAAGAAAAAAAGCAAATTTGTATCGAGCAAGTCTTAAATGGGAGAGTCAATTAAACAAATCATAAAGAGGGGGAATAATGACAATTAACTTTAAAACACCAGAAATAAAAGAGTTACAACCAAGACTTTTAGTTATGGGAGTTGGTGGAGCAGGTGGAAATGCAATTAATGAAATGATTGAAAATGGAATGCAAGGCGTAGAGTTTATTGCGGTCAACACCGACGCACAAGATTTAAAACATAGTAAAGCTAAATTAAAAATTCAAATTGGTCTAAATTTAACTAAAGGTTTAGGTGCAGGAGCTAAAATTGATATAGGACAGGCTGCTGCTGACGAGTCTCTAAATGAAATTGTGAATGTTTTACAGGGTGCAAACATGGTCTTTATAGCCGCCGGCATGGGTGGTGGTACAGGCACTGGTGCTGCACACGTAATAGCTAGAGCCGCTAAGGAATTAAATATTTTAACTGTAGGGGTAGTGACTTTACCATTTTTATATGAAGGGCCTTCTAGAATGAAAAGAGCTCAGGTTGGTCTTGAGGAATTAAGAAAACATGTAGATACAATTATTGTAATTCCAAATCAAAATTTATTTAAGATTGCAAATGAATTAACCACATTTGAGGAATCTTTCAATCTTTCTAATAATGTATTAATGCATGGTGTTCAAAGTGTTACAGATTTAATGGTTAGACCTGGTATAATTAATCTAGATTTTGCTGATGTCGAAACAGTGATGGCGTCTATGGGTAAAGCCATGATGGGCACAGGAGAAGCTGAGGGTGAAGGAAGAGCTATGAAAGCCACTGAAATGGCAATCAGTAACCCTTTGATAGATGACTATACTTTAAAAGGTGCAAAAGGATTGCTGGTAAATATTACTGGCGGCAAAGATCTTAAACTCTTTGAAGTTGATGAAGTAGTGAATAAAATAAGATCTGAGGTTGAAGCCGATGCAGAGGTTATAATTGGAGCAATAACAGATCCATCACTTGATGGGAAAATAAGGGTATCAATTGTAGCTACTTCGTTAGATGGTCAACAACCTGAGACAAAATCAGTTATTAATATGGTGCATCGAATTCAGAATAGAAACTCTGGATATTCCGATTTTTCAAATTTAGGATCCAACACATCTTTTAATTTTTCAAATAGTGGTCCAATATCAAGTGGCGCAAACGCCTTGAAATTGGACAGTGAAGTAATGAGCGAAAACACTATTGATACAGATGCAATTAATAATGAAAATATAAATCAGATTAATAATCAGTATCACGAAGAATTACTAAAGCTTCAAGATGCAGAAAGCATTGTCGAAAAAACCGTCAAAGATGAGGAGAATTCTTTTACTAAAGATGCGATGGAAGATTTAACAGAAGCGCAAAAATCATATAATGATTTAAAAGAATTTGGTGTTGACAATGAATCGCCCGATTTATTTAATTCTGAGAGTGAAACCTCTAGCTCTGAGGAATTATTATCATCTGAAAATGAAGATCAGGAAGATGATTTAGAAATACCCGCATTTTTAAGAAGACAAAAAAATTAATGGTCTTCGAAAAAATAAATGATAGCCACCATAGTACAGGAAAAAGTTAAACATTATCCAGTACTGCTAAAAGAAATTATTAGTATTATTACCCCTCAATATGGTGGCACATTTATTGACTGTACTTTTGGTCAAGGTGGTTACACTCAAGAGATTCTTAAAAATAGAAATAACAAAGTTATAGGTCTTGATAGAGACGAAGATAGTTCAATTATAGCACAAAGATTTGAAAAAAATTTTCCAAATCGTTTTATTTTTAAAAATTTGAATTTTAGTAAGCTTAACAATCTAAAACTAAAGGATGAAAATATTAGGGGTGTAATATTCGATTTGGGATACTCATTAAATCAAATTAAAGACTTAAAAAAAGGTTTATCTTTTAATTCCAATGGGGATTTAGATATGAGAATGGGACTCAATAAGTTTTCGGCAAATGATGTAATTAATAAATTAGGTGGAAAAGAACTTGAAAAAATTTTTAAGTTTTTTGGAGAAGAAAAAGATTCAAAATTAATTGTAAAGAATATTTTAAAAGAAAGATTAATAAGAAAAATAGATACGCCTCATTTAGTAGAGATTATTGAAAACAGTAAAAAAAAAAGATATTTTAAAAGCCATAGCGCCACCAAAGTTTTTCAAGCATTAAGAATATTTGTTAATAAAGAGATCACTGAATTAATTTATGGAATGATCAATGCTGTTAAAGTTTTAAAAAAAGATGGAATTTTAGTAATAGTAACATTCCATTCTTTAGAAGATAAAATTGTTAAATATTTTTTTAGAAATCTTTCAGAACACAAGAGTATCTCGAGATATCATCCAAAAAAAAACCAGGACGAAATTAAATTTAAAATGATAAAAAAAAAACCAATAACTCCCTCAATTAATGAACTTAATGAAAATTATCAATCCAGATCAGCTAAACTTAGATACATAATTAAAAAAGAAAATTTCTATAAAATAAATAGTGATATTTTTGATAAATTTAGGCATTTAATAGAAATCGAAAACTTTGGAGAACATTTGTGAAAAAAGTTTTTGTAATTATTCCAATTTTTTTCCTTATCCTAACTACGTCCTTAATTAAGAATTCTACAAAAAAAATAGAGGAAGATATTTTTGTCTTGAATGAAAATATTCTCAAATTAAATATTCAGCTTGATGATTTAAAACTTGAATATGATTACCTTGGTTCCTCCGAAAAATTGATGGATTACCAAAAACTTTATT
>CABYZU010000007.1 GCA_902523495.1 uncultured Pelagibacteraceae bacterium
GGTTTAATTAATAGTGCTTTAAAATCAATCCCAAAAACAAATAAAGTTAGAATAATTGAGGTTCCAGGAACTTTTGAAATACCCGTTGTTATCTCCAACAATATAAATAAATATGATGCTTTTTTAGCACTCGGATGTGTGATCAAAGGACAAACTCCACACTTTGATTTTATTTCACAGGCATCAATTAACGCAATTATGGATTTATCAATCACTAGTAAAAAACCTATCGGCAATGGAATAATTACTTGCCTTAATATGTCACAAGCTAAAGATAGAAAAATAAAAGGTGCCGAAGCAGCAAAAGCTGTTATCTCTATTTTATCATTAAAATGAGAGCTCGCTTTAATCCAAAAAATAATCCAAGAGTAATTATAATTCAAAAATTATATAGCAAGTTTTTTAATGATGAAAACGTATTAGATTTCCCTAAGCACAGGTTTAAAAAGTTTATTAAAGATACAGTTAATGGGACTATTGAAAGGAATGATCTTATATTAGATCAACTGAATAAAAAACTTGGAGAGGATTTTACTTTCGAAAAATTAGATAAAATTTTGCAAACAATTTTAAAAGCTGCGACTTATGAATTTATGTATAGACCTAATTTATCTATAAATATTATTATAAAAGAATATTTAAACTCATCAAATTTTTTTTTAGAGGATTCGCAAACAAAATATCTAAACGCTTTATTAGATAATTTAGGAAAAAAACTAAGATCGAATAATGCATGAATTTGAATTGATAAATAAATACTTTTCTACAATCTCAAAGAAAAATAAAGGTTCTCTTAATCTAAACGATGACGTTTTTTTTGATAAAAAAAAAGGTATAGTCATTTCTGTTGATACATATATCGAAGGTATCCATTTTGTTAATTTTAATTCTCCCAATCTTGTTGTTAAAAAGATATTAAGATCATCTATATCTGATCTGATATGCAAAGGTGTTAGACCAAAATTTTATTTTATTTCAGGATCAGGAAACAGTAAAACATTTTCTAAAAAAAACTTATTATTAATTTCAAAATCTCTTAAAAATGAACAAAGAATATATAATCTTAATTTATGTGGAGGTGATACTACATTCTCAAATAAATTAAGTTTTACTATCACATCATTAGGTTATTCAAAAAAAATAATTTATAGAAATAAAGCTCTTTTAAATAACGATATATATGTAACAGGAAATTTAGGAGATAGTTTTATTGGTCTTCAAATTTTAAAAAAAAAAATTACTGTAAATAAAAAAATATCTAAATATTTCATAAATAAATATTATCTTCCTGAATTACAATCAAAATTATCCAGTCATTTATTTAAATTTGCTAATACTTCAATTGATATTTCAGATGGCCTTATAGGTGATTTAAAGAAAATGATTAATAGACAGAGTCTTTCCTTTTTAATAAATGAAAATAAAATTCCAATATCTACAAACTTAAAAAAGTTAATTTCTAAAAAAAAACTAAATAAGATTATGACTGTAACTAATGGCGATGATTATCAAATTTTATTTACAGCAAGTCCCAAGAAGAGCAGAATCATCGAAAGTATTTCAAAAAATATAGGAGTTAAAATAACAAAAATTGGTAAAATCATATCTAGTAAAAAAAAATCTTATATAATTGATACAAAAGGCAAGCAAATTAGGCCTATTGACAAAGGTTATACACATCAATTTTGAAAGTTAATCGTTGTCTTTTTTATCTTTTTTTGTATTGTCCGGCTTTAAAAATTAACAACTAATAACCCAAGGTTTACATGAACGAAGCAGTTGAGGCAATTTTACTTTACACAATCGTTGCCGGTTTATTATCTATTGTATATGGATTTTTGACTGGAAAAAATATTCTTAATTCAAGTGCTGGTAATTCTAAAATGAAGGATATTGCATCTTCAATTCAAATTGGTGCAAAAGCGTATTTAGCAAGACAGTATAAAACGATTGCTATTGTTGGAGCAGCTGTACTAGTTATCGTTAGTATTGCATTTAGTCCCTTGGTTGGTCTCGGTTATTTAATTGGTGCTGCATTGTCTGGAATAGCCGGCTATGTTGGTATGTTAGTTTCAGTAGAGGCGAATGTTAGAACAGCAGAAGCTTCAAGAAAAGGTTTAGCTCAAGGATTATCAGTAGCTTTTAAATCAGGTGCTGTAACTGGTATGTTGGTTGCTGGATTAGCATTATTATCAATCGCAGTTTATTACTATTTATTATTAAAATTTGACATAGAGGAAAGAGAAATAGTAAACGCACTTGTTGCATTGGGGTTTGGTGCATCTCTTATTTCAATTTTTGCTAGATTAGGTGGAGGAATTTTTACTAAGGGAGCTGATGTAGGTGCAGACTTAGTTGGTAAAGTAGAGGCAGGGATACCTGAAGATGATCCAAGAAACCCCGCTGTAATAGCAGATAATGTAGGAGATAATGTGGGAGACTGTGCAGGTATGGCTGCAGACTTGTTTGAAACTTATGCTGTTACAATTGTAGCAACAATGGTTTTATCCTCAATCTTTTTTATAGGTGATTTAAATATGATGATTTACCCTTTAACAATTGGAGCTGCTTGTTTAATAACCTCAATTATTGGTACATTTTTTGTAAAACTTGGAAAAAATAATAACGTAATGAATGCTTTGTATAAAGGTTTCATTGTTTCTGCCATAGGATCATTAGTAATATTATGGCCTGTAACTGATCACGTAATAGGTTTTACTAGCGAGTTTACAGTAAATGATAAAATTTTTAATGGAAAGGATTTATATTATTGTGGTGTAATTGGTCTTGTGATTACCGGTTTATTAATATGGATTACTGAATATTATACTGGTACAGGTTACAGACCTGTTAAATCAGTAGCTTTATCCTCAACTACGGGTCATGGTACAAATGTTATTCAAGGTTTAGCTGTATCCATGGAAGCAACTGCTATTCCAGCTATTATAATTGTTGCAGGAATTTTAATTACAAATTCAATTGCGGGTTTATTTGGTATTGCAATAGCCGTTACAACGATGCTTGCACTTGCAGGAATGGTCGTAGCTTTAGATGCTTATGGTCCTGTAACTGACAATGCAGGCGGTATAGCTGAAATGTCGAATTTAGATAAAAAAGTTAGAAAAACAACAGATGCTTTAGATGCTGTCGGAAATACTACAAAAGCTGTAACAAAAGGTTATGCTATTGGGTCTGCAGGCTTGGGTGCCTTAGTTTTATTTGCAGCATATACAGAGGATATCAAACATTTTTCTAAAGAAGCTGGATCTGCATTAGAAGGTATTGTAGTAACTTTTGACCTATCAAACCCCTATGTTGTTGTTGGATTGTTGATTGGTGGAATGCTACCATATTTATTTGGATCGATGGGTATGCAAGCTGTTGGTAGAGCAGGTGGGGCTGTTGTTGTTGAAGTAAGAAGACAATTTAAAAAATATCCTGGCATAATGAAGAGAAAGCAAAAACCTGATTATGCAAAATTAGTTGATTTGTTAACTGTTGCAGCCATTAAGGAGATGATCATACCATCGTTATTACCAGTTCTTTCGCCCGTAGTTTTATATTTTATAATTTTGTCAATAGGTGGCCAAGTAGCTGCACTTGCTTCTGTTGGTGCTATGTTATTAGGAGTTATCATAACAGGACTTTTTGTTGCAGTATCTATGACAGCTGGTGGTGGTGCGTGGGATAATGCAAAAAAGTTTATTGAAGATGGGAATCATGGTGGCAAGGGATCAGAAGCACATAAAGCTGCTGTTACTGGTGATACTGTAGGTGACCCTTATAAAGATACAGCTGGTCCGGCAGTAAACCCCATGATTAAAATTACAAATATAGTAGCATTATTGTTATTAGCAGTCATTGCTGGTTAAACTATTTTCCAATTAATGATCCTCTTTTTTTTCCAAGTGGATCATTAATTTTTGCCCTTACGCCTGACAAAGTTTTATAGATAAAAGATTGTTTACCAACATCGACATTGGTAATTTTTTTTGAGAAATCCATTTTATTAAGATCTTCCTTATTAAAAAATTTTTTACTAACCAACATACCTCTATCATTTACCTCAAGTAATAAAATATTATTTGTAATTAATTTTTTTTTTCCTAATCTGTGTAATTTTGAATTAGATGTTTTTCTCTCTATATAGAACATAACTTTATTATCAAAATAACTTGTTGATGAAGCTGGACCAAGTAGTTTATCAATTTCATTAATATTTGTATTATTTATTAATAGTTTTTTGCTTTTCACCTCTAAGTTATGGATACCATGATGATTAACAACTTTATTCAATTTACAACTAGTTAAAAAAATTGTTAAAATGATTAATAAAATTTTCATGTAATGAACTATATTTATCTTTATAACAATTTAATTAAATTAACTACAAATAAATTACTTTATAAAAACCTTGTTAATCAAGATACTTTCAATGACCGACTAATAATATTTCTTTTTCATTTTGCTATTTTTTTGAAAGTTTTTAAAAATAAAGATAATGAAAAGGAACTACAAAAAATTTACGATTTTAATTTTAGACAACTTGAATTAAGTATTAGAGAAATTGGGTATGGTGATCAATCTATTAATAAGAAAATGAAAGATTATATTAATTTATTTCATGCAATTGTTTCGGATATTCATTTTTGGGACGGTCTAAATTTGGATAAAAAAAAAGATATAATATCTAAATTTTTAGAAAATTTTAATAATGTAGACGATTTAGTTAAGTATTTTGATGATTTTTTTTTAAATTTATCAAAAAAATCTTTGAATTCTTACTTAAAAAGTGTAATTAAACATTAATTATGGCCGTACCTAAACGAAAACAAACTCCGTCAAGAACGGGTATGAGAAGATCTCAAAATATGAAATTTTCCTCAAAAAATGTTGTTGAGGATAAAAAAACGGGTGAATATAGATTATCTCATCATTTAGATTTAAAAACAGGTATGTATAAAGGACGTCAAGTTATAGACCCCAAGGACTAAATCAACTAATATTTGATAATGTCCGATTTTGTTAAAATTGCAGTTGATGCAATGGGTGGTGATAACTCTCCAAATAAAATTATTGAAGGGATCATTCATAATCACAAAAAAAATAAAAATGTTTTTTTTAAAATATTTGGAATAAAGGATAAGATTGAAGAAATAATAGATAAGAAAATAGACAAAAATTTTTATGAAATTATACATACTGAAAATTTTGTTCTGAGCTCTGACAGCCCATTAGAAGCTGCAAAAAAAGGAAAAAATACGAGCATGTGGCTAGCTATAGAGAGTGTTAAAAAAAAGAATGCAGATATAGTTATTTCTGCTGGTAATACTGGAGCTTTATTAGTCATCGCAAAATTAAATTTAAATATGATTCAAAATATTGACAAACCAGCACTCTCTGCACTTTGGCCAAATAAAAATGGAATGAGTGTAGTTTTAGATTTAGGCGCGAATATTGATTGTAGTTCTAAAAACTTGTTTGATTTTTCAATAATGGGTGCAGCTTTATATACCTCCCTTTATCCAAATGAAAAACCAAACATTGGTCTATTGAATATTGGATCTGAGGAATTAAAAGGCAACGAGACAATTAAAGAAACATTTCAGATTTTAAATGAAAAAAAATCAAATAATTACAATTTTGCTGGTTATATAGAAGGCAATCAAATAATGGATGGTGATATCAATGTAATAATTTCTGACGGATTTACAGGAAATATTGCATTAAAAACTGCAGAAGGGACAGCAAATTTTATAGTCAGAGAGTTAAAAAAAACAATGTCAAATTCAATTTTTGGTAAACTTTCAGCATTCTTAAATTTTTCAAACCTAAATAAATTTAAAAAACGTTTAGACCCAAGATTATACAATGGTGCAATATTTTTAGGATTAGATTCACCAGTTGTAAAAAGTCATGGGGGAACAGATTTTATTGGTTTTTCTAATTCTTTAGATGTCTGCAATAAAATAGTTAAAGGAAACTTAATAGAAAAAATAAAACGAAATATTTGAGTAGTATGAGAGTAAATTTAACTAAAAAAGATCTTGTTAATATAATTTATATGCAATTAGGTTTTTCAAAACAAGTTTCTGAAAGTCTATTGAATGATTTTTTAACTACAATTGTTCTAAATATTAAATATGAAAAAAAATTAAAATTATCTAAGTTTGGAACATTTACAATTAGACAAAAAAAATCTCGTATTGGAAGAAATCCAAAAACAAAAGAATCAAAGTTAATCTCAAGTCGAAATGTTGTGCTATTTAAACCATCTAAAGAATTTAAAGAATTTATTAATTCAAATAATGACTGAAAAACTTAATACAGCTTACAAAACAATAGGTGAGGTAACAAAAATACTTAAACTTAAATCAAAAAAAAAAGGATCATTACCTACACATACCATCCGTTTTTGGGAAAAACAATTTAAGCAGGTAAAACCAAAAACTTTCAACACAAATAGAAGATATTACGATCAAAAGACTGTCAATATTTTAAAAAAGATCAAGTTTCTTCTAAAAGATCAAGGTATGACAATAAATGGTGTAAAAAATATCTTGGATAATAATGAAAATGAAGAGACTTTAAATCTTGACGAAATTACTAATAATTCTATAAAAGCTAGAAATTTAAAAAAAAAATTAATTAAGATTAATAAAATTGTAAAAAACTTAAAAAGCTATAAATAATGGCAAAAAAAACACATGTAAAAGTTAGATTGGTTCCAGAGAGTAAACCTGATAGCTCCTTTTTTTATTATGTTAAAAAACCAGCAGGTGGTGAAAAAGCCAAGGTAAAATTATCAGCACGTAAGTATAATCCTAGCACAAAAAAGCACGAACTTTTTGTGGAAAAAAAACTTCCACCACATAGCAAATAACTATTTTTTTTTAAAATTTCTTCTTTCGTAATCTATGTAAGACCAAATCATATTTTTCCAAATACGATTAGTAATTTTAGGATCAATTTTATTTGAGATTGATTTTTTTCTAATATTTTTTAAGATAATTTTAATTCTTTTATTGTCGATGATTTGATTTTTTTTTTCTTTTAACTTAAGTACCTTTTTTACAAGATTTGTTCTTTTTTTTATTATTTTTATTAGTGAATTGTCTAATTTATCTAATTGTAATCTAATTCTCTCAAGTTTTTTCTTCTTTAATGGCGACATTTATTTATTTGGATAATTATAAAATTATTATATTTATCCAAACATGTATACATTAAATACAAAAATTAATAATCAACTAATAACTTGGTTGATTACAATGTTTTGCATTGTTTCAATTATGATTATTGTTGGAGGTTTAACAAGACTTACTGACTCTGGTCTTTCAATTACAGAATGGGAATTATTTTCTGGTTTTTTTCCACCCCTGAGTAAAAATGAATGGATATTTTATTTTGATCTTTATAAAGAAATTCCTGAATTTAAATTACAAAACTATGATATGACTCTTCAAGAGTTCAAAGTAATTTTTTGGTGGGAGTGGGCTCATCGTTTTCTTGGTAGATTAATTGGTATTGGATACCTTTTACCACTTATATATTTCTCCTTTAAGATAAAAATTAGTAAATTGGTCAATTTATATTTTATTTTTTTTCTTATCTGTTTTCAGGGTTTTTTAGGTTGGTACATGGTTAGCAGTGGATTAGTTGATAGAATAGATGTTAGTCACTTTAGACTTTCAGCACATTTGCTCGTCGCCTTTTTAATCTTATCTTTAATTTATTGGAATTATTTAAAGTTAATCAAAATCAAAAAAATTTCACATAAATTAAATATAATTTTTCCATTATCTTTTTTAATCTTAATCTTTATACAAATTTCAATTGGTGCATTTGTATCTGGTATGGATGCTGGTAAAATTTATAATTCCTGGCCTTTAATGGGAAACTCATATTTTCCAAATGATAATAGTTTTAATAATTTATTCCAATTTACTGCTTTAAGTGATCCATCTTTAGTACAATTCATACATCGTAATTTGGCTTATGGAATTGGGATACTTTATCTAGTTATTTTTTATAAAATTTATAGCAATAAAATGTATGATTTATACAAATCTATTAACTATTTAGGTTTCTTTATATTTTTACAAATTTTTTTAGGTATATTAACAATTTTAAATGGTGCGCATATTTATATCGCATCTTTGCATCAGATAAGTTCAATTTTTTTAATTAGTTCTTGCATTTACTTTTGCCACATTAATTCAAAGATTAACTGACAGCTTTTAATTTACTCTTTGACGATTTGTTCAAAGCTTGATCTAAATCTTCTATGATATCATCAATGTGCTCAATACCTATGCATAATCTTACATAGCCTTGCGTAACACCTGATGCAGCAAGTTGTTTTTTATTTAATTGACTGTGTGTCGTACTAGCAGGATGAGTAGCTAAACTTCTTGCGTCTCCAATATTAGCAACATGATAAAACATTTTTAAAGACTCTATAAATTTTTTACCAGCCTCTATACCACCTTTAAGTTCAACGCCAACCATTGCACCATTTCCGCCACTTAAATATTTTTTAGCCCTATCAGATATCTTTTTTTCATGCTTGGTTGAATAAATCACTTTTGATATTTCTTTATGTTTAGATAAAAATTCAACAACTTTGCTTGCATTTTCGCAGTGCTGTTTCATTCTTAAAGCACAAGTTTCTAGTCCTTGAATTATAGAAAAAGCATTATCAGGTGCTAAAGATGAACCTAGGTCTCTTAATAAACATACCCTAGCTCTGACAGCAAATGGTATGTTTGCGCCAGTTAATTCAGGCACTGCTTTACCCCATATAACATCCCCATAACTTGGATCAGGTTCGTTAAATAAAGGTTGTCTTTTTGGATCAGCTGTCCAATCAAAGTTTCCTCCATCAACTATACTACCTGCAACAACTGTGCCGTGACCGCCAATATATTTTGTTAGAGAATGAATTGTAATGGCAGCTCCATGTTCAATTGGCTTACATATAACTGGAGCAGCGGTATTATCCATAATTAGTGGTATGTTGTATTTCTTCCCTATATCTGAAACCTCTTTAATTGGAAAAACTCTTAAATAAGGATTAGGTAAAGTCTCACCATAGAAAGCACGCGTATTTTTATCAATAAGTTTTTCAAAATTATATGGGTCTACTGGATCGGCATATCTTATTTCAATTCCTAACTTACTTAAAGTATTAGTAAAAAGAGAGACTGTTCCTCCATATAAATCAGTTGAGCTTACAATGTTATCGCCTGCTTGAGCAACATTTAAAACAGCAAAGGTTGATGCTGTTTGCCCAGATGAAACCGTTAGACAAGCTAAACCTCCCTCTAATTCAGCTAATCTTTTTTCCAAAACATCATTAGTTGGATTCATTATTCTTGTATAAATATTTCCAAACTCTTCTAGTCTAAAAAGCTTAGCTGCATGTTCCGTATTATCAAATTGGTATGCAGTTGTTCTATAAATTGGTACAGTTACTGCGTTTGTTGTTGGATCCTTTCTATACTCACCACCATGCAAACCAATAGTTTCTGGATTATTTCTTTTTTTTTTCATTATATTCCTTTTTTAGTGCTTTTACTTTTGTAAGGCGCACAATATAGTTCAAATGCCTACCGAATTTGTATGATAACTTCCTCTTTAGCTGTTAGCCCGCAATAGGATCAAATCGGCTTTAACAATATAACAAAAAAAAGGCCTAAAACAATATAAATATCAATTTGACTTTGACCTTATTAATAGTATTAATCCTCGCACAATGACAAAATTCCTTAAAAAAGATCAATTATCCTCTAATTGGTATGAAATAGATGCTAAAAATGCTGTTGTTGGCAGACTGGCAACTGTTATATCAAAAATTATTAGAGGTAAAAATAAAACAACTTTTACACCACACATGGATGATGGTGATTTTGTGGTTGTTAAAAATATAGAGCAAATCAAATTTACTGGAAATAAATTTCAAAATAAAAAGTATTATCGACATACAGGTCATCCTGGTGGAATAAAAGAGACTACACCAGAAAAACTATTTGAAAAGAAACCAGGTGAAGCCCTAAAACTTGCAGTAAAAAGAATGCTTCCAGGGGGAGTGTTGGGAAAAAAACAACTAAATAAATTAAAAATATATGTTGGAAATGATCATCCTCATTCAGCCCAAAATCCTCGAGTTATACAATTGGATAAATTAAACTCTAAAAATATAGCAAGAAATTAAAATGGAAAATACTCAAACTTCAACTAAAGCCCCAAAAATAAAACTAGACTTCAAAGACAGTAAATACGCTACTGGAAGAAGGAAAACATCAATAGCTAAAGTTTGGCTAAAAAAAGGTTCAGGTAAAATTTATGTAAATGGTAAACTTTTTAGCGATTATTTTTCAAGCGATAATCATAAAATGCAAATAGTAAGACCTTTTGAACTTATAAATCAACCAACAGAATACGATGTAAAATGCAGTGTAAAAGGTGGTGGTCCAACAGGACAAGCAGGAGCAATGGTACACGGTATCTCTAAAGCTTTAGTTATGTTTGATGAGAAATTGAAATCTACACTTAAAACTGAAAAATTGACCACTCGAGACTCCAGATCAGTTGAAAGAAAAAAACCTGGACGTAAAAAAGCCAGAAGAAGCTTTCAATTTTCTAAAAGATAATTCTTTTTTAACTTTTAACTGCTATAATATTAAATGCCTAAGCTTAATGTACTAATTGCTGGATCAACTGGATATATTGGTGTTCAACTAATTAAATTATTAATTAAACACAAGAATATTAATATAAAGTATCTATGTGGGAATTCCTCTGTTGGAAAAAAAATCTCATCTTACGATACTTCAATAAAGTCAAAAAAGTTACCAAGAATCACTAAGTATAATAAAGAATATTTAAATTATGTTGATATTATATTTTCTGCGCTACCAAATGGAGAAGCTCAATTAATTTCAAAAGATTTATTAAAAAAAAATACTTTAATTGATTTAGCTGCAGATTTTAGACTAAGAAAAGGTTCTGATTATTTGAAATGGTATAAACAAAAACATAAAGCTTTGAGTAATATAAAAAATAGCATTTACGCCATACCTGAAATATCAGGAAAATTGGTTAAAAAGTTTAGCATTATTGGATGTCCAGGTTGCTACCCTACATCAATACTTTTACCACTTATTCCATTAATTAAAAAAAAATCGATTAAGTTAAAGAATATCATTATAGACTCCAAATCTGGATATTCTGGAGCGGGTAGAGGAGTGCACAAAAAGTTCAAAAAAAAAAATTTATACGAATCTCTTAGTGCATATGGAATAGGTTTTCATAGACATAATTCAGAAATTGATCAAGAACTAAAAAATAACACTTCCTCAAAAATCAATTTTACTTTTACACCCCATATTATTCCAATGTTTAGAGGTATATTAAGTACAATTTATTTGGACTTAAAACCTGGCACTACTTTAAATAAAGTACAAAATATTTTGAAAATATTTCATAAAAAGAATAAATTTGTAAAGATAAAGAGTATTAACTCTTTTTTGAGCACAAATGACGTTATGAATACTAATTATTGTTTTATTTCTGTCTGTAAAACCAAATTTAAAGATAAAATAATAATTTTATCAGTCATTGATAATCTTATTAAAGGTGGAGCAGGTCAAGCAGTTCAAAATATGAATTTGAAATTTGGTTTTAAAAATAATGAGGGATTATTATGAAAAAATTACCATTATTAATTTTGTTTCTAATTATTTCTTGTGCCCCTGTGCAAACTGAGAAAAAGATTAATTTTTCTAAAGATCTAACTTTTGAAGAATTTAAATCAAATTTAAAAGTTTACGTAGATAACAGTGATTATCCAAATATAGATGAATAAAATAGTTAACATTGCAATTGTTGGTTTGGGTCAAGTAGGCATTTATCTTTACAATGAATTAAGGTTAAAAAAAAAAGAAATAGAAATAAAAACAGGAAAACAGATAAATATCGTTGCAATTTCTGCAAAAAATAAAAATAAAAAAAGAAAATACAATATTAATAAGAAAATTTTTTATACTAATCCTCTTAAAATTTTAAAAGAAAAAAAGATTGATATCTTATTTGAATCTATTGGACAACCCGATGGAATTTCAAAAAAAATTGTTGTGATGGCATTAAAGAATAAGATTAATGTTATAACACCAAATAAAGCTTTAATTTCAAAACATGGTAATGAATTAGCTAAATTAGCAGAGAAGAATAATGTAAATTTAGAATTTGAAGCCTCTGTTGCTGGAGGAATTCCAATACTTAGAATGATTAAAGAAGGTTTAGCTACAAATAAGATAAAGAAAGTCTATGGAATTTTAAATGGAACAACTAATTATATTCTAACAGAAATGGAAAATTCAAATGAGACTTTTGATAAAGTCTTAAAAAAAGCCCAAGAACTTGGTTATGCTGAACCAGATAATCCTAAATTAGATTTGAATGGGTTTGATGCTTTTGCAAAAGTTAGGATTTTATCAGCTCTTGCATTCAATAATCAAATTTCACATCACAAATGTATAATGGAAGGTATAGAAAATATTGATTTAAAAGATATCAAAATTGCTAATCAATTGAACCTTAGAATTAAGTTACTTGGTATATGTGAAATGATAAATAATCGTTTATTTGAAACTGTTCATCCATGTTTAGTTGGTAAAGACACATACATAGGTAATGTAAATGGTGTTATGAACGCTGTTATTACGGAGGGAAAGCCTGTTGGTGAAAGTATACTTCAAGGAGAGGGCGCAGGACCAGGACCCACTTCATCTTCTTTATTATCTGATTTATTGTCTATTCTAAGCGGAAACATAAAATATCCCTTTGGAATTTCCTCAAACAAAAGAAAAGCTGTAAAGGCTTTTAATAATGATGACTATTCAAATTCTTTATATTTAAGATTTGAAGTTAAAGATAAACAAGGGGTTTTATCTTCTATAACTAACCGACTGGCTAAATACAAAATCTCTGTAAAAAGAATTATACAAACACCTGATAAAAAAAGAAATTCAGCTACTATTGTCATAATTACTCATAAAACATCTGAAAAAAATGCAAGAAACTGTTTATCTATATTTAGAAAGAATAGAAATATTTTAAAATTTCCAACATTAATTAGACTATATAATTAATGGAAATTTATATTAAAATATTTGAAGTTATTTTTCCTGTTTTTTTTGTTATTGGAGTTGGTTATTATCTTGGCAAGAAAAACCCTAAATTCGATACTAATTTTATAACAAATTTTGCTGGCAATATTGGTACACCAGCAATGATTTTTTATACAGTAACAACGACTGGAATTACTTTAAGTATTTTTATTCATTATTTTATTTATGCTATAATAATGATCGCTGGTTTTGCAATTGTTGGGCTTTTTCTTCTTTTTTTTCTTAAAAAGGATTTAAGTATGGAGCTTCCTCCATTAATTCTACCAAATACAGGTAATATGGGTGTTCCAATTTGCCTTTTTGCATATGGCACTCAGGGTCTTGGTGTTGCTTCTGCTGTAGCTTCTGTCATAATTTTGTTTCATTTTACGCTAGGTGTTTTTTTAGCAAAAAAAAGTTTTTCTTTTGATATTTTAATTAAAAGTCCACCTGTGTACGCTATTATTATATCTGTTTTCTTTTTATATTTTGAAATCGACACACCTTTATTTCTTGAGAACACAACGTTCCTTTTAACATACGCAACAATTTTCTTAGTTTTAATGTCATTAGGTATTGCTCTTACTAAATTTAAATTTTCATTGAAAAACTCAATTATTTTATCCCTATGTAGAGTAATAATAGGTCCCTTAATAGCATTTGCTTTAATTTACAATTTTAATTTATCTGGACTGGCTGCAGGTGTTTTGCTTATACAGAGTGCAATGCCCAGTGCTATATTGAATTATTTAGTTGGCACAATGTATTCACCGAAAAAAATTGTTGATAGCGTTGCTAGTACAATAGTTGTTTCAACTTTGATGTCTTTTATAACAATTCCAATTGTTGTATTCTTTGCTTTAAAATACTTTAATTAATCTATATCCTTTAAGTTCATGAAGGCTATAACTTTCAATCTTTTAGCGTGGGTAATGCTTCCAATCATGGACGGATTTGCAAAATATTTAAGTGCAGACCTTCCTGTTTTACAAATTACATGGGCAAGGTATTTTTTTACAGTTACATTTACTCTTCCAATTATGTTTTTCTTTTTTAGAGAAAATCTTGTTTGGACAGATAAACCAAAATTACAATTTATAAGAGGTATAATTCTTTTAACAGCTAATATCTGTTTTTTTTATTCAATCTCAGTAATTTCATTAGCAAAAGCATTAACTTTAGCTTTTGTTGCACCTTTGATTGTTACAGCTTTTTCTCCAGTTTTTTTAGGAGAAAAGGTGGGTTTTAGAAGATGGTCTGCTGTAATTATAGGATTTATAGGTTCATTAGTAGTTATAAGACCTGGTTTTGTAGAAATTAACTTAGCAAGTTTAGCAGCTCTTGGAACCGGAATAATGTATGGGTTTTATTTAATTATTACTCGTAAATTAAGTACTTCAGATAACCCTTTATTAACTTTATTATTAACTGGTGTAGTAGGGGCCTTAATAGTTTCCACAATAATGCCATTTGTTTGGGTTGCGCCTTCTTTAAATCAGTGGACTATGATGGCTGCTATAGGGATTTTTGCCTGTATAGGTCATTTATTTTTAATATTATCTCTAAAATACGCTGATGCCTCTAAATTAGCACCATTTAGCTACTTTGAGATCATTACTAACATTATCATAGGTTATTATTTCTTTAGTGATTTCCCAGATAATTGGACTTTTTTAGGATTATTTATTATTGTATTAAGCGGTATCTATATCTCTAGGAGAGAGAATATAGTTAAAAAAATTAAATAATAGGTATTATTTATTTACTAATATATAAAGTATTACATTAATTATATATTGTAAACTATTGTAATTATAATATTTTTATTAAGTCTTAGATTTAACAATAATTTGATATAAATTGATATTATAAATGCAAAATATAGTTGACTTATGTTTCAGTGCTTAAATTTTGAGCTAAATCTAAAAAATATTAAATTATCGTTTAAAATCCTGACTTTTCGAACATAATGAAAAGTGAAATCATGGATATTTAGGGTAGTCTAAAAGTGTTGATATAGTTACACAGTAGAGCGATGCACTAATTGAATATAGCATTTAAACGTCCAAATAGGGGTCTCTTTTGAGCATAGGCTCAAATGTGCTACAACTAAAGGGTGAATAATACTGTTTTGTATCAAATTAATTAAAAAGATCAAAAAAACGTTGATTTTACTAGGTTTTTAACATTAAAAATCCTTAAAATAAGGCTTAATGGCTGCTTTTTCAGATTTAAGTAATTTAAGCTTTTGCTTGATTCCACCTCTTCCTGAGTATCCTCCAAGAGCTCCATCTGATCTAATCACTCTATGACAGGGTATTCTTGGTGCATATGGGTTATTAGCGCAAGCGTTAGCGACAGCACGAGCTGATCTAGGGCTTTTTATGCTAATAGCTACTTGTTTATAGGTTTTTACTTTACCTTTAGGGATGGTTCTAAGATATTTCCAAACTTTTAATTGAAATTTAGTACCTTTGAGAATCATGAGTGAAAAACACCTGTTTCCTTGCACTTTTAAGGGTGCAAAGAACAGTTGTTTTGGCACGTCGTTGATGCGCTACCGCCATGCCTCCCGCTCCACATGTTCAGCGATGCTTTGTGAAGCTTTCTGCCCCCTGGAATTGTACCTCTCGGCTTTTCTCCAGTTGGCCAGTTAAGAGTTGCCTCTTAATTCACTAACAATCTAACAAATACTGATTTTAAAATGTATCACTTTTTAGGTGATTCTATTATTTTTCTCATTTCCTTGTGAATAGTGGGGATAAATCAGGTTTTAAAAAGCAATATAAAATAGCTAAATAAAAACAAAATGGCCATTATGCTTAAAAAAATTGTATTAATACTTTTACCAGTATTTCTATATTGAATGAAACTCAAAATAATAAAACCAATTGAGCTAATCAAAAACCATACAGCAGGAATTTCACCATCAATTGAACCCATAAATTTATAATTTAAACTATTGACATTATAAATCACTTGATATATTACTAACGATAATTAATTGTTATCAATAGTAATTATATGACTGTACTAACTACAAACCTAAAATTGCTTCATGAGGCAACTTTAAATAATCTCAAAAGCTCTAAAGCGAAGAATACTCTAAGAGCTTATAAATCAGACTTTAAAGATTTTGGGGCTTTTTGTGCTAAGCACGGTTTAAATTCTTTGCCTTCA
The DNA here is from genome assembly GCA_902523495.1 of uncultured Pelagibacteraceae bacterium. Lineage (GTDB taxonomy): Bacteria > Pseudomonadota > Alphaproteobacteria > Pelagibacterales > Pelagibacteraceae > Pelagibacter. The sequence goes on from CABYZU010000007.1 coordinate 16,353, forward strand.
GAGCCTAAAATAGTTTCTTTATACCTTACTCACCTTTCTAAAAATTCGAAAATAAGCACCTTAAGAAGAAGGTTGGTATCAATTAGCATGGTTCATAAATTAAAAGGGCATTATTTAGATACAAAACATCCAATCATTGTTGAAAACTTAATGGGAATAAGAAGGGTAAAAGGCAGCATTCAAAAAGCAAAAAAACCTATATTAATCAATCATTTAAAATCTATAATTAATATAATTGATGAACAAAAAATTAAGGATATTAAGAAGTTTAGGGATAAGTCAATAATATTAGTTGGATTTGGTGGTGGTTTTAGACGAACAGAGCTTATTTCAATTGATCATGAAGATTTAGAATTTGTACCTGAGGGGCTCAAAATCACTATTAAAAAATCAAAAACTGATCAATTCGGTGAAGGGATGATTAAAGGTCTACCCTATTTTACTAATGAAACTTATTGTCCAATTGTTAATCTTAAAAAATGGCTAGAAATTTCTAAAATTAAATCTGGACCTATTTTTAGAAGATTTTCTAAAAGTTTATCTCTAACAGAGAAAAGATTAACCGACCAATCAGTAGTTTTATTAATAAAAGAATATCTGAGTTTAGCAGGGATTGAGAATAAAAATTTTGCAGGTCATAGTTTAAGATCAGGTTTTGCAACTGTTGCTGCAGAGTCTGGTGCTGATGAACGTAGTATAATGGCAATGACTGGTCACAAAACAACGCAAATGGTCAGAAGATACATAAGAGAAGCAAATATTTTTAAAAACAATGCATTAAATAAAGTTAAAATATAGGTTAATACATAAGTTTATATGTATGTGATAAATATAAAAATATTGAAATAATTCTCAAAAAATTTTTAAATGATTTTTCAAATCTTAGTAATAATAAATTTACTAAAAATCTTTGAAAATAATCAAAAAAATTAACAAGTATTTTTCTATATAAATTTAAAAAATTAGTTTTTTTTTTATAATATATATATTCAGAAACTTTATGAATTATTGACAATTTGCAGCTTTGCAAAAAGGAGTTGTCTGCAGAAAGTCCTTGCAAATGTATCATTTTTGACTCAGGTATTTCTATAATTGACTTATTTTTTTCTAAAGTTTTGTCACATATATCATTATCCTCGAAATACATGAATAAATCTTTGTCAAAGCCCCCTATTTTATCAAAAAAATCTTTTTTAATTAAAAAGGCACAACCTACTACAAATTGGTAGCAGGTATTTCCCTCAGCTTTTTGATTATTTAAAATATTTTTTTTACTTATCTTTTCTTTATTTATATAAGAAAGACTTCCATTACTTCTTCTATTATTATTATTATCGTACAAGGAAGGAGCTAAAATGCCGACATTTTCATAATTAAAATAAGAATTATATAAAATTTTAATAGACTTACTTTCAACTAAAATATCTGGATTTAAAATAAGAATAAATGGTGTTTTGCTTTCTGATACACCTAAATTATTACCCTTGCCATATCCTAAATTCTTTTTTGTTTTTATATACTTTATGTTTTTAACCCCTTTCACTAGTAAACGAATTTCATCAGATTTTGAATTGTCTACAATAATTGTTTTAAATTTACTAATTTCAGATAAATTTTTTTTGATCAGTTTGTAACTATTAAAGCAAACTATTATGAGTGTTATGTCATTGTATATACTCATTTATTATAAAATAAATTAAACCAACTTTTTTTTACCTTATTAAAATGATATTTTTTTGAACTGTTAATGGAATTATTTATGTATTTCTTTTTTAAAAGCTGATTTTTATTCAACAATTCTAAAATTTTAATTGATAAAGAACTGTAATTTTTTACAATTATACCATTATAATTATTTTTGATTATATCCTTTAATGCAGTTTTGCCGAAAGTTATAACTGGTAAACCACATGCATTAGCCTCGATTGCATTAAGACAAAAAGTTTCATCATATCCAAGACATATCATACCCAGTGATGTTTTATATGTTTTTATTAACACATCCTTTTTAACCCTTCCTAAAAAAATTATATTATATTTATTGTAATAATTTTTTAAATTTCTAAATTTACTTTTATCAATACCAAAAATAAATAATTTGGTTTTTTTATTCTTTGGATAAATAAAATTTACCCACATATTTAAAGTCTCTTTTAGACCTCTTTCTCTCTGTACTGACCATATAAAATTGTTTTTCCTTTTATAATTACATTTGTTAATAATGAATTTATTCGACAAAAAATTGGGTATGATGACCTTTTTGTTAAAAAAGTATAAGTTTGAAGTTTTCCTTTCAAGATATTTACTTACAAAAACCGCAGTTATTTTATTTTTTAGAATTGACAATAATTTTTTTTTTCTCAAAGCTTTTTCAATTGCTAAAGTATTATGCATCCATAATATTTTTTTTGAATTTCTGAACAAATCAAAAATATTTGGATCATTTGAGCTTACTATATAGTCGAAATTATAATTATGACTTTCTCTATATAACTTAAATATTGGAAGATTTATTAAATTTTTTTTCTTAAATTCTTTATTGCAGTATGTAGCAAGATATATTGTATTGTTAGAATTAGACAAATATTTAGTCAACTCTAAATTCAAGCTTTCTATACCTCCTAATGATTTTATATTTTTTGATTGCAAACTAAATTTGAAGGGACAATAAAATAAGATATTCATTTAGTGCCTTTTGAAATAATCTTATAATAATAAAACGCTATTTTATCCTTCAAAAGATCAAAATAAAAAAGAGCCCCTTTTTTTGGGTCCGATAAATTATCATTATGAATATAATGTGATTTAAGATAGTGTTTTTTAAAGAACCTTATAGAAAATCCCCACTTTAATAAAAAGATTTTATTTGCTCTTGATCCTTGATTTTTTTTAAATTCACTATTTTTCTTTTTTCTTATTGTTACAGAACCAAAATGATAAACTCTTGATTGATTTAGGCATTTAAAAATTCGGACACCTTTATTCCATAATTTCAGATTTAAATCTGGATCTGAACCAGCTCCTGGTGAAAATTCCTCACTAAAACCACCAACTTCCTTCCATAAATCTTTATGTATTAGATGTGGAGCCCAAGTAGAACCATCAAAATCAGGATGTTTTAATTTTTTATAATTTTCTAAGAGGTATTTTTCGTCAAAATTATCAATTGTATCGCCAGCATTTAAATTTAAATGTCCGTTTAATTTTGGATCTCCATTTATCATTATACTTGATAAATAAAATTTTTTTGTCCTAAGCTCTTGAACTTTTTCGATTAGGATTCTATCCCAATTAGGCAGATAGTACATGTCATCATGAGAATAAAGAATTAGATCAAATTTACTTTTTTTGGAGATTATATTGCATCCTGAACACAAGCCTATATTTGTTTTTGAGTGTGTAAATTTTATAGTCGTGTCTTCCAAATATTTAATTGTTCCATCACTTCCCTCATTTATATGTACTAAAATCTCATTTTTATAAAAAGAATTTTTATTTATACTTTCTATACATTTTCTTAAATATAATAAATTATTATAAGTAGGTATAACAATCGAAATCATAGTAAGTTAGACGTTTTAGAAATAAATATTAAATCATCATGTATCCAATTAACTAATTTATACTTTTTACTAATCATAAACTTGTAAATATTAGATTTTAAAATGTCTTTGACATTATGCTGATAAAATTCTTTAATATTGGGTTTTATAAACTCAACCGATATTATTTTTGGTTTGTATTTTCTAAAGTTTAAACCCTTTAATACATTCAATTCATTTCCCTCTACATCAATTGATAAAAAATCAATATCTTTAATTCTAAACTTTGAATTTTTGATGATATTATTTAGAGTATTAACTTTTATTTTTTTAATTGATTTCGCTCCCTTCCCTCTTTGTTTTGATATAGTATTTTTTGGAGCTCGATTATGAAAAAAATAAAGATCTGCTTGTCCCTCTTTATTTGATAAAGCTGCGACAAAATTATTATCTCTTGGTCTAAAATAGTTAAACATATCTATAGAATTAAAATCAAGATCTACGTTAATGCCTTTCCACCCGTTTTGGTAGAGAGCATAAGTATTGTTATTTATTAATGGGTGATGACAACCTATATCTATATATATACCCTTTTTTTTATTTTTTTTTAAAATATCCTTAATCAATAAATCAATACCCCAGTTTGAATATAGTCTTCTTGGTCGAATTTTAGATTTCATAAATTGAAAAAAAAAATACACTAATTTTGGTAAGTTTTTTTTATCCGAATATAGAAATTTTTTTTTTAATTGTTCTTCAATTTTCATTAAAATAATTTAGAATTATTACCAAGTGATTTATCTACTAAATATTTGGTTATTTTTAATTCATTGAATAGTTTGAAATATTTATTTTTTCCATTTTTTGCAATATTTACTCGTAACTTAGGATTTCTTTTATAGAATTTAATTTTATCAGATAGATCACTAATATTATCGTAAAGAATTATTTCCTTATCATTGAAAAAATCCCCTAATTGGGTTTTTTTATCTATAAATGTTAAAAGACCATTCCCAATTAAAGAAGCAATTCTATTACTTGAGTAATATTTTGTAGGAAGACCCCTACTCAGATTTAAACCCATTTTTGAATTTACTAAAGCTTGATAGAAATTATTACCCCAAATTGGCTCTTTATTTTTAAATCCATAAAAGTCGCAATTTATACCTTTCAACTTTTCTGTTAATTTATTCAAAAAAACTATCCTATTATCAATTTTGTCTGTTTTTAAAGAGGCTCTATTAACCCCATGGCTCATTGCATAAAACAAATCCATAGATGGGTTTAAATTAAATACGTTAAAGCATTCAATGTTCTTATCAACAGGAATAAAAAAAAAGCTGACATTTTTGATCTTACTATTTTGTTTTTTTAAAATTTCAGGATCAGTAGTTATAAAGTTATGATCAACTATATTGCTATAAATTGAAATATTTTTTAAATTTTTTTTTGAATAATCTAAAGATGGCATTATAGGATCTTCATTCCATTGAGAGATTACTAAATTTTTGTTAAGTTCTCTAATCATTTGTATTGAATTCACGTCTATATTTTTGGTGTGACCAAAGATGAACAAATCAGGATTATAGTTTTTAAATGTTTCTACTAAATAATCTTGAAATTTCTGATTAGAATTTAATGTAAGAAATCTGTTTTGTCGTATGAAATCTCTGTCACTTATCTCAAGAACATCATGACCATTTCTAATTAAACCATTTGTAAATTTTTTACCTATAGAGATATTATAGATTCTATGATTAAGTTTTTGACCAGTGTTATATAAATTTATAATTCTAAGCTTTTTTTTTATAAAATGTAGGTTGAAATTATGAATTAATTTTGATCTGATTTCATCTATAATTTTAGTATTTGTTTTAATGGTGTGTTTTACCTTATTGAAGCCCTTCAATTGCAAGTCTTTCCTTAATTTTTGATTAGTAATTAATTTTTTGATTGATCTGTATAGAGTATCCGAATTTAAACTTTTTAGTATTATAGAATAGTCAGTTGTTTCTGGTAAACCACCTCTATTTGAAATGATAGTAGCACATGCTCTTGAAGATGATTCTAAGGCTGTTCTTCCAAAAGGCTCTTCCCATCTAGAGGGAACAACAGCTATTTCAGATTTATCTAAAAAATTTAAAACTTTTCTATGCTCAAGAAAGCCTAGTTCAAAATGTCTATTATGATTAATATATGGTCTATCTCTATCTTCATCCCCTATAGAATAGGCTTTCCAACTCTTATATTCATCAAGTATCTTAATTATGGCATCTTTGTATATGTCGTAACCTTTAGATTTGTTTAGTTTACCAACAAAAACTATATTATTATTTTTTTTATAAATCTTTTTACTTTTATGAATACTTGGATAAATTACTTTAGTTTTATCTATTAATTTTTTATCTAAATCATTAAAAAATCTTTTTTGTGTCCACTGGCTTACAAAAATAATTTTATCGATATTATTTAGCAAAAATAATCGCTCAGAAGATGATTTTGAACCTTTCATACTTAAAGGATCGTTATGAAAATAAAGAATAAACTTACTTTTTATCGCTTTCTTTAAAAAATTAAAAATCTGTGGTCTATTATGAATTTCTATTATTTCAAAATTTTTATCTTTTATCTTTTTAATAAAATTTTGACAATATTCTTTTGTAGTGCTTACAAACTTAGACTTTTTGTGTTGTATTGGTATATTAATATAATTTTTAGTTAGGTAATCTTTATTTTTAGTATTGCCAAATATAAAATTATCTCTTTTAAATTTAGAGTGTTTAAAAAAGTCGCATACCCATATGGCAGCTGCTTGTGCATTTGAGTAAGTATAATTTTCTTTATAAGGTAAGATTGTAGCTATTTTAATTTTTTGATTTATTGAAGTCATCTAATAGAGTTTTTCTTTTTTTTTTGTCTTTTTTAAGACTATATTCGTAAGATAAGGCATCTTTTTTATTTATAAATCTTTTCTTATAAATAACTACCCACTTATAACCTTTAGTTGATTTAGCTCCTTTATTTGTATTATGTTTTTTTAATCTAACATCAACATTATTTGTAAATCCGACATAAGTTTTGGCTCTTTTCCTATCTATGTTTTTTAACATGTAAACAAAATAGGTCATAGATAATGGCGGTCCCTAGGGGAATCGAACCCCTCTTTCGAGGATGAAAACCACGTGTCCTAACCGATAGACGAAGGGACCAAATTGGGCTCTTTTATTGTATAAAATAAAAATTATCAAGTTTTTATAGTGTCTTCTCTTATAGAAATATTGCACATATTTGAGCCTTTATGTGTGAATAAAGTTTCCGTAATATATTTGTTACCATCAATTTTTATACCTTTAACCAGATCCCCACCAGTTATGCCAGTCGCACAGAAAATCGAGTCACCTTTAATAATTTCTTTTAAATCATATTTTTTTTCTAAATCATCAATACCCATTTTTTTAGCTCTATAGATATCTCTATCATTATCAAAAATAAATCTTCCCTGAAATTTGCACCCATATGCATCAATAGCAGATGCTGCCAGAACACCCTCAGGACCACCTCCTATGCCCAAGAATATATCTACATTATATTTTGGATCTGTAACCATTAACGCTCCTGATACATCACCATCAGATATTAGTTTCATTTTTACACTCATTTCTTTAAGTTTATCGATTATTTTGCCATGTCTAGGTCGATCTAATAAACAAGCTGTAACGTTTTTTACATCTTTATTCAAAGAGTCAGCTATATTTTTTATATTCTTTTCAATTGAAAAATCTAAATCTGTTGCATCATATGGTACTTTTTTGGAAACTGATAGTTTGTCCATATAAGTTTCAGGTGCATTGAACAGATTACCTTCCTCAGCTACTGATATAACCGACAATGCTCCAGGTAAATTTTTTGCTACGAAATTTGTTCCCTCCAACGGGTCCACAGCAATGTCAAGATTTAAATTTCCACCTGAACCTAATCTCTCTCCAATGTAAAGCATAGGAGCCTCATCAAGCTCACCTTCACCAATTACAACCCTGCCATTTATTGCTAATTTATTAATCTCATCTCGCATTGAGTCTGTAGCAGCTTTATCAGCATTTTTTTTTTGGTTTTTTCCAATAAATTTATGACAAGATATTGCGGCTTTTGATGTCACATTTATAATCTTATCTATCAAATTTTTATTTAATGACACTAAATTTTTTCTTCAGATATTTGTTCTGTATTTGCTTTTAGCTTATTTTCAAACTCACTTAGTCTTTTCCACACTGAAATTAATTCAACAATTATTGGCCAACTTCTAACTAAATACTGAAGCGATGTTTCAACTCTACCAAAGGCTCTAATTATTTGTTGAACGAAACCTAGAGTAATAGCTCCTGTTACGATTGTTGGTGCTAAAGCTAAATAGGGGACAATCACCATACCTTGCAAGTAGCTCCATTTAACTGCATTAAAATATAAATAATGAAAATACATTTTATAATGTATTTTTCTAACACCTCCATACAAACTATCGATTTTTACTGGTTGAGCACTTTCTTTAAAATCTTCACCTAGTACTAATTCTTTTCTGTAAGCAGCTTCTTCTTTTTGTATGTCATATTCAATACCAGGCAGCTTTATTCCAACAGATGCAAGAATAAATGTACCTCCTAATGCTGAAACGATAGCGACCCATACTAATGCATGATCTACCTCCCCTATCCAAGGTAAAACGGTGATACTTTTAGAAAGACCCCACAAAATTGGAGTAAATGCAATTAATGTCATCACACTCCTTAAAAGCTCTGCGCCCAGGCCCTCCATAATTCTTGCAAATTTAAGTGTATCTTCTTGCACTCTTTGTGAGGCACCTTCTATTGACGATGCAAAATTCCACTTATCATGATAAAAATTGGCCATTGCTGTTCTCCATCTAAAAGTCCAATGACTAGTAAAATAATCACTAAAAATTACTACTAATATGTAAATAGCTGCAATTTTTGCAAAGGTAAAAAGGTACGCAATAAATTCTTTTTCTGTTACAGCACCAGGTTCAGCAAGTGCTTTTTGAAGGGTGTCATAAAACTCTCCAAACCATTCGTTAATTCTTACGTCTAACTGAACTTGATACCAAGTTGCAGCTAGGATGAGTATTGTTCCCCCAATACTCCATAGGTGCCATCTTTTGTCAGTAAAAAATTTGAACATAATCTAATTTAAAAAGTTATCTGCATAAGACTTTTTAACAACTTTTCTTTTTTTGGGTTCTATTAATTCAAAATCAATTTTTTTCTTTTTAGCGTAGTTTATAGCTAAATCTTTAGTAGAAAATTCCATTTTTAATTCTGAATAAGTATCTGAAGAACTCTCCCAACCCATTAAAGGATTTTTTGTCGGGTCTTTGGTATCAAACTCTAATATCCATTTGTTTGTTTTGCCAAATCCAGATTGCATGGCAGTTTTATTTGGTTTGTAAATTTTAGCTTTTTTCATAATAATGGTCGGAGTGGCAGGATTTGAACCTGCGACCCTCTGGTCCCAAACCAGATGCGCTACCAGGCTGCGCTACACTCCGGAACAAGTACTAATACAGTACTTATTTATTTTTTCAATGAATAATGATGAGTAAAACTAGGGATTTTTAATTAGAATCTGTTATATAAGGCTTATGATCATTACATGTCCATCGTGTAAAAAAAGGTTCAATGTAGATATAAATCTTATTTCAGATAAAGGAAGATTGCTTAAGTGTGGAACTTGTGATGAGACATGGTTTTTTAAGAAATCAGTTCAAAAAACTTTAGAAACAAGTGAAAATATTATCATAAATGAAAATTTTGAAAAACAAATACAGACTGATATTTACTCACCTAAATATGATACAATAAACAATAAAGCATCAAATATTCAAAAGAGCAAAGGATCTGAATTAATAAAATATAGATCAAAATCAAAGTTTACAATTTCAAAATTTTTAAGCTACATAATTGTATTTTTAGTTAGCTTTGTTGGTTTTATAATTATTTTAGACACATTTAAGAGTCCGCTAAGTATATTTTTTCCAAATATAGAGTTATTGCTATATAACTTGTTTGAAACTATAAGAGATTTAGTATTATTTGCAAAGGACCTTAAGTAAATGATTAATTATTTATCCAAACCTTTTATTTGGTTTTTTAAACTTGAGGCTGCTAGTGGGTTAGTATTATTATTTGCTGCAATAATCGCATTAATAATAAGTAATTCAGATTTATCAGGATTATATTTTTCAACTTTAGATCAATACTTATTTATTGGTATAAATGATTTTGGATTAAAATTATCAGTTCTTCATTGGATAAATGATGCTTTGATGGCAATATTCTTTTTTTTTGTTACTTTAGAAATTAAAAGAGAATTTTTGCAGGGTGAACTTTCTAATATAAAACAAGCGTTACTTCCAATAATTGCAGCAGTCGGTGGAATGTTAGTACCTGCATTATTTTATGTATTTATCAATTTTGGAGATAGCGAAACTATGAATGGATGGGCAATACCTTCTGCTACAGATATCGCTTTTTCACTTGGAGTATTATCTTTGTTAGGAAAAAGGGTACCCTTATCATTGAAAGTTTTTTTAACTGCCCTTGCAATTATTGATGATTTGGGTGCAATAGTAATTATAGCACTATTTTATTCAGGAGACTTGAGTATTAAATATTTAAGTCTGATGTTGTTAGCATTTTTAATATTGCTAGTTATAAATAAATTTAACATTAAAAAATTCTTACCTTATTTAATAATTGGTATTTTCCTTTGGGATTTTACTCATAATTCTGGAATACATGCAACAATTGCGGGTGTCCTATTAGCAATGACTATACCTCATCGTAAAAAAGAAAAAGATTTTTCTCTTTTAATCAAAATCGAGCATGCAATTAGTCCCTATGTAGCTTTTGGCATAATGCCATTATTCGCTTTTGCAAATGCCGGTGTCTCATTAGAAGGTTTATCCTTTGCTTCATTATTAGATAAGGTTCCATTAGGTATTGTGCTAGGGCTATTTCTTGGTAAACAACTGGGTGTATTTATATTTTCGTATATATCTATAAAGTTAAAAGTGGCTCAAATGCCTAACGATACGAGTTGGTACAATTTTTATGGCGTGGGTGTTCTCACAGGGATTGGTTTTACTATGAGTTTATTTGTAGGAAATTTGGCATTCGCTGAAAACATGCAATATATGGATGGTGTAAAAATAGGTGTGCTAACTGGGTCTTTATTATCCACTTTATTTGGTTATTTTTTGATATTACTTACACCAAATAAACCTAACAAATGAGAAAAATAATATTTCTATTAACTATAATTATGTTATTTTTTAAAACTTCAGTTACAGCAAATTATGAAAAAAAAATTTACGATTTCAATATTAAAGACATAAATGGTGAGACAATTGATTTCAAAGATTACAAAAATAAAGTTATTTTAGTTGTAAATACAGCTAGTTACTGCGGTTTCACAAGGCAGTATGATGAATTACAGAAATTATGGGATTTATATAAAGAAAAAGGTTTGATTGTACTTGGAGTTCCATCCAATTCATTTAATCAAGAAAAAAATAATAATGAAGAAGTAAAAGAATTTTGTGAAGTGAATTTTAATATTAACTTTCCATTGACAGCTATAACGGAAGTAAAAGGTGAAAATGCTCATGAAATCTTCAAATGGGCAAAAGAAAATCATGGTAAATCAGCAGTTCCTAAGTGGAATTTTTACAAAATTTTAATTAATAAAGAAGGCAAGATAGAAGATACATTTTCATCTATGACTAAACCGATGTCAAAAAAGCTAATTAAAACTATAGAAAATATTCTATAATTTTACCGTTAAACCATCATGCGCAGGAATAACATTTTTAGGAAGTAATTTTTTAAGGACTTTGTAATCTAATACTGGTGATAAATTTGTAAGGATAGCTTTTCTTGGCTTAAATTCTTTAATTAAATCTAGTGATGTTTCTAAATTAAAATGTGACGGATGAAAATTATACCACAAACAATCTATTATCAAATATTTTAAGTTTTTAAAATATCTAAAATCTTTTTTATAAATTTTGCTGACATCACTTATGTAAGCTAGTTTTTTATTAATTATAAAACAATTTGATTTAACGTTTCCATGATCAACCGTAATCGATTGGATACTAATCATCCTTTTATTACTTTTTGTAATCATAAATCTGGGCAACTTATGTATTTTAAGTGTTGCAGGGTATTCTTTTGAATAGCTTTCAAATATATACGAAAATGTAGATTTAAGATATTTTGAAGTAAATTTATCAGCATAAACATCAAGTTGTTTTCTACTATTAATATAAAAAGATCTCAGATCATTAATTCCATGGGTTTGATCACCATGCATATGAGAAAATAACACTTTATTAATCTTTTTTATTTTATGTCTTAAAAGTTGTTGTCGTAGATCGGGAGAGGTATCAATAAGAATATTTTTATCTTTAGTTTTGATTAAAGCAGAGCATCTTGTTCTGTAATTTTTTTTATTTTTAGGATCGCAATTACCAAAAAAACCATCTGGTCTTGGCACACCCATCGAACTTCCACAACCTAAAATAATAAATTTCATTATTTTAGATCAAAAAAAAGTTTATTGAAATTCTCTGTAGTTTTTTTAATAAGACTTTCTTTGGATATATCTTTAATCTTAGCTAATTTTGTGGCTGTATAATCAATAAATGATGGTTCATTTTTTTTCCCTCTTTTTGGAACAGGCGCTAAAAAAGGGCTATCTGTCTCTATTAAAATATTATCCATTGGAATAGATCTGAAAGTTTCTTGCAAGTCTAATGAATTTTTAAAAGTAATGATACCACTAGCAGAAAAAAAAGAATTTAATGTCATTAGTTTTTCTGAGAATTCTTTTTTACCAGTAAAACAATGCATTAAAATTTTTAGATTTTCATTTTTATATTCATTTAAAATGTCAAAAGTTTCTTCTTCTGCATTTCTTGAATGAACAATTAATGGAATATTAGTTTTTATGGATGCATCTATATGTTCTTTAAAACTTGCTATCTGTTTGTCTTTTTCACTATTATTGTAATAAAAATCTAACCCAGTTTCTCCAATTCCAATGATTTTTGAATTTTCATTCAAATTTTCAACTATTTGTTTTGAAGTAATAATATTTTTAGAACTTTCATGAGGATGAATTCCAATAGTGCCATATATGATCTCATCTCGATTGATTAACTCTTTAACTCTAGCGAAACTCTCGAAAGATGTTGATATAGTTAATAATTTTTCTATACCTACATCTTTAGATCTTTTTAGGACATTAGATAAATCACTCAATAATGGCTCATGATCTAAATGGCAATGTGAATCAATCATTTTTTTTTTCTATTTTTTTAAAAAGTATATCGATCTTATTTAATTTTTTACCTTTTATTAAATATTCATTATCCGAAATTGAGCTTAATTCTACTTTTTTTTCATCAATTTCAAAAATATTTAATACTTTTAAAGATGATTCTGGAATTATTGGATACAATAATAAGCTTATTTTTCTTACAATTTCTAATGTTGTGTAAACAATAGTATTTAATCTAATTTTATCATCTTTCTTTTTCCATGGTTCTTGATCATTGAAATATTTATTAGCCTCAAAAAGAGAATTGACAATATAATTCATGTAAAAATTGATGTTTTGATTATCAATTTTAGATCTAATATTATCTAAATTATCTTTAAACTTATTTAGTATCAACAAATCTTCCTCTTGAAACTTAATATCTAATGGAATTTTACCATCACAATTTTTATTGGCAAAAGCAGTTACACGCTGACATAAATTTCCGTAATTGTTAGCTAAATCACTATTAATACAATCTTCAAGTCTTTCTTGAGATATATTTCCGTCATTACCAAAAGAAACTTCTTTAATTAAATAATATCTTAAAGGATCTAAGCCGTACTCTTTAATTATTTCTAATGGGTCCAGTATGTTTCCCTTTGATTTTGACATTTTTTCTTCCCCAGATAATATCCAACCATGTCCATAAACTTTCTTGGGTAAGTCAATTTTTGCTGCTAATAAAAAAGCAGGCCAATAAACAGCATGAAATCTAAGTATATCTTTTCCAATTAAATGAATTGTTGCTGGCCAAAATTTTTTAAATAAATCATCATTTTTATCTGGATAATTTAATGCACTTATATAATTTGTTAAAGCATCAAGCCAAACATATATCACATGGTTTTTATTATTTGGAACAGGTATACCCCAAGAAAAACTTTTTCTACTAACAGAAAGATCATTAAGACCACTTTTTACAAAACTAATTACCTCGTTTTTTCTAGACTCAGGTAGTATAAAATCTGGATTCTTTTCATAAAATTCTAATAAAGGTTTCTGCCATTTAGAAAGTCGAAAAAAATAAGACTCTTCCTCTATCCATTCAACGATAGATTTTGAGGATTTTGCAATTTTTTTTCCCTCAATTTCCTCTATTTCATCTTCATTGTAAAAAGCCTCATCTGAAACTGAATACCATCCAGAATAATTAGATAAATAAATGTCATCATTTTTTTCAAGAAGTGACCATAGATGCTGAACTGTTTTTTTATGTCTACCCTCTGTAGTTCTTATAAAATCTGTATTGGATAAATTTAATGTTTTTGAGAGATCTTTAAATGTTTGACTAATTTTATCACAGAATTCCTTAGGCTTCTTTCCTGCTTTTTCGGCTGATCTTTGTATCTTTAAACCATGCTCATCCGTACCGGTTAAAAAATGAACGTTATAATCATCAATTGATTTAAATCTTGCAAAAAAGTCAGCAATAATGCTCGAATATGCATGCCCCATATGAGGTCTTCCAGATGGGTAATATATCGGAGTAGTAATATAAAAATTTTTAACCATTTAAAATTTTATATTCAAATTCCATAAATAAAGACTCTTCATCTAAATTAAATTTTTTAGTGTCGTTTATTCTTTTTAAAAAATATTCATAATATTCAAATATATCAGATTTTGCTAAATTCACTTTTTTTCGAAAATAAAATTGATAATATTCAAATATAATATTTTTAATTAATGAGTTTTTTTTATACAAATTGTTCTTAAAAACAAGTTTTAGAAAACTTTCTAAATCATGATCTTTAAGATCATGATTATGCATTCTAAAAAATTCAATAAAATAATACATTTGTCCCGGTGTTAAATAGTAATTTATCAAATCTTTATTGATAAAATTCGAGATATCATTGCCTAAAATCTTATTAATAACTGAAATGGAAGTTTTATGATCCAAAAATATCTTAAAATTGATACATCTTGATTTCAAGGTTGGCATAATAAATCTATCGTTATTTATTAAAATAAAATAAGTGTTTGTTGGTGGTTCCTCCAAAATTTTTAATAGTGCATTACTAGAGGAAATATTTAATGTTTCAATATTATCAAAAATTATAAATCTTTCTTTATTATTAAAAGAAGATTTATTCAAATTAGTAATTAATTCTCTAATTTGATTAATATCTATACTTTTTTTATCGTTTAAGGTGTCAACTAAATATAAGTTAGGATTTGAGCCATTAATTGTAAGCTTATAAGATCTATTATCTGGATTAATTTTAGACTCTTCAACACTATAAGGATATTCCTCATTTATTGACAATATATAGTTTACTAAATGAAATGCTAAAGTTGATTTACCAAAACCTTTATCGCCACTAAGTAAAATTTTTGTAGGTAATTTTTTTTTCTTATAAAGTTCTATAAATTCTAAAAGATAGTCATCAAGTGAAAATATATTTGTTTGATTTAAAGGACTCAAGTTCATTTTATTAATTCATTTAACTTCTTTAAAACTAATTTTTCATTTAATCTAATATCTAGATTTGAGTTAATTATTAGATAATTTTTTCTATTGTTATTTGATAGTCTTATAAAACCTTTTTGGACTTTATCATAAAAATTTTTTTTAAAATTATCGTATCTATTTGTAAATTTTCTTAATTTAAGTCGCTTAACCATATTTTTATGATTTACTATGTTTAAAAAAGTAAAAGAAACTTTGAAATTAGATAACATATGTTTATTGATAATATTTATTAAATTTAAATTAACGCCCATACCATAATGCTGATATGAAATAGTTGAGTCAATAAATCTATCTATTAGTATAATTCTTTTTTTATAATATTTTCTGAGCAGGTCCATATTTTCACTCCTAGAAGCTAAATAAAGCAGTAAATCTGTATTTCTATTAAAATTGGATTTTTTATTAAGTATTAATTTTCGTATTTTTTCAGAATTTAAACTTCCCCCAGGTTCTCTTATCTTGATAAAAGAAATTTTTCTTCTTCTCAAATATCTTGAAATTTTATTTAAATGATGGGTCTTTCCACTTCCCTCTATACCCTCAAAAACTATTACAGGTTTTTTAGACATCACCCCAGATTAAATAATTCAATGATTTAATTAATCTAGTGAAAATATTAACTTTATTTACATCGTTTGAAGCTAACAAATCATATTCGCCCAATAATTCCTGGTTATATACAACTTTAAATTTTCCAACCTTTTGACCTTTTTTTATCGGAGCTTCAATTGGACCATCATATTTTATAGATATTTTTAATAATCTTTTTTTTGCTTTTTTAATAGTTTTGTAAATATCTCTATCTACATATACGTCTACATAACTTTGTTTACCAAGCCATACTTCTACTTTATCAATTGATTTATTGGCTTTATTGATTTCAACTAAATCAAAATTTGTTAAACCATAAGTTAAAAGTTTTGAGCTTTCTTTTGACCTAGAGCTCTTTGTTTCAAAACCACTACCAACAGCTATTAACCTTCTACCTTTTCTATTAATTGATGAAGCTAATGAATATTTTTCAACAGCCAAATACCCAGTTTTTATCCCATCTGCACCCATATTTTTGTAAATAAGTGGATTTCGATTACCTTGTGTTATTGGATCACCTCCTGTTCTATTCCAAGTAAATTCTTTTTCTGCAAACCACTTATAATATTTAGGATGTTCCTTTATTAAATAGGTAGACATTATTAAGATATCTCTAACTGTTGAATAATTATCTGGATCGTTAATTCCAGATGAGTTTGCAAAATTTGTATTTTCCATTCCCAATTCTTTTGCTTTAGATGTCATCAAAATAGCAAATTCTTCCTCAGTGCCAGCTATACCCTCAGCAAGTGCAATACATGCATCATTACCTGAAGCAATAATTATACCTAATAATAAATCTTCAACAGAAACTTCATCTCCTACCATTATAAACATTGATGAATATCCTGAGGTTGATAATCTCCAAGCTTTCTCGGAAATTATAAATTTATCATCTAAAGATAAATCACCAGATTTTATTAAATCAAAAGCAATTATTGAAGTCATTATTTTAGTCATTGACGCAGGATAAATCGATCTATCAGGATCTTTTTCGAATAAAATTTCCCCAGATAAAAAATCTTGTAAAATTGCTGTCCTAGCTTTTATGTCAATATTTGCATTTACAGAAAAGGTTAGAGATAAGTATATTGAAATAATGATAAAAATTTTTTTAAACATCTTTTATTATTTCTAGATTTTCAAAATATAAAGAATTCATTTTTTCAAATGAGTCTTTAAGTGTTTGTATATCATTAAATGGTCCCAATAATAACCTATAATTTGTTTCAGTAAGTTTAATGATTTTAATATTCTTTAATTTAACTTCATTTTTAATTTTATTACTCATATTTCTAGCAGATTTTTTATAATAAAAATCAGCTACTTTTATATAATAAGAAAATTTATTATTTTTCTTAGATTTTTTTTTTGTCTTATTTGACGAGTTAAGATTGCTTATCTTAATACCGTCTATTGGTGCTTTCTCAGCAACTTTCTTTTCTTCCTCGAAAGTTTTAGTTTTTTTTGCGATAAACGTTGAGTTTTTTGAAATCAAAATAATATCTATGTAAGGTTCATTTAAATCTAGTTCTAACTCTTCAGCAACTCTTTGGGTGATTATTGAATTATAAAATGGTGAAAATTTTACTCTATTTGATTTTACTTCTGCAATGAGTGATTTTCCATTTAAGGGATTAGTAATTTTTACAGATGATTTTCTTTTTAAATTTTTATGAAATATTGTTAAAGATCTTTGATCAATCTTTTTAATTTTTAATTGATCATTATAAATTAAAGAAAATCCACTATTCTTATATTTTTTTTCAAATGTGATATCTAATTTTTTATTTTGATTAATAGAACTTTGATCACAACTTAATAATAAAAATAGAGCACTAAAAATTATAAAAATATTATATTTCATTTCTAAATTTATCCTTTAAAGTACAAACTGCTAGTGCAAATCTTAATGATCTATTCCATTTTAAAATTATTTCGTAATTTTCAAATACTATATAAGCAGGGCTTAAAGTTTGAGCATCAGGTATAATATCTTTATCAGGTGTTATTATTGCTATTTTCTGGTTTTCATTATTTATCTTTAATTCGGAGAAATTCTTAATATATTTTTTAAATGATTTAATTTTCTTTTTACTGTGTATTTTTCTAGCTGATACATTTAAAAATTTGATGGGAATATTTTCATCTAAATCAATTTTTTTAAAACATTGGGCGTTTTTTTTCCATCCTATTTTATTCAAATAATTAGCAGCAGATGCATATGCATCTTCGGAATTTTTTAAATCAATATAATCATCTTGGTTGTAGTCAAAGGCGTAATTTTTTATTGTAGATGGCATAAACTGAAAAAAACCAAATGCACCAGCCCAAGAACCATATAATGTTTTATAATCTATTTGATTTTCATCAACTAATTTCAATAAAGTTAGAAGTTCATTTGAAAAAAATTCTGATCTTCTTTTATCATAACTCAATGTTGCTAATGATGATATTATATCCATCTTACCTACATAAGTGCCAAAGTTAGTTTCAATACCCATTAAAGATAAAAGTAATTCTTTTTCTACTCCAAACTTTTTTTCAACTAAATTTATTAGATTTGTATTATCTTTATAAAAATCCATGCCTTTTTTTAATTTTTTAGTTGAGGTACGTTTACCAATATATGTTTTTGTATCCTCATAAAATTCTGGCTGAAAACGATCATACTCAATAACTTTTGGAAGAAATTTTGCATTTTGCATTGTTTCATCAAAGGTCTTCTCTGAAATGTTGTTTGCTAATGCCACTTTTTTGAAATTCTTTTTCCATTCAGTGAAATCAATATTATCATTAGAATAACAATTTAATATTGTAAGAAAAAATATGAAAAATATTTGGCTAATTAGTTTCATAAAGATCTTTAAGGTATATAATTACAGCAATCCAGATTAGAATAAAACTCACTAATTTTACAATTGAAAAATCCTCATTGTAATAAAAGTAGCCTAAAATAAACTGCAATGTGGGTGTAATGTAAAAAATCATTCCAGTAGCCCCAAGTCCTATTAACTCAACACCTCTTACATATAAGAATAAAGGAATCACGGTCATCGGACCTGCTAACAAAAGAAATATGCTTAGACCAGGGTTATTCAAACTAAAGTCATTTAATCCCTCATCAAAGATGAGGTAAAAAGCAATAAGAGCAAAAGGGAAAATATATAAACTCTCTATTAAAAGTCCTATATCAGTTTCAATATTAATTTTTTTTCTCACAAGATTATAAAATGCCCAACTCAAAGCAACAATTATACCTACCCACGGAAGTGTTTTTATATTAATAAAAACCATTATTAAAATTGATACGATTACTAATAAAATTGAAAAAATTCTTTTTTTATTTAATTTCTCTTTAAAAAATATGTATCCTAACAAAACACTAATAATTGGCATAATGAAATATCCAAAACTGGCGTCAATAATTCTTTCTGTAGCTACTGCATATATCCAGATGGCCCAGTTAATAAATATTAATGATCCAGATATAAAAAGATAAAAAAGATCTTTTTTATTTGAAATACTTTTAATAAATAATTTCCATTTTTTTAGAAAAAGGGTTGTCATAACTAACATAACAGCAGTCCACAAACATCTATGAACAACTAATTCAACATGTCCTATAAAGGCAACATATTCAAAATATATAACTCCAATAAAACCCCACCAAAAAGATCCCAAAGAGGTAAGTATTAATCCTTTATTAAAATGCTGGTTCATAAAATAATGAAATAGATAATAAACGTTTAATAGACTATTTTATGGTTGAATTAAATAATTATAATAATAAAACCTTGCAAACGGAGAGATGGCTGAGCGGTTGAAAGCACCGGTCTTGAAAACCGGCAAAGGGGCAACTCTTTCCTGGGTTCGAATCCCAGTCTCTCCGCCATAAGTCATTTATAGATAAAATTTTTAAATAGATTCAATATTTTATTATCTTTGTCAGTAATTTCTGATTTTTGATTATTGTAAAATTTATAAAGGTTGTCATCATCTAACTCTAAGAATTTTTCTAATTCAATTAATTCTTCTATATTCAACATTCTAATATGAGCTTTTACAAATGATCCAATTAATTTGTCCATTTCTTTAGTCCCTCTATATTGAGATCTGTATAAAAGCTTTTTTTTAAATTTGTCTATTTCGGAATCCATTTTTTTAATTATATTATTATTAATGGACAATAATAACACATATAATTTTTTACTCTCAGATTTAAAAAATCTTAGAGGTGTTGGGACCAAAACCTCTAACCTGTTAAAAAAGAAAAAAATTAATAATATATTTGATTTATTATGGAAATTACCAAGAACTTATACCGACAGAAGTATATCCGCAAAAATAAAAGATTTAAAAATAGGAGAAATTCAAACTATTACAATTATACCATTTAAATATAATTTTCCTCGTGTGAGAAACCTACCTAATAGGGTTTTTTGCAAAGATGATACAGGGAATATTGATTGTATTTTTTTTAACAGTTTTGAGGGTTATGTTAAAAAGATATTACCTCTAAATAAAGAAATTACAATTAGTGGTAAAATCGGCTTTTACAAAAATAAGTATCAAATAACAAATCCAAAATATATTTCTGAAAATGCATCTCTTATTAAAACTAAACACAATAAATACTCATTAACAGAAGGTATTTCTGAGAGTGTTTATAATAAAATTATAAATCAAATTTTAAGAAAACTACCCGAGTTAAAAGAGTGGCATAATCAAAATATAATGAATAAATTTAATCAAATAAGTTGGAACCAGGCTATTTTAGAATTACATAAGCCAGAAAATATAGGCAAATATCAGTCAGATTTTTATAAGAGATTAGCGTACGATGAAATTTTATCTTCTTATCTGGTACATTCAGATATACGAAAAAAAATTAAAAAGATTAAAAAAGAAAGAAAAAAATTTGATCTTGATCATCAAAAAAAAATCCTGTCAAAAATTGATTTTAAACTCACAAATGATCAAAAAAAAACTTTGAGTGAAATAAATAATGATCTTAAATCAAATCAAAAAATGTTTAGACTTTTGCAAGGTGATGTAGGAAGCGGTAAAACAATTGTTGCTCTGATGAGTGCATACAACGTTGTTAAAGCAGGATTTCAAGTTGCCATTATGGCACCAACTGAAATATTAGCAATGCAACATTATAAACTAGCGAATAAAATTTTTGATGATATAAAGATTAATATTCTATCTAGTAAATCTGAATATAAAACTAAAAAAAAAATTAAAAAGCAAATTCCAGAGAACCAAATAGATATCTTATTTGGGACTCATTCTATATTCCAAAGTAAAATTAAATTTAAAAATTTAGGATTAATAATTATCGATGAACAACATAAATTCGGGGTCAATCAAAGAAAAAAACTTTCAGATAAAGGAGGAAAAAATTGTGATGTTTTACTAATGTCTGCAACTCCAATACCCAGAACACTTACAATGACAATCTATGGCGACATGGATTTGTCAATTATTAAAGAAAAACCTAAATACAGAAAAGATGTAAGAACATATAGTAAACTCGAAACTAATATTAAAGATGTAATAGAGTTTATTAAAAAAGAAATCACAAAGGAAAATCAGATTTTTTGGGTTTGCCCATTAATTGAAGAGTCAAAAAAAATAGATCATTCTTCTGCAGTTAAAAAATTTGAGTATCTTAATAAGATTTTTCCAAATGAAGTTGCCTTATTACATGGTAAAATAGACATGGAGGAGAAAAATCGTATTTTAAATAAATTTTTAAATAAAAAATTTAAAATTTTGGTATCTACCACAGTAATTGAGGTTGGTATAGATTTTCCTAATGCCAATATTATTGTTATTGAAAATGCAAATAAATTTGGTCTTTCTCAACTTCATCAGTTAAGAGGCAGAGTTGGAAGAGGCGTAAAAGAAGCAACTTGTATACTCATGTTTAAATCATCGTTAACAGAAAATGCAAAGAAGAGACTTAAAATACTTAAGAATACAAATGATGGTTTTAAAGTTTCTGAGGAAGATATGAAAATAAGAGGATATGGAGATATTCTAGGTTTTAAACAAAGTGGTATTAAGATGTATAAGCTTGCAGATCCAGTTTTAAATAGTGATTTATTTGAATTGGCTGAGAATGAAATTAGATTTATGGAAAAAAATAAAACAGATACATCTAAATACAAAATTCTAATGAAATTATATGATCAAGCTGATATTCTAAATGATATCGTTTAACTTTTACCTGTAGATGTTCCAGCAGATACAATAAATTTTGATGCTTCCTCAAATGTCATATTCAAATATATAACTTCATCAACTGGGAACATAAGTAAAAAACCACTTGTTGGGTTCGGTGTTGTAGGAACAAAAACATTAATTAATTTTTTATTTGTTTTTTCTGCCATCTCCCCTTTATTTTCTTTTGTTGCAAAACCTACAGCCCAAACACCCTTTCTAGGATATTCTATTAAAACCACACTTTTTTTACTATTTTCATCTTTATTAGAAAATGTTTCTGTCATTTGAACTATTGCAGAGTATATAGTTCTCAAGACTGGAATTCTTTTGAATAAATCATTAATAAGTTTAAGAATTCGTTTTCCTAAAAAAGATAGGGATAAGCCTCCTACTATGGTGATAAAAATTATTGATATAATAATTTCAATTCCAGGAATTGCGAACGGTAGATAATTATTAGGGTTTATATTTGTTGGAATTACTTTAGATGAAATTCCTATTAAAATTTTACTAAGATACAATGTAAAACCAATAGGTATTAAGACCACTACACCAGTTATAAAGTAATTTCTAAGAACTAAACTTAGTGATTTTTTTTTTTTTGACTTTGCCATCATTTAAAACTTGAATATATTACAAAAGCTATTGCTATTATGAATAATAATAATAATATTTTATTATTTAGATTCATAATTTATTATAATATCAAGGTCTATTAAAAATGGATAGAAGAAAATTTTTAACATATGTGGGTTGTAGTTGTTGTGGATTTGTTATCAACGCTTGTTCTACAGCACCAATTACTGAGAGAAAGCAATTAAAAATCATACCTGAGGCTAAATTAAATGCTCAAGCTGCTCAAATTTATGAAAAAATAAAAGAAAAAGAAAAATTAATTAAAGATTCTAAATCTCTTAATGAAATAAAAGAAATCGGTGAAAAGATGGAAAATGCGATATCTATTTATTTTGAAAAATCAAATCTCCCAGACCCAACAACATATTTTGATTGGGAATATATTCTAATCGATAATAAAAAAATTAAAAATGCGTGGTGTATGCCTGGTGGTAAAATAGCTGTTTATAGCGGCATGTTAGATGTTACTAAAAACACTAATGGTTTAGCCGCTGTAATGGGTCATGAAATTGCACATGCGGTTGCTAAGCACTCCGTCGAAAGAGCCAGCAGAGGAGTTTTATTAAATACTGGAACTCAAGTTATAGATATTTTGAGTGGTGGTAAATTATCGAGTGTCAACCGTGTTACAGGAATGAATACTGTTGGTTTATTATCACAAATAGGAATTATGAATCCTTTTAATCGAAAACAAGAGAGTGAAGCTGATTATTTAGGAATGATTTTTTCTTCTCTCTCTGGATATGATATTCGAGAGACTAAAAAAATATGGGAAAGAATGAAACAGCAAAATAAAGGCAAAGCTCAACCTGAATTTTTAAGTACTCACCCGTCTGCTGATAATAGAATAAAGATGATAAATCAGTGGACTAATGAAATAATAATTAAGTATCCTCCTCTTAAAATATCTTAAAAATTTGTGGTGAGCCCTGATGGACTCGAACCATCGACCCATTCCTTAAAAGGGAATTGCTCTACCAACTGAGCTAAGGGCCCACAAATGTCACGTGAGATAAAATTGTATATACAGAATTATCTTAATATTTCAAACATGAATTTATAAAAAAACTTGTTTAATTACAATTTATCTATGTATTTATTGTAAAATTCATCAAATGTGTCATTTTTGATATTCTGTCTAATAGCTTTCATTAACTCTTGGTAGAAATTTATATTGTGTAAAGTTAGCAGCATAGAACCTAAAATTTCGTTAGTATTGAATAAATGATTTAGATAGTTTTTTGAATATTTATTCAGATTAAAGTTGGTACAATTTGCATCTAAAGGATTATTATCATTTTTGTATTTATTATTTTTAATGTTTACTCTACCGTTCCAAGTAAAGGCTAAACCAGTACGCCCTGACCTAGAGGGTAACACACAATCAAACATATCAATACCTCTTTTAACAGCACCCAAAATATCACTGGGAGTTCCTACACCCATTAAATAATGTGGCTTATCATTAGGCATGTATTCTTTAATATTATCCAAAACATTAAACATTTCTTCCTGAGTTTCTCCAACCGCTAAACCTCCCAGAGCATAACCATCAAATCCAATCCTCAATAAACCTTCTAAGGATTTAAGTCTCAAATCTTTAAATAAGCCTCCTTGAATGATCCCAAATAAAGCTTTATGGGGGTTATTCCCAAAAGCCTTCTTTGATCTTTCAGCCCAGTATAATGACAGATGCATTGATTTGTTTATAATTTCATAATCATTAGTTTTTTTTGGACATTCATCCATTGTCATCACAATATCTGAATTAAGACCTAATTGAATTTTTATACTTTCTTCAGGACTTAAATAAAACTTTTTACCATCAATATGAGAATTGAAAATTGCTCCTTGTTCCTTGTCAATCTTATTGATTTTGGATAATGACATAACTTGAAATCCACCAGAGTCTGTAAGAATAGGAAGATCACAATTCATAAACTCATGGAGACCTCCAGTGTCACGAACTCTTTCCATTCCTGGTCTAATCATTAGATGATATGTATTTGATAAAATGATTTGAGAGCCTGTTTTTTTTATATCATCAATAGTACAAGCTTTTACTGTAGCCTGTGTCCCAACTGGCATAAAAGCAGGAGTATCAACATTACCTCTATTGGTTTTTATTAAACCTAATCTAGCAAATTTATCTTTTTTTAAAATTTCAAATTCAAATTTTTTCAATTTAATCTAAAATATTATTGAGATTTAAAGCTTATAATTTTATCTGGATCTGTGACTGATCCATTATTGTTTTCATCACCTCTTTTTATTTTGTCTACAAACTCCATCCCTGCAACAACTTTACCAAAGACAGTGTATTGCCTATCGAGAAACGGAGCTGGTTTAAAACAAATAAAAAATTGACTATTCGCACTATTTGGATCAGACGATCTAGCCATTGATAAAGTTCCCCGATCATGAGGTAGATTACTAAATTCCTGTTTTAGATCAGGTAAATCAGAGCCCCCCATCCCAGCTTTTCTTAAATCAAAATCATTTAAACTAGAATTACCAAACTTAACATCTCCTGTTTGAGCCATAAATCCGTCAATCACTCTGTGGAATACAACATTGTCATATTTTCCTTTATCTGCTAATTCCTTAATTCTTTTTACATGGTTTGGTGCTTTATCAGCAAACAACTCAATTTTTACATCACCATCCTTTAATTTTAATATCATAATGTTCTCCTCTGTAAACGATTTGTTGGTTAAAAATAAGAATATAATTATTATCTTGATTAAAATCTTATTCATATTTATTCTTTAAAGCTTTTATTGTGTTTTTTGTTGTAAACTTTTTTATGTTTCCCTTAAGTTTAATAATTTCTTTTACAAATTTTGATGATATAATTTGATTTTCTACATCTGACATTAAAAATAGTGTCTCTATATTATTATTTAACTTTCTATTCATACCGGCAAGTTGAAATTCATATTCAAAATCTGAAACTGCTCTTAATCCTCTTAGGATTATATTTGATTTATATTTTTTACATAAAGTAGTTGTTAGAGACTTGAATGAGATAACGGTTATCTTTTTTTTATTCATTTTTAGATCTTTAAAAAGAGCGTTCCTCACAATTTCAATTCTTTCTTCTACATCAAATAGATAATCTTTATTTTCTCCATCTGAAATAGCTACTACAACTTTATCAAATAATTTTAAAGATTTTTTAATTACATCTATGTGACCAAATGTAATCGGATCGAATGTTCCTGGATAAATTGCTGTTTTCAACATTATAATAAATTATCATCAATTTTAATTGCTGAAACAACTTTTTCATCACCAGATAATTTAATAATTCTTACTCCTTGGGTATTTCTTCCTGCAGTTCTAATTTCTTTCACAGCCAACCTTATAACTCTTCCTTTGTTGGTCGAAATCATTATCTCATCACCCTCATAAACCGGAAATGAGGACGCAATATTGCCATTTCTTGGGGAGTTTACTATTCCAATGATTCCCTTACCTCCTCTATTCGTGGTTCTGTAATCATAATGTGAAGTTTTTTTGCCATATCCATTTTCACTTATTGATAGAATAAATTTTTGTTTCGCAATTAATTCAGATTTGTCTTCCCTATTTTTACCGTTTTTCTTAATATTATTATTATCAATAATTGATAAAGACACTATTTCATCGTTTGAAGCTAGTTCAATTCCTTTAATACCTTTTGACGATCTACCTTTAAAAATTCTTAATTTTTTAGATTCAAATCTTATACACTTGCCAAATTTGGTGCTTAAAATTATATCCTGATCATCTTTACAGATTTTAACACCTATGATTTTATCATTACTATCCAATTTCATTGCTATCTTACCTGAAGTGTTAATAGATGAAAAATCCTCTAAACTATTTTTTCTAACCTTACCTTTTGAAGTCGCAAAAACTATCTGATATTTGCTTGAGTCATCATCGCTTTCAGGATAAGGCATGATT
>CABYZU010000008.1 GCA_902523495.1 uncultured Pelagibacteraceae bacterium
TTCCTAAAGGAAAAGTAGTAGCATTATTAGGGGCAAATGGAGCAGGTAAAAGTACTACACTAAAAGCAGTTTCAACCATGTTAGCCTCAGAAAGAGGAAAAGTTACAAATGGTTCAATTGAATATGATGGAAATTTAATTAATAAACAAACTCCTTCGCAAATGGTCGGGCTCGGAATGGTTCAAGTATTAGAAGGCAGAAGATGTTTTGGTCACCTTACTGTAGAAGAAAATATAATCTCAGGAGCATATTCAAGAAAATTATCAAAGGGTGATATTAATCAAGAATTAGATAAAATTTACACTTATTTTATAAGACTTAAAGAAAGAAGAAAAAGTCAAGCAGCATTCACTTCTGGTGGAGAGCAACAAATGATAGCAGTTGCAAGAGCAATGATGGCTAAACCAAAAATGTTATTATTGGACGAGCCAACAATGGGTCTTGCACCTCAATTAGTTGCTGAAATTTTTAATATTGTAAAAGAATTAAATACCAAAGAGGGTGTTAGTATATTACTTGCTGAGCAAAATACTAACGTTGCATTAAAAAATTCAGATTATGGGTATATCATTGAGACTGGTAGAGTTATGCTAGACGGAACTGCACAAAGTTTATTAAATGACGATAAAGTGAAAGAATTATATTTAGGAATTTCAAAAAAAGGTAGAAAAAATTTTAGAGATGTTCTTAAAGAAGAAAGTTTAACAAAAAGAAGTAATTAAAGATGGAATACGAAAGAAAATTTAAGATAGGAAAACCAATATTAGAGGTAAATAATATCTCTCTCTCTTTTGGTGGTGTTAAGGCAATAACAGATACTTCTTTCAATGTGCTTGAGCACGAAGTTAGAGCAATTATTGGACCTAATGGAGCTGGAAAAAGCTCAATGTTAAATTGCATTAATGGAATTTATAAGCCTCAACAAGGATCTGTTTCGTTTAGAGGACAAGTTGTACCCAATATAACCCCAAATATTATGGCTCAGATGGGTCTATCTAGAACATTTCAAAACTTGGCTCTTTTTAAAAGAATGTCAGTACTTGATAATATTTTAGTTGGTAGAAAACTTCACACAAAAACAAATTTTCTTGAGGTAGCTTTACAACTTCCTAAAGTAAAAAAAGAAGAAAAGTTAAATAGAGAAAGATCTGAAGAGATAATCAGTTTCTTAGAGATTGAAGATATTAAAGATACACCAGTTGGAAAACTTCCTTATGGATTACAAAAGAAAGTTGAATTAGGTCGTGCTCTTGCAACGGACTCTACAATAATTCTATTAGATGAGCCTATGGCTGGTATGAATGTTGAAGAAAAAAGAGACATGTGTAGATTTATTTTAAAAGTAAATGATGAACTAGGTACAACTATGGTGCTTATTGAGCACGACATGGGAGTAGTTATGGATATATCAGACAGAGTGGTTGTGCTTGATTATGGCAAAGTTATTGGCGATGGCACACCTGATGAAGTTAGATCAAATCAAAAAGTAATAGATGCTTATTTAGGAGTAGAACACTAGGATAAAAATATGGTTGATGAATTATTATTTTTCATGGAAGTTTTAGTTGGCGGTTTGCTTGCTGGTACGATGTATTCTCTAGTTGCTTTAGGATTCGTTTTAATTTTTAAAGCTTCAGCAACGTTTAACTTTTCACAAGGAGCTATGGTTTTTTTCTCGGTGCTTGCTTTTTGTGGTTTCATGCAAGATTTTAACATACCTTTTGTACTTGCATTTATTTTGGCTGCTCTTTTAATGGTGGTAGTTGGTTTATGCACTGAAAGATTAGTTTTAAGACCTCTGATGAATGCTAGCGAAGACACAGTACTAATGGCCACAATCGGTCTAGGGTATGTTTTAGAGGGCTTGGCCCAAGCGGCATGGGGAGTGGAAGTAAGAAGATTAGATTTAGGTATTGGAGACTTTCCTGTGCCGTGGATCGCTGATAATTTAAAATTATTTATTAGTGCTCTTGATATCACAGCTGGTTTAGTTGCAGCTTTAATGATTATCGGTCTGTTTTTATTGTTTAAGTACACAAAAATTGGATTAGGCTTGAGAGCTGTTGCAGATGATGCGGGAGCTGCGAGTTCTATAGGAATTCCATTAAAACATATAATGTTATTAGTTTGGTCTGCTGCAGGGGTCGTAGCGTTAGTTGCAGGGTGTATGTGGGGTGCAAGAGCTGGTGTTCAATTTGCTCTGGTTGACTTAGCTTTGAAAGCTCTACCAGTCTTAATTATAGGTGGTTTTTCATCTATTCCAGGGGCCATCATAGGAGGCTTAATTATTGGTGCAGTGGAGAAAGTGCTAGAAGTATATATTGGACCGTTTTTTGGTGGCGCCATTGAAGGTTGGGCTCCTTACGTATTAGCAATATTCTTTTTATTATATAGACCAGAAGGTTTATTTGGAGAAAAAATTATTAGGAGAGTTTAAACTATGAAACCAGTTTTTATGACATACACAAAAAAAGACTTAATTAACTTAGCCGTTTGTATGTTTTTAAGTGTATTAATAATACCTTCATTTATTACAACAGAGTATTGGTATACCTCTATATTAATTCCTTGGCTTTGCTTAGCTTTAGCTACAATTGGACAACAAATTGTTATGGGTTATACAGGCCAATTAGCTTTAGGAGCTGCTGGCTTTATGGCTGCTGGTGCTTTTGCTATGTTTAATCTTATTTTGCGAGTACCTGACCTTGGTTTCGTAGGCTCATTAATAGTCTCAGGGTTGATTGCCGCAGCTTTTGGAATTTTGTTTGGTTTACCAAGTTTAAAAGTAAGAGGAATTTATCTGATGGTGGCAACACTAGCCTCACAGTTTTTTATTATATGGATGATTGATAAATTTGGTTGGTTTAAAAACTACGACTCATCAGGAATTATAACCGCCCAAGACATAGTAATCCTAGGAAAACCATTTACAACTCCATTAGCTATGTATTTTGTATGTTTAGCTGTTACCACAGTTTTAACTTTATTAGCTATGAATATGGCAAGAGGAAGTACAGGTAGGAATTGGATGGCAGTAAGAGACATGGATATCGCTGCTGAGTCTATGGGAGTCTCGTTATTAAGAACCAAAGTTCAGGCATTTGCTATCAGCGCGTTTTATTGTGGAGTAGCTGGTGCACTTTTTGCATTTTGTTATCTTAAATCTTTAGAACCAGTTGCTTTTGATATTAAATTATCTTTTAAGATATTATTTATGTGTATTCTTGGAGGCCTTGGGACAATTAACGGCGCTTTTATTGGAGCAGCGTTTATTTTGCTTTTTCCAGTTCTTTTAAATGCTATAGGAAATAACGTATTTCACGGAGCTATTGATGCTACAATTATTTCATCAATTGAGCAGGTAATATTTGGTGGTTTAATGATTGTATTTATGATTTACGAGCCTTTAGGGATGGCCAAGTTATGGGAAAATTTGAAACAAAAATTGAGTTTGAAATTACAATCCTCGAATGTGAAAAATTTAAAATCTTCTTTAAGTAAAAAATCTTAATTAGTGGATAAAAAAAAACTAATCATTGCGCTTTTAATAGGTATCATAATTGGATTTCTAGTAGAAAATAATTTCCTAATTTTTTAAAAAGTCAAATTTTTTTGTTATGTATGATTGTTTTTAACAAATGATACATTAATGGAATTTTTTTTTTATCAATCTTTTTTAAAATATATGGAGCAATTTCTCTAGCAAGTTGCTCGCCCTCTACAGTATCTCTAGGCATAAACTTTTTTTTTGCTGTTGCAAATTTAAAACCTTTACCAAGAAAATCTCCCATTTTACTGTTTCTTCCACCTATAGCACTTACGTACAAATCACCAATACCTGCAAGCCCTAATATTGTTGATACATCTCCTTTAAAATATTTGATCAAAAATTTCATCTCATTCGCACTTTTTTGAAATAAATCTGATTTAACGTTTAAATTTTGACCTGAACCAATGACCATTGCGTATATATTCTTAATTGCAGAGCAGATTTCAATACCAATAATATCTTTTGAAAATTCAGTTAAATAATACTTAGTAGATATAAGTTTTCCAATCCATTTGGCTATTTTAATATTTTTATTAGCAACAACTACACTTGTCTTATTTTTATTTGCTAATTCTTTAGCTAAGCAAGGTCCTTTTAATACTGATACATTTGCTGCGCGATAATTATTTTTTAACAAATCTGAAATTGTTAAAATTTTTTTCTTTTTTTTATCGTACTTTAATCCTTTAGTAAGAACCAGTAAGGGAGTTTTAATTTTCAAATCTTTTAATTCTTTTCCAATAAAATCTATACCTGCAAGACTTAGGGCAATTACTATTAAATCAAATCTTTTCTTAAATATTTCGTTTGAATAATTTTTGAATTTTAATTTTCTTGGAAGATTAATCTTTAAGGAAGGATGAAACTTTTTCTTTGAGTTTAGTTTTTTAATAAAAATTTTATTATATGGCTCTGTGATAGTAACAAGATTATTGTTTTCTAAACAGGGAATTGAAAACGCGGAGCCCATAGCTCCACCTCCAATAATTAATATTTTACCCATATAATTTTATTAAATTTAAAAGTTATAAAAATTTCAACTAATACTTGAATGAAGCTTAACATAGAATTTCTAAATATAAAATTACTTATAATTTATGATAATATAGGTTTATTTATAGTTTGAATATAAAAAAAATTATCGATAATGAAAATTTAACTTTAGCTTAAAAATTTAAAATGCAAAACAGTAAATTCAAATATTCTAAATTTTTGTTAAATAAAAATTATAATTTTAATAGAGACTATGTTTTAAAGTATTTACCATCAAATTTTTTATTTGATGCTTATAAAAAAATATCAAAGTGGAAAGGCTATCGTGCTACTCCATTATTAAATTTAAATAAATTAAATAAAGATTTAAGTCTTAATAATATATTTTACAAAGACGAGTCAAAAAGGTTTAGTTTAAAATCTTTCAAAGCTTTAGGGGGTGCATATGCTGTTGAAAAAATCTCAAAAAAAAAAAATAAAATTACTGTCTCGTCAGCAACAGCTGGAAATCATGGAAGATCTGTAGCCTGGGGAGCAAAAAAATTAAAATTAAAATGTAAAATTTTTGTCAGTCAATATGTAAGTAAAACAAGGGTAGATGAGATAAAAAAATTGGGTGCTGAGGTGATAAGAGTTAAAGGAAATTATAAAGACTCTTTAAGAAAATGCCAAATATTATCAAAAAAAAATAATTGGAGTATTATACAGGATGTTTCAACAAAAAATTATAAATATGTGCCCCAACTTACTATGGCGGGTTATTCTATTTTAATTAGGGAAATCTCTAAACAAACAAACCAATATATCACTCATATATTTCTTCAAGCTGGTGTGGGAGGATTGGCTGCTGGTTTAGTGGCTGGAGTGGCAAAATACTTTAAGAGAATTCCTAAAATTATAGTTGTAGAGCCAGATAAGGCTGATTGCGTGCTCCAAAGTATAAAAAGTAAAAAATTAAAAAAGATAAGAATTAAAAAAGAAAGTATTATGGGCGGAATGTCATGCAATGAGATGTCTCTTGTGCCATGGCAGATATTAAAAAAAGCAACTAATTGTTGTGTTTCGGTTTCTGATAATGATGTAGCGAGAGCGGTAGCTAAATTAAAAGATAAAAAATTTAGCAAAGCTTCGATAATAGGTGGTGAGTGTGCCACACCTGGAATAATTGCTTTAATTGGAATATGTAACGATAAAAAAACCAAGAAATTGATCAATCTTGACCAAAATTCAAATGTATTGGTAATAGGATGCGAAGGAAATGCAGATGTCAAACTTTACAAACAACTGCTATCTAAAGGAAGAAGATAAAAAATTTATATGACAAAAAATGCTATTACGTGGATAAGGGAGGATTTTAGAATTGAAAATAATCCTGCTTTGTCTTACGCAACTCAAAATCATGAAAATGTAATTGCCCTATACATTTATAATAAAAATGATTATGACAATAAAAGAGAAGCCCAAAAGTGGTGGCTTTCAAAATCACTAGAATCGTTTAGATCTGAATTATCTAAATACAAGATTAATCTTCAAATACTAGCAGGAGATGAATTAGATGTATTTTCAAAAATTAAAAAGAAAGATAATTACGCAATATATTGGAATAAAATTTACGAACCTGATGTAATTGAAAAAGGAAAAAAAATTAGAGATATTTTCGTTAAAAATGAAATTGAGTTTAAATATTTTAAAGGAAATATTTTGAATGAGTTTCAAGAGGTAACTAAAAATGATGGAACACCATTTAAAGTGTTTACTCCTTTTTGGAGAAACGCCGAACAAAAATTTTTAGGTTTACCACCAAGCAAAAATTATGTTGTCAAAAAAAAAATAAAAACGCTTTCTTTTTTTAAAAACTGTATAGATCCAAAAGACGTACTCCCAAAAAATAATTGGCACAAAAAATTTGAAAATTACTGGAAGGTCTCTGAAGATGAGACAAAAAAAATTCTAAATAATTTAGTTAACAATAAAATAAAAGATTATGGATCTGCCAGAGATTATCCATCTGTTGAGGGCACATCAAAATTATCGCCATATATTAAACATGGACAAATTCATGTAAATACTATTTGGAAAAAATGTAATGAGATTGGATCGAAAGGTATTGGCTACAGAAAATATATCAATGAATTAGGTTGGCGCGAGTTTTCACATAGTTTAATTAATTATTTTCCAGAGTTTTTAAAAGGAAACTATAGAAAAGAATTTGATAAATTTCCTTGGGTTAAAAATAATAAATTTTTGAAAGCATGGAAGTCAGGTATGACGGGGTACCCTATTGTAGACGCTGGAATGCGAGAGCTTTACGAAACAGGCTGGATGCACAATCGAATAAGAATGGTTGTTGGTTCTTTTTTGGTAAAGCATTTGAGGATAAATTGGACTGAAGGTGAAAAACATTTTAGAAATTGCTTACTAGATTTTAATAAAGCAAATAATGTGGCACAATGGCAATGGGTTGCAGGTTGTGGTGCAGATGCAGCTCCATACTTCAGGATATTTAATCCTATCCTTCAAGGAGAAAAATTTGATAAAGAGGGCTTATATGTAAAAAAATGGGTACCAGAATTAAATAAAGTTCCACAAAAATTTATTCATAAACCATGGGAGATGGAATTAAAATATCAGCAAGCTATAAATACAATCATTGGAGAAAATTATCCAAAACCCATTGTAATACATGAAGAAGCACGAGCCTCAGCTTTAAAAGCTTTTCAAAGTTTAAAAAAAAATTAAATTTCTCCTAAAAAGTGATGAATTATTATTCGTGTTTGTGGCTTTAATCTATGTTCAAACAAATAGATACCTTGCCAGGTACCAAGTAATAATTCACCATTTTCAACGCTCAGGGATATCTGATTATTTGTTAAACTCGCCTTTATATGTGCTGGCATATCATCTTTGCCCTCTGTTGTATGAACATACAACTTGTTATCCATTGGCGCTAGATTATTAAAATAATTAATCAGATCAGTTTGAACATCTGGATCTGCATTTTCTTGAATTATCAAAGAAGCACTTGTGTGTTGAATACTTAGATTCAGAATACCATTTTTAAATTTATTTTTATTTATCCAGCTAATAGTTTGATCTGTAAATTCATACAATTTTTGTCCGCTAGTATTAATTTTAAAGTTGTTAAATTTTTGTATCATAATTTAAAATTTGAGGACGTTAATTCATATAAACGACTTATGGTACGTTTAAATGGTTCTTTTAATGATTTAGATGAATTGAATTCACCTAATTCCTTCTCTGCCGAAACTGCAATCGGTATTTTCTTATCATAAACTATGTCAATTAAAGTTATAAACCGATGTTGTTGATTAGAATTTATATCATCAAATTGTGGTATTTTATCAATAAATATAAATTCTGAAACTTTAATTATTTCTAAATAGTCTTCAGCACCTAAATTTTGATCACACAATTCATTAAAACTAAATCTTACTATACCTTCATAGAATTCTTTAATATGAAAATCTCTTCCTTTAATATTAAGTATCTTATTGATCTTTTTTTTATTTTTCGAAATTATCCTAAAATATTTATTCATTTTAAAATTAGTTTCTTCATTTAAAGGAAAGAAGTATCTATCATTTTGGTTATCTTTTGATTTTCTATAATCGTCCTCAATTATAAGCTCATATTCTATTGTCCTTTTTTTCATTATTTCAATAAATGGCTTGAATTGGTCACGTTGAAGACCATCTTTATATAATTCGGATATCTTTATATTAGAAGTAATTAGAACTTTTATATTTTCATTAAATATCTTATCAAATAATTTACCTAATATCATGGCATCTACTATATTAGTTACTTGAAACTCATCAAAATAGATAAGAGAAACTTTTGATTTGAGATTCTTTACAAACAAGTCAATAATATTTTCATCTTCTTCATTTTTATTTTCATGAACAAAATCATGAAAACTAAGCATAAATTCATTAAAATGAAGTCTTAATTTTTTTTGAGAAATGAGATTAAAAAAAAAATCTAGGATCATAGTTTTTCCTACACCAACACCACCTCGAAGATAAAAACCTCTCTTAATCTCTTTTTTTTTAAAGATATTAAGTATAGATGAGCCAAAATTACTTTCATAGAAATCTTGAAGCTTTTTAATTGTGAGAATTTGACTCTGATTATGATTTAAGTTTTTTGAATTACAAAATAGTCTAAATTTTTCTTCGAGACTTTTTGGCATCAATCCTTTTTGATTTTAAAATCAATACCGTATTCAGATCTTGGGCCTTTCCTTAACCCAAAAGGGCCAGCAATAAAAATTGTTAATGGCCTAGTTCCAGGTTTGAGATCAACTCTGTGTAAATTATTAGCAGACCTGAAACCAATATAGCCTGGTGGTCGCCAATATTTCCCTGAGCTTAAGGTTTCCCAATACCCTCCTCTAACCACTATCGTCATATAGGGAAAAGGGTGGTTATGAACTCCTTCACCATGGTCATCAGTCAACATTTCATGAATTAAAATATTAAATGGGAACCATTTTGGTCTATGTCTGAAAATTAAGTAATATCTATTCATCCAGGGTTTTGCTAGATCAAATCTTGGGTGTGATGGCCCCCTATCTAAAACCACTTTTTTTCTTCCTAACTTATCTAGTAATTTTAAAAACATTAATTTAGTTTAATTATAGCATTGTCTTTAACCAAATATAAATTTTTATTTAAAATATGAGGGCGTGAAATTTTGTCATTATCAATTTTAAGAGTCGAAATTGTTTTGCCAGATTTTATATCAATCACTAATAATCTTCCTATATTTGTTGACAAATATATATTTTTCAATCCAACAATAAATCCAGTGGGAAAGATTTCATTTCGTTTTTTTTGATTAAAACTTTTAAATACGTCAGTAATTTTAATTATATTGCCTGTAAATTTGTCAATAACTATTAAATAACCTTCTAATGAAACAGATATCAAAAAATTTTCGATTAGAGTGGGCCTCAAATTTGAATTAACAGTATTTTCCCAATTAAAACTTCCAGATTTTATATTAATTGAAAAAAATTGATTTTTATTATTTGAAAAAAACAAATTGTTTTCATCGGCTATTATATCTGATGTTTCAAGAGAAAAGGCTGACTCATAAATTATGTTACTTTGTGTGGGTAATTGCCAAATTAGTTCACCATCATTTATATTGACCGCACTTATATCTCCCAAAGAATTGTTAAAGTAAACAATATCCCCAATAATCACCATTGACAACTTTTTTTGCGATCTGATTAGTGATGACTCAGTTTGAAAATTCCATAATTCTTTCCCATCTTTTACAGAAAAGCATCTTAAAGTATTTGTAAAATCAATTATAAAAAAACGGTCTTTAAATATTTTTATCTGTGAATTAAATGGTGCAGTATTATTTTTTGACCAAACTAAATCTCCAGTATCTAAATTTAATATGTAATATTTAGTCAAATTATCTGCAACTATTAAAAATTTATCATTATTTGCAAATTGTAAAA
Source organism: uncultured Pelagibacteraceae bacterium (assembly GCA_902523495.1). Lineage (GTDB taxonomy): Bacteria > Pseudomonadota > Alphaproteobacteria > Pelagibacterales > Pelagibacteraceae > Pelagibacter. The sequence goes on from CABYZU010000008.1 coordinate 10,041, forward strand.
TTGGATCTAATTTTTTCTCTGATTTGGAATAATAATTTTTTTTCCAAATTAATTTTGAATTTTTATCAAATTGTAAAATTGTACCCTTATCATCAAAAAAAATTATATTTTCTTTATTAAAAGAAATGACGGGTTCAACCTGATAAAAATTTTCAATTTTCGAAAACTTATATTTTGAGGATTTTTTTAGTATTCCATCAAAGTTAACTCTTCCATCGTTATTTGTAAGTTTTTTTGATAACTTTGTCTTTCCAGGCTTTGAACTAAAATTCAAATTTATATTGGTATTTAATTCTTTACTTAAAGTTTTTTTATCATTAAAAATTTTTTCAAATTTTTTTTCTTCGAGTTCAGTTATTTTTTCTAAAGTCCAAAACTTAGAGTTTTTATTTAAAGAACAACCAGAGCAAAAAAAAATAATTAAAAATAAATTTAAAATTTTATTCACTTAAATCTCTACTAAGTCTTTTTTGAGACTCTAATTTAATTTCTTGATTAGCTTCATTCAAGTTTATTATTTGAGTAAAAAATTCTTTTGATTTTTGCATCTCATTTTTTGAATAAAAATATTCAGCCATTAAGTATAATGCATGAGCTTTCCAAATGCTCGTAGACCTTATTATAGGATTAAGAATATTTAAAAGTTCAACTTCGTTGCTATTATTCGCATTATAGAGTGCTTTTTTGTAAATATTCAAATTTCTAATTTCATCATCTAAAGAAATTTCGTCTATTATAACATCAAATAACTCGTTTATTTTATTTTTTTCATCTATCAATTTATTATCTATTATAAAATAAAGGGATAATGGCGAATAAGTTGAATCTTTTTTATTAATTAATTTAATTAAATCCCGAGCTGTTTGCTCTTTATTATCTTCCGAGTAATTAATAATTATTGAATTGAAGTCATCTGACATTTTTATTTTTTGATTGTTTTTGTACTCACCAAAAGAAAAATAACCAATTAAAGATATAGAAATAAGAATTATTGCTAAAATTAATCTTTTTTTATTTGTAATAAAAAAATTTTTTATTTTTTCATTTCTTGTGTTGGCATTGATTATTGAAATATCCTCATCCATACTTAAATCATATTTCTTAGAACGTACTGAAGTATTCCGCCATTTTTGTAGTATTCCAACTCATTTTTGGTATCGATTCTGCACAAAGTTTCAATTATTTTTACGTCACCTGATAAATATCTTATCTCTACTTTTACTTTATCAGACGGATTAATACCTTTCTCAATATCTACTATACTTATTAATTCTGAACCTGTTAAATTTAAATTTTTTCTATTCATATTGTCAATAAATTGTAATGGCAATATTCCCATTCCTATTAAATTAGACCTGTGTATTCTTTCAAAACTCTCAGTAATTACGACCTTAACTCCCAATAATTTTGTACCTTTTGCAGCCCAATCACGAGAGGAACCTGTTCCGTATTCTTTTCCACCAATTATTACTAAATCAGTCCCTCTTTTTTTATACTCTACTACCGCATCATAAACAGACATTACTTTTTCTTCTGGATATAATTTTGTAAAACCGCCTTCGGTGCCAGGTGCCATTTCGTTTTTAATTCTTATATTAGCAAATGTGCCTCTCATCATAACTTCATGATTTCCACGTCTAGAGCCATATGAGTTATAATCCTTGGGTAGAATTTGATAATTCATAAAATATTCTCCTGTAGGACTATTTTTTTGAATATTTCCTGCTGGAGAAATATGGTCAGTAGTTACCATATCACCTAAAATTAATAATGGTCTCGCATTTTTAATTTCTTTAAAACCTTCAGGTTTATCTGTGAGATTATCAAAAAATGGAGGTTTTTTTACATAAGTAGAATTTTCATCCCAATTATAAATACTACTTTTTTCTGTTTTAATTTCCTGCCATTGTTTTGGTCCTTCAGAAACATTTGAATATCTTTTAACAAACATATCTGCGTTAAGTGAATTTTTTAAAGTTTCTTCTATTTCTTTATTTGAGGGCCAAATATCTTTTAAAAAAATATCGTTACCATTTTTATCTTGTCCAAATGAGTCATTAAATAAATCAAATTCCATATGACCTGCAAGTGCATAAGCTACTACTAGTGGTGGGGATGCCAGATAATTTGCTTTAACATGGGGTGAAATCCTACCTTCGAAGTTTCTGTTACCTGATAAAACTGAAACAGCATATAAGTTTTCTTTTTGTATACCCTCAACAATGTTATCAGCTAATGGACCTGAATTACCAATGCAAGTTGTGCATCCATAGCCAACCAAATTAAATCCTAATTGATCTAAATAAGTGTTCAAACCAGCTTTTTCTAAATAATCGGTAACCACTTTAGATCCTGGAGCTAAAGATGTTTTGACCCATGGTTTTACATTCAGCCCTAACTCAACTGCTTTTTTTGCAAGCAATCCTGCCCCAATTAAAACATTTGGATTTGAAGTGTTAGTACAGGATGTGATTGCTGCTATTAAAATTGAGCCATCTTTAATCTCGTAATCTGTATCTTTAACCCTAAAAATTTTATAATCTTCTCTATTTGTAGCTTCCTTAAATACTTTTCTAAAATTACTAGATGCATCTGATAAAAGAACTTTGTCTTGTGGTCTCTTGGGTCCTGAAATTGTTGGAACTACGGTTGACATATCTAAAGAAATCTTATCACTGAATTCAATCTCATCACTTGCCCAAAGACCTTGCTCTTTTGCGTATTTTTCAACTATTTCGACAGTTTCTTTGTCTCTTCCAGAAAATTCTAAATATTTTAATGTTTCTCCATCTATAGGGAAAAAACCGCAAGTGGCCCCATATTCAGGAGCCATATTGGCAATTGTTGCTCTGTCTGCTAATGTAAGATTTTTTAATCCTTCGCCATAAAATTCTACAAACTTTCCGACAACACCTTTGTCTCTCAACATTTTAACTACGGTAAGAACTAAATCTGTAGCTGTTGTGCCTTCAGGCATTTTTTTTGTAAATTCAAATCCTATAACCTCAGGAATTAACATTGAAATTGGTTGTCCTAACATGCCAGCTTCGGCTTCTATTCCACCAACTCCCCAACCTAGAACTGATAAACCGTTTACCATTGTTGTATGACTATCGGTTCCAACAAGTGTATCAGGGAATAGATATTCTTCTCCTTTATATTTCTCTGACCAAACTACTTTTGACAAGTATTCTAAATTGACCTGGTGACAAATTCCAGTTCCTGGAGGAACTATCCTAAAATTATCAAATGCACCTTGACCCCATTTTAAAAAAGAATATCTCTCCCCATTTCTCTTGAATTCAATATCCACATTTTTCTCAAAAGAATCTTTTTTAGCGGATTGATCAACTTGAACTGAATGATCGATAACTAAGTCGACTGCTGACAAAGGATTAATAGTGTTTGGATCTTTATTTTTTTCTTTTACGGCCTCTCTCATTGCAGCTAAATCAGCCACAGCTGGGATTCCTGTATAGTCCTGAAGTAAAACTCTCGCTGGTCTATAAGCTATCTCCGTTTTAGAACTTTTTATGTGAAGCCAAGATTTAATTGCTTCGATTTGATTTCTATTTACTGATAGATCGTCCTCATATCTCAAAAGGTTTTCCAACAAAACTTTAAGTGACTTTGGTAATTTTGATATACCATCTAATCCATTTGCCTCTGCTTTTGATAAAGAATAAATTTTAAAATCTTTTCCATTCACCTTTAGATTTGATAAAGATTTGTAAGAGTTTTTATTTCCTGGTTTCATGCTTTATATATAAAATGTAATTATGCTCAAAAGAAGAAGCCCTGACATAACATAATTAAAGTATTTAATAAATTTCTCATTTGTCGCAAATTTCCTAAGGTATTTACCCACCAAAGTCCAAAAAGTGATACTTGATAAGGACACGAGAAAAGCAAACAAGACAACTTGAGTCGCGTAATTTAAATAATTTTCTCCATATTCAACATATGTGGATACTATGATTATTCCTATCAAAACACCCTTTGGATTTAAAAATTGAAATATAAAAGTGTCTAAAAAAGATATCGGATTTTTATCTTTTTTTTCTGCAGAAGATTTTGAAAAACTAATTTTGTAAGCTAAATAAATTAAAAATAAACTTCCCAAATATTTTAATATAGTTTGAATGATTGGAAATAATTTAAAAATATTAACTAAACCAATAGTTAATGCTAATACAACAGAAGTAAATCCAAGAGTGACACCAAATATATGTGGAATTGTTTTTTTAATTCCAAAATTAAAACCTGAATATGATGCAACTATATTATTTGGGCCAGGCGTATATGCGGCTACTATCCAAAATAATGCCATAGATAAAAATTCTGGATGCATATTTAAGCTATAGGCAAACCATTCTCTACTTTTTGAGATGGGTGGACTAATGTAACTTTACCCTCAGGATCAATAGAGCCTAAAAGTAAAAACTGAGATTTCACACCAGCTATATTTTTCTCTGGAAAGTTACAAACACCAATAACTTGTTTACCAACTAAGTTTTCCTCATTATAGAAATGTGTTATTTGAGCTGACGAAGTCTTAACACCAATTTCTTTGCCAAAGTCAACTTCAACAACTAAAGATGGTTTTCTAGCTTTTTCATTTTTTTTTACTGTTAATACAGTTCCAAGTCTAATATCTATTTTTTCAAATTGATCGTAGGTTATTTGTAGTTTCATAATAATAATGTATAATTGATTTAATTATGGGTATTGATAACAATTTATACGAAAAATCAATAAAGATATTGACTGATCTAATATCTTTTCAAACTATTTCTGGAAGTGATAATACTAAATTAATAAATTATTGTGAAAAAATCCTAAATAATCTTGGGATAGAAACATTCAAAGTTTTTGATGATGAGAAAAAACGAGTTAATTTATTTGGAACTTTAAAGGCAAAAAAAACAAACGGAAAAAAACCGATCATATTATCTGGTCATACTGATGTAGTTCCAGTTTCAAAAGGATGGTCAACAGATCCTTTTAAGGCAACAATAAAAGATAAAAAATTATACGGCAGAGGGTCTTGCGATATGAAAGGATTTATAGCATGTACTCTTGCTTACGCCCCAATTCTTACTCAAAATAATTTAGATCGTGATTTCCATTTTTGCTTTACTTTTGATGAAGAGACGGCATGTATAGGTGCACCACTTTTGATTAAAGAAATGAAAAAAAGAAATATTAAAAATGGAATATGTATAGTTGGTGAACCAACTAAAATGAAAATTATTGATGCTCATAAAGGTATGAATGAGTATACTACATACTTTGGAGGTCTTGCAGGACATAGTTCAAAACCTCATGAGGGTGTTAACGCGATTGAATATGCATCGAGATATATAAACAAACTATTAGAAATTAGAAAAGAATTAATTAAACGTGCTCCAGAAAATTGTATATTTGATCCTCCTTACTCAACTCTATCTATAGGTGGTATATCAGGCGGAATTGCACACAATGTAATAGCTGATAAATGTAAAGTTGAATGGGAAACTAGACCAGTTAATAAGTCAGATGGTGATTTTGTAAATAAAGAAATTGAAAAATTTACAAATGAGGAACTTCTGTATGACATGAAGAAAGTTTTCCCAAAAGCTTATATTAAAAAAGAGATTATTGGTGAAGTTATTGGCTTTGAAAAAATAGATGCATCTGAAGCATGTGAATTTGTTGCATCTATAACAGGTGATAACTCAAGACAAGTTGTATCTTTTGGAACAGAAGCTGGGTTATTTCAAGAAGTGGGTATAAGCACAGTCGTATGTGGACCTGGTTCCATTGAACAAGCACATAAAATTGACGAGTTTATTGAACTAGATGAATTAAAAAAATGTTTAAATTTTTTAGAAGGTATTAAGAATAGATCAATAAATTAATTCCAACCACCTACCGATTTGACCTCTAAAAATTCTTGAAGACCATGTTCGCCTGCTTCTCTTCCGATTCCTGAATGTTTAAAACCACCAAATGGAGTATCAATGGCAATTCCTGCACCATTTACATCAACCATTCCAGATCTTAATTTTTTGGCAACTCTTCTTGCTTTATCTTGATCTTGAGTTTGAATATAATTTGTTAAACCATAAGGAGTGTCGTTAGCTATTTTTATAGCTTCATCTTCGGTTTCGAATGGGATCACAGACAAAACAGGTCCAAATATTTCGGTTTTAGCAATTTCCATTTTATTATTTACGTCGATAAACACTGTTGGTTTTACATAATATCCTTTTTCTAGACCGTTGGGTTTTCCTAGTCCCCCAGCTATTAGTTTAGCACCCTCATCAATACCTTTTTGAATTAAAGTCTGAATCTTATTAAATTGTGTTTCTGAAACTACGGGGCCAATATGTTCTCCTTCTTTATTTGGATCGCCCACTTTCATTTCTTCAGAAAATTTTTTTAATTTTTCAACTGCTTGATTATAATTAGATTTTTCAATAAGCATTCTTGTTGGCGCATTACAAGATTGGCCAGAATTTTTAAAACATCTTAAAGCACCCCATTCAATGGCACTTGGGTCTGCATCTTTAAAGATAATGTTAGCTCCTTTACCACCTAATTCTAAACTCACTCTTTTAAAATCACTTGCAGCATTTTGTGAAATTAATGCTCCAGCTCTTGTGGATCCGGTAAAAGAAATCATATCAATGTCTGGATGGCGAGTTAATGCTTCTCCGGTCGTAGAACCATCACCATTGACCAAATTAAAAACTCCTGGAGGAAAATTAGTTTCATCAATTAATTCAGCTAAAATCATCGATGACAATGGCGCAAGCTCAGATGGTTTCAAAACCATTGTACATCCAGAAGCTATCGCGGGTATAACCTTCAAGCACACTTGATTCATTGGCCAATTCCAAGGTGTAATTAATGCACAAACTCCTTTAGGTTCATAAATAAGTCTTTGATTTGGTGCATGATCACCTAAAGGTTTTTCAAATTCAAAGTTTTTCAAATGTCTAATGAAAGACTTTATATGTGCTGCGCCAGTGCCTGCCTGAAGCTTTGTGGCAAAATCCTTAGGAGCACCCATTTCTAAGGTAATTGCTTTTGCAATATCCGCCCACCTTTTTTTATAATTTTCGTAGAGTTTTTCTAATAACTTTATTCTGTCTTCTTTCAAAGAAAAAGCCCAAGTCTCATAAGCTTTTTTAGCTGAACTTACAGCATGATCTACGTCTTCTTTATTACCTAAAGTTATAACAGCACTATTTTCCTCTGTTGCAGGATTAATAACTTTAATCTCCTGTGTGCTTTTAGGCTCTTGCCATTTACCTTCAATATAAAAATTCTTTTTATTCTCCATAAAAAATTAAGCCTTGATTATTTTTTTGCAAATAAATTTGTTAATTCATATACTATAGTTGCAGCAGCAAGAGAAGTAACTTCAGCATGATCATATGCTGGAGAAACTTCAACCACATCTGCTGATATTAAATTTAATCCAGATAAACCTCTAAGAACATTGACCATTTCTCTTGAAGTCATTCCAGCTATTTCTGGAGTGCCTGTGCCAGGGGCAAAAGCAGGATCCAATACATCTATATCTATAGATAAGTACAAAGGATTATTTCCAACCCTTTTTTTAATTCTTTCAGCAATTTTATCTGTGCCCTGTGTTTGGAATTCATCACAATGAATTATTTTAAACCCAAAACTTTCATCATTTTTTAAATCCTCTCTACTATATAATGGACCTCTTATACCTACATGCATAGAGGCATCATCTAAAAATAAGTTTTCTTCTCTCGCTCTTCTAAAGGGTGTACCATGTGTATAAGGTGCACCAAAATATGTATCCCAAGTATCTAGATGAGCATCAAAATGAACTAGAGCTACTGGACCATTATTAATTTTGTTAACAGCCTTTAACAATGGAAATGCAATTGTGTGGTCACCCCCTAAACTTATAATGCTTCCAACTTTATTTAGTAATTCCTCAGCACCTGCTTCTATCTGTTTGATTGCCTCTTCAATATTAAAAGGATTACAAGTAATATCCCCAGCATCAGCAACTTGTTGAACTTTAAAAGGTTCAACATCATAATTTGGATGATAATTTGTTCTTAAGTGTCGTGAGGCTTGTCTAATACTTTGGGGTCCAAATCTTGCACCTGGTCTAAAACTCGTGCCCGCATCAAATGGGATACCAACAATTGCAATATCGCAACTTTCAACATCTCTTAACTCAGGTAATCTTGCAAACGTTGACGGACCAGCAAACCGAGGCACTTTGGTTCCACTTATTGGCTGTATTGGATCTTTATTTCCTTTTTTTTTCACATTACAATTGTATCACATTCATCTAAATTGGAATATCTTGAATGTTTAAATTTATGAACTTAATTAAATTGATCATATTATCATTATTTATTTTCACCCAAACTCAAGCTGATACGATTTATAACCTTATAAAAATTCCTAATTTAGAAATTTATAATCTAAAAACTACTAATAAACTAAGATATTTGTATGCTAAACAACCTTTCACTCTGGGAATTGAAAAGAATATAAATTGTTATAATTCAGAAAGAGATGTTCTAGATCAGAAATACGAGATAATTCAAAAAAATTTAAACAGATATAATCAGGAATTTTTAAAAAAAATTAATTTAAAATATATAGTTTTATGTGAGGATTTATCAATATCAAAGATTAACACTGCAGGAATTCCAGACCATGTTATGAAAACTCTAATACTTGATATAAAATTTAATGAAAATTATTTTGAAAGAGCGATACACCATGAAGTATTCCACATCATAAATGACAGTTTTAAGGAATTATTCGATGAAAAAGTTTGGTCAAACTTTAATATCAAAGAGTTTGAATATGCTGAGTGCTCTACTTGTACAGATAAACTTGGACTTGATACTTATGATAATACTGAGGGGTTTTTTTCTGAATATTCTCAATCTACAGCCTCAGAAGACATGGCTGAAGTTTTTTCTCATCTAATGATTGGAGTAGATTTAAAGAATCTTGATCCAATTTTAAAAAAGAAAGTTGAGTTTATTAAAACCAGGCTATTGAAAATTGATCAAAATTTTATTTTATGATTGAGAAAGTTAAAGCATCTAAGTCCGAAAAAATAATTTTTATCTTCATAATTGCTTTAGCTATTTTTTCGCTTACCTCTTTCTTTTTAATTAAAGACAAGTGTTTATTTGTAAAAAATTATGATCCAAAAAATATGAATTTTAACGTACCAGAAAATATTGCAATATTAAATATACCTTGTGGAAATGTTGTAATTGAACTTTATCCAGATATATCACCTATCGCAGTTAAAAGATTTAAAACTTTAATCCAGTCTAAAGCATATGATGACATTGCTTTTCATAGAGTCATAAAAGACACTGTTGTACAGGCTGGTGATCTTGAATTTGGAAAAAAAGGAAACATAGATTATGGAAAAGTTGGAACTGGTAAATCAGGTTTGGGTACGATTAATTCAGAAATAGATGCTCCATTTAATTTTGATAAAGGTAGTGTAGGATTAGCCAGAACACAAAAATATAATACCGAGGATAGTCAATTCTTCATAATTCTTAGAGATGAACCTTTATTTGAAACTGAATATACACCAATTGGAAAAGTGATTTATGGAATTAAAGCATTAGAAAAAATTAAATATCTAGATAAATCTCAATATGTGCTAAGACCAGATTTTATTAATACCATAAGAATGTTAAAATAGTTTAATTTTTTTTAATTAAAACATTATTAAAATAAAACCAATTTTTTAAGTCTTTTAACAAATTTTTTAAAGATGGGTTAAATTTGCTTTTAAAATTAATTATATTAAGATCGTACTTTTTGGTTAAGTAATCAAATGATTTTCTATTAAATGTATTTATATGCTCTAAAGGATGGGCTGCGTCTTTATTGGGTATGTAATTTTTTGTAAGTTGATACTTCAACAGAAATGATGATGGATAATTTAACAAAATAAATCCTCCTTTTTTAAGATTTGGGAGAAATTCTTTAAAAATTTGATGAGGATCGGTTATATGCTCAATAGTTTGATCTGAATAGATAAAATCATATTGATTTATATATTTCTTTAAATCTTCAATTACATTTATTCCTTTCTTTTTCATAAAATCAATTCTATTTTTTGATAATTCAAACGCATCAACATTGAGTCCTCTCTCTTTTGCTCTTGATGCCCAAAAACCCCATCCTGCACCAAACTCTAATATCCTGATTTTTTTATTTTTAAATATTTTTTTTATCAATCTTATTTCATTATCATATTTTAAATTTAAATTTTTTGAATCTATTTTTTTTTGCAAACTTTTTTCGGGAGAAATAATCTTGTCATAAAGTTCAATTGAAAATTCTTTATCTGGTATATATTTTTGAAAAATTAATTTACAATCATTACATTCTAATAATACATAATCGTATTTATTAAGAAAATTAGTTGGCATATTACCATTGTAATAATCATATAAAAATTTTGATATTTTTTCATCTTTGTAAGAAATACTAAATAATATTTTAAATTTTGAATTAAAACAAACTGGACAGTTAGTTCTTTCAATCAATTGCATTTAATTTACTAATGGTTTCCCTGTTGCTAGGGTGAATCTAATCCTTTCTTGGGTTTTTTTTGTTTCAATTAATTTCATAAAAGCATCAAGCTCTAATTTAAATAAATCATCTTCAGAAAGAGTTTTTTCAACTGTGGTTTCACCTCCACTTAAAACATGAGCTAATTCCTTTGCAACCTCTACTCCATGATCTAATATAACCTTATCATTGTAAAGTTTTTCTAAAATCTTATCCATCTTACCAATCACTGACTTTCCTGGTAAATTAAACTTAAGTTCCTCAGGTGGCGTAAAATCCTTATTTTCATTTAAAATTTTTTTAGAAACTTCTAATAAACTATTTCTATTCATTATTTTTTTATCACTTGGTCTTAGATATTTCATTGGTTCTGCTTCAACTGGTGATGTAGCCGTCTTCCCATATCCAATGATATCAAAAACTTTTAGAGGCGCATAATTGGGATCTTTTTTTGCTTCATCAGTTTCAAGCCATCTTGCTAACATTTCTTTACATCCTCCTCCTGCTGGAATTAAACCTACTATAGTTTCAACTAATCCAACTACAATATTTGTATGCGATGCTACAAAATTACTTTGAACCATAACTTCAAAACCACCACCTAATGTTAATCCTGATGGAGCTGAAATAACTGGATATTTCGAATATTTTAAATGTTTGCATGTTTCTTGAAAATATTTAATAAATTTTTCAACTGATTTAAAATTTCCTTTCTCTACAAAGTTCATTGTATAAGATAAATTAACTCCTGCGGAAAATTGCATACTTTCATTTATGATTATTAAAGGTTTGTCAGTTGCGTTTTTAAGAGCATCCATGGACTCATAATCAAGAGCGTTAGCCTTAGTAATAAATTCTACAATATTATAATCTTCGTATCTGTATATATTTGCAGATTTATTTTTATCTAATTTTAAAGCAGTAGGTTTAATTTTTCCTAAAGTTTCTATATTAGTATATAGTTGCCTTTCACCATAAAAATTTTCATTCTTGGACTTATAGAGCTTTTCCAAAAAAGAGTTGTTTTTAACTTCACCCTCTCTTTTAAAAAAGTTCTTAACACCAATTTCTTTAAGCATTTCAAAAGGTCCCATTGCCCAATTAAAGCCTAATCGCATTGCTTCATCTATGTCATTAAAATTAGACGTAACATTTGGAACTAATGATGATGCATATTTAATTATTTTTGATGTTATAGACCACCCATATTCACCATATTTATCTTCTCTATTAATCAAATTTATTAGATCAAATCTTTCGAAATCTATCTTGGGTTTTTCTATGGGAAAGTAATTAATTATTTTATAATTAAATGCTTCCAAAACATTTGGTCCTTCCCCTTTCCTATTTAATCTATAAAAACCTCCTTTACCCTTTCTTCCAGTAAAACCTCTATTAACCATTTCGGTTATGAAAGGAATTTCTCTTGAGACCTCGTGAAAATCATCATTTTCTGGAAGCTCTTTTTTAAAACTTTTCAAAACATCTAACATTAGATCTATTCCAATTAAATCATAAAGGCCGAAAACACCTGTTTTCGGGATGCCCATAGGTCTTCCAAATATTGCATCTGCCTCTTCTACTGAAAGTTTCATTTTGAAGGCTTCCATCATTGCAACTTGCATTGCGTATACGCCCACCCTATTTCCTAAAAAGCCTGGTGTATCATTACAAATGATTGCACCTTTTCCTAATTCAGTTTCACAAAATTCTTTTAAATAATTAATTTTGTTAAGATCATTATTTTCATTTTTAACTATTTCTAATAGACCCATATATCTAACGGGGTTAAAAAAATGTGTGATACAGAAATCTTTTTTTTCCACATCAGTTAAATGTTGAGATAAGACTTTAATCGGGATTGAAGAAGTATTTGAAGAAACTATTGCTCCATTTTTTCTCTCTTTAAATATTTTTTCATAAATTTGATGTTTGACATCAATTCTTTCAACAACTGCCTCAACTATCCAATCTGCATCCTTAACTACATCAAAATTATCACTTATATTACCAACTTTGATATTATTAATTTTTGATTTATCAATTAGTAAAGGAGGTCTAGACTTATGAATTCTATCTCTTGCTTTTTCACTTATTTCAGTTTTTAAATCAAGCAAAGTAACAGGTATATTTGCGTTACATAAATGAGCGGCTATTCCACTTCCCATTGTTCCTGAACCAATCACAACTACGTTTTTAATTTTCATTTAAAGATTTTACTATTGATTAATGCCTCTGAGCCTCTCAGATCTTCTTCTTAAGAGTTCAGCGGTCACTAAAATTAAAGTCGATAATACAATTAGACAAGTCGCAACAGCTAGTATCGTTGGACTTAGTTGTTCTCTTAAACCCGTCCACATTTGAATCGGTATAGTAGTATTTTCAAGCCCTGCTAAAAATAACACCACTACTACTTCGTCGAATGATGTCACAAATGCAAATAATCCACCAGAAATTACGCCTGGCAAAATTAAAGGCAAAGTTATTTTCATAAAAGTGTTTACTGGATTACTTCCAAGACTTGCAGCAGCTCTTGTTACACTATGATCGAATCCTGATAATGTTGCTGTAACTGTGATTACTACAAACGGCGTGCCTAAAACAATGTGTGCAAGAACAATACCTGTGTGGGTTGCTGCCAAACCAGCTTTGGCCATAAAGAAAAAAATTGCAACACCAGATATAATAAGAGGAACAATCATTGGTGAGATTAACACTGCCATAATTAAACCTTTGTAAGGCATATGTCTGCTACTCAAACCTAAGGCTGCAACAGTTCCAAGTAAAACTGAACCAATGGTTGCAAAAATAGCAATGATGAAACTATTTTTTGCTGCTAAGCCCCATGGATTTTTAGTTCCGTAAATCATATCTTGATACCATCTTAGAGAAAATGCATCAGGATCTAGTCGTTTCATTCCATCAGAAAAAACTAAAAATTCCTCAGCATTGAAAGATAATGGAAAAATTACAAATAATGGAGCAATAAGAAAGAAGAAAACCGCTGCACAAATTGTCAGATAAATATAGTGCCAAATTCTATAATGGGTTTCAGTATATTTAGGTAAAGCCATTTTTTTATCCCAATTTAATATTATCTATTCCAACCAATTTATTATAGAGCCAATAAATAACTAAAACTCCACTTAATAACATTAGTCCCATTGCTGATGCAAAACTCCAGTCTAATGTACTCTTCATGTGAAATGCAATTTGGTTACTTATTAAAGTACCTGAAGCCCCTCCAACCAAAGCAGGAGTTATATAATAACCAATAGCTAAAATAAAAACCAACAAACAACCAGCCCCTATACCTGGAATTGTTAATGGAAAATAAACTTTCCAAAATGCTATGAAAGGCGTTCCTCCTAAAGACTTTCCTGCCCTCATTAAACTTGGGGAGATTGTTTTCATCACACTATAAAGAGGCAAGACCATAAAAGGTAACAATATTTGTGTCATCGCAACGTAACTTCCTGTCTTGTTAAACATCATTTCAATCCTATTGTCATCTGACACTAATCCAATCATTACAAAAAAATCATTTACTATTCCTTGTTGTTGTAACAAAATCATCCAACTAGCCGTCCTAACGAGTAACGATGTCCAGAAAGGAAGTAAAACACAAATCATTAATAAGTTACTGTACTTCATGGGTAAAGTTGCTAATAAATGGGCTATTGGATAAGCCATAAGAAAACAGAACACTGTAACAAAAAATGCGATTTCTAAAGTTCTAAGCCACAAAATTCTATGAACTCTTCTGTCTTCAGCTACATTAACTATTTTTCCTTTTTCATTTTCATACATATCCATACCTTTTAAATATTTTTGGTATGTATATGCTGGAGCTCTTCGTTTAATTGCTCTCCAGTATTCCACATCTGCCCACCTTTTATGAACAGCCATAATTTGTTCTTTATAATTTCCTTCTTCAAAAGATTTAGATTTTCGTCTTAATTTTTTAATAATACTTTTAAAGCCGTTCTTAGTGTAATTAAGTTGTGTTGATAATTTTCCTTCACGTTCTTCCTCAATTAATTTTTGAAAGTCAAAATAAAATGCTTCAAATACTTCCTCTGGTGGTAGCTCTTGCCCATCCCATGTTTCCATTGATTTATAAGTTTTAGGAAGCATTTCTGTTACCATTTTGTCATCCACACTTCTCATAAGCATATCGCCAATTGGAAACACATAGGTAATAATTATAAATAATAATAAAGGAGCAACTAATAAAAAAGCCTTAATCTTATTCTTTTTTTCAGCTTTCTTTAAACTAACCTCTAAAGGAATTCCATCGGTTGTTAAAATTTGTTTATTTTCTGAGCTCATAAATAAAAAGGGCGGTTAATCATAACCGCCCTCTAATATATTATAAAATTTTAATCTTTAAAACTTAAAATTAAAATCCTGCTTTCATTGCTTCCCATTTTTCACCAAGTTCTGTTCCATTGTCGGCCCAGTAAAGTGGATCTACTAAGAAGTAATTTTTAGTGTTTGCTGGTGCAGTTGGCATATTTGGTACCATGTTAGTTTTACCATCTTTATACCACGGCTCGCCTTTTTCCATCACTTTGATAGATGATTTTCTCCAAGGAGCATATGCAATATATTTTGCACTTCCTGCTAAACCTTCAGTACTTGTCATTTCAGCTAAGGCTTTCATAGCATCAGCTTCATTTGGTGAACCCTTAACTAATACAAAGTACTCATAGTCAAGACCTTGTGCATCCCAAACTTGAACGATTGGAGCGCCTTCACCTACAGCAGCATTAAAGAATCTACCATTCCAGCCAGTTGCCATAACAACTTCACCACTCATTAGTAATTCTGGTGGTTGAGCACCTGCAGACCAAAATACACATCCACCTTTAGGGTCTGTGCAAAGTTCTTTGATCTTGTCCATAGCTCTTTGAACACCTTTTTCAGTCTCAAGAGCCTTATAGATTTTTGCTCCACCTTTACCTGGTTTAATACCATCAGCTGCCAAAGCGATCTCTAAGTTTGTTAAAGCGCCTTTATAGATAGCTCTTTTTCCAGGGAATTTTTTAGTGTTAAAGAAATCTTTGATAGTCTTTGGAGTACCTTTAACATTGTCTGAGTTATAAGCGTAATTCCAAGAATACAAAATATTTCCTACAGCACATTCACTTGGCATTCCAGTAAAGAAATCTTTACTTGCAGGAGTTCCATCTGGTGCCGGTGGAAAGTCTTTGTCAAAATCAAATTTAACAAATAATCCTTCATCACAGCCGTTGATAGTATCCATAGCAAATACATCCATTATATCCCACGTAATTGCTCCAGCTTCTTTTTGTGCTTTTATTTCTGATAATCCACCTGAATAGTCAACCCAATTAATTGGGACGCCCAATTTCTTAGCGGTAGGATCACCATAACCTAACTTCTGACTTTCTGTATAAGCTCCACCCCATGACGCAACTGTAACTGCGTATGCTGATGTAGTTAAAGAGAATACAAAAGAAAGGGCTAGTAATAACTTACTAATTTTTTTCATTTTTCCTCCGTTTAAACGTTTTTTTATAAAATATTATTACAGCAAGATCGATAATGAGAGTCAACAGCCCTTTTTGGTGATTAAATGATGTATCTAGCGTTTATTTTGGGTCTAATGCTCTGGCGTCATCGCTATTCCATCCAATCTTAATTTCATTTCCTAACTTAATATCTAAATTCGATGAACTGTTAGGTATTTTAAGAATAAATTCAGGATTCCCTAATAAGTTAATTCTAACTCTTGTATGATCTCCATGATAAATAACTTCCTCAATTTTTCCATTATGTATGTTATCCATTTTATCTGATGGATTAATTAATGCTCTTTCAGGTCTTAATGAAACTGTCGTTTTCTCACCTTTGCCCTTAACTGAAATAGGATTTGCAAATATTTCAGCATTGGCTAACTTCACTTTACACTTTCCCTCGGAAATATCAGATACTTCACCAACAAAAGTATTGTTCTCACCTATGAACTCGGCAACAAAAGAATTTACTGGCTTCTCATACAACTCATCAGGGCTGGACAGTTGTTGAACTTTTCCGTCATTAAATACAGCAATACGGTTTGACATAGTAAGTGCTTCGCTTTGATCATGGGTAACATAAACAACAGTGACGCCAATACTCTCATGAATATGTTTAATTTCATATTGCATACTCTCTCTTAAATTTTTATCTAAAGCTCCAAGAGGTTCATCCATTAAAACTAGTTGAGGATCGAAAACGAGTGATCTTGCAACAGCGACCCTTTGTTGTTGTCCTCCAGACAACTGGCCAGGCATCCTTGCAGCAAAACCTTGTAATGATACCATTGATAATGCTTTATCAATTTTTTTATCTGCTTCGTCTTTAGGTATTTTTCTTACTCTTAAAGGAAAAGCTAAATTCTCATATACAGTCATATGTGGAAATAATGCATAGTTTTGAAAAACCATACCAATTCCTCTTTTATGAGGTGGAATACTTGAAATTGCATTACCATCTAAATAAATTTCACCATTTGTTGGTGTTTCAAATCCAGCCAACATCATTAGGCATGTGGTTTTACCAGAACCGGAAGGTCCTAACATTGTTATAAACTCACCCTCAGCTATGTCTAATTTCAAATCTTTTACAACTAAAATTTTACCATCATAACTTTTGTCAACCTTATCAAACTTAACGAAATCATTTTTAGATGCCATAATATCTAATAACTTTAAAACATTTGTGACAATAAATATCAACCTTTAAAAGTTAGCTTTTAACGTGAAGTTCTTTTGGAAAATTACAAAATAGTTCAGCACCTTTATCAGTTACTCTAATTGCCTCAGATGCTTCTACACCCCAGTTTCCAAATTGCATGACAGCAATCATGTGAAAACAAACATTAGGTTCTAATTGTGTCATATCTCCCTTATATATATTCAGTGTATGCTCTCCCCAGTCTGGAGGATAACCAATCCCAATTGAATAACCTGTTCTAGAATTTTTTTCTATTCCATATTTATCTAAAATTTTCCAAAAAGCTTGTGCAACATCATCAACTCTATTTCCTGGTTTTGTAGCATCTATCCCTGCTTGTAGAGCTTCGATTGTTTTTTTCATAGTATCAATTTTTAATTGATCGGGCTTTCCTAATAAAACAGTTCGAGCCATCGGAGCATGATATCTCTTATAAACTCCTGATAATTCAATGATCGTTGCCTCCCCATCAACAAATTTATCTTGCGTTGCAGTCAAATGTGAAGCTGAGGTTCCCTCGCCGGTAGGTAAAAGAGTAGCAATACTAGAATATTCTCCTCCATATTCTAAAGTCCCACAAAAAAGTGCTTTTTGGATTTCGCCAACAGCATCACATTGTCTAACTCCTGGTTTTATAACATCAAAAGCTTTTTTCATTCCAACTTCTGAAATCTTTGCTGCTGCTTTCATATAGCCTATTTCTGCATCAGATTTAATTAATCTTACCCAATTAACTAATCTTTCAGAGTCATTTATTTTTGAATTTGGTAATCCCTGTTTAATTTTTTCGTAACAAAATGCTGTAAAATAATGAGCATCCATTTCCAATCCAATTGATAGTTTATCCCATTTCTTATCTTTAATTATTTTAACTAAAAAATCATAAGGATGTTTAGGCCATGTATGAATATAATGCTCATCATAGACAATAATATTTTCTTTTTTAAGATAGGTTTTTATATAAGCGCCACCAGCATCTTGTTCTCTAACAAAACAAATTGGCTCATCAGCATTAGCATGTACTATCACGCATTGGGCATAGTAAAAAGACCAAGCATCATAACCAGTCAGATAATTCATGTTGTTTGTATCGTGAGAAATTAAAAGTTCTATGCCTTTTTCTTTCATCATCTTTTTAACTTTAGAAAGTCTTTTTTTATATTCCTCTTTACTAAAAAGCATAACTAACTCTTAAATAATTCTCCATAACCTTCAACTTTGTTATTATAGTTTACCTGTTTAAGAGTATCCCATATTAATGTCTGATTACTTGATAAAACTATCTTTCCAATTTTCTTTTCTAAATCTTTGATAATTGACAATACCGGTAAAGCCGTACACGAAATGAACAATGCATCACTTTTGGAAAGATCCTGTTTACTTAAAACATCGAACAAATATTGTGGATCAACTTTACCTATATCTAAATCGGAAGCTATGTCAAAATAAGATAATTCATGAATTTCTACTTTTTCATTTTTAAAATAATTAATGACTGATTGATTAATCTCATCAGTATAAGGTGTAAAAATTGACACCTTATTTATCTTAAGTAATTTAAGAGCATTAATTGCAGACGTTATTGGGGTTGTAACTTTTGTATTAGGTTTAGCTATATTAACTTTTTCAAAAATTGATTGATAACCTGAAGCAATAGTTCCCGATGTACATCCGTATGCAACACAATCTAGTTCCTGATCTGGTAGGATATTTTTTGTAACTTCTGGAATATCGTCCGCCATTTTTTTTAATGTCTCGTTTGTAAGCGGGTTATAGCAATTTATTCTATTGCAATATAAATCTATATTCTTTCCATGTATTATATTATTAAAGTCTTTTTCAATCCTAAAATCACTCGCAAGGGTGATTAATCCTATTCTTAAATTTTTATTTTTCAAAAATTTTGGCTCTATCTTATTCAGTTTCATTTTAAAAAAGAATGTTTAGCTTTTGGAAACTGTTTATTTAATACCTCTGATTTATATTTTTTTACCCCAATTTCAATTAGCTTTGTAATATTAACAAATCTTTTTACAAATTTTAATTTACTTTGACTTAAACCAATTAAATCATCAATTACTAAAACTTGGCCATCGCAATTAACTGAGGATCCAATTCCTATTGTTGGGATGTTTATATGGTTAGAAATTTTCTTTGATAAATTTGTTTCAACGCACTCTAAAACAATTGAAAAAACACCAGCATTTTCTAAAAGTTTAGTATCATTTAACAATCTCTTACTTTCACTAAGTTTCTTTCCTTTAAAGGTAAATTTTTTATCTGTCTGAGGTAATATACCAACATGTCCCATCACAGGTATTTTATTTTTTACCAATCTTTTAACCATGGGAATTATCTTTTTTCCTCCCTCTAATTTGACGGCATCACATTTAGTTTCTTTCATAACTAACCTTGAATTCTTCAAGGCCTCACTCGGATTTCGATATGTATTATATGGCATATCAACAACCATTAGTGATTTCTTGATACCAAGTCTGACACTTTTAGAGTGATTAATCATAGTTTCCAAAGTTACTAGCTTAGTGGAGTTAAAGTTATACAAAACAGATCCCAATGAATCTCCAACTAATACTAAATCACAATGTTTATCCATAATGGAGGCAACATTTTTTGAGTATGCTGTTAGACAAACAATTTTTGATTTATTCTTTTTTTTAAGAATCTTTTTTATCTTTTTATTCATTTACTCTAATTCGATTGTGCTCGGTGGTTTTGAAGTTATATCGTAAACTACTCTATTAATTCCTCTAATACTATTCACTATTTTATTTGAAATTTCTTGTATAAATGATTTTTTAAATTCATAAAAATCTGCAGTCATGCCGTCCTCTGAGGTTATTGCTCTAAGTAAACACAGATATTCATAAGTTCTATTATCGCCCATTACGCCAACTGTTTTCACTGGAAGTAATGCTGCATAAGCTTGCCAAATTTTATGATATAAATTCCGATCTCTCAAGGCTTGAATAAAATAGTGATCAGCTTCTTTTAAAATATTTATTTTTTCTTTAGTAATAATTCCTGGCATTCTTATTGCTAGTCCAGGTCCTGGAAAAGGGTGTCGAGAAATTATTTCTCTACTCAAGTTTAGCTCTAATCCTAATTTTCTTACTTCATCTTTGAATAAAAATTTTAATGGCTCTACTAGTTTAAGTTTCATTTTTTTAGGTAAGCCACCGACATTATGATGAGATTTTATTTTTGAGGTTTGACTGCCTGTAACTGATCTACTTTCTATTAAATCTGGATAAAGTGTACCTTGAGCTAAAAATTTTACATTTTTAATTTTTTTAGCATATCGCTCAAATATTTTTATAAATAGGTTTCCTATTATTTTTCTTTTTTTTTCAGGATTCGAAACGTTTGATAATTTTCTTAAAAACTCTTTTTCTGCATTCACATAAGTAAGATTAATCTTTAGTCTTTTTTTAAATGTAGCTACAACTTGTTTTTCCTCATCTTTTCTTAAGAGACCAGTATTAACAAAAATACAGTGTAACTTTTTACCAATTGCTTTATTTAACAACTGTGCAACCACGCTACTGTCTACACCACCCGATAAAGCACAAATAACTTTATTATCTCTAACCATTTCTTTAACATCATTTATCAATTTAATTTTTTGATCTTTAGAGGACCAATTTTTTCTCATTTTGCATATTAAAAATATAAAATTACTTATTAATTTTTTTCCGTTTTCTGTATGTGTTACCTCTGGATGAAATTGAACCCCATAATAATTTTTTAACTTGTTTTCAACTACTGCAAATTTGGAATTTTCACTTGATGCAATTACCTTAAAATTTTTGGGTAATTTTGAAACTTGATCAGCATGACTCATCCAAACTTTTACAGATTTTTTTTTCTTAAAAAAGTTTTTGATTAAAAGACTATTATTTTTTTTTAGAATATTAGCTAAACCAAATTCCCTGTATTTTGACTGCTTTACTTTTCCGCCATTAATTTTGGAAATTATTTGATGTCCAAAACAAATTCCTAGGACAGGAACTCCTTTTTGAATTATTTTTTTATCAAACGAATATCTATTAATTTGATCAACATTAAGTGGACCTCCAGATAAAACAATACCTTTAACCCTGAAATTAATATCTTTACTCTTAATTTTTTTATGACTTACAATCTCAGAAAATATTCCTAATTCTCTTACCCTTCTGGCTATTAGTTGTGTAAATTGTGAGCCAAAATCGACAATTAAAATTTTATTCAAATTTTGATCAAGACTCATTTTTTGGTTCTAAGTTTGCCAAAGACTCTAAGATAGTTTTATTTTTATCACATAAATTTTTGCAAACTTTAACAAAGTCTTCTGATAATTTCTTTACTTGAGAATAATTTGATTTCTCCAATGCTATGTTCATTAACATTAATATTGCTTCTTCATTGCTTGGTTCAATTAATAGGGTCGCCTCTAAATTTTTCTCCTCTTTCTTTTGATTTTTTTCCTTATTGTAAATTTTAGCTAGATATAAATATGAATTAGAATGTTTTGGGTTAAATACAATGCTTCTTTCAAACATAAATCGAGCATCTTCAAACTTTTCTTTTTTGTAGAGTTCTAGTCCTTTAATGAAAAAATTTTCACTACTCAAAGAAAAATTTAAAGAATTAATTAAGAAATAAAATAGAACTGTTATTTTAAAAATTTTATTCATTAATATTTATTATCGCTTTTAACTATATCAACATTATGAACCATACTTTCATAAAAACCAGCTTTTGTTATTTTAACAAATTGTGGTTTATCTCTTAAATATTTAATTTGTCTTGATCCTAAGTATCCCATAGAGGATCGTAATCCACCAACTAATTTAAAAATTATATTACCAACTTTACCTTTATATTTCGCAAATCCTTCAACTCCCTCAGGAACGTATTTAGATGTATCTTTTTGTCTTGATTGAAAATAACGATCAGCAGATCCTTTATTCATAGCGCCCACTGAACCCATGCCTCTAAAATTTTTAAAGAGTTTGCCATTTCTTTTAATCAATTTACCTGGTGCCTCATCTGTCCCTGCAAACAATGAGCCTATCATAACTGCATCTGCTCCTGCAGCAAATGCTTTTGCTAGATCACCTGAATATTTTATTCCACCATCGGAAATAATCTTTACATTTTTATTTTTTATCCCGTTTCTAACTTCTAATATTGCACTTAGTTGTGGAACACCAATACCTGCAACTAATCTTGTAGTGCATATTGATCCAGGTCCGATTCCAACTTTTATGACATCAACACCGAGTTTCAACAAAAATTTTGCTGCAGAGGGTGTAGCGATATTTCCAGCACAAAGAGCGGTTTTTTTATCTTTTTTTTTTTTAATATATTTTATTATTTCTGAGACTTTTTTTGTGTGTCCATGAGCGGTATCAACTACAATCATATCAATCTTTTCTCTTAAAATTGCCTCAGCTCTTTTAAGTTCACTTGATCCAGCTCCAACAGCAGCGCCTACTAAAAGTTTTTGTTTTTTTACTTTTTTAATTTCAAGAATTTGTTTTTTAATATCTAAATTTCTATGAATAATTCCAATTCCACCGACTTTTGCTATTGCAATTGCCATCTTACTTTCAGTAACAGTATCCATTGCTGAGGATAAGAGAGGAATATCTAATTTTAAATAATTTGTAAGTTTGATGCTGGTGTCAACTTCTGATGGTAAAATCTCAGAATACTTGGGCGCTAGAGTTACATCATCAAAGGTAAGTGCTTCTTTTATAGGAACCATAATGATTTATATACGATTCCTCTCAAATTAAAAGAAGCTATCTTAGATTTTTACAAATTATGAAACTTTCTTTAGAATCTTTTCTACTTGATTTAGGTTTAAAAACCTTAACTTCTTTAAAAATTTTTTTTCCTAGTGCGACAATTTCATTAAAGTTACTACCCATAAATATTTTTGAAATGAAAAAACCCTTTTCTGAAATCACATCTTTTGAAAAAACCATAGCCTCTTTGCATAGTTCACCAGTTTGAATTGAATCAATATTTTTGACTCCGGTTGTGTTTACAGCCATATCGGACATGACTACATCAGGTTTTTTTTTAAAATAATCTTTTATCTGATTTTGAGTATCGATTAAAGTAAAGTCACCCTGAATTTGTATTGTATTTTCTATTTTTTCCATTTCTTTTAAATCAATAGAAATTATTTTTCCACTCTTAACAACTTTTGTAACATACTGTGACCAACTTCCAGGAGCTGCTCCAATGTCTACAACTGACATTCCACCTTTAAATATTTTAAATTTTTCATCTATCTCTTTTATTTTATAAGCCGATCTTGCTCTATAACCTTCAACTTTTGATTGACGAACATAGGTATCCCGTCTTTGTTTATTTAACCAATTTTTTGAAATTTTATTTTTTTTCAATTAAATATTATATCTTAGACTTTTTTGTATTTTATCTTTATCTAAAGTTTCTAATTCAATTTTAATATTTTTATCTACCCGCATATCTTTACCATCTTTCCAAATACCTGCTGCAAGGTGCATTATACCAATTTTATAATTTGGTAAGTATGGCTCAACAAATGTGTTTTGTTTTTGATCGTACTTTGGAAGTAAATTACTTGTGATCCAATTACAATTTAAGGGAAGAAACTCAGTCTCCAGATTATCAATGTAAACAGATATATTTATAGCTAAACCTTCAGATCCAAAAATATTGCCTGCTTTTAAAGTTTTCGATAAGTTATTTTGCCAAATACTCCATGCTTTAGAATCTTTTTCTAAGGAAAAAACTCCAATATTAATATGTGGTGCAAAAGCTAATTTCCTTGCATCGGCATAACCAATATTAGATCTTACAGCATGTTTAAAATTTTGGGATTTAATTAATGCTAGTTTTCCAAAAAGCCAATTAACTTTTGATGTAATTTTGTATCCTGGGCCGATTGTTTGAGTAATTCCAAGCTTTCCATAATCACAAGCCTTGAAATATAGGTCAATGCAATTCCAGTCGTTTACCCACGCATCACAATCAATCCATAAATATTTTTCAAAGTTCGGAAAGTATTTGGGTAAAAAAGCTCTTGAGACCTGGCTTTTTAACCACTCTTTTCCCTTAACTTTATAGCCAGGTACTTCAATATCCCATTCAGCATTTTTAATTTCATCAACTTTTTTAGCTAAACTATCTTTCTGATCTTGTTTTAATCCTGCATCCAAAATACATATAGCAACACTTTCACTCTGTTTAAATCTTTTTATTGAGTCTACTAGTTCATCTAGTAAAGGAAAATAATTAGCATCAGCTAAAGAAACAATTACATTTTTTTTCATTAAAGCACGTCTTCAAGGTCATCTTCGTCTTGAATTTTGTCATTTTCATGTTGTTTCTTCATTTTTTGAAAATGTAAAAAACTTATTGGTAATAAAAGCAAATAAATAGCAGAACTTATCGCAATTACATTAAAAGTATAAATTAATAAGAGACCAAAGAATAAAACAATTCCAAATAAAAGAAATATTGTAGTTTTTCTTGGTATCACTATCTTTTTAAATGAATAACTTGGGAACTTACTGATGAGTAAGAATGAAGTTGCAATAAAAAATATTGGCACTATTAAATCATAATTTAGTTCGATGAAGTTAAATCCACTTAAACTAAAAATTAAAGGTATTAAAACTAAAATCCCACCAGCAGGTGATGGAACTCCTTCAAAAAAATTGTCTCTCCAAGAAGGTTCTTGATTTGAGCTTATATTAAACCTGGCTAAACGTAAGGCAACACAAATTACATAAATCAAACAAAGCAACCAACCAAATCTCCCTAAAGTATTAAGTTTCCAGAAATACATTATGAATGCAGGAGCCACCCCAAAACTGATCATATCAGTGAGTGAATCTAACTCTTTTCCGACCTTAGAAGTACCTTTGATTAATCTAGCTATACGCCCATCAAGACCATCAATTAAAGCTGCAAAAAGAATTGCTACAATTGCAAGTTCAAATCTTCCATCTAAAGCAAATCGGATCGATGTTAAACCAATACATACCCCAATCAATGTAAGCATGTTTGGTAAAATCATTCTCGCTCTTTTTTTATCTGCTACAATCTTTAAGTTATTTTTTGGTTGTTCCATTTATTTTTTTGCTAATAGTGTTTCACCTGAGATAGCTTTTTGGCCCACTTTTACTAATGGTTGATAATTTTCATAATATATGTCTGCTCTACTTCCAAATCTAATCATTCCAATTCTATCTCCTTGTTTTAACTCTTGATCTTTATTGGACTCACAAATTATTCTTCTTGCAACAAGGCCTGCTATTTGAACTAAAATGATATCATTTCCATCTATATCTTTGATCTTAAAATAATTTCTCTCGTTATCTTCGCTTGCCTTATCAAGAGATGCGTTAAAAAATTTTCCAGGCTTATATAAAATTTCTTCAATTTTTCCTGCGCATGGAGTTCTATTCACATGACAATCAAAAACATTCATAAAAACACTAATTTTGTTAAATTTTTTATTTTCTAAACCTAATTCTTTTGGACCATCTACTTCTTCAACTTTTAAAATTTCACCATCAGCAGGGCTAACTAAATAATTATCATCTTCAATAATTACTCTATCTGGATCTCTAAAAAAATAATAAACCCAAATTGTTAAAACTAAACCGATTAAACCCAAAAACCCGCTTAGACTATAAAGTATGATTGTAATAATTACTGCAATAATTAGGAACTTGTATCCCTCAGCGTGAATTTTTGGAAATATTTTACTAAACATGTTCTTCTATTTGATAATTTTTCATTAATATGTATATAAAATTACGAAATTCAATTATTAAGATATAATTAAAGTGAGCAAAATTACTGTAAAAAACCCCATAGTAGAGTTAGATGGTGATGAAATGACCAGAATAATCTGGGAATTTATCAAAAATAAATTAATCCTTCCTTATCTTGATATTGGCATCGAGTACTACGATTTAGGTATGAAAAGCAGAGATGATACTAATGACCAGATTACAATAGAATCTGCTAATGCAATTAAGAAAATTGGCGTAGGTATTAAATGTGCAACGATTACACCTGATGAAGCACGAGTTGATGAATTTAATTTAAAAAAAATGTGGAGATCACCAAACGGAACAATAAGAAATATTATTGGTGGAACTGTTTTTAGAGAGCCAATTATTTGCTCTAATATTCCTAAATTAGTGCCTTCATGGTCAGATCCAGTAGTAATTGGTAGACATGCTTTTGGGGATCAATACAGAGCAACTGACTTTAAGGTTCCGGGCAAAGGTAAGATGGAAGTTAAATGGACATCTGAAGATGGTAAGGATGAGATAAAATATGAGGTATTTAATTTTACTGGACCAGGAGTTGCACTTTCAATGTATAACTTAGATAAGTCAATCGAGGATTTTGCAAGGTCTTGTTTTAATTATGGATTAATAAAAAAATGGCCAGTTTACCTTTCAACAAAAAATACTATTCTTAAAAAATATGATGGAAGATTTAAAGACATATTTGAGGCAGTCTTTAATAAAGAATTCAAAGATAAATTTGAAAAAGAAGAAATAACTTATGAACATAGATTAATTGATGACATGGTTGCTTGTGCGATGAAATGGAGTGGTAAATATATTTGGGCATGTAAAAATTATGATGGTGATGTTCAATCTGATACCATGGCTCAAGGCTATGGATCATTAGGTTTAATGACAAGTACACTTTTAACTCCTGATGGTAAAATAATGGAGGCCGAAGCTGCACACGGAACTGTTACAAGACACTATAGAATTCATCAACAAGGAAAAGAGACATCAACCAATCCTATCGCCTCAATTTTTGCCTGGACGAGAGGCCTAGCACATCGAGGTAAATTAGATGGAAATAATGAACTTATTAAGTTTGCAAATACCATTGAACAAGTTTGCATTGAATGTGTTGAATGTGGCT
The DNA here is from genome assembly GCA_902523495.1 of uncultured Pelagibacteraceae bacterium. GTDB lineage: Bacteria > Pseudomonadota > Alphaproteobacteria > Pelagibacterales > Pelagibacteraceae > Pelagibacter. The sequence goes on from CABYZU010000008.1 coordinate 37,350, forward strand.
CGATGACAAAAGATCTAGCTATATTAATTGGACCATCAAGCAAGTATTTAACGACAAATCAATTTCTAGATGAAATTGATAAAAATTTAAAAAAGAAATTAAATTAAGGACTTAATTTTTTCGAAAGCTTCATCAATTTTGTTCTTATCTTGACCCCCTGCTTGAGCAAAATCTTTTCTACCACCACCACCTTTTCCACCAATTGTTTGTGATCCTAATTTTGCAAATTTTACTGCATCATATTTATCGAGCAGTTTATCAGTAATACCCACTGCAAGCCCAACTTTATCTTCACTGCTTGCGAAAACAATTACAATACCATCACCTAATTCTTTTTTACCATTATCAACTAATTTTCTTAAATCTTTTGGAGGTAAATCTTGTACTTTTTGAAATCTTACTTTTATATTTTTTATATTATTATCTTTTATAATGTTTTTTGTTTTATCCTGAAGAACTGAACTAACATTGAGTTGTTCAAGTTGTCTTGAAAGATTTTTTATGATTTCTTTTAAATCATCGTTATTAATATTTGGTTTACCTCCAAGTTTTATAATTTGAGATGATAAGTCTTTAATAGTTTCTTCATCTTTTTGAGTAGATAAAGTTGATAACTTTTCTTTATTCCTAATAAAGTCCTCAAGTTGTTTATCTCTTAGCGCTTCAACTCTTCTAACGCCTGCGGCAATAGATGATTGGCTTACGGTTTTAAATTTTCCAATATCACCAGTATTTTTAACATGTGTTCCTCCACACAACTCAGTTGAGAAATATGCTTCTTTTTCCTTGCCCATAGATACCACACGAACCTCGTCTCCATATTTTTCTCCAAAAAAAGCTAGTGCTCCTTTCTCGATAGCAGCCTTTGGTGTCATAATTCTTGTAGTTACTTCAGAACTATTTGAGACATATTCATTAACCAACTTATCAATAGTCTCCAACTCGTCATTGGTAATTGGTTTCATATGACTAAAGTCAAATCTTAACCGATCTGGAGCAACTAATGATCCTTTTTGCATAACATGATTACCCAAGGTTCTTCTTAATGACTCATGTAGTAAGTGAGTTGCAGAATGGTACGCCTTTAAATTATTTCTTCTTTCAACATCTATTTTCATTTCAATTACATCATTAATCTTTATTTCTCCAGTTTTCAAAGATCCATAATGAACAAATAAGTCTCCAAGTTTTTTTTGTGTATCCTCTACTTCAAAAATAGAATTACCAGAAACGATTGTTCCTTTGTCTCCGATTTGTCCTCCTGACTCACCGTAAAAAGGAGTTTGATTAGTAATGATCATCCCTTCTTCACCAGAAGATAAAGATTTTACTTCTTTGTTATCTTTAATTAAATTTAGTACGATACCTTCAGATTGATTGAACTCGTAACCTAAAAATTCTGTCGGACCAGCTTTATCTTTAATTGAAAACCATATTGCTTCCTCAGAACTATCTCCAGAACCTTTCCAGTTCTTTTTTGCAAGTTCTTTGCTTTTTTTCATTAATTCATCAAATTTCTTATGATCAACTTTCAATGATTTATTCTTTAAGATGTCTTCTGTAAGATCTAATGGAAAACCATAGGTGTCATATAATTTGAATGCTACATCACCAGGTAAAACTTTATCTATTTTCGCAATTTCATCATTTAAAATTTTAATACCTCTATCAAGTAAAACTAAAAATTTTTCTTCTTCCATCCTTAGCGTTTCTTTAATTAAAGATTGAGACCTTTCAAGCTCTGGATAATTTCCTGACATCTCTTTTTTTAAGGTGTCGAAAATTTTATAAAAGATTGGTTCTTTAGATCCTAACAAATGAGAATGTCTCATTCCCCTTCTCATAATTCTTCTAAGAACATATCCACGACCCTCATTTGAAGGCAGAACACCTTCAGCTAAAAGAAATGAACTTGCTCTTAAGTGATCGGCAATTACTCTAAAACTAGATATATTTTTGTCTTCTTGTTTGACTTTAGTTACCTCAGATATTGAGCTTATTAGTTTCTTAAAGTGATCTGTTTGATAATTATCATGTGTGCCTTGTAAAAGAGCCGCAATTCTCTCTAATCCCATTCCTGTATCAACAGATGGTTTTGGTAAATCTATTCTTTTATCTTTTGAGACTTGCTCATACTGCATAAAAACTAGGTTCCAAATTTCAATAAAACGATCTCCGTCTTGATCTTTCGTTCCTGGCAAACCGCCTTTTAAATGATCACCATGATCATAAAATATTTCTGAACAAGGTCCACAAGGCCCAGTTTCACCCATTGACCAAAAGTTATCTGATGTTGAAATTCTAATTATTCTATCATCGTTAAAACCCGCAATTTTCTTCCAAAAATTGAAGGCTTCATCATCCTCATGAAAAACGGTTACATAAATTCTGTTTTTATCTAAACCAAAATCTTTAGTGATTAAATTCCATGCAAGTTCAATACCTCTTTCTTTAAAATAATCTCCAAAAGAAAAATTTCCCAACATTTCAAAAAAAGTATGGTGTCTTGGTGTGTAACCAACATTTTCTAAATCATTATGCTTACCTCCTGCTCTTACACACTTTTGTGAAGTGGTTGCCATTTGATAATCTCTTTTTTCTAAACCAGTAAATACATTTTTAAACTGGACCATACCTGAATTAGCAAACATTAAGGTTGGATCATTATTTGGCACCAGATTACTAGACTCAACAATCTTATGATCGTTTTTCTCGAAGTATTTAAGAAAAGTACTTCTTATTTCATTTAATGATTTGTCCGCCATATTTTTAAAATACAGCTTTTTTGTTCTATGTCTAGATAACGATAAGGGGGAAAGGCGCTTATAATAAGCGCCTTTATAATTTAAAGATGACCTTTAATTCTAGTTCTTTTTAGGAGGAGTAGCCTCTTTATCTGCCTCTTCTTTTTCTGCTACTTTCTTCTCTTTTTCAATTTTTTCAGGACTTAACGGATTTCCTTCAATTTTTTTAGAAATCACACCTGCTTTTTCTCTAATTGCCATTTCAATTTCTGCAGCAACTTGTGGATTTTGAGCTAAATAGACTTTAGCATTTTCTCTACCTTGTCCAATTTTCTCACCCTTGTAAGCGTACCATGCTCCAGATTTTTCAATAATGTCAGCTTTAGAACCTAGGTCTACTAACTCACCCATTTTACTAATTCCTCTTCCATACATTAAATCGAACTCAACAACTTTAAATGGTGGTGCAACTTTATTCTTAACTACTTTAACTCTTGTAGAGTTACCAATAATTTCATCTTTATCTTTGATGGCACCAATTCTTCTAATGTCCATTCTCACAGATGAATAAAACTTAAGTGCGTTTCCACCTGATGTTGTTTCAGGACTTCCAAACATAACTCCTATTTTCATTCTGATTTGGTTAATGAAAATCATCATAGTGTTGGTATTTGAAATTGAACCAGTTAATTTTCTTAAAGCCTGACTCATTAATCTTGATTGAAGACCAACGTGATGATCTCCCATCTCACCTTCAATTTCAGCTCTTGGAGTTAAAGCTGCAACAGAGTCAATTACGATAACCGAAATAGAGCCTGATTTTACTAGTGTATCTGCTATTTCTAAAGCTTGCTCACCAGCGTCTGGTTGTGAAATCAAAAGCTCTTCAGTGTTTACTCCTAATTTTTTTGCATAAACTGGGTCCAAAGCATGTTCAGCATCAACGAATGCACAAATTCCACCAGCTTTTTGTGCTTCAGCAACAACTTGTAATGCCAATGTTGTTTTTCCAGAAGACTCTGGTCCATAAACTTCAACAATTCTTCCTTTTGGTAAACCACCTATTCCTAAAGCCAAATCTAAGCTTAAAGAACCCGTAGATATCGACTCGATATCCATAGCTCTTTTTTCACCAAGCTTCATAACTGAACCTTT
>CABYZU010000009.1 GCA_902523495.1 uncultured Pelagibacteraceae bacterium
TTCCATCAAAGATTTTCAACAAATACCGCACCTAGCTGGAGTTTAGCTCAACCCTTTAGAGCTGTAGCTCACAATGGTGAAATAAATACTTATAGAGGAAATAAAAATTGGATGAAAGTTCATGAACAAGAAATGAGCAGTCCCCTTTTTGAAAATGTTGATAACTTAAAACCAGTTATACAAAAAGGTGTGTCAGATTCAGCAGCTCTTGATAATGTTTTTGAGTTGTTAAATAAATCAGGCCATTCTGCGCCACTAGCTAAATTAATGTTAATTCCTGATGCATGGTCAAAAAAAAACAAAACTCTTCCAAGAAGTCATCAACAATTATTTAATTTTTTGAATAGCACTATGGAACCATGGGATGGTCCAGCTGCTATTGCTGCTACAGACAATGAGTGGGTAATTGCTGCAAATGATCGTAATGGGTTAAGACCTTTAAGATATACAATTACAAAAGACAAACTGCTTTTTGCTGGCTCAGAAACAGGAATGATAGATCTAAATGAAAAAAAGATACTATCTAAAGGAAGGTTAGGTCCAGGTGAAATTATAGGTGTAAGAATTGAAAAAGGTAAAATATTCCTCAATAACCAAATTAAAGATTTTTTAGCAAAAGAATATAAACACTTTCATTCCCAAATTATTGATCTTGATGAAAAATTATTAATTTCTAATGAAAAAAATAGTTTTGATGGTGAAGATTTAAGAAGGAGACAACACACTTTTGGTTTGAGCTTAGAAGATCTAGAGTTAATTTTACATCCCATGGCAGCGGATGCTAAAGAGGCAACAGGTTCAATGGGGGACGATACTCCTTTAGCAGTATTATCTGATAAATACAGACCACTTTATCATTTTTTTAGACAAAATTTTAGCCAGGTTACAAATCCACCAATTGACTCTCTAAGAGAAAATAAGGTTATGAGTTTAAAAACTAGATTTGGAAACTTAGGAAATATTCTTGATTTTGATACTCTCACTAAGGAAAACATTTATGTTTTGAATAGCCCAGTATTATCAAATTCACAATTTAACAAATTTATAAATTTTTTTGGAAAAAATTCAATTTCTATTGATTGTACTTTTTCAGAGGAAGAGAGCCTTTCAATCGCAATTTTAAGAATACAAAAAGAAGCTGAAATTGCTGTAAGACAAGGTGTCACCCAAATTATTTTAACTGACAAGAATCTTTCTTCAAAAAAATTACCAATGCCTACAGTCTTATGCGTTGGAGCTATTAATACATTTTTAATTAATAAAAAATTAAGAGGATATGTTTCAATTAATGTTCAATCAGGTGAAGCATTAGACACCCATTCTTTTGCCACTCTAATTGGTGTTGGAGCAACAACCATAAATCCGTATTTGGCATTTGATAGCTTACATCAAAGATTTGAAAAAAAATTATTTGGACAATTAAATTATGATGACTGTGTAAAAAGATATATTAAATCTGTCAATTCGGGTCTTTTAAAGATTATGTCTAAAATGGGTATCTCGGTCTTAAGTTCATATAGAGGCGGATGTAATTTTGAAACAGTTGGGCTTAGTAGAACAATAGTTAATGATTATTTTCCTGGAGTAACTTCAAAGATTTCAGGGATCGGTCTTAATGGTATTGAGAAGAAAATTCGACAAATACATAAAGAGGCTTTTGAGAGCACAGATACAGTTTTGCCTATAGGAGGCATTTACAGATATCGAAAAAATGGTGAAACACATCAATACCAAGGAAAACTTATTCATTTATTGCAAAGCTCTGTAGGATCAAACTCTTACTCATTGTATAAAAAATATGCCGAGGGGATTTATAATTTACCACCTATCAATTTAAGAGACTTAATTGATTTCAGAAAAAAGAAACTTGGAGCTTCAATAAATATTTCTGAGGTTGAGCCAATTGAAAAAATATTAAGAAGATTTGGAAGTGGAAGTATGTCTCATGGCGCATTATCAAAAGAAGCTCATGAGACATTAGCGATTGGAATGAACAGAATTAAAGGAGCGTCGTGTAGTGGAGAGGGTGGTGAAGATGAAAATAGATTTAAAATTATGGCAGGTGGAGATAATGCAAATTCAAGAGTAAAACAAATTGCATCTGCAAGATTTGGAGTAACTATTAATTATTTAAATAATTGTAACGAAATTGAAATTAAAATTGCGCAAGGTGCTAAACCTGGTGAAGGTGGTCAATTGCCCGGCTTTAAAGTGACAGATGAAATTGCAAGATTACGACATTCAACACCAGGAGTTACTCTAATTTCACCACCACCACATCATGATATTTATTCCATTGAGGATCTAGCTCAGTTAATTTATGACTTGAAACAAATTAATCCAAAAGCACGTATTGGTGTAAAATTGGTTGCCTCATCTGGTGTAGGAACAATAGCTGCAGGAGTAGCTAAAGCAAAAGCGGACATTATTTTAATATCTGGCCATAATGGTGGGACCGGTGCAACGCCACAAACAAGTGTAAAATATGTTGGTATACCATGGGAGATGGGTCTAACCGAAGCTAATCAAGTACTAACCTTAAATAATTTAAGACACAAGATTACTCTTAGAACTGATGGAGGCATAAAAACAGGTAGAGATGTGGTCATTGCAGCAATGATGGGAGCTGAAGAGTATGGTGTTGCAACTACAGCCCTAGTTGCAATGGGATGCATTATGGTTAGACAATGTCATTCCAATACATGTCCAGTTGGTGTTTGTTCGCAAGATGAGGAATTAAGAAAAAAATTTACTGGAACACCAGATAAAGTTGTAAATTTATTTACCTTTATTGCCACAGAGATAAGAGAAATTCTTGCGGAGTTAGGATTTAGAAAATTAGATGAAGTAATAGGAAGAACTGACTTATTAATGCAAGTTAATAAAGGATCTCCAAATTTAGATGATTTAGATTTAAACCCTTTGTTTGTTCAAGCGGACCCTGGTAAACACAAAAGATATTGTGAAGTCACAGAAATTAATAAAGTACCAAATACTCTTGACCAAGAAATTTGGCCTGAGATAGAAAAGTCATTAAATAGTTCAGAAAAAATCCAAAGAGAGTTTATTATAAAAAATACTCATCGAGCGGTAGGAACTAGAATTTCTCATAACTTGTATAAAAAATATGGATACGAAAAACTTGATGAAAATTTTTTAACTTTAAATTTCAAGGGCTCCGCCGGCCAATCTTTTGGTGCTTTTGCTACAAAAGGTTTAAAATTAAATTTAAAAGGTGATGCTAATGATTATGTGGGCAAAGGATTATCTGGAGGAACAATCTCAATACGACTTCAAGACGAAAGTAATTTAGTTTCAAAAGAAAATACAATAATTGGAAATACTGTTTTATATGGCGCTACTTCGGGAAAACTTTTTGCTGCTGGGCAAGCGGGAGATAGATTTGCAGTAAGAAACTCTGGTGCAATTACAGTTATTGAGGGATGTGATTCTAATGGTTGTGAATATATGACAGGTGGAACAGCAGTAATACTTGGAGATGTAGGAGACAATTTCGCAGCTGGAATGACAGGAGGAATGGCATTCATATATGATAAATCACAAGAATTTGAAAATAAAGTAAATCCTGACTCCGTAATTTGGCAAAATGTGGAAACCGAGCATTGGAAAAAATTTTTGAAAAAACTTATTTTAGAACATTCTAAAGAAACTGGGTCTATGATTTCTACAAATTTAATAAGTAACTTTGAAGATGAAATTAAAAAATTTATTCAAGTTTGTCCAAAAGAAATGATAGATAAAATTGATAACCCAATAACATTAAAGTCTTCAACTCAAGCAGCTAGTTAATAATTAATTTTAATTCTTTTTTAATCATATTTAACCATTTGGGCGAAGATAAGCTATGATCGCCTTTTTTTATTAAAACCAATTTCTTTTTAGCATTTTTAAAAACCTTTAAAGTTTTACGAGAAAAAACTACTGGTACAGATTTATCTTCACTGCCATGTATCATAGTGACGTAAATCTTTGAATTAATAATTTTATTTAGAACCTTATTTTTTCTCCCATCTAAAATAAGTTGATATGAAATAGGATATTCATAATCTCCGTGTTTTAAATTGATTAGCCCATTTTTTTTAATTTCTTTTTTTACTTTCTTGGTAAATTTATTCCACATAAGTCTCTCTAAAAATTCTGGAGCTGATCCAATCCCTATAAAACCTTTAATTTGTCTAATAAAATATTTAAACAGGTTCAAAGAAATCCATGAGCCCATACTAGATCCTATTAAAATAATATTATTTTTTTTTACTATCCTTTTTATTAGAATTTTACTATCCCTTGTCCAACTGGAAATATTTCCACTCGTAAATTTGCCTGAAGATTTTCCATGACCGTTGTATTCTAGAGCTAAAAAACCATATTTATTTTTTTTAGCAAAATTGTAAAAAAACTCTGGTTTTTTACCCTCTAAATCTGACATAAATCCATGCAAAAAAACAATATAGGTTGCACTAGCTTGGTTGTATTTTAAATACCTAATTTTTTTTGACTTGTTTATTTTAAGGTAATTGAACTTGGTCATAAAAGTTTATTAGTTATGTCTATTATAATATAATCTAATTCTATGTCGTCTAATATTAAAGTTTTGCAAGTAATACCAAAGCTAGGTTATGGAGGAGCGGAAACAGGTTGTTATGATATTGCTCATTATTTACCTGAAAATGGATGTGAGTCTTTTATTGTAACAAGTGGTGGTGAATTAACCAAGTTTGTTGATAAGAAAAAAGTAAAATTAATTAAGTTACCAGTTCACAGTAAAAATCCTTTAATGATTTTATTAAATACAATTTTTTTAGTTGGAATAATTTTATTTTATAAAATTTCAATTGTTCATGCAAGAAGTAGAGCACCAGCATGGTCATGTTTGTTTGCTACAAAATTAACAAGAAAAAAATTTGTTACAACATTTCATGGCACATATAATTTTAGTGGAAAGTTTAAGAAATTCTATAATTCTATTATGGTTAGATCTGATTTAATAATTGCAGGATCAAATTTTATTTTTTCACATATTAAAGAAAATTATTCTGAATTTTTAACACCTAAAAAAAAATTTTTAGTCATCTTCAGAGGTATAAATGTTGATTATTTTGATTCCTCTACAAAATTAGAAACTGATGAAAAAAATTTACTACAAAAATGGAAAATAAATGATGAAAAAAAAATAATTTTGATGCCAGGAAGACTCACTTCTTGGAAGGGGCAAGAATTATTTATTGAAGCAATCAATTTAGTCAAAATTGAATTAGGATATGAAGCCTTTCATGCTGTAATTCTTGGTAACGACCAAGGGAGAGATTTGTATAAAAAAAAGCTAATTCGACTTACCGAGCAATATCGACTGACCAATCAAATAAAATTTATAGATCATTGCAAGGATATGGCTCTAGCATATAAAGTTTCAGATATAATTGTGTCTGCTTCTATTGAACCAGAGGCTTTTGGAAGAGTAGCTGTCGAGGCACAATCTATGCAAAAACTAATTATAGCCTCTAATATTGGTGGATCAAATGAGACGATTAACGATGAAAAAACAGGTTTTTTATTCACATCAGGTGACGCAAATTCTTTGAGTAAAAAAATAATTCGAGGATTAACAATGGATGAGACATCTGTAAATCATATGGGTAAAGAAGGAAGAAGTAATATAATAAAAAAATTTAATGTTGAAAAAATGTGTTTTTCTACTTATTCAGAGTATAAAAGATTATTAAATTAAATGCTTACAATTACACTACCTGATGGAAAAAATATAAAATTTTCAAGAGAAGTTACAGGATTAGATATTGCAGAAAAAATAAGTAAATCATTATTGAAGCAAGCATTAATTATGAGTGTGGATGGTGAATTAAAGGATTTGTATTTTTCAATTAAAAATGATTGTTCAGTAAAAATCTTTACTGCAAAAGACCCTGAAGGCTTAGAGGTCATCAGGCATGATGCTGCACATATTATGGCCATGGCTGTTCAAGAATTATATCCTGGCACACAGGTCACAATTGGACCTGTAATTGAAAATGGATTTTTTTATGATTTTGCTCGGAAAGAACCTTTTACAGAGGATGATCTAGAAAAAATAGAAAAAAAAATGTCTGAAATAATTGATAAAGACGTAAAAACAAGAAGAGAAGTTTGGGAAAGAGATAAAGCAATAAGTCATTTTAAAAAAATTGGTGAAAAATACAAAGCTGAAATAATAGAGAGTATTCCTGAGAGTGAGGAGCTTACAGTTTATCATCATGGGGATACTTGGCATGATCTGTGTAGAGGCCCACATCTTTTATCCTCTGGTAAAATTGGAAAAGCTTTCAAGCTTACAAAAGTTGCGGGAGCTTATTGGCGTGGAGACTCCAATAATGAGATGTTGCAGAGGATCTACGGGACAGGTTGGGCATCACAAAAAGATTTAGATGAATATTTAAAAAGAATTCAAGAAGCCGAAAAAAGGGACCACAGAAAACTTGGTAAAGAAATGGATCTATTTCATTTTAGAGAAGAGAGTCCTGGATCTGTCTTCTGGCATGAAAAGGGATGGGCGTTATTTCAAAAATTGATTAATTATATGAAAACAAAACAAGACATTGCTGGATATAAAGAGATAAATACTCCTGAGGTTTTAGATAGAAGTTTATGGGAAAAATCAGGTCATTGGGAAAAATTTGGAGCAAATATGTACACATCAACTACTCCAGATGAAAAAGTATTTGCTATTAAACCCATGAACTGCCCAGGTTGTGTAGAGGTCTTTAATCAAGGCCTTAAAAGCTATAAAGATTTACCATTAAAGATGTCTGAGTTTGGAAAGGTTCATCGTTATGAACCTTCTGGAGCTCTTCATGGTCTATTAAGAGTTAGAGCTTTTACACAAGATGATGCACATATATTTTGTACTGAGGATCAAATAACAAAGGAATGTTTAACAGTAACTAATCTTATCTTAGAAATTTATAAAGATCTGGGTTTTGAAAATGTTATTCTGAAATATTCTGACAGACCAGAATTAAGAGTTGGAGATGATAGTGTATGGGATAAAGCAGAAGCAGCTTTATTAGAGGCGGTTAAAGCTACTAAATTAGAATATACCATAAACAAAGGCGAGGGTGCATTTTATGGACCTAAAATTGAGTTTGTTTTAAGAGATGCTATTGGAAGAGATTGGCAATGTGGAACTTTGCAGGTTGATTTTAATTTACCAGGAAGATTAGGTGCTTCATATGTAGATAAAGATGGATCCAAAAAAGTTCCAGTAATGTTGCATAGAGCATTATTCGGATCACTCGAGAGATTTATTGGTATTTTAATTGAAAATTACGCAGGAAAATTTCCATTTTGGATATCACCACTGCAAACTGTAGTAATTCCAATCTCAGATGATTTTAATGATTATGCAAGTAAAGTTGCAAAAAAAATAAAAGAAGCAGGCATTAGTTCAATAGTTGATTTAAAAAATCATAATTTGAATAATAAAATAAGAGAACATTCACTTGCAAAAGTACCTATTTTGTTAATTTGTGGTAAAAAAGAAGTTGACAGTAACTCTGTAACCATTAGAAGATTAGACACTAAGAAACAAGAAAATATGGAATTAAGTAAGTTTTTAAAAACATTTTCTGCATTAAACAAAGCTTCTTCAATTTAAGTGGCAGATTTCAAACAAAATTATTTTCAGCGAAGAACTAAAGATAGAGGACCTAGATCAAATAATAGAATTTCATCTCCAGAGGTTCAGGTAATAGCCAGTGATGGAGAAAATCTAGGGGTCCTGAATACAAATGAAGCAATATCCATGGCTAAAAACTCGGGATTAGATCTAATTGAAATTGCTCCTAATGCAAACCCACCAGTTTGCAAAATCATGGATATGGGTAAATATAAATATGACGCGCAAAAAAAAGCCAATCTAGCAAAAAAAAAACAAAAAATTATTGCTTTAAAAGAAATTAAAATGAGACCTGTTACAGAAACGCACGATTATGAGTTTAAAGTTAAAAATGCAAAAAAATTTATTGCCAAAGGAGACAAAGTAAAATTTACAATAAGATTTAAAGGTCGAGAACTTCAGCACTCTCATTTGGGAAATGAGTTGATGACTAAGATTAAGGAAGACATGAAGGAAATTGGTAAGGTAGAATTGCACCCAAAGTTTGACGGAAAACAAATGATAATGGTAATTCAGCCTTTATAAGCTTTAATAGTAGTTGTAAATTAATAGCATTCTTTGTATAAACTCGACAAATTATGCCTAAACTAAAAACTAAAAGCTCTGCAAAAAAAAGATTCAAAATATCTGCAAGGGGAAAGGTTATAACCGCTCAAGCTGGTAAGCGACATGGCATGATTAAAAGAACAAATTCTCAAATAAGAAAATTAAGAGGCACCACAACTATGTCGAAACAAGATAGTAAAATTGTTAAGTCATATATGCCTTACAATTTAAGAGGTTAAAATGGCTAGAGTTAAAAGAGGTGTAACTAGTAGGGCAAAACATAAAAAAGTTTTAAAAGCTGTCAAAGGTCAATGGGGTAGAAGAAAAAATACCATCAGAGTTGCAAAGCAAGCTATGGAAAGAGCTATGCAATATGCTTACAGAGATCGTAGAAATAAGAAAAGAGATTTTAAATCACTTTGGATACAAAGAATAAATGCTGGGGTGAGAGCAGAAGGTTTGACATATTCTAAGTTTATTAATGGATTAAATAAATGTGGAATAAAAATTGATAGAAAAATTCTAGCTGAAATAGCGTATGATAGTCCAGAAGCCTTTAAAACTATCGTTCAAAAAGCTCAATCTGCTTTAAATTAATCTTCGCTATTGTTTTATTTCTCTGAAGAAATAATCTGTAAAAATGTCAGATCTTAAAAAAATAAAAGATGAATTTCTTTCAAAAATTAATAAAAAATTAAATATTTCTGAAATAAACCAAATTAAATCTAATCTATTTGGTAAAAACGGGTTAATTTCAACCCAATTTAAAAAGATTGGATCAATTAAAGCGTCAGAAAGAAAAAAATTTGCTTCCGACTTAAATATTATAAAAGATGAACTCCAAGATTTAATAAGTTCAAAAATAAACGAAGTTGAAAATGCCGAAATTAACAAAAAATTAGAAAAAGAAAAAATTGATATTACTTTGCCTGAAAGATCATTTGTTAGAGGAAAAATCCATCCAGTTTCACAAACGATCGATGAAATATCATCAATTTTTTCTGAAATAGGTTTTAGTGTTGAGGAAGGGCCAGACGTTGAAAATGAATATAATAATTTTACAGCACTAAATACACCAGAAAATCATCCAGCTAGAGATATGCATGATACTTTCTATCTAGATGAAAAAAAGAAAAAACTATTACGAACGCATACTTCTCCAGTTCAAATAAGAACTATGCTGAAAGATAAGCCACCGTTTAAAATTATCGCACCCGGAAGAACTTATAGATCAGATAGCGACCAAACTCATTCACCAATGTTTCATCAAGTTGAAGGACTTCACATAGATAAGAATATAAACATGGGTCATTTAAAAGGATGTCTAAATTATTTTATAAAAGAATTTTTTGAGGTAGATAAAATTAAAATGAGATTTAGGCCAAGCCATTTTCCTTTTACAGAACCATCTGCGGAGGTTGATATTGGATACGAGATGAAAGATGGAAAAATTATAATAGGAGAGGGTAATCAATGGTTAGAGATTTTAGGGTGTGGAATGGTTCACCCAAATGTTTTAAAAAATGTTAAAGTTAATCCAACAAAGTTTCAGGGATATGCATTTGGTATTGGGATTGATAGACTTGCTATGCTAAAATACGGAATAAATGACTTAAGAGCTTTCTTTGATTGTGATTACAGATGGTTAAATCATTTTGGATTTGATCCTTTAGATGTACCCACAAATTACAGAGGTCTAAGTAGATGAAAATAACATTTGATTGGTTAAAAGATCACCTAAAGACCAATTTAAAAGAGAAAAATCTTTTAGAGCAACTGACTAATATAGGCCTAGAGGTAGAAAGTGTGGAAAGTCTTTCTGCAGAAAACAAATTATTTAAAGTGGCTGAAATTATAAAAACTGAAAAACACCCTAATGCAGACCGACTTAAAGTATGTGATGTCAATGTTGGAGAAAAAGAAATTAAAAAAGTTGTGTGTGGTGCCGAAAATGCAAAAGAGGGTTTACTTACTATATATGCTCCTCCAGGTGCAATTATACCAAAAACTAAGATGAAATTAGTAGTCGCTAAAATAAGAGGTGTTACCTCTTACGGAATGCTTTGTTCTGAGTTTGAATTGAATTTGTCTGATGAAAGTGATGGAATTACTGAATTATCAAAGAAGTATAAAAAAAATATTGGTAATAGTTATTTTTCAAAATCAAAATCGAATCTTATTGATTTATCTATAACACCTAATAGACCAGATTGTCTTGGAATTAGAGGAGTCGCTAGAGATCTTGCTGCATCTGGTTTTGGAAAATTAGTGGATTTTAAAGAAAAAAAAATTCATTCAAAAAATAAACAATCCTTAAAAGTAAAAATTAATAGAGAAAATGACCAAGGATGTACTGCTTTTGGAAGCTGTTTAATTAAAAATGTGAAAAATTCTGAAAGTCCCAATTGGCTTAAAGAAAAATTAGTTTCAGTTGGTCAAAAACCTATTTCAGCAATAGTTGACGTTACAAATTATGTTATGCTTGATATGAATCGTCCATTACATGCATATGATGCTGATAAAATTGAAAAAGGTATAATTGTGCGAAACTCTAAGTTTGGAGAAGAATTCACAGCACTCGATAATAAATTGTATAAATTGGAAAGTGGCATGTGTGTTATCAGCGATAACAAAGGTATTTTAGGACTTGGAGGAATTATTGGTGGCACAAGATCTGGCACAGAATTTAATACGAAAAATATACTACTCGAGTCAGCTTATTTTGAACCGCGGTCAATAAGAAATACAGCAAAAAAATTAAATCTTGATACGGATGCAAAGTTTAGATTTGAGAGAGGTATAGATCCGTTATCAATCGAAGACGGTTTGAATAAAGCTGCAAAATTAATAAAAGAGATTTGTGGTGGTGAAATTAGCAAAATAGATATTCAAAAAACACAAACTTTCAAAATAAAAAAAATTATATTTGACCCAAATATATTTGAGAAAATAACTGGTTTCAAAATTCCTCTGAAAAAAATGATTAAAATTTTAGAGGATCTTGGTTTTGGTGTTAAAAAAGAAAAAAAAAATTTCAAATTAAGTATTCCTTCATGGAGACCCGATATCTCACAGGAAGTAGATATTGTTGAGGAGCTGGTAAGAATAAGTGGTTATGATAAGATAAATTATATAAACCCAATTAAACAAAGAAAAAAATCTACTTTAAATAAATATCAGAAATTATTTCATTTTTTACAAAGATCCGTTGCATCTAAAGGTTATCTGGAGGCAATAACTTGGTCATTCACAGATAAACGTTTTAACGACCATTTTAGGAATAAAAAAAAAGAAATTAAAATTATTAATCCTATCAGTTCGGAATTAGGAGTTTTAAGGAATTCAATATTTTCAAATTTAACAATGTATATAAATAAAAACCTTGATAGAGGTTTTAAGGACTTATCAATATTCGAAATAGGTCCTATTTTTAATGGCCCTAATCCTGGTGAACAAAATACTGTCATTTGCGGTTTATCAGCAGGTAAAAAATCAAGATTATCTTGGATTGAAAAAGATAGAAACATAGATGTATTTGATGTGAAAAGAGATGTAGTTCAAACTTTAGTGGAAGTAGGTTATGACTCTAAAAAATTTTCTATTGATAGTAAAACACCTAACTATTATCACCCCGGTAAATCAGGAAGATTATTTTTAAGTAACGAAAAAGTTCAAACTGCAGCGTATTTTGGAGAAATACACCCTAACATTTTAAAGCAGATTGATATGAAAACAGAGTCTCTAGTTGGTTTTGAGATTTTTATGGATAATCTAAAATTACCTGAAAAAACCCTTAAAGATCTTAAAGCAAAATTTTCATTTTCTGACTATCAAAAATCTGAGAGAGATTTTGCATTTATAGTAAACAAAGATGTAAAGGCTCAAGATTTGATTGACTCTATCTCAAGTATAGATGGAAGTTTAGTAAAAAATGTAAAAGTTTTTGATGTTTATGAGGGTGATAATATTCCTGAAAATCAGAAATCAATAGCGATCAGTGTAACAATACAGTCGTCTGAAAAAACTTTAAACGAGGATGATTTAGAAAAAATTAATAACTTGATAATCAAAACAGTTGAAAATAAAACTGGTGCTAAAATTCGATCTTAATATTTAAATGAACACTATCGATAATATTAGAAATTTTTCAATTATTGCTCACATTGATCATGGCAAATCAACAATTGCTGATAGGATAATTCACAAATGTGGCGGTCTAACAGAAAGGGAAATGAAAGCCCAGGTTTTAGATTCTATGGATATCGAAAGAGAAAGAGGAATCACAATTAAAGCTCAAACTGTCAAATTAAACTACAAAGCCAAAAATGGAAAAGAATATGTATTAAATATTATAGACACTCCGGGACATGTTGATTTTAGTTATGAAGTTAGTAGATCATTATATGCTTGCGAAGGATCAATATTAATCGTTGATAGTACACAAGGTGTTGAAGCACAAACATTAGCTAATGTTTATCAAGCTTTAGATACCAATCATGAAATAATTCCAGTTTTAAATAAGATTGATCTACCAGCATCAGATTTAGAGAGAACTAGTAAACAAATTGAGGATGTGATTGGCATTGATACTGAAAATGCTATTCCGTGTTCTGGAAAAACTGGAGAGGGTATCGATGAGATATTAGAACAAATTATAAATCGTTTGCCAGGACCGGAAGGTGATTTAGAGCAAGATCTAAAATGTTTATTAGTAGATAGTTGGTACGACACATACCTTGGAGTAGTTATTTTAGTAAGAGTTATAAATGGAAAGATTTCTAAAAATATGAAAATTAAGATGCTCTCAACCAATCAAGATTATATTATTGAAAAAGTTGGTGTTTTCACTCCTAAACCAAAAGATATAAATGAATTAAATGCTGGTGAGATTGGTTTTATAACAACCGGAATAAAAGTTTTATCTGATACAAAAGTTGGAGACACAATTTGTGATGCTACTAAGCCATCAGTAAATCCATTACCTGGCTTTAAACCAAGTAAACCTGTTGTTTTCTGTGGGTTATTCCCAGTTGACAGTTCAGAATATCAAAAATTAAAAGATGGGTTAGCAAAACTTCAGCTAAATGATGCGAGCTTTTCATTTGAAGCCGAATCCTCATCTGCTCTAGGTTTAGGTTTTAGATGTGGTTTTTTGGGACTACTTCATCTTGAAATCATTACAGAAAGATTAGAGAGAGAGTTCGATGTAAATTTACTTACAACAACCCCAGGCGTTGTTTACAAAGTAAATTTGAACAAGGGAAATACAATTGATTTACAGAACCCATCAAGTTTACCAAATCCTTCATTAATTAAATCTATTGAAGAGCCTTGGATAAAAGCTACAGTTATAACACCAGATCAATATTTAGGTTCAATAATAAAATTGTGCCAAGATAAAAGAGGTGTTCAAATTAATTTAACCTATTCAGGTAATAGGGCAGTTTTAAGCTATGAGCTACCTTTAAACGAAGTAGTTTTTGACTTTAATGATAGAATAAAATCTATGACAAGTGGATATGCAAGCTTTGATTATGAAATCATTGATCATAGAGAGGGCGATTTGGTAAAACTAGGAATTTTAGTAAATGCTGAACCAGTTGATGCATTAGCAATGATGATTCATAAAGATTTTGCACAAAGAACAGGAAGAGAGGTATGTGAAAAATTAAAAGATTTGATACCAAGACATAACTTTATGATACCAGTACAAGCTGCAATTGGAGGTAAAATTATTGCAAGAGAGACAATTAAAGGTTTCAAGAAAGATGTTTTGACAAAAATTCATGGAGGTGGAGCCACTGATAGGAAAAGAAAACTTCTCGAAAAACAAAAAAAAGGCAAGGCGAGATCTAAGCAGTTTGGTAGAGTTGAGATACCACAGGAAGCATTTATTGGAGTATTAAAAATTTCTAAAGACTAACATTATCATTAATCATTTTTAAATGCCTTTTATTTAAGTGAATTTTAAAAGGAAAATTTTTATCATTATTGTCGGGTTTTGTTTTTATTCTAAAATATTTAAGTTTTAAAATTTTACAAATTCTTTGGCATTTTTTATTTGGGTGATCAGAAGGTATAATCTCAATAATTTTTGTCCCTGGTTTGCAAAATATTATATTTGTAAGCGCTGCTCCATGGGGACTTAAGATTATTGAGGCATTTTTAAAAAGATAGATTTGTTTTTCTTGGGATAATTTTTCTGGAGCGTAAATGGTAAAATCATTTTTTTTTAGCCAGCTATTCAAATAATTTTGATTAAAGATTTTGCAATGATTAAATTTAGAGGTTGATCTGTCTAAAAAAATTTTTTTGGAGTTATTAAACCTTTTTGATTTATTCAATAAAATTTTTCTATTTACAAGTATTACCCACCTAGGTATTTTCTTCACTTCATTTTGAAAATAACCTTTATTATACCATGGATGATCTATACAAATTATCTTATCAGCAAAAATATGTTTGTATTTTGAGCTATCAATTAATTTTTTTTTTGGAACACCTAAAATCGCGAATATTTTGATTTGCCATTTTTGTGGTCTAGAGACATAATAAAAATTTATTTTTTTTTTAATTTTTTTTTGTGAAATATGAATTCTTGGAATAATATCAAATATGAAATGAAAATAATTGTTTCCACTACCTCCTTGAGAGAGATTTAAAACTGTGCCTGAGAATCTTTTTACAAATGATGTTGTCCCTTTCTTTAATACTGAGTTATATCCTGCACTTTTTAATTTTCCATTTACTTGTTGAAAAGATAATTTAGGTAATAAAAGATTATTTTTAATAACCGCAACATTTTCATTATTATCTGTGAATATTCTTGCTTTTTTAACGACATAAAATTTATATTTTTTATTTTCAAAATTTCTAATTTTAGGATCATTGATTTGTGATACGTCAACAAAAGAAGAGAAATTTTTCTTAACCCTTATTTTGCCATGAATATGTTCAAAAACTTTTGATCTTAAATTTTTATAATATGATTTTATTTTCTTCTTAATCATTTATGATAAAGAATAATTATATTATGGGTGATGTAGTAAAATGGGGAATAATTGGACTTGGAAATGTTGCTCATGAGTTTGCTAACTCTTTTTATAATACAAAAAAAGCCAAGTTAATAGCTATTGCAAGTAAATCGCAAAGTAAATTATCAAAGTTTAAGGCCAATTTTAATATTGAAAATATTAATTGTCATAACGATTACGAAAAATTATTAAATAATAATAAGGTTGATATTGTATATATAGCTTTACCAAACAGTCTTCATTATGAATGGACACATAAGTCATTGAACTTTAAAAAACATATCTTAGTTGAAAAACCCGCATTCCTAAATTTTCAAGAAACAAAAAATATTTTTAATCACAAAGGCTTTGATAAATTTTTTATTGGAGAGGGTTTTATGTTTAGATATCACCCCCAAATAATGAAAACAATTGAGCTAATAAAAAATAAGGAAATCGGTCGCATTATCTCTATGGAGACTTCATTTGAAAAAAATTTATTAACAAAAAAACGTTTCTTTGGACTTTTTAACTCAAGTAAATTTAACAAAAAAAAAAGAATTTTTTCTGAGTCATTAGGTGGTGGAGCTATATTAGATCATGGTTCATATACGGTTTCTATGAGTTTATTAATTGCATCTTTGATAGATGGATTGAATATTGAAAATTTTGAGTTATTGGAAAACAAAAAAAAAAAAATTAAAAATATTGATGTAGAAAGTTCTGTAAAATTAATAATTGATAATAAATTTCAAGCAAAAATTACAGCATCTTTTTCAAGAGATATTGGAAATTCTACTACAATAAATGGTAAGAATGGAAAAATAATAATCACAAATACTTGGAACCCAGATGAGGGTGAAATAATTTTAGATAATGATAAGAAAAAAATATTTAAATTAAAAAATGAAAAAAATATTTACTCTAGAGAAATCGATGAAATAAGTAATGATATCTTAAATAATAAAAAAGAAGCTAGTTTCCCAGGTACAAAAAAAAAAGACATATATATATGTAGTAAAATTTTGGAAAAATGGATTAATGACTAAAAATAAATTAATTGATTGTATTACTTTTTTTGATAATAACTTTATGTTTAATCTAAGATATAATATTCTCCAAAAATATGTTGATTACTTTGTTGTTTGTGAGTCAAAGTATGATCATAAAAATAATATCAAAAAATTGAATTTTAATTTTAAAAACTACGACCCAAAAAAGATTAAATATCTAATTCTAGACAAACCATTTCCTGACAATATTGATGTATGGAAAAACCAAGCTATTCAAAGAGAATTTATTTTAGAGAATTTATCTTTTGCACAACCAGATGATTATGTTTTTTTCTCAGATCCTGACGAAATTCCAAAGCCACAAATATTTAAAAAATTTAATTTGATTAAAAAATATGGAATTTTTTATCAAAAATGCTTTAATTATAAATTCAACCTTTACAACCCTTACGAAACACCTTGGGAGGGAACAAGGGTTTGTAAGAAAAAAAATTTAAAGTCTATAGATTATATGCGTCAAAAAATTAGATCAAAAAACCTTGAATATACCTTTTTAAGATTTGATAAAGAAAAAAGTATACAAATCTATGAAAATGCTGGTTGGCACTTTAATAATATAATGGAGCCTGATGAAATATCTCTTAAACTCAAAACATTTGCTCACACAGAATTTAGTGATAATAAGTATTCTAATACTAATATAATAAAATCAAAAATTGATAAAAAAGTTGATTTATTTAATAGAGGACACCAGTATAAAAAAGTTATGTTAGATCGAACTTTTCCAAAATATCTTCATGATAATTATCAATTGTATAAAAAATTTATTTTGTGATTTGGAGAGGTGGCCGAGTGGTTGAAGGCGCACGCTTGGAAAGCGTGTAAAGGAGTAATCTTTTCATGGGTTCGAATCCCATTCTCTCCGCCATTAATTAAGGCTTATTTTTCAAGCTTAATTTGAAATTTAGCGATTAAAATCTTGAAGATAAATAAGCATTTTTTTTAAAAAATGTTATGATTTATTTTTTCCATATTTTAAAAAATGAACGTTAAAAACACATACCAAGCAAATTCGATTAAAGTCCTAAAAGGTCTAGAGGCTGTAAGAAAAAGACCAGGAATGTACATTGGCGACACAGATGATGGAACCGGATTACATCACATGGTCTATGAAGTTGTTGATAATTCGATCGATGAAGCATTGGCAGGATACTGTAAAAATATTAATGTAATCATAAATTCTGATGGAACAGTTACAGTGAAAGATGATGGTAGAGGTATACCTGTCGATATTCACAAAGGTGAAAAAAAATCTGCAGCTGAAGTTATAATGACCCAACTACATGCTGGGGGTAAGTTTGATCACGACTCGTATAAAGTTTCAGGTGGATTACATGGTGTAGGGGTTTCAGTGGTAAATGCTTTATCTGAAAAGTTACAATTAGAAATTAATCGAGAGGGAAAAAAGTATCTTATTAACTTTGAGAATGGCGAAGCAAAAGCACCATTAAAGGCATCAGGAAAATCTAAAGATACTGGAACTCAAATTACTTTTTTGCCATCCAGGAAAATTTTCTCTTCAACTAAATTTAGTGCTAACACCTTAATAAAAAGAATGAGAGAGTTAGCGTTTTTAAATAAAGGAATAAAGATAACATTTACTGATAACACTCAAAAAAAATCAAAAAGTTTAGAATTTAAATATGACGGAGGTGTAAATGAATTTGTAGAATTTTTAGATGAAAAAAGGGAAAAATTAATCAATAAAAATGGCAATGATTTATTTAAAAGACCGATTTATATCGAAGGAAAGAAAAGTAATGTAGAAATAGAGTGTTCGCTTAAGTGGAATTCTGGTTATTCAGAAGATATTTATCCTTATACCAATAATATTTATCAAAAAGATGGGGGAACACACTTATTAGGTTTTAGAAGCGCACTAACGAGAGTAGTAAATAAATATGCAAATGAAAATAACTTACTTAAAAAAAATAAATTAACTATTTCTGGTGATGATATAAAAGAGGGATTGACTTGTGTTTTGTCAACCAAAATTCCAGATCCTAAATTCTCTTCTCAAACTAAAGATAAATTAGTATCCTCAGAAGTTAGAATGATAGTTGAAACTCTGGTAAATGAAAAACTGTCAATTTGGTTCGACCAAAACCCTTCTATAGCGAAAATGATTCTAGCTAAAGTTATACAGGCTGCAATGGCAAGAGATGTCGCCAGAAAGGCTAGAGAAAATGTAAGACGAAAAGGCGCAATCGAATTAAGTGGTCTTCCTGGTAAATTAGCCGATTGTCAAATAGGAAAACAAGATGGCACAGAATTATTTATTGTTGAGGGAGATTCCGCTGGGGGGTCTGCAAAGCAAGGAAGAAATAGAGCTAACCAGGCTGTTTTGCCTTTGCGTGGAAAAATACTAAATACATATGTCGAGAATTTAAAAAAAAAAAATGGTAATCACAATGGCTCTGATCAAAGAACTAAAGCTTTATCTAAGATGATATCATCAAACGAAATAGTTACGTTAATAAATGCTCTCGGGCTAGACCCAAAAGCTGTGGAATTAGATTTAAAAGATTTAAGATATGGAAAAATAATAATAATGACAGATGCTGATGTTGACGGATCACATATAAGAGCATTATTATTGACCTTTTTTAATAACAAACCCTTTAATAAACTTATCGAAAATGGTCATATTTATTTAGCCCAACCACCATTATTTAAAATTAATAAAGGTTCCAAAGGAATTTATATAAGAGATGAAGAGGAATTAGAAAATTTTATTATTAATAATAATAAAGAATTAAAAAAAATTAAAAAAAATTCAAAAGAGTTTTTGAAAACATTAGAAATTGAAAGATCAAAAATGAGTATTCAAAGATTTAAAGGTTTAGGGGAAATGAATCCAGACGAACTTTGGAATACAACTTTAAATCCAGAGACAAGAAATCTATTGCAGGTACAATATTCAAAAAATTTGCAAAAAGATCAGGATTTAATCCACACATTAATGGGTAACGACGTGACTTTAAGAAAAGATTTTATTATTTCAAATGCAATAAATGTTCAAAATTTAGATATATAAATGATGAAGTTTTTTGAAACTTCAAAATTTCATACGCTCAAAAAATCCACCTATATTTCCTTAAGATGGATTGGTATTATTGGTCAGCTATTTTCAGTCAATATTGTTTATTTTTATTTCAATTTTGGGTTTAATTTTTTATTGGCAAACTTTATAATTTTTGTGGGAATATTAAGTAATTTTTACTTAATTTTTGTATATAATAAAACACAACTTTCGGATAGGTCAGCATTAATTTTTTTAGTAATTGATATTTTTCAATTAGGATCTTTAATTTATTTGACTGGAGGGGTTGTAAATCCATTTATAGTTTTTTTGTTAATACCAAGTGTGTTTGCTTCTTCAAATTTAGGCTTTAGAACAAATTTATTGCTTGTGATAACAACTATATTTATAATTATCTTTTTAACTTTTTACTCTGAAAATTTACCTTCACCTTTAAATGACAACTTTTATGTAGACTCATATTATTATTATTCTATCCCAGTCGCTTTGATAATTGCTTTAATTTTTTTGAATTATTTTGCTATTGTATTCGGAACAGAGTCTAGAAAAAGAAAAGAAGCTTTGAGTAAGATGGAGGAGGTAATGGCTCAAGAACATGAGATGTTATCTTTGGGTGGTCAAGCAGCAGCAGCAGCTCATTCTTTGGGGACTCCTTTATCTACAATTAAAATTATTACACAAGAACTTAAAGATCAATTAAAAGATAAAAAAGAATTAACTCAAGATATAGAATTATTATCGAGTCAAGTTGAAAGATGTAATCAAATATTAAAAAAATTGTCTATAAATCCTGTCGAAAAAGATGACTTTATTGACGAAGATTTAACCTTAAAAGAATATATTAATCAAATAGTTTCCTCTTTCCAGGAAACAAGCAATAAAAACTTTATCCTAAATTTTGATCAAGACTCAAACCCAAAAAAAATTCCTAGATCTATAGAGATTATTTATGGTCTAAGAAATTTTATTGGTAACGCTAATAAATTTGCTAATAAAAAAATATTTATAACATTAAAAAGTAACAATGATTATAGTGAAGTATTTATTGAGGATGATGGAGAAGGCTACCCTAGTGAAATTTTATCAAAAATTGGTGAGCCTTATCTTAGATCGTTAACTGAAAAAAAAAAGGATAAAATAGGTCTTGGGTTAGGCATATTTATTGGAAAAAATTTGCTTGAAAAAAATTTTGCTTCTTTGAATTGTCAAAACTCAAAAACAAGATCAGGTGCTGAAGTTAATATAAAGTGGAGAAATACAGATTTATTAAAACTTTAATGAAATTTTATTTTTTTTTCAAATAATGAGCTCAATTGTGAAATCATTACGTCTCCTAGTTCATTAACATCTGAAATCTTTATTGCTTTATTATAATACCTTGATACATCGTGACCTATCCCAATAGCAAGTATTTCAATTTCTGATTTGTCCTCGATAAACTTTACCATTTTTTTTAAATGTTTTTCCAAAAAATCTCCTGAATTAACTGATAGAGTTGAGTCATCAACAGGAGCTCCATCAGAAATAATCATTAAAATTTTTCTTTCCTCTTTCCTTCTTTTAATTCTATTAAAAGCCCATGATATAGCTTCACCGTCTATGTTTTCTTTAAGCAATCCCTCTTTTAACATTAGCCCGAGATTATTTTTTGCTTGTCTCCAATGTGTATCAGCCCCTTTGTAAACGATATGTCTCAAATCATTTAATCTGCCAGGTGTTTTTGGTTTACCTTTATTATTCCAATGCTCTCTACTTTGACCACCTTTCCAATTTTTAGTTGTGAACCCCAATATTTCAACTTTAACGGAGCATCTTTCAAGTGTTCTAGATAGTATGTCTGCACAAATAGCTGCAATTGTAATTGGTCTACCTCTCATTGAACCAGAATTATCTATTAAAAGTGTAACTACGGTGTCTTTAAAATCTAGATCCTTTTCTTTTTTGAATGAAAGTGAATTATAAGGATCCATTATTATTCTTGGTAACTTGGAACTATCAAGCAATCCTTCCTCTAAATCAAATTCCCATGCTCTGTTTTGCTTAGCAAGTAGTTGTCTTTGAAGTTTATTTGCCAGTTTTGTAATAATATCTTGGAAGCCTATTAGTTGTTGATCTAATGTCTTTCTAAGTTTATTTGCCTCGTCTGCATTTTCAAGATTTTCTGCTTTAATAATTTCGTCAAATTCTGTCGAAAAAATTTTATACTCGATATCTAAATCTCTTAAGTTTTTTTTTTGAAATATTTGTTCAGAGTTTTGTTTTTCTGTATCTGAGTCTACAATCTGCTCATCAAGTTTATATTCATCTATATTATAATCTGTATCCATACTTGCATCTGTTTCTTCGTTTTGATCGCGGTCCTTGTTATCCTCAGAATCACTATTATCATTTTCATTAGATGGGTTTTCTTGATTTTCCTCTTGGTTTTCCTCATTGGGATACTCTTCATTGTTAGACTCGAAAATATCCATTTCTTGTAAAATTTTAGTAAATCGAGAACTATAAATATTCTGATTCTCTAAATTATTTTTTAAAAATTCAATATGGTGAAAAATTGATTTGTCAAAATCTTTTTTCCAAACATTAAGCATTTTTGTGGCGATAGAATTAAAATTGATATTATAAAAATTTTTTAACATATATAATTCAAAAGCCTCAATTACAGGGACATCTTCTTTCGATTTAATCTGATCTTTTTTTTTTAGGCTTATTATTTGATTATAATTTTCTATTAAATTCTTTTCGATTCCCTTTAGCATTTTTGAACCCAAAGTTTCATATCGCACTTTTTCTGCTATTTTATAAAGAGACTTACATGAAGAGTTGGTAGGTGAGTTTTTTTTGAATATTAAATCGTCTGAAAATTTTTTTTTCAAAGCTCTAGAGTCTGACTCAGCTCTTGCTTTTATAAAATCGTTTCTGGTATTTAAATTATCAATCTCAAAATAACTAAAATTTTGAGAATTTTTATCTTTATTATTATTTATTACATTATCAAAATCCTCTGAAATAACCCTTGCAGTAGAGGATAGAGCTTGTTTGAGCTTTTCTTTTAAAGTTTCAGATTTATTATTCATTAAATTTGAATATTCAACAAAGACTCTGGTAATTCTTCACCAAAGCATCTTTGATAGTATTCAGCGATTATATTCTTTTCAATGTCATCACATTTATTTAAAAATGTTAATCTAAAAGCATAACCAGTATCTTTAAAAATTTCGTAGTTTTCAGCCCAATGTAATACAGTTCTAGGACTCATTACAGTTGAAATATCACCAGCTATAAATCCTTTTCTTGTTAACGAGGCAACTTTTATCATATTTGAAACTATTTCTTTGCCTTTTGAATTATTAAGTTCCTTATTTTTACCTAAGATGATTTCCATTTCTTTATCAAGACTTAGATAGTTTAAGGTTGTGACAATATTCCATCGATCCATTTGTCCTTGATTTATTTGTTGTGTCCCATGATAAAGACCTGTTGTGTCACCCAAACCAATTGTATTAGAAGTAGCAAATAATCTAAAAAACTTGTTTTGTTTAATAACTTTATTTTTATCTAGAAGAGTAAAACTACCTTCAGATTCCAGCACCCTCTGAATAACAAACATAACATCAGGTCTACCAGCATCATATTCATCAAATACTAATGCTACTGGATTTTGAATAGACCATGGTAATATACCTTCATTAAATTGTGTAACTTGTTTTCCATCTTTTAAAATGATTGCATCTTTACCAATCAGATCTATTCGACTGACATGGCTATCTAGATTAACTCTTATACAGGGCCAGTTTAATCTAGCTGCGATTTGCTCAATGTGAGTTGACTTTCCTGTACCATGGTAGCCTTGAACTAAAACTCTTTTATTGAAAGCAAAACCTGAGATGATAGCAAGAGTTGTGTCTCTATCAAATTTGTAATTTTTATCTATTTCGGGAACATATTCGCTTTTTTTTGAAAAAGCGTCTACTTCCATCTTAGACTCAATTCCAAAAGTCTGTTTAATAGAAAGTTTGATATCAGGTAGATTGTTGATGTTTGGTGTCAATTTTTTTCTCTATATGTATTTTTTAGTTGAGTGTATGCCAAAGTAATTGATTTAAGTTTTTCTTCAAATTTTTTATTCCCAGAATTCATATCAGGGTGGAATTTTTTAACAAGTATTTTAAATTTATCATAAATTTTCCCCCATTTAGATCCTACTGAAATACCCAAAATTTCAAATGCTTTAACATCTTTATGGCTATATCTAAATTGTCCCATGTGATTAAAATCGCTTTTTAATTTTTCTTTATCTAAATCATCTCTCAAAGTATTATTCCACAAGACTCTAAAAAAATTGTCTGAAGAACTAAAACTTTGTGTTGGCTTATGCCAAACCATATCTGATTTCAAAAAATTAATTACTTGGTCATCATTCATCCCTGAAAAGTAATTCCAATTTTTATTAAATTCTTTAACATGATCTAAACAAAGTAATCGATATTTTTTGCTATTATCTTTTTCAACTGGTGCTTTATATTCACCAATTTTTGAACAATTATTCCAGTCACAAATATTTTTCATGATATAAATATTATATATGAATATAAACGAATTAATTGCAATCGTAAAAAAAAAATTAGAAAAAAATATAAATTTTGAAGATCTTCTAATTGAGGATAAAACTTTTTTGCACAAACATCATATTGGACACGATAGCAGAAAGTTTCATTTAAAAATAAATATTAATTCAAAAGAGCTTTCAGCTCTCGCTAAAATTGAAAGCAATAAAAAAATTTATAAAATTTTAGATGATGAACTAAAAACTTATATCCATTCT
Source organism: uncultured Pelagibacteraceae bacterium (assembly GCA_902523495.1). Taxonomy (GTDB): domain Bacteria; phylum Pseudomonadota; class Alphaproteobacteria; order Pelagibacterales; family Pelagibacteraceae; genus Pelagibacter. The sequence continues at coordinate 24,188 of CABYZU010000009.1, forward strand.
TTACAAATTATAATCCATTAAGTTTTTTTGAATAAATTTTTTTATAATCCTATCAGAAAATTCTTTTTCAATTATAGGACCACCAATCCTTTTTATTAGCATTAATTTTATTTTTTTAGAAATATTTTTTTTATCTCTCATCATAAAAGAAATTATCTTATCAATATCTTTTAGAGAAAAATAAGTTTGAATAGAAGTTGGAAATTTTGAATTATTAAAATGATTTGATACAAAATCAAATTCTCTTTTACTAATAATTTTTTTTTCTAAGCTAAAACTCAGTGCGGACCTCATTCCTAAAATAACTGCCTCTCCGTGATTTAATTTTTTCGAAAAATTTAATCCTGCTTCGTATGCATGAGCAAATGTATGTCCAAAATTTAAAATTTTTCTTAAATTCGATTCTTTTTCATCCTTCTCAACCACTGATTTTTTTATTTTACAGCTCTGAAATATAGATTTTTCTATATGCGGAGTTTCTAATTCTAAAATTTTTTGAATATTTTTATCAAGATAAGTATAAAACTTTTTATCAAAAATAAGTGAGTGTTTTAGTATTTCTGCATAACCACAAATTATTTCTCTAGATGGAAGGCTTTCTAAAAATTGGATATCACTGATTACAAGTTTTGGCTGATAAAAACTTCCAATAAGATTTTTACCCTCTGTTGTGTTAATACCTGTTTTTCCACCAATAGATGAGTCTACTTGAGATAATAATGTTGAGGGTATATTTACAAATTTTAAACCTCTTTTAAAAATACTTGCTGCAAATCCTGTTACATCACCAGTTATACCTCCACCAATCGATACCAAACAATCATTTCTAGTAAAATTTTTTTTTAGCAGAATATTTAATATCTTATTGATACTTTTTTGATTCTTGTTTTTTTCATTAGCCTCGAATGTATACTTAAAAAGTTCAAACTTTTTTAGGGATTTTGTAACTTTAGAAATAATTTTGTTTGGTATTTTTTTATCTATTATTAACAAGTACTTTTTACTGTTAATTGAATTTCGACTAAATAGACTTGACAAATTTTCAACTAGATTTCTACCTATCAAAACAGGATATTTCTCTGTTTCAGTTCTAATAACTAATTTAATTGGTTTCATAAATTTTAATTATTTTTTTTGCGATTTCATGTTTTGTAAGATTTTCACAGTCTATTTTATACAATGCCTTTGAGTAAATTAGGGACCGTTTTTTAATTATTTCTATTAGTTTATTTCTGCTAGAATTAATGGCCAGGGGTCTTTTTTTACTGTTTTTGATACGATTGATTAATGTATCGTTTTCCCAATTCAACCAAAATGATAAATGGTTTTCTAATACCTCCTTTTTGATTACTTTGTTCATGAATGCACCCCCTCCAAGTGCAATCACTCCTTTTTTATTACGCAAGATGTCCAAAGTAATTTTTTTTTCGATGTCTCTAAAAAACCTTTCACCCTTTGATTGAAAGATTTTAGCTATCTTCATCTTTTCAAAATTTTCAATTGCTTGGTCTATATCAAAAAAATTTAGATTTAATCTTCTAGATACTATTGAGCCAATAGAAGTCTTTCCGGAGCCCATCATTCCTAAAAAAACTATATTTTCTTTTGATTTCATAAGTTTCTATATTGAAAAAACACAAATATGTCTTAATTTGAAATTAATTAAATCTATATGCAATTTACAAGAAAAACAAGTTCTAGCAAAACTATATTAGGGTTGTTGATTAAACTAACTTTGATTATTTTAGTCCTTATAGGAATTATTTTTCTTTTAAATAAAATAGATTTTCCCGCACCAAAAAAAACGATTGAAAAAATTATTCCAAATGAAAATTTTAAGATTGTTAAATAAAAAATATTTTTCAATTATAACTATTTTCTTACTTATGATGGTAAACTCTTTTTCAGAAAACCAACCAGTTGATATATGGAATATTGATAAAAGTGAAACTCAAGAAAATTTGGAAAATAAAGAATTAAAATCTGATCCAGAAATCAATTTAGAGAAAAATAGTATTGATGTATTTAATATGCAAAACGATCCTGAAGATCTATTGATTAAAGTAGATGAAACTCTTAATTCGAAAGAAATTAAAATTATAGGTTTATACGATCCAGAAGATTTTGGATTAAGTATGGACATGTGGTCTAATTCTAACGGAGACCAACTTAAATATCTTTTCTCTAATTTAGCCAAAATAAATTTATCTAAGGATGCCGCGGAACTTATGAATATAGTGCTTTTGACTAATGCTTATTATCCAAAAAAAAATATAAGTGAAAAAAATTTTTTAAAAATAAAATCTGACTGGCTAATGAAACATAATGATTTAGAATTAATTGAAGAATACATAATAAAAAATAATATTATTAATCTCCACCCTAAATTAACAAAATTTTTAGTTGATAATCTCCTATCAGAGTCCGAACTTAATAAAGCTTGTGAAATATTTTCCAAAAATTCTGAACCTATAGAAAGTCAGTATTTATCAAAATTTAATATCTACTGTTTAGTTTTCAATGATAAAAAAGAACAAGCAAAATTGATTTTAGATCTCAAAAAAGAATTAGGATTTAAAAATAAGTATTTTGAAAATAAGTTAGATTATTTATTTGGTTACATAGATGTTGTTGATAAGTCTATTTCTGAAAAAAATATTTTAGAATTTCATCTAGCACATAAAACTAATGTAGATTTTTCATTTGAACCAAACAAAAATACAAATCCATTGATTTGGAAATATTTAGCTACCTCAAATTTATTATATAAAAAAAATGAAATTGATCTGGCTGAGCTAGATAAAATAAAGCTAATTGAATATGCTACACATAACAAAAATTACAGTGAAAATGATTTATTTGAAATTTATAAGAGATTTCAGTTCAGTATAAATCAATTCTTAAACTTTAATGATGCTTTTAAATCTCTTACAAGCACTGAGAGTAGAGCATTATTGTATCAAAGAATTTTGCTAGAATCTGAAATAAACAAAAAAATGGAATTAATTAAAATTTTAAAAAATTTATTTATTCAGGATAACTTAGATAATGCGTTTAAAGACAAACTTAAAGAATTATTAAAAGTATATGATCTAAATCAATTATCATCAAAACACACTAGTTTCTATTTGAAATATATTGATGATGAAAAGATTCCAAAAAAAATAAAGTATAATGAGGATTTAATACATCAATCTAAGCTTTTAAAATATTTTGATGGAGAATATGATATGTCAAAAACACAGAAAGATTTAAATAATTATCTGAAGAAAATCAAAAAGAATAAAAAGTATGTCCTTTCAAAAAAAGATATAATTTTGATTGAGTCATTAAAGTCAGACGGAATAAAAATTGATAAAAAGTATAATAACTTATACGAGATATTAGAGTCTGAAATGCCCACAGATATTCAAGTGATGATAAATAATAATGAGATAGCATCAACAATTTTAAGATTAATTGAAGTTATTGGTCAAGACAGGCTTGAGGCATTAGATGAAGATACATTATTTTTTATTATTAGCGCTCTGAACCAATTAAACGTAGATACTTTGCGTAACAAAATTTTATTAAAAGTTCTTCCTTTAAAAGTTTAAAAATTAGTTTATCTATTCATTAAATGAGTATTAAAGATATAATTACTGTGCCAGATGACACTCTTAAAAAAATTTCTAGTCCGATAGAGAATGTAGGTGATAACGAAAAAGAATTAATAAAAGATTTATTTGATACAATGTATAACTCAAATGGAATTGGGTTAGCAGCAGTGCAAGTAGGTATTTTGAAAAGAATTTTAGTAATTGATATATCAGGAAAAGATGAAAAAAAACAACCGTTAAGTTTTATCAACCCTGTGATAAAAACAGTAAGTGATGAAACTTCAGTTTATGAGGAGGGATGTTTGTCAATTCCAAATACCTTTATAGAAATCGAGAGACCCAAAACTTGTGAGGTAGAATTTATTGATATTAATGGAAAAGTAAAAAATTTAAAATGTGATGGTCTTTTATCAATTTGTCTACAACATGAAATTAACCATTTAGATGGAAAATTAATTATTGATAACTTATCTAAATTAAAAAGAGATTTGATTATTAAAAAAATTTCAAAAACACAAAAAAATCCCGATAGAATAATAGTATAGATGGCTCAAAAAATTATTTTTATGGGCACACCATTTTTTGCTGTTCCAGTTTTAAAATCCTTACATCAAAATGGATATCCTATATCAGTTGTCTATACTCAGCCACCACAAAAATCAAAAAGAGGGCAAAGGCTAAAAAAATCCCCAGTGCAGGTTATATCTGAAACATTAAAAATAGATTTTAGAGCTCCAAGTAACTTAGAAAATAATCAGGAAGAGTTTGAATTTTTAAAGAAACTTGATGCGGATCTTGCAATAGTGGTGGCTTATGGACAAATAATTCCTAAAAATTTTCTAGACTTAACTAAAAAAGGTTTCATCAACTTGCATGGGTCAGTGCTTCCAAAATGGAGAGGAGCAGCACCAATTCAAAGATCAATTATGAATTTAGATAATGAGACAGGTATAAGTATAATGAAAATTGTAGAAAAATTAGATAGTGGCCCTGTTTGTAATATTTATAAAGTGAAATTAAATGATAATGAAAATACACAAGACGTCTCTGATAAATTATCTTTTTTAGCAGCAGAGAAAATTTTAGATAACATAGACATTATCCTTAAAGATAAAGCAAAATTTATTGAGCAAGATCACTCTAAAGCAACATACGCAAAAAAAATTGACAAAAAAGAAGGACAAATAAACTGGAATACTAGTGCTAAACAAATCATTGGAAAAATAAACGGCTTAACTCCAAATCCAGGTGCTTATTTTAGTTTTAAAGGTGAAAGATATAAAATTTTAAAAGCTAAATTAGGAAGTGGAGTCGGTAAATCTGGGGAAGTAATTTCAAATAATTTAGAAATTGCATGTGTAAATAATGAGTCCATTAAGATACTACAAATTCAAAGACAAGGAAAAAAATCTCAAAAAATTAGTGAATTTATACTTGGTTCGCAAATCAAAAAAGGGTCAATAATATCTTATGTTTAGATATCAAATATTAATCGAATATGTAGGTACAAATTTTAGAGGATGGCAAGTTCAAAAAAAAGGAAAAACTATCCAGGGGATTATTCAAGATAAGATTTCAAAACTTTTAAAAGAGGAAGTAGTATTATTTGGGTCCGGTAGAACTGATACTGGTGTACATGCAATTGAACAATCTGCTCATTTTGATTGTAAAAAAAAAATAGTTAATAACGGTAAATTTTTAAAATCAATAAATTATTTTCTGAATGAGAAAAAGATTGCAATTTTAAAAATTAGAAAAAGAAGTAATAAATTTCACGCAAGATTTTCAGTTAAGATGAGAATATATAAATATATAATTATTAACCGTTTTAGTGGACCAGTTTTAGAAAAAAATAGAGGTTGGCATATTATGAAAGAACTTGATGTTGATACAATGAGAAAAGGTGCAAAAAAACTCGAAGGGACAATAGATTTTTCAACATTTAGAGCATCAACCTGTAGAGCCAAGAGTCCAATTAAAACAATGAAATTAGTTAAAATTATTTCTTCAAAAAATAAAATTATTATAGAATTTAGATCACAATCATTTTTACAAAAACAAGTTCGATCAATGGTTGGATGTTTAAAATATCTTGGGGAAAAAAAGTGGTCATTAAAAAAATTTGATGATATAATCAAATCGAAAAAAAGAATACTATGTGCTCCCCCAGCACCTCCGGAGGGTTTATTTTTGTCAAGAATTATTTACTAATTTTTTTTTTATTAGCCATAGAGTATCTTTTATTAATTCTCCATCTAGACTCTGCTCTAACAATATAACCACAACAATTTTTAGATTTGCATTTGCAAGGAAATTGTTTGTAGTCCTCATCATAACCAAAACCATAATCACATGTGAATTCCTCCCCTTTCTTGATATTCTTTATTGCTGTAACCCAGACTTTAAGACCTTTGCCCTCATAATCACAGTTATTATCACATGAGTGATTAATTAAACCAGCAGTATTCCAAGAAAAATCTCCATCCAGAGTATACTTTTTATTCAATGTAAATAAATAAATTGGTTTTTTATTATCAAACTTGCAGGAGTCATCAACTTGTTTATTTGTAATAATTTTACCAATATAATTTATTATTTTAGTACCTTCTTTAATATCACACGCCGCATAAAGACCTCTCCCTTTATTATCGATTTTAGATTTTTTGATTTTATATAATTTCATTTAGATGATTTATAATGATTAAATTTTAATCAACTAAATTCGATTAAAGCGTTGACATGTTCATTCGCACTTTCAGCTAAAGCGTTTAAATCATAACCACCCTCAAGTATAGATATAACTTTTCCATTAGTAAACTGATTCGTAGCGACCAAAGTTCTTTTAGTGATCTCATAGAAATCTTTTGAGCATAATTGAAACTGAGCTAAAGGGTCATCTTTATGAGCATCAAATCCGGCTGAAAATATTAAAAAATCAGGTTTATATTTAATTAGTCTTTCTAAAACTTTATCAAATGCATTAAAATATTGTTCTGAATTTGTGCCTGCTGGCAAAGGTATATTTAGTGAATTATTAAAGTCACCTTTATCTTTTTCAGTTCCTCCTCCAGGATAGAAAGGATGTTGATGAGTTGAAATATATAATGAATTTTTATTATCACGCATGACGTCGTAATTCCCATTACCCCAGTGTACATCAAAGTCTACACATGCAACCTTTTTATATTTATATTTACTAATTAAATAGTTCGTTGCTATACCTGCGTTTGAAATACAGCAAAATCCCATAGCCTTATTCTTTTCAGCGTGATGTCCGGGCGGCCTTGCCAAACAAAAAGCATTATGAAATTGCTTACTTTCAATTCCATCGATTGCTTTTATTGTTGAACCTGCGGCATCAAAAACTGCTTTTTTACTTTCCGGTGATACAACTGTATCGCCATCTAAGAATTTTAGACCTTTTTGAGGAAAAGAGTTTTTTAAATCCTCAATATAGTTTTTTGAATGTGTCATCAACAATATATCCTCAGGTACTTTACTTGGCTTGTCCCAGATTAAATCCCTCCTTTTGCTTAACTTTTCTTTTATAGCAATTACCCTTTTAGGTTGTTCAGGATGACCATCCCCTGTGTTATGTTTCTCATAGGAATCTGAATTTATAATTGCAGTTTTCATTTAAAGTAATTTTGTAAAATTTTTTCATAAATGTTTGTTAAATTTTTTAAATCTTTAAGAGATACAGCCTCATCTACTTTATGCATAGTTTTACCTACTAAACCAAACTCTAAACCAGGGGCAATCTTTTTAATAAATCTCAAGTCTGAAGTCCCACCGGTAGTTGATAATTTAGGTTTTATTTTGGTAACTTTTTTTATGATATTCTGAACCATAAATGTTGTCTTATTTGGTTTAGTTAGAAAAGCTTCACCAGAAACTTTGTAATCAATTTTAAATTTTGATTTATTTTTAGTATTAATTTTAACAATAATCTTATTCAGTTTTTTCATTAAAGATTTTGAAGAATATTTGTTATTAAATCTTATATTAAATGTTGCTTCAGCTTTAGCTGGGATAACGTTGTCTGCATTATTATCAATCTTTATTTTTGTTACCTCCAGGTTTGTCGGTTGAAAATCTTTTGTTCCTTTATCAAATTTAATATCTTTTAATAGTTTTAAAATTTTTACAATTATAGTTGAGGGATTATTTGCCCTATGAGGATAAGCAACATGTCCTTGAAGACCAAATATAGTTAATTTACCAGTTAGGCTCCCTCTACGACCGATTTTTATCATTTCTCCTAATCTATTCGGGTTTGTTGGTTCACCAACTAGACAAAAATTAATTCTCTCTTTTCTTTTTTTTAAATATTCTACAACTTTTTTTGTACCATTTATTGCATCACCTTCCTCATCACCTGTAATCAATAAACTAATTGATCCATTAAATTTTTTATTTTTTAATAAGAAAATACTTGTAGCTGAAACAAATGCTGCAATTGAACTTTTCATATCATTAGCACCTCTTCCGATTAAATACCCTTTTTTTACAGATGGCTTAAAAGGATTTATTGTCCAATCATTCATATTTCCTGGGGGCACGACATCTAAGTGACCTGCGTAACATAAATTTGGTTCTTTAGTTCCAAATCTTGCATATAAATTTTTAACAGGTGGAGAACCTTTTTCTTTAAATTTTAATATTTTTGTTTTAAACCCTAGTATTTTTAATTTTTTTTCTAAAAATTTCATCACTCCAGCATCAACAGGAGTGACAGAAGGAAATTTGATTAGCTCTTTAGCTAATTTTAACTCATTTAAAGTTTTCATTATTAATCTCTTAAGAGGTCGTTTATAGATGTTTTAGATCTTGTTTTTTCATCTACCTGTTTAATTATTACTGCACAATACAAAGATGGTGCAGATGAATTATTTCTATCCGGTAATGAACCTGGAACCACAACTGAATAAGGTGGTATTTTGCCATAACTGATTTCACCAGTTTTTCTATCAACTATTTTTGTAGATTGACCAATATACATTCCCATACTTAAAACTGAGCCCTCACCTACAATTACTCCCTCAACTACCTCAGACATTGCTCCTAAAAAAACATTATCCTCAATTATAGTTGGCAATGCTTGAGCAGGTTCTAAGACACCTCCAACCCCAGAACCAGCTGATATGTGACAATTCTTTCCAATCTGACAGCAGCTGCCTGCTCTTGCAAAAGTGTCAATCATCGTTCCCTCATCAATGTATGCGCCTATATTTACATAGCATGGCATTAGGACAGCATTTTTACCAATGAAAGATCCTTTTCTTACAGGTGAATTAGGTACCATTCTGAAACCCGCTTTTTCATGATTTTCTTTTGACCATCCCGCAGTTTTACCTTTTAACAAATGCGATTTATCATACCAACTGCTATATGGACCATTTAAATTCTCCATAGGATAAATTCGAAAACTTAACATAATTGCTTTCTTTAAATGTTGACGAGTAATCCATTTACCATTTACTTTTTCAGCCACTCGAGATTTACCACTATCTAAATCACTTATAACTTGATTAATAGCATCTTTTAATGATTTATCTGAATTTTGATTTACTTGATCTTTATTTTCCCAGGCATCGTTTATAATTTTTTCTAAAGACATAATTTACTGACTTTTTAATAACCTTATTTCCTTGAGAAATAAAGACAGATTTTCAATTTTGTGAGAGATATAATCTTTATCAGAATCCATTTTGCCAAAATGCTCATTATTAACTAACCAAACAGTTACACATCCTCGTTCATAACCAATGCTCAAGTTTTTTGCTATATCCTCTATATAAATGGTTTCTTTTGGATTTATTCCAAATTTCCGAACCATCAAATCAAAAGTTTTTGCCTCAGGTTTAGGAACGTATCCTGCGTCTTTAATATCAAAAATTTTATCCCTGCCAAAAAGATCATAAATACCCAGATGTGTTAAAATATTTTTAGCATGCTCAGCACTACCATTTGTAAAAATAAATTTTTTCATATCTAAATTTTCGAGTTCATTTCTCATAATTCTATCCTCTTTCATGAATGAAAGATCTATTGTATGAACATATCTTAGGAATTCTTCAGGTGGTATATCATGATGTATCATTAGTCCATTTAAACTTGTATTATATTTATAAAAATAATTAGTTTGTAATTTTTTTGCTTCTTCCAAACTTATTTTTAATCTTTCAGATATAAACATTGTCATTCTTTTAGATACTTGACCAAATACTTTTTCAAGCGAATAGTTGTTATGTTTTCCGTAACAAACTCCATCAAGGTCTAGCAAAAGATACTTCATTTTTCCAAAATTTTTCATTTTCTAATTAGAGTTCCAGATCCCTTATCAGAAAAGATTTCGAATAATACGGAGTGTTTTTTTCTTCCATCAATAATTCCAACTGCAGTAACTCCATTATTAACTGCGTCTAGACAAGTATTTATTTTAGGAATCATACCTTCAGTAATAGTATTGTTTTGTATCATCTTTAAAATTTCTGAGGAGGTGATTTCCTCAATCAGTTTTTTTTCCTTATCTAAAACTCCATTTACATTTGTCATTAAAAGAAGTCTTCTAGATTTCAATGATTTAGCAATAGCACCAGCTGCTGTGTCACCATTAATATTATATGTGCTATTATTAAGATCTAAGCCTAATGGTGAAATTATAGGAACCTGGTTCATATTAATTACTTCCTCAATAATATTATTATTTATTTCTTTTGGTATTCCTACATAACCAAGTTCTTTGGCTTCAGGGATCACTGTGATAATATTATTCTTCTTTGTGTGTATTGAGACAGCATTAGTTCCGTGTTTCTTTAAAGAATTAACAATATCATTATTAAAATCAATTAATACATTTTCGACAATACTTATTATATTCTCATCAGTTACTCTTAAACCTCTAATAAACTTTGATTGAATATTTGATTTATCTAATTCTCTTTTAATTCTTGGGCCTCCTCCGTGCACAACTGCAATAGAGATACCTAAGTTATTTAGTATTTTTATGTCTGAAATAAAGTTATCAAAAATATTTCTGTCTATAAAAACATTTCCCCCATATTTGATAACAATTAAGTCATTTTTATATTTTTCTATGTATTTGGAAACCTCATTTATTGGAGGTCCATCTTTGGGAAGTATCTGTTTTAAATCCATTTATCTAATGTTTAGAAGTAATTCAAAATTTTAAGTAACAGTTTTAACCGTTGTTCTTTTCATGATGAACAATTGTTGGGCCATAGTCAAAATGTTATTTACTGTCCAATAAATTACCAGTCCACTTGGGAATGGTGCAAGTATCACAGTTAAAAAGAGTGGAAAAAACATAAATATTTTTGCTTGCATTGGATCTGTTGGAGCAGGATTTAATTTTTGTTGCACCCACATCGATACTCCCATTGCAACGGGCCAAGCACCAATCATTAAAAATGAAGGTACATCGTAAGGAAGTAGACCAAATAAATTAAATATACTTGTAGGGTCTCTTTCACTCAAATCATGTATCCAGCCGTAAAATGGCATATGTCTCATTTCTATTGTTACGAATAAAACTTTAT
>CABYZU010000010.1 GCA_902523495.1 uncultured Pelagibacteraceae bacterium
CGACTAAAAACAAAAAGATATTTTTTCTTTATGGTTGGTTATTTGGTTTTGGATATTTTGTAAGCAATCTTTATTGGATTTCATTATCACTTACCTATGATGAAAACTTTAAGTTTTTAATTCCATTAGCAGTAGTTTTAGTTCCAGCCTTTTTAGCTTTATTTTACGGTCTTGTTTCTTATTCATTCGTAATCTTGAAGCCAAAAAAAAACTTGAGTTCTTTTTTCCTTTTTTCTTTAATATTTGGGACAATTGAATTTTTAAGAGGAACAATTTTTACTGGATTCCCATGGAATCTAATCGCTTATAGTTTTTCTAATCATATAGAAATTTTGAACATTATATCAATTATTGGCACTTATAGTTTTAATCTTTTTTGTATTTCTCTCTTCACAAGTCCATCAATTTTTATTTTAAGAGATGATAAAAAAGAAATTATTTTTTCTATTTTATTTCTTATAATAACTTTATTTTTTCATATTTTGGGGTCACAAAAATTTGAAAAATTCAATGGAATAGAGGCTAACAAGCTTAATTATAAAATTAGAATTATAAGTTCAAAAATTAGCATTGACAGGTTTTACAGTAATATTGAGCCCGTTTCAGTGATAAAGGATTTAATTAAAATTAGTTCACCTCAAAACAACGAAATAACAATTTTTATTTGGCCAGAAGGTATTTTGCCAGATGTCTCAAAAGATCAACTTCAGGAATATAAATGGTTATTTGAGAATAAGTTTAATGAGAACCATATATTAGCAATTGGTATAAATGCTGTTATAAAACAGGATCAAGTTAAAAAATATTTTAATACATTTTCGATTTATGATCATAACCTTGAAATAATAGACTCCTATAATAAAGTTAATCTTGTCCCTTTTGGTGAATTCTTGCCTTTTGAAAAAATATTGAGGCATGTGGGATTAAAAAATATTACTAATAATTATCAGTCTTACACGAGAGGAAAAAAAAGAAATATTATCGAAATAAATAAATTTAATTTTTCTTTAAAGTTATTGCCTCTTATTTGTTATGAAATAATTTACACAGGCAATATTTTTGATGATAGAAATTTTAATTTTATTGTGAACATTTCTGAGGACGGTTGGTTTGGCCAGTCTATAGGTCCTCAACAGCATTTTGTGCATAGTATTTATAGAGCTATTGAAAGTGGTAAATACGTTTTAAGGTCTGCCAATAATGGTATAGCAGCAATAGTTAACCCTTTAGGTATCGTTGAAAAACAAATTGGTTTAAACCAATCTGGTTATGTTGATTTCATTGAATCAAAAAAAATAAGACCAACAGTATTTTCAAAATATGGGAATAAAATTTTTGTATTAATAATTTTATTGTATATTTTCTTAATATTTTCATTTAATAAAATTAAAAATGAGTAACTTAAAAAATTATCTTTTCACAAGCGAGTCTGTATCTGAGGGACATCCTGATAAGGTATCTGACAGGATTTCAGATATGGTTGTCGATAGTTTTATATCTGGTGACCCATATTCTAGAGTAGCTTGCGAAACATTAACTACAACTAATAAAGTTGTTCTAGCTGGTGAAGTAAGAGGACCTGAAATAAAAAAAGACGAATTAATTGAAAAAGTGAGAAATTGCATAAAAGATATTGGGTATGATCAAGAGGGGTTTACTTGGAGGGAGGCTACAAAAATTGAGAGTCACTTACATTCTCAATCTGCCGATATAGCAATGGGTGTAGACTCTTCTGGAAATAAAGATGAGGGAGCTGGAGATCAAGGTATTATGTTTGGTTATGCCTGTGACGAAACCGATGTATTGATGCCGGCACCAATTCATTATTCTCATAAAATTTTAAGATTAATGGCTGAAGATAGAAAATCAGGAAAATTAAAAAATATTGAACCAGACTCTAAAAGCCAAGTTACATTTGAGTATGTTGATGGAAAACCATTTAAGGTAAAATCAGTAGTTATTTCTTCACAACATTCAGCTGATGTAAACCAATCTCAAGTTAGAGATCTACTTAAACCTTATATGATTAAGTCAATACCTGAACATTTTCTAGAAGGTTTCAATGAAGATGAGTTTTATGTTAATCCTACTGGAAATTTTGTAATAGGTGGTCCTGATGGTGATTGTGGTTTAACAGGAAGAAAAATTATTGTTGATACCTACGGAGGAGCTGCTCCCCACGGAGGTGGTGCATTTTCAGGTAAAGATCCAACTAAAGTTGATAGATCAGCAGCTTACGTGGCTAGGTACATAGCTAAAAATATTGTTGCATCAAAAATTTCTAAGAAATGTTTAATTCAACTAGCTTATGCTATTGGAGTTTCAAAACCCCTTTCTATTTATGTAGATCTTTTTGACAATGATTTGGAAAAAAATAAATTTGTTGTCAAGAGCATTGAAGAAAATTTTGATTTAAGCCCTAGAGGAATCAGGGAAATGTTAGACTTAAATAAACCCATCTATGAAAAAACTGCCGCATACGGTCATTTTGGTAGAATGCCAGAGGACAATGGCTCTTTTTCTTGGGAAAAAACTGATAAAAAAGATTTTTTTTTAAATAGTTAGAGTTGAATAAAAGAAAAACTTTATTATATTGTCGTAACATTATTATATTTTACAAAATGGGCATATGCCCATTTTTTTTTGGAGTGATTAAAAATGCTTAATAAAAGAGCAGATAAACTTGAATTGATAAGAATTGCTGAGGCTGTTGCACTCGAAAAATCTATTGATAAGGAACTTATAATTAACTCGATGGAGACAGGAATTGCTAAAGCCGCAAAATCCAAGTTTGGACAGGATAATGAAATCAAAGTTTCGATTAACAGGGATAATGGTGACATTGAAATATTCAGAAAGTTAATTGTTGCAGAAAATCCAGAGAATTCGAATATTGAAATTAAGCTTGAGGATGCAATTAGTCTTAATGATAATAATAAAAATAAGTCAATAGGAGATGAGGTTTTACAACCATTACCATCTTTCGATTTTGGAAGAATTGCGGCTCAGATCGCAAAACAAGTAATTAGCTCTAATGTGAGAGATGCAGAACGCGAAAGACAATTTAACGATTTTATTGATAAAAAAGACACAATTTTGAGTGGCATTGTAAAAAGATTAGAATTTGGAAATGTTATAGTTGATTTAGGCAGAACAGAGGCGATTATTCAAAAAAATGAGCTGATCCCAAGAGAAAATATAAAAGCAGGGGACAGAATAAAAGCTTATTGTTTTGATGTCCGAAGAGAACAAAGAGGCCAACAAATATTTTTGTCAAGAGCACACCCAAAATTTATGGAAAAGCTTTTTATTCAGGAAGTTCCAGAAATTTACGACGGCCTTATAGAAATAAAGTCTTCTTCAAGAGACCCAGGTAGTAGAGCAAAGATTTGTGTTAAAGCTATTGATGCATCACTAGATCCAGTTGGAGCTTGTGTCGGTATGAGAGGATCAAGAGTTCAGGCTGTGGTGAATGAGCTTCAAGGTGAAAAAATTGATATTGTAAATTGGTCTGAAGACCCTGCAATTTTAGTATCAAGTGCATTGTCTCCTGCTGATGTCTTAAGAGTGAATGTTGATGCTGAGAGAAAAAAATTAGATGTAATATTAACGGAGGAAAATTTAAGCAAGGCAATAGGTCGAAGAGGGCAGAATGTTAGACTTGCCACTAAATTATTAAATTATGAAATTAATATTATGACAGATCAAGAAGACTCTGAAAGAAGGCAGCAAGATTTTAAGGAAAAAACGGAAAATTTTGTTAAGAATCTTGAGCTAGATGAAACTCTTGGGCAACTACTTGTTGCTGAGGGATTTGCTACAATAGATGACATAAAAGACAGTTCAATTGAGAATCTTAGTAAGATAGAGGGAATTGAAGAGGATACTGCCAAAGCACTCATTGAGAGATCAAAGGATTTTCATAAAAAAGATCAGGAGGATATTTCTAAAAGAATTAAGGAGCTTGGCTTAAGTGAGTCGTTAATAAATCTTAAAGGGCTTACTCCTGGTATGCTGGTTACATTGGGTGAAAAGAAAATTCTTTCATTGGAGGAATTTGCAGATTTAGCTTCTGATGAACTTACAGGTGGCCATGACATTGTTAAAGGGTCTAAAATTAAAATTGAGGGATATCTTGAGGATTTTGCACTTTCAAAGGAAGAAGCTGATGATTTAATTATGTCAGCTAGAAGAATTGTTTATAAAGATTAAGAGATGAGCTATGGAAAAAAAATTAAAACTATCTATAACTGGCAAAACCAAAAAGCCCTTAAAAAATATTGATGTAAACAAATTTTCAGGAAAACGGGCCGTAGTAATAGAAAAATCTAACACTAAGTTGGCTAAAAGAGGAAGTTCGTTTTTACCTAAAAAACCACTTTTTGAATCTAAATTTAAATCCAACACAAGTGATTTCGAGAAAAGAAAACTAGCTGAGCAAAGAGCTACCAAGAGACTAAAAGATGAGTCAAATGTAAAAGATAAAAAACTTAAAATTGGAACAAAAAAAAGAGAAGTGAAATTGACTGTTTCTAGGGCATTAAGTGATGAAATAGAGGCCAGAGAAAGAAGTCTGGCATCAGTCAGAAGAGCTCGAGAAAAAGAAAATAAAAATCAAAATAAAGATCAAAATAATGAAAATCTTAAACAAATAAAAAGGGATATAAATATACCAGAAGCTATCACTGTAAGAGAGTTGGCAAATAGAATGGCAGAACAGTCAAGTAATGTAATTAAGTATTTATTTGGAATGGGAGTTACAGTTACCATTAATCAAACACTTGCTGCTGATACAGCAGAGTATTTAGTAAAAGAGTTTGGACATAATCCGATCAGAGAAGAGAAAGCAGAGGAAATAATTCAAAAGATCAAGGCTTCAAGGACTGAAAATCTGAAAAATAGACCACCAATTGTAACTGTAATGGGCCATGTCGATCATGGGAAAACTTCTGTATTAGATGCTTTAAGAAGTGCAAATGTTGTCTCAGGCGAATTTGGTGGGATTACACAACATATAGGTGCTTATCAAATAGATAATGAAGGAAATAAGTTAACTTTTATAGACACGCCTGGTCATGCAGCCTTCACAGAAATGAGAGCCAGAGGGTCAAAATTGACAGACTTAGTTGTATTAGTAGTCGCTGCAGATGATGGTGTTAAGCCACAAACAGTTGAGTCAATTAAGCATGCTAAGGCAGCAAACGTTCCGATTGTAGTTGCAATAAACAAATGTGATCTTCCAGAAGCTGACCCACAAAAGATAAAAAATCAATTATTGGAGCATGAATTAATTGCTGAAGATCTATCTGGAGATACTTTAATGGTCGAAATATCTACAAAGACAAAAAAAAACCTAGATAAATTAATTGAGTCAATAACTCTTCAGGCAGAAATTTTAGACCTCAAAACCGATTATGAGTCCAAAGCAACAGGTATTGTTTTAGAGTCAAAAATAGACGTTGGCAGAGGACCTGTTGCAAATATAATTGTAACAACTGGAATGCTTAGAAAAGGTGATTTTTTTGTAAGTGGATTAAAATGGGGAAAAGTTAGAGCCATCATAAATGATAAAGGCCAAAATATCAGTGAAGCTTCACCATCAACACCAGTTGAAATTTTAGGGATTAATGGTGCATCAAAAGCAGGTGATGATTTTATTGTTTTAGAAACTGAAAAAGATGCTAAGACACTTAGTGAAAACAGAGCTCAAGAGAAAAAAGAAAATAAAAATCCCCTATCTTTAACAACACAAGAGTCTGCTTTTTCAAAAAATTTGTCAAAAGAGCTTAATATGATTATTAAATCGGATGTGCATGGATCCTCTGAGGCGATAAAAAATGCTATCAGCCAAATAACCCATGATGAAGTTAGACCAAAAATAATTTTAGCTGATATTGGGATGATTACAGAAACAGATGTTACTTTAGCTAAAGCATCAAATGCAATTCTTATTGCATTTAATGTTAAGCCAAGCAAAGAGGCAAAAAAACTTGCAGAAAATGAAAAAATAAAGATTTCATCTTACAACATAATTTATGAAGTTTTAGACTTCATTAAAAAAAAGATGTCAGGATTATTAGCCCCAGATTTACAAGAAAATATTACTGGTACGGCTCAAATTTTAGAGATTTTCAAAGTTTCTGGCGCAGGAAAAGTTGCTGGCTCAAAAGTAACTGATGGTGAAATAAATAATACTTCAGATGTAAGAATTATTAGAGACGGATCTATTATTTACACTGGAAAAGTTTCATCGATTTTTAGGGAAAAAAACCAAGTTAAACAGGTCATTGGTGGCCAAGAATGTGGTATTACAGTTAAAGATTATGTAGATTTTCAAAAAAATGACACTATAGAGGCTTTTAGTGTTACATCTACCGAGAGGTCAATTTAATGGCAGATCGTATAGGAAAACCAATATCACAGAGACAGTTAAGAGTTGGGGAAATGATTAAGCAGTCTTTAAGCATGATTTTTATAAGAAATGAGGCTAAAGTGCCGAATTTAGAAACTAATACAATAACAGTTACAGAGGTAAGAATGAGTCCTGATTTGAAAATAGCTAAAGCATATGTTCTCCCTTTAGGAGGAAAAGATGCAGAGGAGACTATAGATGTTTTAAAGGAATACTCGTTCTTAATAAGAAAAATTTTATCACAAAAAGTGGTTATGAAATTTTTGCCAAAATTACTTTTTAGAAAAGATGAGTCTTTTGAGTATGCAGAAAAAATAGAAAACTTAATAAAACAAACAAACGAATAGAAAGTAAGAGTTATGAACAAAAAAGCACTAGAACTGGCAATGCATGATAAGGATACTGGTTCCTCTGAGGTACAAATTGCTTTGCTGACTGAAAAAATTGAAACTCTCTCTAAACATATAAAGCAGTTCAAAAAGGATAAACATTCATCAGTTGGATTGTTGAGAGCGGTAAATAAAAGAAAGAAATTGTTAGAATATCTTAAGACGAATAAGATTGATTCTTACAAAAATGTACTGTCGAAATTGAGTTTAAGAAAATAGAAGTCAAGATAGATAGAATGGAACGAAACGAACGAATAGAAATGGAAATGAAATGTTTAAAGTATACAAGAAGGAAATCGAAGTAGCAGGAAAGAAGATAAGTTTAGAAACAGGTAAAGTAGCAAGACAGGCTGATGGTGCAATAATTGCAACATGTGGAGAAACAATTGTTTTAGCAACAGTTGTAGGAGCGAAAAAAGTTAATCCTGATATAGATTACTTTCCACTATCTGTTAATTATCAGGAAAAATATTATGCAGCTGGAAAAATTCCAGGTGGGTATTTTAAAAGAGAAGCGAGACCTACAGAAAGTGAAACATTAATCTCAAGATTAATTGATAGACCAATAAGACCTTTATTTCCTGATGAATTTAAAAATGAAGTTCAGTTGTTACCAACTGTGGTTTCTTATGACAAAGAAAACGAGGCTGATATTTTATCAATCACAGCTTCATCAGCGGCATTAGCCATTTCAGGCTTGCCATTTATGGGACCAGTAGGAGCGTCTAGGGTTGGATTTATCGACGGAAAGTATGTTTTAAACCCATCAAAATCTGAATTAGAAAACTCAAGTTTAGATTTAGTTGTAGCAGGTACAAAAGATGCTGTACTAATGGTCGAGTCCGAGGCTAATGGGCTATCAGAGGAAGAAATGTTGAATGCAGTTAAGTTTGGTCACGAAGGTTTTGTACCAGTAATCAAGATGATCGAGGAACTTGCGAAAGAATGTAGAAAACCTGAATTGACGGTGGAGAAAAAAGATTTATCCGAAGTAAAGAAAAAACTAGAGTCTGTATTTACTGAGGACCTTAAAAAAGCATTTGCCACAAGAGATAAGCAAGACCGATCAAATCAAATTTCAGAAATAACAGATAAAGCTAAAAAACTTTATGAAGAGGACGATAGTTATACTGATCTGGACATAAATTCACAGCTTAAGAGTTTAGAAAAATCAATAGTGAGAACAGATATTCTTAAAAATAAAAATAGAATTGATGGTAGAGGTTTATCTGACGTAAGACCTATTTCATGTGAAGTGGGTGTTTTACCAAGGACTCATGGTTCTGCTTTATTTACCAGAGGAGAAACACAAGCGATTGTCACTGCTACTTTAGGCACATCTGATGACGAACAAAGAATAGAAAGTTTAGATGGACTACAAAGAGAGAGGTTTATGCTTCACTATAACTTTCCTCCATTTTCAGTAGGAGAAACTGGAAGAATAGGAACTGGAAGAAGAGAAATTGGACATGGTAAATTAGCTTGGAGAGCAATTCATTCATCATTACCCTCAAAAGAGTCTTTTCCATATACTTTCAGAGTAGTTTCTGAGATCACGGAGTCTAATGGCTCTTCCTCAATGGCTACTGTCTGTGGAACTTCTTTAGCATTGATGGACGCTGGTGTTCCAATAAAAGAGCCAGTTGCAGGTATTGCAATGGGTTTGATTAAAGAGGGTGACGATTTTAGTGTTTTATCAGATATTCTTGGTGATGAGGACCATCTAGGGGATATGGATTTTAAAGTTGCTGGAACTAAAGATGGTATTACTTCACTTCAAATGGATATAAAAATTACAGGTATAACTTTTGAAATCATGGAGCAAGCCTTAAAACAAGCAAAAGATGGAAGAATTCATATCTTAGGTGAAATGAATAAAGCTTTAAGTGAGTCGAGATCTGATGTTGGAAAGCACACTCCAAAAATGGAAAAAGTTACCGTTGATAAAAAAGATATTGCCGCAGTAATTGGAAAAGGTGGAGCAACGATTAGGGAAATTGTTGAAAAATCAGGTGCTAAAGTGGATGTAAACGATGAAGGGGTTGTTACAGTTGCTGCTCCAGATGAAGAGTCTAGAAATTCTGCTATGCAGATGATTAAAGATATCACAGCAAAAGCTGAACTGAATAAAATCTATTCAGGTAAGGTTATGAAAATCATGGAATTTGGCGCATTTGTAAACTTCCTAGGAAAGCAGGATGGACTTGTTCATATCTCAGAACTAGCAGCTAAAAGGGTAGCTAAAGTTACTGATATTGTCAAAGAGGGTGATGAGGTAAAAGTTAAAGTAATTGGTTTCGATAGAGGTAAAGTGAAACTTTCAATGAAACAAGCTGCTGAATAAAATTAAAGAGTTATGGAAATATTTATATTTTTTGTTTGCATAGTATTTGTGATTTATTATTTATTTAGACCTACTTCTAAAAAAGAAAAAGATCAATTTAACGATAAAAACAATTGGCGAGGTGGGTTTTAGTATTAGGTAATGTTTTTGGGGTCTGGCATACCAACCTTGTTATATCCAGCATCTACGAAGTGAATTTCACCAGTAACACCATTTGCAAGGTCACTTAGCAGGTATAATGCTGAGTTCCCAACATCATGAATGTCCACATTCCTTTTAAGTAAAGAGTGATCTTCATTCCATTTATAAAGGAATTTTGCGTCTCCTATAGCAGAAGCAGCTAATGTTTTAATTGGTCCTGCACTTATAGCATTAACTCTCATACCTTTTGTGCCTAAATCCCTAGCTAAGTATTTAACACTAGACTCCAATGCTGCTTTACAAACACCCATTACGTTATAATTTGGAATTGCTTTGTTTGCTTCATAGCTTAAAGTTATTAAGCTTCCACCCTTTTTCATTATTTTAGAGGCCTCTTTCGCAACTTCAGTAAATGAAAAGCACGAAATTAACATACTTTTTAAGAAATTTTCTCTAGTTGTATTTAAATACTCTCCAGATAATTCAGATTTATCTGAAAAAGCAATAGCATGAACTACAAAGTCAATTTCTCCCCACTGAGATTTAAGATCTTCAAATAATTTAATCACATCATCTTTTTTTTCAACATCACAGCTAAATGTGGCTTTTGAATTCAATTTTTCTGCTAAGGGAATTACTCTTTTTTTAAGTGCGTCTCCTAAATAAGTAAATGCGAGTTCTGCTCCAGCATCAGCAAGTTTTTGTGAAATACCCCAGGCAATAGATCTTTCATTAGCAACTCCCATTACCAAACCTTTTTTGCCTTTCATTAAGCTCATGATTTTACTTTCTCAAAAATTAAAGCAGCATTGGTTCCACCAAAACCAAAACTATTAGACATTACAGCATTTAAAGTTACTCCTACTTCTGTTTTAGCAATTATTGGAAACTTTTTAGCTTCCTCATCTATTTCATTTATATTAGCAGATCCTGCTATAAAATTATTTTTCATCATAATTAAACAATAGATTGCTTCATGAACAGATGCAGCTCCTAATGGGTGGCCTGATAGTGATTTTGTGGAACTAATTTTTGGAATTTCGTTTCCAAAAGCTTCTTTGACAGCATTTAATTCCGTAATATCTCCAACAGGCGTAGAAGTTCCATGGGTATTTATATAATCAATTTTATTTTTAGATGTTGCCATAGCCATCTTCATACAACGTACCGCCCCCTCGCCTGATGGAGCCACCATATCGTATCCATCAGAAGTTGCTCCATAACCAGTTAATTCCGCGTATACTTTAGCACCTCTTGCTTTAGCATGTTCGTATTCTTCAAGCACAAGCACACCACCACCACCAGCAATTACAAAACCATCTCTTGTTTTATCATAAGCTCTTGATGCAGTTTCGGGAGTATCGTTGTATTTAGATGATAATGCTGTCATAGCATCGAACATTGCAGTCATGGCCCAATGAATTTCTTCACTTCCACCAGCAAAAATAATATCCTGTTTACCCATCTGAATTAATTCCATAGAATTTCCAATGCAATGTCCACTCGTTGCACAAGCAGAACTCATCGTATAGTTAGTTCCTTTAATTTTAAAAGGTACAGCAAGTGTAGCTGAAGCTGTGCTTGCCATTGTTCTTGGCACAATAAAAGGACCCATAAGTTTTGGAGTTTTAGCTCTAGTTTTATCTGCTGCCAAAATAACATTCTCTATTGAAGGACCACCTGATCCCATCACAATTCCTGTTTTGAAATTACTTACATCTTTTTCCTCCAATCCAGAGTCGGTAATTGCTTCTTTCATAGCTATATAGTTGTAAGCCGACCCAGAACCCATAAATCTAATTGTTTTTCTGTCTATATAATCCTCTAGTCTAATTTTTGGTTTGCCATGAACATGGCTTTTCAAGTTATGTTCTTTATACTCCTCAGCAAAAGAGATTCCTGGTTTAGATTTTAACAAAGATTGGTGTACTTCCTCTTGATTGTTACCCAAGCAAGAAACTACACCTAAACCAGTAATCACAACCCTCCTCATTACTTAAATAATCCTACTTTTAAATTGTCTGCTGAGTATATTTTTTTTTCATCAGCAAGCAGTATTCCATTTGCAAGACCAACAGTTGTTCCACTTGGTGACATGATTTTTTTCATATCTATCTCATATCTTACATTTTTCACAGTTTGTAAAACTTCTCCTGTAAATTTAACAGTTCCAACTCCTAAAGCTCTTCCCTTACCGGGATTTCCTTGCCAGCCTAAAAAAAAACCTACTAACTGCCACATTGCATCTAAACCTAGACAACCTGGCATAACAGGGTCTTTTTTAAAATGACAATTAAAAAACCAGAGATCATTTTTAATATCCAATTCTGCTTTGAGCGAGCCTTTATTAAAAGCCCCTTTATCATCATTAATCTCAGTAATTCTATCAAACATAAGCATTGGTGGAAGAGGTAATTTAGCATTACCTGGACCAAATAGTTTGCCCTCACCACAATTTATCAGCTCTTTATATGAGTAAGAGTTTTTTTTCATAAAACAGAGTAATCTTATTTACTTGATTTTGGCATTATATAATATAATTATAATACTACTTTAGAATAATTATAACTAACAATAAGATTAAATTGTGAAATATATTGATAAATTAAGAAATTCTGGATTAAGACCCACGAAACAAAGACTTCAAATATGCGAGGTGCTTTTTAATACTGAAAAAACATTCCACTTTACGATAAACGAGTTAGAGCAAAAGATTAAGGACAAGATAGATAATAAAATCTCCTTAGCGACAGTCTATAATACAGTTCATGCTTTTGAAAAAAAAGGCTACTTAAAACAAATACCTATAAATTCAAATCAGACTTATTTTGACACTAATGTTACGGATCATCATCATTTTTATGATCTAAAAGATCAAAAATTGATTGACTTAGAAAATTCTGATGTAGGTCCTATAAATATTAAAAAAAAAATTAATGGAAAGAGAATTAAGTCTGTTGAGGTTCTAGTAAAACTTGAAGATTAAGTTTTCGATCAATTTAGCGTCATTATTAACCAATTGACACTTATTTAGAACCATTATAAACTAGGACTTTATCAATTAATATATAGGAAATTAAATGAGCACTGAAAATTTTAAGAACAAATCCTTTAAAGCCAATGAACTAAGCAAATGTCCCTTCACAGGAGTAGGAACACCTGCAAAGTTTTCTGCAGGAAGAGGTCAAACAGTTAGAGATTTTTGGCCGAATAGTTTGAATCTTAAAATTCTTAGTCAGCATTCTAATCTTTCTAACCCTATGGATAAGAAATTTAGTTACGCAAAAGAATTTAAAAAATTGAATTACAAGGCTTTAAAAAAAGATTTAAAAAAATTAATGACAGATTCGCAAGATTGGTGGCCAGCTGATTATGGTCATTACGGTCCTTTGTTTATCCGATTAGCTTGGCATGCAGCAGGAACTTATAGAACAGGTGATGGTAGAGGTGGAGCTGGTACAGGAAATCAAAGATTTGCTCCGCTTAACTCCTGGCCTGATAATGTAAATTTAGATAAAGCAAGATTGCTACTATGGCCTATTAAAAAAAAATATGGAAGCAAGATTTCATGGGCTGACCTTTTTATATTAGTTGGAAACGTGGCATTAGATTCAATGGGTTTCAAAACTTTCGGCTTTGGAGCAGGCAGAACTGATATCTGGGAGCCAGAGGATGATATTTACTGGGGTTCAGAAAAAGAGATGCTAGGTGTAGAACGATATAGCGGTACTAGAGATCTAGAACAACCCTTAGGAGCTTCACACATGGGTTTGATTTATGTAAATCCACAAGGTCCAGACGCAAATCCAGATCCAAAACTTGCTGCACACGATATCAGAGAAACATTCGGAAGAATGGCTATGAATGATTATGAAACAGCAGCACTTGTGGCTGGAGGACATACATTTGGAAAATCACATGGTGCAGCATCTGAGTCATACAAAGGTCCAGACCCAGAGGCTTCAAGACTTCAAGATCAATCTACAGGATGGAATAGTGGATATAAATCTGGAAAAGGGGTTGATGCAATTAGTAGCGGTATAGAGGGAGCTTGGACACAAAACCCTATTAAATGGGATATGGGATATTTAGATTGTTTATACGGTCATGATTGGGAACTTACAAAAAGTCCTGCGGGTGCTCATCAATGGACACCGAAGAAAAATGGTCAAAAGATTAAAATGGTTCCAGACGCACATCAAAAAGGTGTACTTCATCCACCAATGATGCAAACAACAGATATATCAATGAAAGTTGATCCAAGCTATGGACCTATAACAAAGCATTTTCATGAAAACCCTAATGAATTTCATGATGCATTTGCAAGGGCATGGTTTAAATTAACTCATAGAGATATGGGCCCTAGAGTTTGTTACCTTGGCAGTGATGTTCCAAAAGAGCAATTAATTTGGCAAGATCCAATTGATAAATCAAAGTATAAACTTAAGTCAAAAGATATTAAAGATTTAAAAACAAAAATTGCTAAATCAAAAATATCTATTTCGGATTTAGTTTCTACAGCTTGGGCATCAGCGTCCACTTTTAGAGGCTCAGATAAAAGAGGTGGAGCTAATGGTGCAAGAATAATGCTAGAACCGCAAAAAAATTGGAAGGTTAATAATCCAAAGAAACTATCAACAGTAATTAAGACTTTGAGTAAAATTAAAAGTAAATTTGATAACAAAAATAAAAATGTTTCAATGGCTGATCTAATTGTCTTAGCGGGTGGTGTTGGTATTGAAATGGCCGCAAAAAAAGCTGGCTATAAAGTTAATGTGCCATTCTCAGCTGGTAGAGGTGATGCTAGACAAGATCAAACTGATGTTAATTCTTTTGGTCTTCTTGAACCACAAGCAGACGGTTTTAGAAACTATCTTAATGGAGAGAATTCAAATGTTTCCGCTGAGGAGAAGTTAGTTGATAAGGCTCAGTTAATGGGTTTAACTGCACCAGAAATGACTGCGCTTGTAGGTGGAATGAGAGTTTTAAACACTAACTACAATGGTTCAGATCATGGTGTTTTCACTAACAAGCCCGGTACTCTTACGAATGATTATTTCACAAATTTATTAGATATGAATATAACTTGGAAAGAAGAAGATAAATCAGAACAAACATTTTTAGGAAAAGACCGAAAAACACTGAAAACTAAATGGAAAGCAACGAGGGTTGATTTGATTTTTGGTTCAAATTCTCAACTAAGAGCTCTAGCTGAGGTCTATGCATGTGCAGACTCAGGTCATAAATTTGTAAAGGATTTTATTACAGCTTGGGTAAAGGTTATGAATTCAGATAGATTTGATTTGAAATTAAATTAAAAAAATGGAATAAAAAATATGGTAACTACAAATTTTGAGGACTTTTATGAAGTTCCCGATCTTACTTTTGATATTTCTAGATTAAGAAACGACTTGGAAAAAATTTTGGAAATTAAGAAATTTAATTCTCCTGGAGTTACACATTTTGGTGCAATACCTTTAAATCAAATCCCAAATGATAGAAGTTCTATTGAAGGGAACAATATAAGAGGTAAATATTGGACAATAGCTGATGATTCAGGAAAAGAAGTGTCAAGAGATTTTGACATAGATGAGTCAAAATATACGCAGTTGGTCCCCGAATTTGAAAAGACTTACTTCCAAGAAGTATATGAGACGCTACGTAACAAATTTAAACTGGGAAGAGTAAGACTTTTGTTAAAAGAACCAAGATCAACTTTAAGTTGGCATAAAGACCCTGAGTGTAGACTTCATGTACCTATTATAACCAACAAAGGTTGTTCAATGGTTATCGAAAATGTAGCAAAACATCTTCCAGCTAATGGCAAAGTGTGGATAACAAATAATACTAAATACCACAATTTTTTTAATGGTGGTGAGCAAGCACGAATACATCTTGTAGCATGTGTGCTCGAAAGTCCTTTTAAAAATTAATGGAAATTACAAACGGTATATTTCAGGCAACTCAAAGTATTTATCGAAACAACAAAGGTTCGATATTAAGAACAATCATTTACACAATTGGACATTTTGCAATTGCAATTACAGTCTTAATGTTGGTCGCTGATGTTACTTTTACGGTTGCATTAACAGATGCAATAGTTGAGCCAATCGCTAATTCGGTTTGGTATTTCATTTTAGATAAGTGGTGGGCAAGTAAATCAAAAAAATAGTTTGATCAAATATCCTTAAAAAAAAAGCAATTAGTAATCATTCGCAAAAAAAGTACGCTAATAATAATCATTCTCATGAATTATTATTGAAATAATTTCATTAACATTTATTTTTTTAATTATGGAAATACAAAATTATAATTGTAAAAAATGTGGATTAACAATTTCATCAATATGTTCTAAATGCGATAAAACTGTTGATGTTCAAATTCTTGATGATGGATGCATTGTTCAGAAAACAAAATGTTTAGACTGCGCAAACGCTCCTGTAATTAAGGACATATGTGAACAACAAAAATAGTCCAACGTTTAAGGTTAAAAAATAGTTTCTTGAATTAATTGATACCCCAAATATTTTCAATTTTAACCCAACCTTTAAACCTTTCAGTTTTAATTTTACACCAATTGTTATTGCAACTTTGAACTAACAGAACCCTACCTTTTTCAATCTTTGCTAAAGGTCGTGAAAAATTCGTTGGTTTGTTAAACAAGATTTTATCTTTTTTTGGAATTATAGAATTAGCTTTTTTAAGCTGAGAAACATGTATCCATCCACTATTATTTTTTAAATCAATAATTCTCCTAAAGTTCTCTTTTTTATCGATTTGTTTGATAGGAAGGTTAATTTTTGTATAAATATATTTAATAGGATACTCAAAACCGGGGCCATATCTAACATTTACTTTATTTTTTTTTAACGAAAGAAAAGTTTCTTCCGAAAAAACGTTTAACGGAAAAAAAATACAAATTATGATCAAAAAGAAAATTCTATTCATTATATAACTTTATATTATTTTTTTTTAAATCTAACTTTTCTAAAATTTAAATTCAAAAGATCAATAATTAATATTTGATTTTTCAAATTTTTGCCAATTTCCATTATCATCTTTAAAGCTTCATTAGCCTGTGTTGTTCCCACTATCGAAGCTGTTGTACCAACAACTCCATCAAATTCACAGTTTAGATTATCATCAGAAATTTGTTCTTCTTGATAAAAATTTTTTAAAGAAGCTGTTTTTCTATCTTTAAAATCAAATGTAAATACATGCCCATCAAATTTACTTATTGCCCCGGTTATCAATTTTTTTTTTAATTTAAGACAATAATCATTAATTAGGAATTTAGTTTTAAAATTGTCAGAACCATCAATTATTATTTCATAATTTTTAATTATCTTCTCGATATTGTTTTTGTTAAGATTTGATTTGTAAGTATTAATTTTTGTGAGAGGATTTATTTCCTTAAGTTTTTTTGCAGCCACTTTAACCTTTAGTTTTTTAACATCTTTAGAACTGAATAAACTTTGTCGATGAATATTTGAGAGATTAACAATATCGTTGTCTATCAAACCAATGGTTCCAATACCAGCTCTTACTAGATTTTCCGCAGCAGGGCAGCCTAGACCTCCAACACCAACAATTAGGATACTTGAGGATAAAATTTTTTTTTGACCTTCTGCACCTATATTTTTTAAAACTAATTGTCTTGAAAATCTTTCAATTTGGGATTTGCTTAGACTGTTTTTCATTTACCAGTTGAACCAAAACCTCTTTCTCCTCTTATTGATACTGGAAGTTCATTAGTTTCTTCTAGATCCATTTTAATAACTGGAGTTAAGATCATTTGAGCAATTCTATCATTTTTATTAATTTTAAAATTTTTATTTCCATGATTGAACAAAATAATTTTAAGTTCCCCTCTGTAATCACTATCAATAGTGCCAGGTGTATTCAAAATACTGATACTATTTTTTGCTGCTAATCCTGATCTTGGTCTTATTTGGATTTCATATTCTTCAGGGAATGCAACTGACAATCCAGTTGGCACAAGAAAAGACTCACCTGGTTTTAAATCAATCGGCTCATTAATGCAGGCCATTAGGTCCATGCCTGATGCACCATTTGTTTTATATGACGGCAATTTAGCAGAGGAATTTAATTTTTTAACCAAAACTTTAATCATTAGTTTAAATGACTAATAATCTTTTCCACCAGTTCATCTGAAATCGCAGATTTAGGTTTATATATTAATTTATCTGTTTTCTTATTTTTATAAAAGATTGAGACTTCATTAAAATCTGAGTCAAACCCTATTGAATTATTTGATACATCATTTGCAACAATCCAATCACAATTTTTTTCGCTAAGTTTTTTATTTGCATAATTCTCCAATTTATTTGTTTCTGCAGCAAAACCGATAACAAGTTTGGGTCTTAAAGAGTTATGATTAGAAACATAATCAAGAATATCTACATTTTTTTCTAAATCTAAATTTAATTTGTCTTGCTTTTTAATTTTTATTTTAGCAACTTTTTTTGCTTTATAATCACATACTGCAGCTGAAAATATTGCTACATCAGCTGGTAAACTTTTAAGTGTTGATTGAAACATTTCCTCAGCAGTTTCGACTTTTATTAAATTAATTTCATCACTTATCTCTAATTTTGTTGGTCCAGAAATTAAAGTTGTTTCAAAACCCTTTTTTGATAATGATTTTGCGATTTCATAACCTTGCTTACCACTAGATTTGTTTGTAATATACCTTATTGGATCAATATATTCATTAGTTGGTCCTGCGGTCACAATTGCTCTATACTTTTTGTTTGTCTTTAAATTTTTAAGATAAATTTCTAGCTGATTGATTATTTCTGTTGGCTCTGACATTTTTCCTTCACCATATTCTCCACATGCCATGTCTCCAACTTCAGGGCCAATTAATCTATAGTTATACTTCCTAAGTTTAGCTATATTTTGTCTAGTAGATTGATGCTCCCACATTCTCACATTCATTGCGGGAGCAATAAAAATTTTTTTGTTTGAGGCAAGTGTAACTGTAGATGCTAAATCATCAGAATTTCCGTTTGCAAGCTTAGATATTGTATTAGCTGTAGCAGGTGCAATTAAAATAAGGTCTGCCCATCTCGAAAGACTAATGTGATTCATTTCTGCCTCATTTTCTAAATTAAAAAGATCTTGATAAACTTTAGATTGGGATAAAGATGTAATCGAAAGAGGCGTCACAAATTCAGCACCGTTTTTTGTGAGAATTGTTTTTATAATTACACCGTCTTTTTTTAGAAGTCTTATTATTTCAAGACTTTTATAAGCAGCTATTCCACCACAAATTATTAATAAGATTTTTTTACCTTTTAAATCATTCATTATATGGATTAAAATACCAATAGACCAAAAATTACAAGTATTAAAAAACCAATTATAGATTGATTCCTAAAGGCAATTATTTCTGATTTTTTTGTATTTAAAGCGGTGTAGGAATTTGAATTTTGAGGAATCTGTCCACTAGCTAAATAAGTCAAAGCTTGATTTGCTTTATCCATTATTTGTGGGAATTCTGGTAATCTTTTAATTACTTCAGATGTGCTTTGGATTGTTTCATTTATTGTAGTTAATGGATCTTTCGTTTCTTTTAGCCAGTTTTCAAGCACAGGTTTTGAGGTTATCCATATATTAGTGTTGGGATTTAATTTTCTAGCTACACCTTCAACAACAACCATTGTTTTTTGTAGCATAAGAAGTTGGGGTTGAGTTTGCATGTTAAATTTTTCAGTAACGTCAAATAATTGTTTTAATAATTTTCCTCCAGATATATCTTTCACAGATTGACCAAAAATTGGTTCACCAATTGATCTTAAAGCTTGTGCAAGATCATCAATTGGAACCTCTCTTGGTACAAGACCTGCAGCCAAATGTACCTCTGCAACTTTTCGATAATCTCTTTGAATAAAACCAAATAATATTTCCGCTAAAAACCTTTTACTTATTTTGTCGAGCCGTCCCATTATTCCAAAATCAATAGGCACAATATGACCATTGTTATCTATGAATATATTACCTTGGTGCATATCTGCATGAAAAAAACCATCTCTTACAGCATGGCGTAAAAAATTTTGAATAATATCATTGGCAATTTTCTTTGTATCTAAGTTTCTATTTTCAAGTTCTTTTGTCTCTCTTATTGAAATTCCATCGACCCAATCTAAAGTCATTACATTTTCGCTTGTGAAATTCCAATAAATTTGAGGTACACGAAATCCAACATCATTTTTAGTATTCTCTGCATATTCATTTGCAGCCGCTGCCTCAAATCTTAGATCCATTTCTAAGTTTGTTATTTCTTTTAATAAAAAAACCACCTCAACTAATTTTAATCTTTTTGTTTTTTTTGCAAATGATTCTATTAAGAAAGCAAAAAGCATCATTGCATCTATCTCATCATTAAAAATTCTTTTTATATTTGGACGTAAAATTTTTATTGCAACGTCTTTTAGAGTCCCTTTATCATTTATTTGAGCTTTATGGACCTGAGCTATGGAGGCAGCAGCAACTGGTTCACTTAGCTTTACGATTGAATTATAAGTATCTTTACCTAGATCATTCTTAATAATTTCTTTTGCTTGGTCTAATGGAAATGGGGGAAGTTTATCTTGGAGATTTTCAAGTTGTCTTGAGAGATTTTCACCAATAATGTCTGGTCTGGTTGCTAAGAATTGTCCAAGTTTTATAAAAGTTGTACCCATAGACTCTAATGAATCTGATAATCTCTGACCTTCATTTTTGTTTAAATCTATTTTGTTCTTAGTGAAAAAAGATATTGATAGTATTTTGAACAAAAATTTAATTGCTAGCGGCGGTTCCTGAAATTTTGTAACTATGTCTAAAATATCAGATTTTGCCATCTTTCTTCCAAGTTTGAATAATATTATTATTTTTTTTATCATTAAATTTTCCAACCACTATGAATTGAAACTATACCACTACTCAGATTTCTGTAATTACATTTTTCAAAACCATTTTTTTTCATCAGTTCTAGTAATTCCTCCTGATTTATAAATTTCTCAATACTTTCAATTAAGTACTCATAAGGTTTTTTTTGCCCAACAACATATTTACCAACTAAAGGAATAATTTTGGAATACTGCTTATAAATAAATTCTAAATTTTCATTTTGTATTTTAGAAAATTCTAAACAAAAAAATCTTCCTCCTGGTTTTAAAACTCTATAAGCTTCAGATAAAGATTTATTTAAATCTCCTGTGTTCCTTAACCCAAAACTGATCGTATAGTAATCAAATAAATTTTTTTCCAACGGGAGCTTTTCAGCTTTAGAGATTATCCAATTGATATTTTTATACTTTGATAATTTCTTTTTACCCTTATCAATCATTCCTCTGTTAGGATCAACACAAGTTATTTGACTGTAAATATCAGTATTGTCTAAATAAAGTTTCCCAATATCACCAGTGCCGCACGCTACATCAATTAATTTTTTGTCTTTTGATGGTTTCATCATATTGATTAAATTTTTTTTCCATAATCTATGCACTCCAAGAGACATGAAATCATTCATTAAATCATATTTATCAAAAACTTGATCAAATACGGTTTGGACGAGACCATCCTTATTTTGAAGAATTTGTTTCATTTTAAATAAATTATTCTGTTAATATAATGTTAAATGCCAGAATTACCAGAAGTAGAAATTGTCCGACAATCTCTATCAAAAAATATAAAAGGTAAAAAAATCAACCAAGTTTTGGTAAGAAATAGAAACTTAAGATTTAGATTGAAACATTCCTTTGAAAACAACTTAAAAAATAAATTTATTTTAGACATTAAAAGGTTTTCTAAATATCTAATCATTGAATTCGAAAATAATAGTTTTTGTATAATTCATCTAGGAATGTCAGGAACAATTCATATAAAAAAGAACAAAAAAGAGAGTTTGATTACAAATACTAGCTTTTATCATTCTCCAAAAATTCCTGAGAAACATAATCATGTCGAATTCCTTTTTAGTGATTTAAAATTGATTTATAACGATCCAAGAAGATTTGGTTTCTTTATTTTTGTTGATAAC
Source organism: uncultured Pelagibacteraceae bacterium (assembly GCA_902523495.1). Taxonomy (GTDB): domain Bacteria; phylum Pseudomonadota; class Alphaproteobacteria; order Pelagibacterales; family Pelagibacteraceae; genus Pelagibacter. The sequence goes on from CABYZU010000010.1 coordinate 21,336, forward strand.
AAAATTAATTTAGAGAAAAGATTTAAAAAATTTGGTCCAGAACCTTTTGATAAAAGATTTAATTTAAAACATCTAACAAATTTTTTTAACGGAAAAAAAAAGAATATTAAGAATTTTTTATTAGATCAAAAATTTGTTTCAGGAATTGGCAATATTTACGCGAGTGAAATTCTGTATTCATCAAAAATTAATCCATTAACACAAGCTAAAAATTTAAATAAATTTCAATTAAAAAAAATAATTAAAAATTCAAAAAAAATTTTACTAAAAGCCATTAAACAAGGTGGATCAACCATTAGAGATTTCAAAAATACAAAAGGGGATGCAGGCCATTTTCAAAAAAATTTTAAGGTTTATGGTAGAGATAACAAAAATTGTAAAAGGTCAAGTTGTTCAGGAATTATCCACAAAATTTCTCAGTCTAAAAGATCAACTTTTTTTTGCAAAATATGTCAAAAATATTAAATATGTTATTGACCGTTGTTATTTAAGCAGCTATACCCCTGCAAATAATGGCAAACACAAGATCAGCAATTAAAAGAATTAGAAGAATTTCGAAGCAGACAGCTGTAAATAAAGCAAGAAAAAGTAGATACAAAAATGCATTAAAGAAAATGAACGCCTTAATAGAAAATAAAAAAAAGCCAGAAGCACTAAAGTTCTTACCTAAGTTGAATTCAGAATTAATGAAAATTGCTAAAACTGGAATTATCAAAAGACAAAACGCATCGCGAAATGTTTCCAGAATAACAAAAAAAATAGCCTCTCTTTAACATCTATACTCCAAGTTGATTCAACTTAAAGAATACGCTTCATATATTAAAATATTAATTTAATTCACAATATTTAGAATAGGTAAAAAAATATTATATATAATTCAATTATAAATTTTATTTATTTTTTAATGCATAAAAAAATTTTTTGTCAAAGAGATTTTAAAAAAAAATTTTTACACAATCCTAGATTTTATTTTTTTTTGGTTATTATAAATAATTTGTTGCAATAACCTCATTATAGATCTAACTCAAGGTTCCCCTTGAAAAAAATGAACAATACATTTAATCATAAAAATCTTGAAAAATTTGATTTAGATTGGTCATCAATACAGTCAGAGCTAAAATTAAAACTTGGATCAGAGGTTTATGAAAGCTGGATTAAAAAGATTAATTTGGTTGAAGAATTCAATAATTACATTTTATTAGCTGTGCCTACCAGATTTATTAGAGATTGGATTGCTTCTAGGTATTTAGATCAAATATTGCAAACCATAAAAAAACATAAAAAAGAAATTATAAGGATTGAATTAAAAATAACCGAAAATAAAGATAACGAAAATCAAAGATTTGCTGAACCTAATCAAGTAAATAATGATGAAAAAGTTTCATTTATAAAAGAATCTCATCTTCAATATAATCGGATAGATCCTAATAAAAGATTCGAAAATTTTTTAACAGGATCCAGCAATAAAATTGCGTTTGAGGCGTCTTTAAAAGTATCTGAAAATTTTTCACATTATAATCCCCTTTATATTTATGGAGGTGTAGGATTAGGTAAAACCCATCTTTTGAATTCAATAGGCCATAAGATGAACAAAAACAAAAAAGTAATGTTCATTTCTGCTGAACGCTTCATGTATCAATTCGTAAAATCAATAAAGTCTAATGATATGGTAAAATTTAAAGAGTATTTCAGGAACACTGATGTTTTAATTATTGATGATATTCAATTTATGAATGGAAAAGAGGCAATGCAGGAAGAATTTTTTCATACTTTTAATGCACTTTTAGATAAAAATTCTCAAATAATTGTATCAGCAGACAGGCCCCCTAATAAGCTTCTAAGAATTCAAGAGAGAATTAAATCGAGATTTTCAGGAGGTTTAGTTGTAGATATTCAAAAACCTGAATTTGATCTTAGAAAAAAAATTCTTAATCATAAAATTAATGAACTAACAAATCTATATACATATAATTTAAATATTACGGAGGAAATCCAAAACTTTATAAGTGGCAAGATTACAACCAATGTAAGAGAGCTAGTGGGAGCTATAAACCGTATCGTTTCATTTTCAAGGATTTATAACAAAATGCCTAGTTTGTCAGAAATTAAAGTCATATTGAAAGACCTACTAAACTTAACTGAAAATAATGTAACAATAGATTCAATCCAAACAATAGTTTGTAAGTTTTTTAAAATAAGTAAAAATGAGATGTTGTCCTCTAGAAGATCAAGATATTTGGTGAGACCAAGACAAACTGCAATTTATTTAACGAAAATTATGACAACAAAATCATTACCAGAAATTGGACGCGAATTCTCAAATCGTGATCACACTACAATAATTCATTCAGTTAAAACTATTGAAAAGTTAAAAGAAAAAAATAGTGATATGAATGATAACATAAATAAATTAAAGAATATTATATTGTATAACAAAGAGAATGAAATTTAACGTTAATCAAAAAGATCTCCAAGAAGCACTTAGTTATTGTCAAGGAGTAATTGAAAAAAGAAGCACATTACCAATACTGTCTAATGTTTTATTAGATGCTAAAAATTCAAAACTAACTATTACCGCGACAGATTTAGATTTAATATTTATTCATCAAATTAAAAATGTTGAAATTTTTGACGAGGGAAAAACCACTACCGCATCTTCAATCATGTTTGATATTGTTAGAAAATTTTCCTCAGATAAAAAGATTAATATATCCTCAAATAATGAGAATAAACTTCAATTAGAGTCAGAAAACTCAAAATTCAATCTAAATTGTATAAATTCTTCTGAGTTTCCTCTCACAGATGAGAATTTTAACCTAAACGAGTTTACTCTTGACTCCAAACAATTTTTGAAATTACTAAACAAATGTAAATTTTCAGTATCAAATGATGAAACAAGGCATTATTTAAGTGGAATATATTTTCATCAAACTGAGGTTGAAGATAAGATTTATCTGACAGCTGTAGCTACTGATAGCCATAGGATGTCTATTTCAAAAATTAGATTAAGGGAAAAAATAAATTTTGATCCAATCATTCTACCTAAAAAAACTATTTTTCAACTTTGTTCTTTACTTGATAATCATGATGGAGATCTTAGAATATCTAATTTAAAGTCTAAGATTAAGTTTGAATTAACTAACAGCACATTAGTTTCAAAGCTTATCGATGGAAAATTTCCAAACTACATTCAAGTAATTCCTAGAAATAATCTAAAAAAATTGGAAACAGATCTTAAATCTTTTTTAGGGTCGGTTGATCGTGTAGCCTCTGTATCACTTGATAAAAAAGATGGAGTAAAATTTCAATTATCACATGGTAATTTAAATCTTTCAGTTAATAACACTAACAGTGGGGACGGAAAAGAGTCACTTACTGTAGATTTTAACGATGAATTAGAAATTAGTTTTAATTCAAGATACTTGATAGATGTTGCTTCACAACTTGATGGAGAAAAAATAGAATTATTTTTTAATGATACAGGATCTCCTGTTTTAATTAAAGATCCTAGTGATTTTGATAGTATTTATGTTGTTATGCCGATGAAAGGCTAACTGATCAAATTTAATTCATTATAAATTTTTTCCTCTAAATTTTTAAGAAACTGCTCTTTTCCTAAATTCTTATCTATTTGAGGTAAAATTGATACCGTGATGGTTCTGCCAGATTTTTTTTCACCAATTTTAGGCCAAACATTTCCAGAATTTATGGCAACTGGCTGGCATACAATATTTAATTTATCATAAATTTTTGATACCCCTCTCTTAAATGGTGGTCTTTCATCAGGTAATACTCTAGTGCCTTGTGGAAATATTATTAAAGGTCTGTTAGAATTTAGCATTGACTCATAAATTCTTTCTAAAAAACCAAGATTATTCTTTGTAACCTTGCCTCTTTCGATCGAGATAGAGCCAATTTTTTTTAAATACCAACCAAAAATAGGAATTAGTAATAATTCTTTTTTAAGAATAAACACTGGTGCGTTGAATAGAGTTTGAAGAAAGAAAGTTTCAAACATCGATTGATGAGATGCAGCAATAAAAAATTTCTCATTTTTAATTATATTTTCAGTGCCCTTTACTAATATTTTTGTAGATAAAAAAATTTTTAAACAAAAATTAGCCCAATAACCCATTAATTTGCCACCAAATAATACGAATTTTTGTGGCAGAAAAAGAGTGGGTAGAAAAATTATTGAAATAAATATTATTCCAAAAAAAAAGAAAAATGAAAATGTGAAATTCCTAATCATTTTTTTTTAAAAATTAAATTATATCTTTATATGTTTGTCTTTTTCTAATAATTGTAATTTTAGAATTCTTAATAAGAAGTTCAACAGGCTTAAGCCTTAAATTATAATTAGAACCTAATGACATTCCATATGCACCAACATCATGAATTATAACCAGATCTTTTTCATTTAGTTCCTGAGAATATTTTATACTAGAAAACTTATCAGTACTTTCACAAATTGGACCAACAAATTCATATTTCTTTTTTATTTTCTTATTCCTTTTTTTAGCTGGTAATATTCTATGAAAAGCACCATATAAAGCAGGTCTAATTAAATCATTCATAGCAGCGTCCAGAATAATAAAATCTTTTTTAGTATTTTTTTTGATATAGATTACTTTAGATACCAAAATTCCTGTATTTCCAATTATTGATCTACCTGGTTCAAATATAACTGTAGAATTATTTATTTTTAAAAACTTTTTAATTGCCAAATTATATTTTTTAAAATTAAGTTTTTTCCCAATGTTATCATATGGGATCCCCATGCCTCCACCAAGATCAATAAAGTCAAACTTATAATTGGATTTTTTAATAATATTTAACAGCACTTTTAACATTTTTTCATAAGGTTTATGATCTAATATCTGACTACCAATATGTACACTTAGACATCTCAGATTTATATTCTTTGATTTTTTACAGTATTTCGTAAGACTTAAAAAAGTTTTACTATCCACACCAAATTTATTTCCTTTTTTCCCTGTTGAAATTTGACTTAAAGTCTTAGCGTCGGTATTAGGATTAAGCCTTATTCCAATTTCAACTATCTTTTTATTTAATTTTGCAATTCTTTCAATTTCTTTAATTTCGCTTTCTGACTCTGCATTTATTAATAAAATATTTTTACTTATTGCATATTTAATTTCATTTGAAGTTTTTCCAACACCAGAGAAAACTATTTTCCTCGGATTTATACCCGCCTTTAAAGCCATCATTAACTCGCCCATTGAAACAACATCTGCTCCTAACCCAAATTTTTTGATTTCTTTTATTAAATTGAGATTAGTATTTGATTTGACAGCAAAACATATAAGTGGCTTGAAAGATTTAAAACTTTTTTTAAAATGAATTATATTCTCTTTTAATCTGTTATAAGAGTAGCAATAAGCTGGTGTACCATATTTTTTAGCAATATTTTCAACTTTAAATTTTTCAATTACAAATTTATCTTTGATGTATTTCATTATACCTTTTTTTTAAGGATAATTTTTTTCACGTTTTTTTTTGGTTCTGTATAACTTGGATCACCCTTTTTTCCACAAGAAACAACAAAAAAACATAAAATCAATATTATAATTAGATTTTTTAGCATTATATTTTTTTATATTTCCTTATCATTTTTTTTATATTTTCAAAAGATGTTCCGCCATAGGATTTTTTTGATTTAATAGAATTTTTCAGGTCAAAAATCATCAAAACATCTTTAGTAAGTTTTGGTTCGACCATCTTAAGTTCTTCTATAGATAATTCAGAAAGATTTTTCTTTTTCTTCTCAGCTAAATTTACAATATTAGCAGTTTTTTTGTATGCTTCTCTAAAAGACATGGAATGATTTTTTACCAAATAATCTGCTAAATCAGTTGCAGTGATATAGCCTATATTTGCGAGATTAAGCATTTGCTTTTTATTTGGTGAAAAATTTTTTATAAATTCATTTAAAATAGTGAGACAATCAACAATTGTGTCATTGGCTTTGAATACAATTTCTTTATCGTCTTGAAGATCTTTAAAATATGACAAAGGCAACCCTTTTAATATTGTTAACATAGAAAATAAATTTCCGTAGGCACTACCAGATTTGCCTCTTAGATACTCAAGGACATCAGGATTTTTCTTTTGAGGCATTATAGATGAACCAGTAACAATTTTATCTGACAGAAAAATTAGATTATAGGCATCTGAGTTCCAAATAATAAGTTCCTCGGCAATTCTTGAAATATGCATAGAACAAACTGAAACACTATATAAAAAATCTAAAACAAAATCTCTATCAGAAACTGTGTCTATAGAATTATTCGTAGGTTTTTTAAAACCAAGTTTTATTGTTGTGTAATTTCTATCAATATTAAAAGAGGTCCCACTTATTGCTGCAACACCTAATGGATTTTCATTTAAATTTTCAAGATTATTACAAAACCTTTTTTTATCCCTACTAAACATTTCAACATAAACCAAAAGATAGTGCGCGAAAGAAACTGCCTGAGCATTTTTGAGGTGTGTAAAACCTGGCATGATTGTACTAACATTTTTTTCTGCAATTTTTAATGTATTCTTTATTATAACGTTGAGTTTATTATTAATTTCATGCGTTGCAGATTTAATCCAAATTTTAAAGTCAGTTATAACTTGGTCGTTTCTTGATCTTGCAGTATGAAGATATCCCGCATCTTCTCCAATTATTTGAAAAAGTCTTTTCTCAATATTCATATGAATATCCTCATACTTTTGATTAAACGGAAATTTATTATTCTTAATTTCTCTTTCAATTTTATCTAATCCAAAAATGATCTTATTTTTAATTTTAAAAGAGATAATTTTTTGTTTAAAAAGCATTTCCGTATGCACTTTTGATACATTTATATCCTCTTTATAAAGCCTTTTATCAAAATCTATTGAACTTCCAATTCTTTGAAAAGCCATCGAGGTGGATTTTTTAATTCTTGCACCCCATATTGCTTGGTTGTTTTTATTTTTTACCATGGTAATTAATTATACCTTTAACATGAAATTTCTAATAATTTTTATTTTTTTATTTTCAAATGTTTTTGCTAGTGAGGTTACTAATTTAAAAAATATCGTAATTAATAAAGAATTGAAAAAATACGACCTAATAACGTTTTTAGACATTAAAAATAATCAGATTGACTTAAATGATTACAAAGGAAATCTTATATTATTGAATTTTTGGGCTACTTGGTGTGCTCCATGTAAAGAAGAAATGCCCTCTTTGGATGAATTATCTAGAAATAAGGATTTGAATAATTTAATTATTTTTCCAATTAATGTTGGAAAGGATAGTGCTGAAAAGTCTTCACAGTTTTTCGAAAATTTGAAAATTAAAAATTTAAATTTATATTTTGATGCACCAATAACTTTGGCTAAAAAATTTCAACTAAGAGGAATTCCAACCTCGATATTGTTAGATAAAAATGGTTATGAATTTGCTAGAATCATTGGTTCAATAGATTTTGAAGATAAAGATTTTATAAAATGGTTGAGTAATTATAATTAATTTTTGAAAAAATAAGCAAAAAATACTAATGCTATTACAGCAATAAATTGCAATAATACCCTCAGTTGCATTAATTTGTTTGAATATTTCTTGCTAGCTTCTCCACCTTTAAACAAAGTTCCAATACCAAGAATTAATACGACTCCCACAGCCATTAAAAATATTATAGAAATTATTTTAAGTAGTGTTCCAGAAATCATAAAAGTACTTTAAAGTGTAAAAAAAATAAAAAAACATAAATAGTAATGTATGACATTTTGTCTAGATACTACCATTATCAAACCTGAGAATAGTAACAATATAAAAAATGCTATAATTCTGCTTCATGGATATGGTGGTGATGGAAAGGATATAAGCATGTTATCTTTAAATTGGAAAAGACATTTACCAAATACTGTTTTTATTTGTCCAAATGGTCATGAATCATGTCCTATAAATCCTTCAGGTTATCAATGGTTTGATTTAACTAACGATGACCCAAGTTATATTTTAGAGGAGTCTCTTAAAGCTGAAAAAAAATTAAATAAGTTTATCAATGAAGTTAAAAATAAATTTAATCTTGAGAACAGTAAAATTTGTTTATCAGGATTTAGCCAAGGATGCATGATGTCAATTAATTTAGGAATTACATCAGATAAGGAGTACAATTGCATTGTGGGTTTTTCTGGAAAAATTATTAACGTTAAAGACTTAGAGATAAGAAAAAAATCTTCAACAAATACTTTATTAATACATGGTGATACGGATCAAGTTGTACCAGCAAATTATATGTTAGAGGCAAAAGATTTTTTTATTAGAAATAATATAGATGTTGAAACACATTTAATAAAAAACTGCGACCATCATATCCCTATTGAATCCTCTAGTATAGCTCTAAATTACATTCAGAAGAATATTGAATAATTTTTTTATGTCATGTTGAAATAATTTTTTATTTAAGTTAGACTTATCTTAATGAATAATTTTATCGATAAAGATGTTTCGTTAGAAAAATGCCCGGCACTTGTATTGAATGCTGATTACAGACCTTTAAGTTATTACCCTCTTTCCTTGTGGTCTTGGCAAGATACAGTTAAATCGGTATTTCTGGACAGAGTGATAATAGTAAGTAATTATGATAGAATTGTAAGAAGCCCCTCATTTAATATGCAATTACCAAGTGTTATCGCTTTAAAAGATTACATCGTTCCGCAGTCAAAACCAAGCTTCACAAGATTTAATGTTTTTTTAAGAGATAAATTTTCATGTCAATATTGTGGAAGTGGAGAAGAATTAACATTTGACCATTTAATACCCAGGTCCAAAGGTGGAGAAACTAATTGGGATAACGTTGTAACCGCTTGCTCAAATTGTAACGTTAAAAAAGGAGGTAAATTACTAAAATCTTCTGGTATGAAACTTTTTCAATATCCATTTCAGCCTTCAACAGAAGATTTACATCGTAATGGAAAGAATTTTCCTCCAAATTATCTTCATAAAAGTTGGATGGATTATTTATATTGGGACGTTGAATTAGAAGCTTAAAATTTAAACCTTTTCAGATATACGAATTGCTAGTTTTGAACCTGTTTTGATTATTTTATCCATAATAGAATAAATTCCCTTTTTGGTAGCCCCTTCTTCATAAGCAATATCTTTATGATGTAACTCGTCTTCTCTAAATTTTATAATTTTAGTTTTAAGATTTTTTTCCTCGGGACCTAATTTATTTATTTGATCTTGGTAATGTTCATCAATTACTTCTTCAACAGAAGCAGTACATAACATAGCCGCTTTTTTACCAAGAATTGTAGACCCAAATCCTAAACCCACTCCGAGAAGATCCCACAAAGGTAGAAATTTTGTTGGTCTAATATTTCTTTTCTTTATTTCTTTTTCAAAAAATTGACAATGTTCAATCTCATGTTCTTTCATATCTTCAATTGTTTTTTTTAAATTTTCATTTTTTACAATCGTATTTAAAGCTAATAGCTGTCCTTCGTAAATTTTTACAGCACCTCTCTCACCCGCGTGATCAACTCTAATAAACTCTTCAACTTTACTATTTGTTTTTTTCATAATTAATATAGATTTTAATCAAAGTTATAATAAAAACTAAACTAATTACAATATTAATAGTTGTTAGTGACAATCCAAAAATCCTAAATGTCACATCTTTACAGCTAACTATATTTTCATTTAGTTGTTTAAGTAAAGCCTCTTTTGTAATATTTTCATTAAGATTTTTTAAACCACAAAGAGCAGGGTCCTCAAAAATGCCACTTTCAACTCCATAATGATATGTTGAAATTGCAAAAGAAAAAATAAAGGTAATTATTAATAGTAAAACAATGAATTTTTCATTTTTTTCTAAAAAAAATATTATAAATATTAAAATGATACTTAACATATAAGGTACTCTCTCTATTAGACATAAATTGCACGGCCGGTGCCCAAGAACATGCTCTATAAAATATGCTGAAATTAGTGCGACAAAACTGAATATAAAAATTATTTTTAAGTAAAATTCGGCTTTATAATTAAACATTAGAATTAAAAACTATGTAAATTATTATTGCAATTGTAACAATTATTATCCCGATTATTGTAAACCATTTTGACCCATGATTAATCATTAATTCGTTAAATAAATCTCCAAATTTATAGGACAAATATGACACTATGAAAAATCTTAATCCTCTAGAAACTAAACTTATTAGAATAAATATAAAAAAGTTAAAGCCTATTAAGCCACTTGCTAAAGTAAAAACCTTATAAGGAAGTGGAGTAAAGCCTGCTAAAAAAATTATTCCTAACCAAGCATAAAAACCATCACTATTGGTTAAATTTTCCTTAATTTTAAATAATTTATCTTCATAACCATAAAAATTCATAATGCTTGTGCTAAATTCAAAAAAAAATGCTCCAATTAAATAACCAAACATACCTCCCATAACTGAAAAGATTGTTGCTATAAGAAATATTTTTATAAAATCATACTTCTTTGATATTACCATTGGAACGATCATAACATCTGGAGGAACAGGAAAAAATGAACTTTCAATAAATGATACTATTGCAAGGTAATATTTAGAACTTTTGTGACCTGCTAAATCTAAACATTTTTTGTAAAGATTTTTAAACATTTTTAGGTTTTAATATAATTATAGTTCTTATACTATTTAATAAATTATTAAACAATTAGGGCGAATGGCGGAACTGGTAGACGCGCACGACTCAAAATCGTGTTTCGCAAGAAGTGAGAGTTCGATTCTCTCTTCGCCCACCAATTTATGGAATTAAGTAAAATTAACAGCCTAGTTGAACTTTTTTTTATTAAGTATAAAGAAAATACTTCCATTTCTGACAAGCCATTTTTAAAATGGTTAAAGGATGATAAAAAAGATTTTTTGACTTGGAAACAAGTTGAGTTAAATATCCAGATTTTATCTGATCATTTGAGAGCTAACTTATCTAAAGGGGACAGATGTGTTTTATTATCAGAAAATCGACCTGAATGGCTTATTGCAGATATAGCTATTATGAATGCTGGAGGCGTAACTGTTCCTTTGTTTACAACTTATTCTGAAAAAGATTACGAATATATTATTAACGATTGTAAACCAAAAATTTGTATTGTTTCAAATGATGTCCAATTGGAAAAAATAAAAAAATTTATCTCAGATAAAATAAAAGTTATTTCAATTGAAAATATAAATGATAAAATTGAGAGTATAAATATTATCTTAGAAGAATATAATAAAAAAAAAATTTTTGACATCAACTCAAGCTTTAATCAGAATATTGAAAGGAAAGATCTTGCCTGTATAATTTATACATCTGGAACGACTGGTAATCCGAAAGGTGTTATGCTTAGCCATGGAGGTATTTTATCAAATTGTGAGGGAGCGCGAGAAATTTTGGAAATGTTAGTCAAAAACAGCCAACCAACTTTTTTAACTTGGTTACCCTTATCTCATTCATATGAGCATACAGTACAATTTGTTCAAATTTTACTTGGAGCAAAAATTTATTATGCTGAAAGTTTAGAAAAATTGTTATCCAATATGGTTATTGCAAAACCAACAATAATGACAGCTGTGCCCAGGTTTTATCAAAATCTGTATAGCAAGATTTCAATTAACTTTTCAAAACAGACAGGTTTGAAAAAAATGTTGATCTTATCTACTATTTCGCTTGGTATTAAAAAACTAAATAACGAAAATATGAGTTTGAAAGAAAAAATTCTTAATTTTTTCTGCGAAAGATTAGTAAGAAAAAAAATCAAAAATCAATTCGGTGGGGAGCTGAGAGCTTTTGTTTCTGGAGGGGGTGCTTTAGACAAGAAAATTGGAGAATTCTTAAACTCGATAGGTTTGCCAACTTTGCAAGGTTATGGTCTTACAGAGACCTCTCCTGTTGTAAGCTGCAATATTCCTGGAAAAATAAAGATTGAAACAGTAGGCCCACCTTTTAAAACAAACCAAGTAAAAATTGCCCAAGATGGAGAAATCTTAGTTAAAGGAGAAAACGTGATGCTTGGTTATTGGAATATGAAAAAGGAGACAGATGAGATTATTGTAGGTGATTGGTTACACACAGGAGATATAGGTGAAATAACAAAAGATGGAAATTTAAAAATAACAGATAGAAAGAAGGAGATTATAGTAAATCTGGGTGGTGACAATATTTCTCCATCAAAGATTGAAAATTTGCTGTGTCTTGATGAAAAAATTAAACAAAGTTTTGTTTACGGAGATAAAAAAAACTTTTTAGTTGCATTAATTGTTAGCGAAAGTGAACAAAATAAAAAAGAAATTGAATTTTATATAGAAAATCTAAATAAAAGTTTATCTTTAGTTGAAAAAGTTAAAAAATTT
>CABYZU010000011.1 GCA_902523495.1 uncultured Pelagibacteraceae bacterium
ATTGCAGAAACGAAATTACTTGTTCTATAAAAATCATCCATAGAACCAGTATCTAGCCATGCACCACCTCTCCCAATCAAGTCTGCAGATAATTCATTTCTTATTTTATAAAATTTTAACAAATCAATAATTTCAACTTCACCTCTCTTAGAAGGTTTCAACTTTTTTGCATATTTCGTTACTTTATTATCAAAGAAATATAATCCAGTAATTGCAAGATCTGAAAAAAATTTCTTTGGTTTTTCTTGAATCTTTATAATTTTATTACGTCTATTTAATTTTGCTACTCCATATAATTCTGGCTTTATTACTTTGTGTAAAATTACTTTTGCACCTTTTTTTAGTTTGGTGCTTGATAGTAATAATTTTGATAAATTTTGACCATAAAAGAAATTGTCTCCGAGAATCATTGCAACGTTTTCTTTACCAATAAATTTTTCTCCAATTACAAAAGCATCAGGCAATCCAATTGGTTTAGGTTGTTCCAGATAGCTAATCTTCATGCCTAGATTATTTCCATCTGGTAAAATTTTTTTATATTGGTTGAGTTGTCCTTTATTAACAATAATTAGTATATCTTTTATTTTCGATAACATTAAAATTGATAAGGGATAAAAAATTAGAGGCTTATCATAAATGGGTAATAATTGTTTATTAACTGCTTTTGTCAAAGGACTCATTCTTGTTCCTTTACCCCCAGCTAAAATAATTCCTTTTTTAATCATTTTTTCCTAATCTATTTAAAATATCTTTTTTTGAAAGGGATTTATAATATGATTTATTTTCAAAATACCAATTAAGTGTTAATTTTATTCCCTCTGAAAATTTTGTCTTTGGAAACCATTTTAATTTTCTTTTAATCTTATTACTGTTAAGAGCATATCTAATATCATGACCAGGACGATCTTTTACAAAATTTATTTTAACTCTCTTACCAAGTTTGATTATCTTTTTTGAATTTTTTAAGATTTCCTTTGTAACTTCTAAGTTATTTAAGTTTTTATTAGATCCAATATTATAAAACTCACCAATCTGTCCTTTTTGAAAAACTTTAAGTAATGCTTCGCAATGATCTTTAACATAAATCCATTCTCTGGAGTTTTTACCTTTACCATAAATAGGCAAAGGCCTATCATTCATAATATTAAATATCAGTTTAGGGATTAATTTTTCTGGATGTTGTTTTGGACCATAATTATTTGAACAATTTGTTACCATAGCAGGAAGATTATAAGTTCTTATATATGAATTAACTAAATGGTCTGATGCAGCTTTACTAGCAGCATAAGGTGAGCTTGGTTGATAAGGATATTTCTCATCAGATCTTCCAGTTAATACATCACCATAAACCTCATCCGTTGAAATATGAATTAATCTTGATTTATTTTTTTTTGAAAAATTTTTAAAACACTCTAAAAGGTTGTATACACCAACAATATTACTTTGAATGAAATTTCCAGGGTTATCAATCGATCTGTCAACGTGAGTTTCAGCAGCTAGATTGAAAATTCCTAAAGGTTTGTATTTTGCAAACACTTTGCTAATCTTTTTATTTGAAATATCAATTTTTATAAATTTATATTTTTTAGATTTATTAAAATCTTTTGTATTATATAAGTTTGAAGAATAAGTACCCTTATCTATGTTTATAACATAAAAATTTTTTTTTAATAATAATTCTATAAGATTACTTCCTATAAATCCTAATCCACCAGTAACTACGATTTTTTTCATTTTTTGATTTTTACATTAAAAATAAATTTTAGTATAGTCGAGTATATATATATTATGTCAATAACTAGGCAAAATCTTTCAGTGATAATCGTTAGTTATAAAAGTGATCATGTAATAGAAAATTGTATTAATTCTATAGATAGTGAAATTGAAATTATTGTTATTGATAATTCGAATAACGATCAATTTAAAAAAAAAATTGAAACTAAGTATAAAAACGTTAAATGTATTTTATCAGAAGAAAATTTAGGTATGGGAGGTGGAAATAATTTAGGTATTAAAAATGTGAATAAAGATTTTGCGTTAATATTAAATCCAGATGTATCTTTAGCGAATAACTCTATGAATGAAATATTTGTAGCATCAAAAGAAATTGATAATTTTGGAATTATATCACCAATTTCGAACAAAGACGAATATCCAAATTATGTTTTAAAAAAGGGTCATAACTTTGATCCAGAAAAACCCTTTAAAGTTAAAAGTGTTGATGGATATGCAATGCTTTTAAATTTAAAACAATTAAAAAAAATAGAAGATTTCAATTTTTTTGATGAGAACTTTTTTTTATATCTTGAAAATGAGGATTTGTGTAAGCGATTAATAGAGAAAAATGAAGATATCTATATAATTCCAAAATCGAAAATAAGTCATTTAGGAGGAAAAGCCGTTGATCCTAAGTATAAAGATCAAATTGAATATTTAAGAAATTGGCATTGGATGTGGTCAAAATTTTATTTTAATAGAAAACATTACGGTTATTTTATCGCTTTATCGAAAGTTCTTAAAAATTTTATTTCTGCAAAAATAAAATTTTTTTATTATTTAATTACTTTCAATACCTTTAAGAGAAAAATTTATCAGATGAGATTATTAGGATTAATAAGTTCTATGATAGGTAAAAATTCTTATTATAGACCTAACTTTTGAAAACTTAATGACCAGGGAATTCAATTAAATTTTCCACTGAGTATCCCTTTTTAACTAATCCATCAGAACCACTAAGATCAAAAAGATTTATTACAAATATAAATCCAGCAACTTTCCCTTTGGAAATTTCTATAAGTTTAGCTGCAGCATTAGCAGTACCACCAGTAGCAATTAGATCATCGATAACCAAAATAGAATCTCCCTCATTGATTGAATCTTTATGGACTTCTATAGTAGCTTTCCCGTACTCTAATTCAAAATCAACAGAGTATACATCAGCTGGCAATTTATTTTTTTTTCTAAACATTATAAATGGTTTTTTCAAAATATAAGAAACAGCAGACGCAAAAACAAATCCTCTAGACTCAATTGCTGCAATCTTATCAAATTTCATCTTTTTTGATCTTTCTATAATTTGATCAATTGTTTCTGAAAAAGCTTTCTCATTTTTTATTAGTGTAGTGATATCTCTAAATAAAATACCTTTTTTTGGATAATCTGGGATAGATCTAATAAAGTCTTTTAAATTCATATGAGTAAATTATAAAAGTATAAATAAATTAAATTTATAACATGACAATAAATAAATTGGCAATTATTGGTGGCAGTGGCCTTTATGATGTTGAGGAGTTCAAAAATCGAGAATTATTAGATTTAAATACTCCTTGGGGGAAACCCTCAGACCAAATTTTAAAAACCAACTACAATAATAAAGAAGTTTACTTTTTACCAAGACATGGAAGGGGTCACTTTATTTCACCGTCTAAAATAAATTTTAGAGCTAATATTGACGCTCTTAAACAATTGGGTGTAACAGATATTATATCAGTTTCAGCAGTTGGATCTTTAAAAGAGGATTTACCTCCTGGAAAATTTGTTATTGTTGATCAGTTTATTGACCGTACTTTCGCTAGAGAGAAAACATTTTTTGATGAGGAAATTGTTGCTCACGTTTCTATGGCTCATCCAACATCAAATGGTTTGATGAACGCATGTGAAGAGGCGATAAAAAAAGAGAAAATTCAATATCAAAGAAATGGAACATATGTTGTTATGGAAGGACCTCAATTTTCAACATTAGCAGAATCAAATTTGTACAGATCTTGGAAAGCAGATGTAATTGGGATGACTAATATGCCAGAGGCAAAATTAGCAAGGGAAGCAGAAATAAGATACGCATCTGTTTCGATGGTTACCGATTATGATTGTTGGCATCCAGACCACGAAAATGTTGACGTTCAACAAGTTGTAAAAGTTTTGTTAGGTAATGCTGTTAAAGCAAAGAATATGATTAAAAATTTGATAGAAAATTTTGAAGATCACATTGATCCTAATGATCCAACCAATAATTGTTTAGATGTAGCTATAATTACTGCACCAGAAAAAAGAACGAAAAAAACTAAAGAAAAATTAAATACAGTAGCGGGAAGGATATTAAAAAAATGAAAAAACTATTATTAATTCTAATATTTTTAGCAGCTTCAAATACAGCTTACGCAAATGGAAAAATTTTAAAAAGTGGTTTTATTTCTAAATCATCTTCGGTAAAAGAAAGTATTAATATTGATGACCCTAAAAATAAAATTATAATTATTTACAATCATGGTCAAAATTCAAATGATAAAGCCCACAAGAGTGAATGTATTTGGGTAAATCAAATAAGAAATCAAGCTTCATTAGTTGATAAGGAAATTAATAATAAAAAAATTATGGTTTATAATTTCTGTTCAAATGATTTTGCAGGTGATATGTCATTAAAAAAACACTGGTGGAATTCTAAAACTCCTTATGTAGGTAAACACAAATTAGATAAAAGAGTTGAAAAAAATTTAGAATTAGTTGAAAAATTTATAAGTATAGGGGTTCCTAGAAAACAAATTTTCATATCAGGTCATTCATGCGGGGGTCTATTAACTTTAATGTTGTTATCAGCTCACCCTGAAAAAGTGGGTGGGGGCATATCATACATGCAAGCTTGTTTTGGTAAGCTTTCTAAAACTTATAAAGTAAAAAAAGTAGGCCCTGAAAAAGCATTAGAAAAATTTGCTAAAAAATATCCAGGCCCTGCTCAATTACGAGCAAAACAAATTAATAATATTAAAGAATCTGATAATGTTCCTGTTTTAGCTTTCACTCACCCCAAGGATAAATGGGAAGGACTGTTATCTGACTGGTTAGAGGAAGTTACAGGGGTCAAAAGAATTGTTATTTCTGAAGACTTTAAAATTAAAGGAAAATCCTGTGTTGTAAAAGGAGATGATTGGCAAGAAAATATTTCAGCTCGGAAAAATCCGGGTCATGAAATGAACCAAGGATTATGTTTTCAATACTATAATCCTGAAATTCTTAATTTTATTGCCTCAAGATTAAAATGAAAATTAAAGGAAAAGAATATCGTACTATTTGGTTTGAAAATAATATTGTAAAAATTATTGATCAAACAAAACTTCCACATCAATTTATTATCAAAGACCTAATAACAGTTAAGGACTCAATAAATGCGATTAAGGTAATGGAAGTAAGAGGCGCACCTTTAATAGGGGCTACAGCAGCTTATGGAATGGTTTTAGCCATAATTGAAAATAATGACCAATCATTTTTAAAGAAATCTGCAGGAGATTTAATTAGTTCAAGACCAACAGCAATAAATTTAAAGTGGGCTGTTGATAGAATGATGAATAAATTATCAGGTGTTAATAGCGATAAAATATTAGAAATAGCCTTGAATGAAGCAAAAGAAATTTGTGAGGAAGATGTAAAATTTTGTGAAAATATAGGATTAAATGGACTAAAAATTATTGAGGAAATTTATAATAAAAAAAAAGATACAGTTAATATATTAACTCATTGTAATGCAGGTTGGCTTGCAACAATAAATTGGGGAACAGCAACTTCTCCAATTTATCATGCGCACAAAAAAGGAATTCCTGTTCATGTGTGGGCAGATGAAACCAGACCAAGAAATCAAGGAGCAAATCTAACCTCATTTGAATTAAATGAAGAAGGAGTTAATAACACAATCATTGCAGATAACACAGGTGGAATTTTAATGCAAAGAGGTGAGGTTGATATGTGTATTGTTGGAACAGATAGAACTTTAGCTAATGGAGATGTTTGTAATAAAGTTGGAACTTATCTTAAAGCATTAGCAGCACATGATAATAGTATCCCTTTTTATGTAGCACTACCAAGTTCAACAATTGATTGGAATATTAAAGATCGTAAAGATATACCAATTGAGGAAAGAAATTCAGATGAATTAACTCATATTGAAGGTTTAAATGAAAAAGGAGATATAAAGAAAATACAAATTTATCCAAAAAAAAGTAAAGCTATGAATTTAGCTTTTGATGTAACTCCAGCAAAATATGTTACGGGATTAATTACCGAAAAAGGTGTGTGTGAAGCTTCAGAAAAAGGACTTAAAGAGTTATTTCAATGAAGAATTTAAGGGAAAGAAATCAAATTATTGAATATTCGTTAAAATTAAATTCTACAAATCTTTCACCTCTTAGATCTGGCAATATATCGTTGAGAGGTATTGAGGATGATGCAGAGGGATACTTAATTACCCCATCAGGAAAAAAATATGAAACATTAAAACCTGAAGATATTGTTTTTATGGGTTTAAATGAAGAAGAAGAAAAAAACTTAACGAACAAACCTTCATCTGAATGGAGATTCCATCGAGATATTTATGTAAATAAAAAAGAAGCGCACGCCATTGTTCACGCTCATTCTCCACACGCAACAGCTGTATCTTCACATGGAAAACCTATTCCACCATTTCATTATATGATTGCTCTTGCAGGAGGAGATAACATTAAATGTGCTGAATACGCTACTTTTGGAACAGAAGAATTATCTAAAAATGTTATCAAAGCTTTAGAAAATAGATATGCTTGTTTAATGTCTAATCACGGTCAAGTTGCTTTTGGAAAAAATTTAGAGGATGCATTTGAACTTGCACAAGAGATAGAAAATATTTGTCATCAATACACTATTGCTTTAAAATTAGGGCAACCTAAGATTCTTTCATTTGAAGAAATGAAAAAAGTTTTAAATAAGGCTAAGAATTATAAAAAAGGGTAAGATGATTAAAGTTGGGGAGCATATTACTTTAGATATTATCGGTACTACAAAAGAGTACGATCCTTCAGTTTTTGAAAAAGTTATACATAAAATAGCAAAAGCAGCCAATGTTACAATTTTGAATATTTCAAAATATAAATTTGAACCTCAAGGTTTTACTATTTTAGCTTTATTAGCTGAAAGTCATATCAGTTTTCATACGTTTCCAGAAAATGGAATAATTAGTTTTGATTTTTTTACTTGCGGAAAAATAAGCCCATCAGTAGCAATTGATATTGTAAAAAAAGAATTTGAACATAAACGTATAGTTAAAAAAGAATTTAATAGAGATACTAGATCTCTTTACCGCGATATCTATAGTTCACCTGGTTTACAAAAATCATATGTTGTTAAGGAGGTTCTAGAAGATTTTAAATCAAAAGTTGGTCAACACATAGAAATTTTAGAATTAGAACAATTTGGAACATCTCTATTTATTGATGGTGAGATACAAGTCGCAGCTACAGATGAACATTTATACAGCTCAACTTTTGTAGGAGCTGGCTTAAAATTAAACAAAAAAAAAGAAAGAGCAGCAATAATCGGTGGTGGTGATGGTGGTGTTGCTAGAGAATGTATATCAAAAAAGTTTAATTTTATAGATTGGTATGAGTTAGATCCAGAAGTTGTTGAGGTTTGCAATAAACATCTTGGTGATATTGGAAAAAAAGCAACAGAAAAAAATTCTGTAAAGTGTATGTGGGGTGATGCTTTTGAAAGTATCAAGACTATAGACGAAGATACATACGATCATATTTTTGTTGATTTGAATGATGACCAGTTTTGCATAGAACTTGCTTCTAAAAATATGGACTCTTTAGTAAGAATACTCAAACCTAAAGGAGTAATCACTGCACAAATTGGAAGTCAGGATAAAAAACCTCTTCAAGTTGAAAATTGGTTGAATGTATTCAATCATTATTTTGGAAACACAAATTTATCAAGAGTTTACATACCAAGTTTTGACTGCTCTTGGAATTTTTCCTCATCAATTAATCATTAATTTTTTCTTTGTAATACTCTTAATTTGTGAAATACTTATTTTTTTATTAAAGGAGAAATAATGAATAATTTTAAGAAAACTATTTTTTCAGTTTTATTTTCTTTATTAATTATAGGAAACGTAAATGCTGACAAAATAAAAATTGGAACAGAGGGCGCTTATCCTCCATGGAACTCAAAAAACGAGGCAGGTAAGTTAATAGGATTTGAAGTTGAATTAGCTTACACGCTATGTAGATATATTGGACAGCAATGTGTAATAGTTGAGCAAGATTGGGATGGAATGATTCCAGCTTTAATCATGAGAAAGTTCGATGCAATAATGGCTGGAATGTCAATTACTGCAGAGAGACAAAAAGCAATAAGCTTTTCTCAAGGTTATGCGGATGAAGTTGCATCTTTAGCTGTAATGAAAGGTTCAAGTCTTGAAGGTTTAGATACACCAGCAGGTATTAATTTGACTAAACCAAATTCAGATGCCAAGAAAGCTTTAAAAACACTTACTGGAGCATTAGCAGGTAAAACTGTTTGCGTTCAAACTGCTACAATCCACCAAAACTTTTTAGACTCAGGTGACGTAGGAAAAGTAAATGTAAGAACTTATAAAACACAAGATGAAGTTAATTTAGATTTAGCCTCAGGAAGATGTGATGCTGCATTAGCAGCTGCTGTTGCATTTAGCGATTATGCAGAAAAATCTGGTAAGCCTGTTGTATTAACTGGACCAACTTTCTCAGGTGGAGCATTTGGTAATGGTGTTGGAGTTGGTATTAGAAAAGATGATGCTGAACTTTTAAATGCATTTAACAAAGCAATCGATAAAGCGAGAAAAAACGGAGACATTAGTAGAATTGCTACTAAGTGGTTTGGTTTCGACGCTTCTAT
Organism: uncultured Pelagibacteraceae bacterium; assembly: GCA_902523495.1. GTDB lineage: Bacteria > Pseudomonadota > Alphaproteobacteria > Pelagibacterales > Pelagibacteraceae > Pelagibacter. Next base: position 8,680 of record CABYZU010000011.1, read on the forward strand.
GTAATTAAATTTTAGATTTGGCGACTATAATGTATAGTCGCCAATCTGTATGGAACTTCTAGCATTTGGAGATACCGGCTGGGGTGATGAATTATTTTATGCAACCCTGATGACAATAGCTGTTTCGATAACAGCAATGTTGATAGGTTTCTTTTTTGCATTAATTTTTACCCCTTTAAAATTATCTCAAAATAAGTTTTTAAATTTTATAGCTAATTCTTACACCACGATAATTAGAGGTGTTCCAGAATTATTAGTAATTTACCTTTTCTTTTTTGGTGGAACTGGTGCAGTTATGTTTATTGCATCAATATTCGGTTATAATGAATATATTGAAATAAATGCATTTATCACTGGGGCATTTGCAATTGGAATAATTTCTGGCGCTTATTCAACTGAGGTTTTTAGAGGAGCAATTCAATCAATTGATAAAGGACAGTTCGAAGCTGCTAATGTATTAGGTTTAAACAAATTTGGAAAATTTTTTAAAATCATTTTACCTCAAACATTAAGATTAGCTATTCCAAATCTGAGTAATGTTTGGCAAATAACACTTAAAGATACATCTTTAATTTCAGTTACAGGTTTAGTTGAAATCATGAGACAATCATATGTTGCAGCAGGCTCAACTAGAGATCCATTGTTTTTTTATTCTTTTGCTGCAGTTTTATATCTATTGCTCACTTTTGTGAGCATGAAATTAATTAATAGACTAGAAGTTAAATATAGTAGGGGGTATTAATGGATATTGAGTTGATGGTTAATAGTTTACCTAAATTATTAAGTGCAGCATTCATCACTTTAAAGCTTCTTTCGGTTTCTCTGATAATAGGACTATTCATTGGATTATTTTTTGCAATTTTAAGATTAAATAAAAATATTTTTATCAATAAATTTGCTTATGGATATTCCTATGTTTTTAGAGGAACACCACTTTTAGTTCAAATTTTTATAATTTATTTTGGACTAGGTCAGATTGAATATTTAAGATCGACAGTTTTATGGGTAATTTTGAAAGAGCCATATTGGTGTGCAATTATTGCTTTTGCATTAAATACGGGTGCTTATACTTCTGAGATATTAAGATCAGCATTTCAAACAATTAAACCTGGAATAGTTGAGGCCGGAAAAAGCTTGGGTATTTCTAATAGAGTAATCTTTTATAAAATTCAGATCCCTATTGCTATCAGACAGTCTTTACCGGCTTATGGCAATGAAATAATTTTAATGATGAAAGGAACTTCATTAGCAAGCACAGTAACCATAATGGACCTTACAGGTGTTGCAAAATATATAATCTCAACGACTTTTAAACCAATCGAGGTTTTCATAGTTGCTGGCGGAATTTATCTATTTATGACTTTTATTATTCACAATTTAATCAAATATTTAGAGAAGAAATACAGTTTTAATTAATCACGATGATTTTATTATAGATTTACTTTTAAGAACAAGCACATCTTTTAAATATTTATTCATATTATTTTCATCAACTTGTTTGTCATTCAAATCATTAAGAAAATATTTTTTTTTGAATTTTCTCAAAGATTTTTTCATAATGTCATGATCAAAATCATTTATCTCAAAAAAACACAACTTAACATTATAGTCATCAATAATATCTCCGATTTGATTTAATATTCTTGGCTCTGCTCCTTGAATATCCATCTTAATAATAATGTTATCGTTCTTTTTAATTTTTGAAAATATATTTGATATAGTTAGAGTCTCTATTTTAGAGAAATTAAATTCAGATTTTGATTTTAACATAATATTTTTTTTTGACTCTTTACCAAAGTAATCAACAATAGTGCCACTACCTGAATTATTCTTAAAAACTTTAAGATCTAAATATCCATTTTCATCACTAATAACATTATTTAAAATCAGTACTTTATCCTGTTTTTCTTTAAAAGATTTTTGAACTGATAAACTCTGTCTGAATAATTCAACACATTTAAGATTAGGTTCTACATATATTAATTTATCAAATTTTTTAAAATTATAGTAAAATAGTGTATGACACCCGATATTTGCACCTAAATCTACGAATATTAAATTATCAAAATTAAACTTGTCATAATAATTAAAAATTTTATTTTCCCAATTTGGATCTGCAACTTGACCAATGTGACTGTAGTCATGACTATCCATAAAGATATCTATTTTCCTATCATTTGAAACAAATACTTTATTCATTTTTTTCACAGGCTTTAGATCATTATTAGCTAATGCTTTTAAATATGCATTTCTAAGTTTTCTGAATATAAAATCGAGAGAACTTTTTTTAGAAAAAAATTTTATATAATTTGTATGATCGAAATATGAAACAATTTTTTTATAAATGACTTCTTTTATTTTTGACATTTTACAACACTACAAGATCGAGTTTTTGTTTTCCAAGTCTTTCATTACCTTGATTAGTTACTAAATAAGTTTCACCCAAATTCATAGCTAATTGATTTTCAGAGTCCATCAATATCATGTGTAAAAAGAAAATATTACCAATTTCAATAATATAAGGATTTCCTTTATATATCATTGGCCAGTCCATCCAATTTGGAGAAAAAGTTGCACCTAAGGAATAGCCGCATGCATTCATTCTTGCCTTATTGAAACCAAGATCATCAAATGTTTTTGAATGAATGTCAAAAACTTCTCCAACTTTATTCCCAGGTTTTAATTTACTTTCACAATTTTTAAGAGCCTCAAGGCATGCTTCATACATTTTATGATGTTTTGGATCTGCTTTTCCAATAGGAATAGTTCTGAACATAGCAGAATGATAGTGTTTATATGTACCAGCCCATTCAATGGTCAATTGATCTTGACTATTTAAAATTTGTTTTTCTGCCTGATAACGACAAAGAAGAGCATTTTTACCAGAGCCAATTATAAATTCATTTGCAGGATAATCTCCACCACCATCAAATATAACTCTATTCATCTCAGCTAATATCTTGGACTCATTAACACCAGCCTTTGAGTATTTCCATACTTCGTCTAAAGCTTGATCAGCAAGCTCTGCAGCTTTTTTTACATAAACAATTTCCTCTTTAGATTTTACTACTCGTAATTTTGTTATTAAGTCTGATTTATCCTCAAGAGAACAATAATTTTCTAAAGATTTGTTTAATTGAAGAGCATTACGTCCAGTTAAACCATAAGCTTCATATTCAACTCCTAATTTTTTTCCTTTAAGATTTAATTCATCTAGAATAATCTTAAGATCATCTGTTGGATTTGATCCATCCTTATCAACCCAAATTCTAATATCTTCTATGTTGGATGTATTTTGAGCCTGTCTTAAATCAGGAGCTCTAGTGAGTAATATTATATTTCCTCTTTTATCTAATACTAATGTTTGAAAAAAAACATAACCAAAAGTGTCATAACCAGTTAACCAATACATAGACTCTTGTCTAAACATTAAAAGAGCATCAAGGTTTTGCTCCTTCATAGAATTTAATACTTTACCTTTTCTTTTTGAAAACTCTTCTTTTGTAAAATGGAGTGCCATTAGAATGATTTAATAACTAGTATATTCTTTTATCTCTTTTATGATTGAACCAGTGTGATTATTAATTTCTAGTTTTATTTTCGCTCGGTCATCATTAAGAAAATGCACGTCTCTTGAAAGTTTAATAAATCTTTCACCAAAATTTTTATCTTTTTCACATTGTCTTTTGTTATCCTCAATAACCCAAAGTTTAGAATTTATTTCTTTTAATGACTGATAAAGATCATTCAGTTTATCATCAGATTTTACGTTTTTTTCTAACTGTTTTCTTAGAATAGAATGTTCATTGTTAATAAATTTTAGTTTTTCAGTATTTTTAATTTTTTCTTGTTTGATTTCTAAAATTGAAATTTTATCTAGTAGTTCACCTATTGAAACTTCTATTATAATTTTATTCATAAAATTTAATACTGTGCTATCTTGTTATAAATATGTCTAATATTTTAATTATTAAACACGGATCATTAGGAGATATAGCTCAAGCAAGCGGTGCAATTCAAGATATATCTGAAAATCACAAAAATGATCGAATTTATTTACTAACTACAAAAGCTTACTTAGAAGTTTTTAAAAAAAATCCATTTATTCATGAAGTAATTCTAGATAAAAGGTTACCAAAATATAATCTCATCTACTTATATTTTTTAATGAGAGAACTAAAGAAACATAGTTTTTCAAAAGTTTATGACCTTCAAAATTCTTCAAGAACAAATTTTTATAAGAGTATTCTTTTTCCTAGAGCAAAAAAAGAAATATGGTCAAGCTCAATTACAACTTTACCCGAAGTGATAAATAAAAAGGAATTTGATAAACATTCTGTTCTAGACAGATTTAATCATCAATTACAAACCTCAGGATTAAAAACAACCTATACCTTAAATCCTGATTTTAGTTGGGCGTGTTCTGAGATTAGTAGAATTAAGAATAATTTTAAGTTGGATAAATTTATTTTATTATTTCCATTTTGTTCACCCCATCTAAATATTAAGAAATGGCCGTATTATAATGATCTTATTAAACTCATTTTAGATAAATTTGGAAATGAGTATAAAATTGTTATAGCTCCAGGCCCTTCTGAGATAAATTATGCAAAAGAAATAAATGCTCTAGCTTTATTAGACAATGGAAAAGCACTAGATATTTCTCAATTAACTTCTTTGATAAAAGATAGCTCTTTTATTATTGCTAATGATACTGGACCTGCTCATATTGCAGCTCATGTAGGAGCGAAAGGTTTAACTTTGTTTGGAAAACATACAACAGCTTACAAAGTCAGCATTGAAAGGGAAAATTTTAAAGCAATTGAAGTTACTGATCTTAATAATTTAAGTGCAGAAAAAGTTTATGAGAGATTACTTAATTCTTTAAATTAATTAAGAACTTTTTTGTATTCTTCTAAAGTTTTATTCCATTGAAATTTTGAAACATATTCTTTGGCATTTTTTCCAAGTTCAATGTATCTTTTATTTTCAATTATTGAATTTAATGATGAGTAAATATCATCTAAATTGTTTCCATCACAAATCAACCCAGTTTTATTGTGAACGATGGCATCCGATGCACCACCATCTTTTCCTCCAATTGAAGGAATTCCGTATTGTGCAGCTTCTACATAAGCTATTCCAAAACCTTCGACAGAAGTTTTGTGTGTTATAGACGGCATTACAAAAATATTTGATTTAGCTATTAAAGCATTCTTTAAATCAGTACTTATGTCCTTAAAAAACATTACTTGCGAGGTTAGATCTAATTCTTCAACTAATTTTTTAATATTTTTTTCCTCATCACCGTAGCCAATACAAATATAAACAATATCAGGATACAATTGTTTTAAATTTCTTAGTGCCATAATTATCTTTTCATGATTTTTTCTTTTAACAAATCTAGAGACAGTAATTAATCTAGGCGATTTTATTTTTAATAAACTTTCGACTTTCTTAAGAGATGTTTTATTCAATATTTGAACTGGGTCAGCTCCAGGGTTTATAACTACAACTCTTTCTTGTTCTACACCATTATTTATTGCTAAATTTTTTGTGTACTTAGAATTCGCTATTACTTTTTCTACGTTATTAAGAACTTTTGTAACTCTTTTGTTTAATGAACTTCCTAATGGATGGTTGATCTCTTTACCATGAACTAAACAATATTTTTTTTTATCAGTTTTTATTAGCTCTAAACTTTTCCAATGATCAGCAATAATACCTTGAACTTTATTTTCTTTTAAAAATTCATTAATTAATTGAGCTTTTCTAATTTTTCTTAAAAATTTTATTCCACCAACTCTTTCAATTGAAAAACTGGTTTGCTCATCAAACTCTTTATGATTCTCTTGGTAATCTGCAAAAACTTTAATCATAAAATTTTTTGACATTTCACGAGATAAACCCCACATTAAACTTTGCATTCCACCCAATTCTGGTGGGAATGCTCTTGTCACAATAAGATACATTAATCAGTTTTCCACTTAATACCACATCCAGCACTAGGAACTTGGTTTTCAGGACCTTTATTAGTTTCAGCAATTTGCTTCATGGCTTTTAAAAGGTCACTATCTCCATTTCTCACTGGGATTAATTTTTTAAGTTCCCTAACTCTTCCCCTATATTGAAGTTTTAGATCTTTGTTATATCCAAAAAAATCTGGAGTACATACTGCATCATAAGTTTTTGCAATTTCTTGAGTTTCATCAACTAAATAGGGGAAATCAAATTCATTTTCTTTTGAAAATTTGATCATGTTTTCAAATGAATCTTCAGGATAATTTTCTGAATCATTAGCACAAATAGCGACTGAGTTGATACCAATGTCTTTTAATTTTTTACAATCTTGAACAATATCTTTTGTAACTGCTTTAACATATGGACAGTGATTACATATAAACATAATTAATGTTCCTTTTTCACCTTTTACATCGGTTAAGGAAAGAATTTTTCCCTCTGTTGATTTAAGCTTAAAGTCATGAGCTTTTTGACCAAAATCACATATTGGAGTTTGTACGGGCATAATGTAATAATATATAAATTATGTTTTACGATTTAAAAGATAAAAAACCAAAAAACTCTGGCGAAAATTGGGTAGCGCCAAATGCAACTATAATAGGTGATGTTACCTTAGAAAAAAATTCTAGTATTTGGTTTAATGCAACTTTAAGAGGTGATGTAGAAAATATTCATATAGGTGAAGGTTCTAATGTTCAAGATGGATGTGTTCTACATACAGACCCTGGATATCCGTTAAAGGTTGGAAAAAATGTTACAATAGGCCATATGGTTATGCTGCACGGTTGCACAATTGGAGAAAATAGTTTGATAGGAATTGGTGCTGTTATACTCAACAATGCAAAGATTGGAAAAAATTGTATTATTGGTGCTAAAGCTTTAGTTACGGAAAATAAAGAAATACCTGACAACTCTTTAGTAATTGGTTCTCCTGGAAAAGTTGTGAGGGAACTCACTGAAGATGAGAAAAAAGCAATAACTAAAAATACAAAACACTATCAAGATAACTGGAAAAAGTACTCTAAATCAATTTTTTGATACTATGGAAAAAATTGTTACATTAATCCCAAGTGCGACGGAGATCGTTACATTCTTAGGTAAAAAAAATTCAATTGTAGGAAGATCTCATGAGTGTGATTACCCAAAAGATTTAAACAAAATAAAAAAGCTGACTTCACCAAAAATAAATGTTGAAGGAACAAGTGGAGAAATTCATAAAGAAATTACTAAAATTTTAGAAAATTCTTTATCTGTTTATAAAGTAGATGTAAATGAATTAAAGAAACTAAATCCAGATGTTGTTGTAACACAAGCACACTGTGAGGTATGTGCTGTTAGCTTTTCAAAAGTTGAAGAAATTGTCTTTAATCATCTCAATAAAAATACTAAAATAATATCTCTTCAACCCAACACTTTAAATGAAGTTTTTGATGATATTAAGAGAGTAGCTAAAGGCCTAAACATAGATGAAATAACTACAAAAAATTTGATTAAACCATTGGAAGAAAGGTTAGAGAGTATTAAAAGTAAAAGCTTAAAGAAAAAAAAAAGAACAATAGCATGTATAGAGTGGATAGATCCTTTGATGGTTGCGGGTAATTGGATACCAGAAATGGTCAAAATATCTGGTGGTGAGGATATATTTGGAAAATCAGGGAAAGATTCACATTGGGTTAAATTTGATGAAATTCAAAAATACGATCCAGAAGTTATAATTTTTTTACCGTGTGGGTATGATATTGAAAAAACCAAAAATGAAGTTGAAAATTTATTTAAAAAGCAAAATAAATGGAATGTGTTAAATGCATTCAAAAATAAAGAAATTTATATAGTTGACGGTAACCAATTTTTTAATAGACCTGGACCAAGATTATTAGAGTCTCTTGAGATTTTTGCAGAAATCATTCATCCTGAATTATTCAATTTTAACCACAATCAGATTGGGTGGATAAATTTTTTTAATTCAAAATGAAAAAAATTATTTTTATTAATTTTATTTTTAATTTATGCCCACATATACAGTAACTAATTCAAATTTTAACATGTCACCTAAACAACAAAAGAACTTAGCAGAGGGTATTACCAAAGTTCATAATACAGTTACAGGAGCTAACACTTATTTTGCACAAGTAATATTTAATAAAACAAAAAAAAGTAATCATTTTATGGGCGGAAAAAGAGTTAAGGAGCCGTCTTTATTTTTACTTGGTCAAATTAGAGCAGGTCGATCAAAAAAGGTGAAAGATAAATTAATTACAGATTTAAAAAATGTATTGGTAAAAAATTCTAAATTAGATGAAACCCAAGTTTGGGTTTACGTTAATGACCTTCCACCATCTCAAATGATCGAATATGGGGCTGTCTTACCAGAGTCAGGTAAAGAGAAACAGTGGTTTGCAAATTTACCTATTAAATTAAAGAAAAAATTAGTGGCTATCGAAAAATAATTTAAGGAACTAACCAATCATTCTTGTTTTTTTCTAAATTAAACTTAGCTCTTCTATGTCCTTTAGCAGCAAGATATAGCCATTCAACAGATTTAATTTTACATTTAATAACAGTAAAGTTTTTATAACCCTCTTCACTTTGTTCCATAGTATAATCAAAATCTTCTAATTTGGATATCATTCCCGAAGTTGGATCATTTGATGTAGTCCCTGGAGGACTATCAGTTAAATAACAACGTCTGCTTATATGTTGAGTTTTTTTCCAAGACTCTTTTGTTATAGAATTTTGATTATTAACCTCACACTCTACTTTAACCCTTAGTTGTATCTTTTCTTCTTTATCGTAGAAAACTAAAGAGGCATTTTTATTATTTTTTAGTATATGCACTTTTGGAGATCTTAAATCAGTGTGAAACTGTAAGAGTTTACTTTCTCTGTCTGATTTACGTAAGACAACTATTCTACCATCAACTTCATTTTGATTAGCGCAAATAAAAACTGGAATTCTAAATGGTGAATTTCTATTGGTCACAGCATCATCCAACATAGACCAATATTTGTTTTGAATTTCCTCTAAATCTTCATAGTACGCTGGCTGCATACTTTACTTTCTAAATCTTTTTATTAAGCTTGAGGTATCCCAACGATTTCCACCTAAATCTTGAACTTCTCCATAATATTTATCAACTAATTCGGTTACAGGTAACAATGAGCCATTATTTTTAGCTTCATCCATTGCAATTTTTAAATCTTTTCTCATCCAATCAACTGCAAAACCAAAATCAAATTTATCACCAATCATAGTTTTATATCTATTTTCCATTTGCCAAGATTGTGCTGCACCTTTTGAAATAACTTCAATTACATCCTCCATATTCAAACCAGCTTTCATTCCAAAATTAATAGCTTCAGATAAACCTTGTACTAAACCTGCAATACAAATTTGATTAACCATTTTAGCAAGTTGTCCATTTCCTGGACCACCAAGTAATTTCATTTTTTTACTATAACAATCAATTTTATCTTTTGCTTTATCAAAGTCAGATTGATCACCACCGATCATAACTGTTAATGCACCATTCTCTGCACCTGCCTGCCCACCCGATACTGGTGCATCTAGTGCACCAAACCCATTTTTTTTTGCATAAGAATGTATTTCTTTTGCAATTGATGCTGAAGCGGTTGTGTTATCAATATAAACTGCACCTCTTTTAATTGTTTTAAATGCACCGTTGTCTCCAAAGGTTACTTCTCTTAAATCATTGTCATTTCCTACACATGTAAAAATGTATTCAGCATCTTTTGCAGCTTTAGCTGGAGTATCAGCCATTTGACCTTTGTATTCTTTAATCCATTTTTCAGCTTTAGATTTTGTTCTGTTAAAAACAGTTACATTATGTCCGCCTTTTGATATATAACCAGCCATCGGATAACCCATGACACCAAGACCTATGAAAGCAACATTACAACTCATAATTTTTTAATATGTTTAAAAGTTTAAGTTTAAAAGTAATTATATTTGGATTTATTTTTACATTTTTTTCTAGTTTTGGACAGAGTTTTTTTCTTGGTCTTTTTAATTCTAGTATACGAGACGCATTATCTATTACTCAGGGACAATTTGGAACAATTTATGCATCTGCAACATTATTGAGCAGCTTTTTATTAATTTGGGTTGGAAAAAAAATAGATGATATCAATATATTTAAATTTGCCTTTTTTGTTACAATACTTTTGTCTTTTTCATGTTTTTTCTTTTCAAAAATTTCTTCAATAACTTTTTTATTTATTGCAATTTTTTTAATGAGATTTTCAGGTCAAGGTATGATGTCTCATACTGCAACAACAACAATTTCCAGATATTTCACAAAATCTAGAGGTAAAGCTTTAAGCACAAGTTGGTTTGGTCTTTCTACTGCTGAATTTATACTACCAGTTTTAATTGTATATTTACTTACTATAACCTCTTGGCAAAACTTATGGATATATATTTCAATACTAGTTTTGATATTTCTGCCAACAACTTCTTTTACTTTAGTTAAGAACTTAAACTTTGAATCTAGAGAGGAGACAAACAAAAAAGAATTTAATGAAAAAATAAAACAATGGAAGAGAATAGATGTTCTGAAGGATTACAGATTTTATATAGTTTGTCTAAATATGTTAGCGATGCCATGGATTGCAACTGGCGTTTTTGTTTATCAATCTTTTATTAGTGAGTCCAAAGGGTGGGGTACATATGTAATTGCACAATCTTTTATGGTTTACTCAGTTTTATCAGTATTAACTTTGTTAATAGCAGGGTTTTTAATTGATAGATTTACGAGTAGAAAATTACTTATTTTTATGAATATTCCATTATTAATCTCTACTGTAGTTCTAATGTATTTTGATATTTCATTTTCTGCTTTCATATTTTTAGGTCTAATTGGTATTTCAAATGGACTCGCAAACGTCCTGGGCTCTTCAACTTGGGCAGAAATTTATGGTGTAAGATATATTGGTTCAATTAAAGCTTTAACTACGGCTTTGATGGTTTTCTCTACTGCTTTTGGTACTGCTTTATTTGGCTTATTAATAGACATTGGATTTTCAATAGAGCACATAGCCTTAATATCTTTTATTTATATTGCCATATCAGCTGCTCTTTTATTGTTTGTTAAAAATAAGCTAAATCCAAAGTATTTATAAAATTCTCCTTGATTTTTTTAACTTCACTGTGTAGATACTCCGCATGGCACGAGTTACTGTAGAAGATTGCATAGACAAAGTAGACAGCCCTTACGAGTTAGTTTTGGTAGCTAAAGAAAGAGCAACTCAACTCAATACAGGTGTAGAACCTACTTTAGAAAAAGACAACGATAAAAATACCGTTATCGCTCTTAGAGAAATAGCTGAAGAAAATATAAAAGTTAATGAACTTACTGATAGCGCTGTTTACAAATTAAGAAAACATGTAGAGCAGGTAGATGATGGTGTAGAGGATGATGAAGATGTAGGTGATGATTTTGAAAGTTTATACAAAGGTGAAATTTCAAAAAGCGGAGCACCTATTTTACCATCTAAAAGAGCAAGAAAAACACCTGAGAAAATACAAGTTTCAAATGATGATTTAGCGGAGTTATCTCAAACAGCTAAGCCAGATATTGATACATCAGCAACAGATGAAACAGGAGATGATCAAGGAGATGTTTCATTAGACGAAGTTACTGAAACTGAAAATCAAGCTTCAGAGCAAGAAGCGTCCAATGATCCTGAAAACAATCAATAATTAAGAAAATTCTTTTAAAATTTTTTCCCTATGTTCATCTAGATCAGGTATATCTCCTCTAGTTTCTTCATCTTTATAGGAAGACATCTTAATTGGATTTCCAGCTAATTTAAAATCTCCAATTTTTTTGTGAAAGGCTTTAACGATCATGTTTCTTGCTTCAACTTGAGGATTTTCAACAGCTTCTTTTATATTAAATATTGGACCACATGGAATTTTTTCTTTTTCCATATCTTTGACCCACTCTGAAGTAGTTCTAGATGACAATTTGTTTTCAAGAATAGTTTTAAGTTCATCCATATTTATAGCTCTAGATGAATTATCGGAAAATTTAGGATCTTTGCTTATTTCAGGCATTGCTAAAAGTTCACAAAGTTTTTCAAATAATCTATCGTTTCCAGCAGCTATGATAATGTAACTATCTTTGGTTTTAAAAGCCTCAAATGGTGCGATTGATGGATGACGGGAACCCATAGGTTTGGGTATCTCATTTTTTGCTAAGTAACGAGCAATTGCATTTTCCAAAATTGCTATTTGACAATCAAGCATCGAAACATCTATGTACATTCCCTTACCGGTCTTTTGTCTATCATAAAGAGCCGCATTAATTCCAATTGCTGTAAATAAACCAGCTGTTATGTCTCCTATTGATGTTCCAACTCTTGTTGGTTCTGAGTTTGGTTGACCAGTTACACTCATTAAACCACCCATACCTTGTACCACCATATCATAAGCTGGTAATTCTTTAAGAGGTCCAGTTTGTCCAAAACCAGATGCAGATGCATAAATTAATTTTGGATAATTTTTATTTACATCTTTCCAGCCATATCCCCATTTTTCTAAAGTGCCTGGTTTAAAATTTTCGACTAATATATCTGCTTTAGATAAAATTTTATCAAAAATTTTTTTATCTTCCTCATTTTTTAAGTTTAGAGCAATACTTTCTTTACCTCTATTAAGCGACATGAAATAAGCTGAATATTCTTCGATGAATGGTCCAAATTTACGGGAGTCATCACCAATTTCTGGAGCTTCAATTTTAATTACTCTCGCGCCAAGATCTGATAAAATCATAGTACAGTAGGGACCAACTAATACTCTTGTTAAATCAACAACTAGTAGGTTTTTTAAAGGTCCATTCATATAATCTTTAACTTTTCTGAGTTTTTGACGACTTGACTCTTATTAATAAGTTCACTTTAATTGAATTATTAAAAATAACAATAGAGGGAAAAATAATGTTAAAAAAAATATCTTTATATTTAACTTCATTAGTTTTTGTTTTTACGACTATTGGTTCTGCTTATGCGGTTACGTTAAAAGCAAGTCACCAGTGGCCTGGAACACCAAGAGCTGATGGATCTTTCGACCCACGTCATGAAATGGTTCAAATCATTGCTGACGAGGTAAAAAAAGCAAATGTTGGAGTAGATATAAGAATTTACCCAGCTAAATCATTATACAAACCTAAAGAACAGTGGAAGCCAATGACGACTGGTCAGCTGGATATTTCTGCTTTTCCATTAGCTTACGCATCTAAGTTTCATCCAGAGTTTGATGCTACTCTAATGCCAGGTACAGTTAAAAATCATGATCATGCATTAAGGTTTAATAAAGGACCAATGATGACTGAGATTAAAAAGATCATTAACGATGCAGGTGTGGTAGTTTTATCTGACGCATGGTTAGGTGGTGGTTTTGCTTCAAAGTCAAAATGTATTAAAAATCCTAGTGATGCAAAGGGTCAAGTTATGAGAGCTGCAGGTAAAGCATTTAACCAAATGTTAGAAGCAGCAGGAGCAGGTATACAAAGTATGCCATCATCTGAAATTTACACAGGTTTACAAACAGGTGTATTAACAGGTGCTAATACTAGTTCAGGAAGTTTTGTAAGTTACAAAATTTATGAACAAGTTTCATGCGCAACTCCTCCAGGAAAATTTGGTTTATGGTTTATGTATGAACCAATTTTGATGTCCAAAAAGTCTTTTGATGCTTTAAATTCTAAGCAACAAAAAGCTTTAATGAAAGCTGGAAAAGTAGCTGAGAAATACATGACAGCTCAAGTAGAAAACTTAGACAAAAAGTTTGAAGATGCTTATAAAGCTGCAGGTGTAAAATTAGTATACATGGATGCAAAAGACCATGCTGCGTGGGTAGAGATTGCAAAAAAATCTTCACACAAAGCATTTGCTGATAAAGTTCCAGGTGGCGATAAGCTGATGGAAATGGCTTTAGCAGTTAAATAAAATAATATATAAAGAACCCCTATTTATTCATAATAAATAGGGGTTTTTTTTATGAAAAAAAAATATCTACAAATTTGTGATTTTATAGCTAAGGCTTGTGGTGCTTTTGCAGTATTAGCTTTGCTTTTATCTATCTTAGTCATTGTTGAACTAGTTTTTGAAAGATATTTTTTTCAAAGAGCAATCACTTGGCAAACAGAACTTGTAACTATGCTTTTAGTTGCTTCGACTTTTATAGGAAGTGTATATGTGCTTAGTGAAAAAGCTCACGTTAGTATGGAATGGATCTACGATTTTTTGTCAAAAAAAAATATAATTAGATTAAAAATTTTTACATCTTCAATAAGTTTACTTTTTTTCTTAATTTTATTTTATTTTGGATTTTTAATGTTCGAGGAAGCATTTACTAAAAATTATTCAACAGGAACTGTCTGGGATCCACCATTATGGATACCATATTCATCAATGATGTTGGGGGCTTTGTTAATGATATTACAGTATATCGCAGAAATAATAAAATTAACTGATGAAAAGGACTTTAGTTAAATGGACCCATTAATTATAGCAGTAATTGTTGCAGTTTTTACTTTATTGGTACTTTTCTCTGGAATTCCAATTGCTTTTGGTTTGAGCTTTGTTTCAATAGCTCTGTTAGTTACATTTGAAGGTTTTCAAATGCTTGACGTCTTTGCCGAAACATTTTTTGCAGGACTAAACTCTTTTGTTTTACTTTCTATACCTATGTTTATTTTAATGGGAATGGCTGTTGCTAATTCTCCAGCGGGAAAAGATTTGTATACAGGATTAGATAGATGGCTTTGGAGAGTACCAGGGGGATTGGTAATTTCTAATATTGGAGCATGCTCAGTTTTTGCAGCTTTGAGCGGATCTAGTCCCGCAACTTGTGCTGCGATCGGTACAATGGGAATACCAGAAATGAGAAAAAGGGGATATTCGGATCAGATTGCAACAGGAACTATCGCAGCTGGTGGAACTTTAGGAGTTTTAATCCCTCCAAGTATTGTTTTAATTGTTTATGGAATCGCAACCGGTACATCTATTGGAAGATTATTTTTATGTGGTCTTGTGCCAGGTTTTATGTTGGCAGGAATGTTTGCGATATGGGCTCTAATACATAGTTATTTTATTGATAAAGATGCAGCAAAAGCTTTAAGAAATAGAGTAAGACCAACTCTAAAAGAAAAACTTGAAGTTTTACCAAGAATTCTACCTTTTTTAGCAATCATCGCTGGTGTTTTGTATGTACTTTATGGAGGAGTTGCAACACCCTCTGAGGCATCTGGAGTAGGAGCATTTTTAGTTTTTGTATTAATTGCTGTTGTTTACAAAATTTATCAGCCAAAAAAGATTTGGAACATTGTTAAAGTTTCAATGAAAGAAAGCGTAATGATAATGTTCATTATTGCTGCCTCATATCTTTTTGCATTTACTCTTTCACAACTGTATGTAACTCAGTCTTTAGCACAGAGTATGGTCGAATTAAGCTCTAACAAATGGGTTGTGTTTTTACTAATAAACATATTTCTTTTAATAGCTGGTTTCTTTTTACCACCAGTTGCAGTTATTGTAATGACTTCAGCTATATTATTACCTGTTATTACTACTTTAGGTTTTGACCCATACTGGTTTGCAATAGTATTTACAATCAATATGGAGATTGGCTTAATCACACCACCAGTTGGATTAAATCTTTATATTATAAAAGGAATTACTCCAGACGTTAGTTTGTCAGAAATTTTAAAAGGATCTATACCATTTATGATAATTATGGCTTTAGCTATAGTAATTTTATGTATTTTTCCTGAAATTGTTACATGGTTTCCTGATAAAATAATGGGTAAAGACCTTGGATTCTAAAAAAGAGATAAACAGAAAAATATCAGTTGCCCCAATGATGGATTGCACAGATAGGCATGATCGTTTCTTTTTAAGACTGATGAGCAAAAATGTAATGCTCTATACTGAGATGGTTGCTACGAAATCAGCAATTCATGGTGATCGAAAAAAAATTTTATCTTATAGTTCTGAAGAAAAACCATTAGCTTTACAAGTTGGTGGGTCTGATAAAGAGGAATTAGCAGAAGTAGCTAAAATTGCTGAGGATATGGGATACGATGAAATTAACGTTAACCTCGGTTGTCCTAGCAAAAAAGTCCAAAAAAATAGATTTGGTGCATGTTTAATAAAAGAACCTGATTTAGTTGCTGAATGCATCAATTCAATGGTGAACGCATGTGAAATTCCTGTTACTGCAAAGACAAGAATCGGTTTCGATGATACTGAGGAATTTGATTATTTGAATAATTTTATTCATAAGATGAAAGATGCTGGTTCAAAAACTTTTATCTTGCATGCGAGGAAAGCAATTTTGACAGGTCTATCTCCAAAACAAAATTTAAATATTCCAAAGCTAAATTATAAGATGGTTTACGACATCAAAAAAGAAAATCCTAATTTAGAAATAATTATTAATGGAGGAATTACAAAAGTTAAGGAAATTAATAACCATTTAAAGTTTTGTGATGGTGTAATGATAGGTAGATCAATATATCAAAATCCATATTCTTTAATTGAAATTGAAAAAGAAATATTCAAGACAGAAAATAATCCCACAAGGGAGCAAGTAGTAGAACAACTTTTAGAGTATGCCGATAAAGAAGTGAAATTAGGCACCAAGATTAATCACATAATGAGACATACAGTAGGTTTATATTATGGACAAGTTGGTTCGAAAGAATGGAAAAGATATTTAAGTGATAACATGATGGCAAGAGACTCAGATTTTCAAAAAGCAAAACATATTATGACCATTGTTCAAAATAATGAGAAAGCAATTCAGGCTAACTCATAATGGAAACTATAGACATCAATGAAATTATAAATCTTTTAATTGTTTTATCCCTAGCAGCATCTATTGCTGGTTTTATGGCAGGTTTATTGGGTGTTGGTGGTGGGATCATAATAGTACCAGCACTTTATTATGCTTTTACTGTTTTAGATTTTGATATTGCAACTAGAATGCATCTTTCAGTTGGTACGTCATTAGCAATTATAATCCCAACATCTATAATATCAACTAAAACTCATATGGAGTATGATGCTGTTGATTTTAAGCTAATAAAATCTTTTGGAATTTTTATTTTGTTAGGAGTTATTGGTGGAACATTTCTAGCAGTTAACTTAAAAACACCGGCTTTTATTTTATTTTTTTCCATTATGGCTTTTATAGTTGGCTTATTTTTTATCTTTTTTAGAGAACAACTTTTAAAAAATCCAAAAATGATATCTGATTCAGCTAAAAATATTTCTGGGATCATAATAGGTTTTATATCTGTATTATTAGGTATTGGTGGTGGATCATTAATGGTTCCTTTCATGAGAACTTTTGGCTACGATATTAGAAGATCAATAGGCACTGCTGCAGGGGTTGGTTTTCTAATTGCAGTTTTTGGCACTATCACAATGATTACTGGAGGTAAAATTTTGGATAATATTAACACTCCTTACAGCGTAGGATATGTAAATTTACTTGGTTTTTTAGTTTTTGTACCCGTCACAATGATAATGGCGAGGGTAGGTGCTAGAGCAGTTTATAAAATTGACAAAAAAATTTTAAGTAAAATCTTTGGAACATTTTTAATTGTTGTGTCAATTAGATCTTTTTTTGAATATCTATCTATAAGTTAATTTAATCTGTTCCCCACTTAATCTTGGTCCAAATTCTCTCGTGAAAATAGTAGAAAAATAAAGGAATTATAGATCCAACGCCTAGTATTCCAGCACCAGTAAATGTTCCAGTATAAATATATCCAAAAATCATCCAATAAACAAAAATGATGAATCGCCAAGAAAAAGTTTTTGCAATTGATCTAATTTTTTTATCAGCCATAAAAAAAAAGAGGTGATTTCAGTCTCCCTCCATCACCTCACATATTCAACTTTAAATGATTCTTTACAATTTTATGAACACTTAATAGTTGAATCTTTTAATTATTAAGTTCAAATTTTTTGATCATATTCACCAATTTTTCCAGTTTTCTTAAGCGTCTCGTCTATGAATTTAAAGATATTTAATTTTCTCAAATCTGACGTTGGACTTTCTGTAACCACAACTAATGAAGGTTTATTTGATGAAGCTCTAATTAGACCCCATGAACCATCATCAAAAGAAAATCTCACTCCATTTACAGTTATTATTTCTTTTATTTCCTGATTATCTATTTTTATTTTTTGCTCTTTTATTTTTTGGAATTCATTTACCATTTCATCTACTACTCTATATTTTTCCTCGTCTGAGCAAAAAGGAGCCATTGTAGGTGATTGATAAGTAATAGGAAGTTCTTTTATAATTTCGCTCATTTTTTTATCATGATTATTTAACAGATGACAAACCTGAATAGCTGAATTTATACCATCATCATAGCCATATCCTAATGGTTGATTAAAAAAAAAATGTCCACTTTTCTCAAATCCAGCTAAGGCTTTCTCATTATGAACTTTTCTTTTTATGTGTGAATGACCGGTTTTCCAATATAAAGTTTTACATTGATTTTGACTTAAAACTTTATCTGTTGAGTAAAGACCAGTTGATTTAACATCTACAATAAACTTTGAATTTTTATGAGTACTTGAGAGATTTCTTGCAATCAACAAACCTATTTTATCTGAAAAAATTTCATTTCCCTCATCATCGATTACACCTACGCGATCTCCATCACCATCAAAACCAAAGCCTATATCAGCTTTATTATCTTTTACAGATTTTGCGATTGCATGAAGCATTTCTAGATCTTCGGGATTTGGATTATATTTTGGAAAATTCCAATTTAAATCGCAATCTAGCTCAATCACCTCACATCCTATACCCTTAAGTATATCTGGAGCAAATATACCCGCAGTACCGTTACCACATGCAACTACAGCTTTAATTTTTTTACTTATTTTATTTTTGTTTATCAAATCATCTTTATAAATTTTATCAAAATTTTTTATTTGTTTTTGATTACCGTTTCCCTTAGTAAAATTTTGACCTAAAGTAATTTCTTTAAGTTCTTTCATTTCCTCTGGGGCATGTGTTAATCCCTTTTTAATGCCCATTTTTACACCCGTCCAACCATTTTCATTATGACTTGCTGTCACCATTGCAACTGCATCCGCGTCTAAATTAAATTGAGCATAATAAACCATTGGTGATAAAGATAAGCCGACATCTTCTATAAAACATCCAGTTGAAATTAAACCATCTTTGAGTGCGGTTTTTATTTTTTCACTATATGATCTGTAATCATGTCCAACGATTACCCTGGGGTTATCTTTTTTAGTATGTTTCTTAATCTGTGTTCCAAGGCCCTTGCCAAGATTCGTTATTCCTTGTTCGTTGATGTCTTTTTCAAAGACCCAACGGGCGTCATATTCCCTAAAACCATAGGGGTCTATTTTTAATGATTGAGCCATATTGTTAATTACTTACATTTTTTTGACTTTTATAGTTGAATTATTTTTTCAATGTTCTATAAATGTTCTGTTGATTTACTTCTTATATAGTATATTAATACAAAGCGCATACAACATGTAGTTGTTTTCGCAATAATAAAATAATAAATTAAAAAAATATGAATAAAATACTATCGCAGGCCTTAAAGAAAGCTGTCTCTGAATATACACCTACAGTTAAAGAGGTTCCAAAAGGCAATAGACCAGATTTATTTTCATTAAATAATGAAACGGAATTATTTCAAAATGACAAAGGTATAATCATTAAAATTGACAGGTCTCGAGACGCAAAACTAACTGATTTTGGTAAAGCGACTTTAAAGGATAGATACTTAGGTCAAAATGAGTCTTACCAAGACTTATTTGCGAGAGTAGCAAGCACATATTCAGACGATAATTTACATGCGCAACGAGTTTACAACTATATAAGTAACTTGTGGTTCATGCCAGCAACTCCAGTTTTATCCAACGGAGGTACCAAAAGGGGTTTACCTATTTCTTGTTTTCTTAATGAAGCCTCAGATAGTTTAGGAGGCATTCTAGATCTTTGGAGTGAGAATGTTTGGTTAGCTGCCAAAGGTGGAGGTATTGGAAGTTATTGGGGTAATCTAAGGTCTATTGGAGAAAAAATAGGAAAAGTTGGAAAAACTTCTGGAATAATTCCTTTTATAAAAGTTATGGACTCTTTAACTATGGCAATTAGCCAAGGTTCTCTTAGAAGAGGTTCGGCTGCGTGTTATCTACCGATTGATCATCCTGAGATTGAAGAATTCATTGAAATGAGAAGACCAACAGGTGGTGATCCAAATAGAAAATCTTTAAACTTGCATCACGGTGTCTTAGTTTCAGACGCATTCATGAGAGCGGTTGAAACAGATGAACAATGGGCACTCAAAAGTCCCGTTGATGGAACTATTCAACAAACATTATCAGCTAGAAACCTGTGGATTAGATTGTTAACAGCAAGAATAGAAACAGGGGAACCTTATATAATTTATATTGATACCGTTAATAGACAGATCCCTCAACATCATAAATTAGCTAACCTTACAGTCAAGACATCCAATCTGTGCAGCGAAATAACTTTACCTACAGGAATTGATAAGGATGGACACGATAGAACAGCTGTTTGTTGTCTGTCTTCGCTGAATTTAGAAAAGTATGATGAGTGGAAAGACGATCCTAATATGATTGGTGATGTAATGAGATTTTTAGATAACGTTTTATCTGATTTTATAAATAAAGCACCAGATCAATTTAAAGATGCCAAGTATTCAGCAGAGAGAGAGAGAAGTGTAGGTTTAGGTGTAATGGGTTTTCATTCTTTTTTACAAAAAAATAGAATTCCACTTGAGTCAGTGATGGCAAAATCCTGGAACAAAAAAATATTTAAACAAATTGATGAACAAGTCAATCAGGCTTCAAAAGATTTAGCTAAAGAAAGAGGGGCATGTCCTGATGCTGCAGAATATGGATTTCAAGAAAGATTTTCAAATAAAACTGCAATAGCTCCTACAGCCTCTATATCGATAATTTGTGGTGGAGCCTCTCCTGGAGTAGAACCTGTTGCTGCTAATAGCTATACTCATAAAACTTTATCAGGATCATTTAATGTTAGAAATAGATATCTTGAGGAGATCTTAGAAGGTCATGGTAAAAACGATGACGAAACCTGGTCTACAATTACAACCAATCAGGGATCTGTTTCACATTTAGATTTTTTAACCGATTTAGAAAAAGATGTCTTTAAAACAGCTTTTGAGCTGAATCAGAAATGGATCATTGAACTCAGTGGTGATCGAACACCTTTTATTTCGCAGGCTCAATCGGTAAATTTATTTTTACCAGCAGACGTTCATAAAAAAGAATTACATAGAATTCATTTTGATGCTTGGAAAAAAGGTTTAAAAAGCCTTTATTACTGTAGATCAAAATCAATTCAAAGAGCTGAAAACATTAATGATGCCAAATCAACGGATGTTACAGCTAATGTATATAAATCCAAAAACAATCAACCAAACCAAGAACCAGAATACGAGGAGTGTTTATCATGTCAGTAACAGAGAAAATTAAAATGCCAAATAAAGAAATAGTTCAGCCAAAAAAAATGGGCCTACTAGTTGAAAATCCAGTTTATAAACCTTTTAGATATCCATGGTGTTATGATGCATGGTTAACTCAACAAAGAATTCATTGGTTACCAGAAGAGGTGCCATTAGGGGATGATGTCAGAGACTGGCAAAAAAATCTAACTCAATCAGAAAAAAATTTATTAACTCAGATATTTAGATTTTTCACTCAAGCTGATGTTGAAGTTAACAATTGTTATTTAAGACATTATACAACTGTGTTTAAACCGACTGAAGTTTTAATGATGATGACTGCTTTTGCATCTATGGAAACAGTGCACATTGCAGCTTACTCTCATTTATTAGATACGATCGGAATGCCAGAGTCGGAATATTCCGCATTTATGAAGTATAAAGAAATGAAAGATAAATATGACTACATGCAGAATTTTGACATGAGTTCAAAAGAGGACATTGCAAAAACAGTTGCTGTTTTTAGTGCGTTCACTGAGGGTCTTCAACTTTTTGCAAGTTTTGCAATTCTTTTAAATTTTCCAAGACATAACAAAATGAAAGGCATGGGTCAGATAGTTACTTGGTCTGTTAGAGATGAAACACTTCATTGTAATTCAATGATTAGAATTTTCAAAGAATTCATAAAAGAAAATCCTGAAATATGGAATGCAAAATTAAAAAAAGAACTTTATGAAGCTTGCAGAACTATCATAGAACATGAGGATGCTTTTATTGATTTAGCTTTTGAAATGGGTCCAATGGAAGGCTTGACTGCAAAAGAAGTCAAAGATTATATTAGATTTATTGGAAACAGAAGATTAGTTCAATTAGGTCTAGAGCCTATTTATGATGTTCAAAAAAATCCATTAGGATGGTTAGATACGATGCTAAATGCTGTTGAGCACATGAACTTTTTTGAAGGTCGTGCAACTGAATATTCTAAAGCATCCACACAAGGAACTTGGGTAGAAGCTTTTAGTTAATATATAAATTACATACACATAAATATCAAATGAGCATTCTCTAATGTTTATCGCAATGAATAGGTTTAAAATTGTATTAGGTAAAGAAGCCGAATTTGAAAAAGTTTGGAAAGAAAGAGATACACACCTTAATGATGTTAAAGGTTTTAAAGAGTTCCATTTAGTTAAAGGTGAAAAAAATGAAGAATTTTCATTATACGCCTCTCATAGCATTTGGAATTCTAAAGACGATTTTATTAACTGGACTAAATCAGAAAATTTTAGATTAGCTCATAAAAATGCGGGACAACATAAAGATTTATATCTTGGAGCACCTAACTTTGAAGGTTTTGAAGTAGTGCTTTAAATATATCTTAAACTTAAATCAAGGAGTGAAATATGAAAATATTAAAAGAATTGAGTGATGCAAAATTAGTTATTGTAGATTTAGAGGTAAGATTAGGAGAAAAGTTAAGGAGTGCTCCTACTTTATGTGCAAAGTATAAAGGAAAAATTATACCTCTTAATACTGCTCATGATGGAAGACCGATATTAATGAAAGAAGAAAATTCTATAGAAAACTAAATTATGATTGAGCAAGTTAGTATTTATTTAACGGCAATGGTTTTAGGAATTATGTTATTTTTTTCATTTGTAATTGCTCCAGTAGTATTTACTACCCTGGATGAAGATAATGCTCGAAAGTTTATAAGAAGAATATTTCCTTTTTATTATAACGTAAATTTAGGGATAAGTTTAATTGTTCTATTTACATTTATATCTTTAAGCAAGTTAGGAGTTGATTTTTACTTAATATTAGTCATTAGCTTGTTATTTGCTATATCAAATTACCTATTGATGCCATTGATCAATAAATACAGAGATCAAAATCAGGAAAAAAAATTTAAATACTCTCATTTTATATCTGTTGTTATTAATTTTGTGCAGATGATTTTCTTAGTAGTATTGCTTATTTAATAAAATCTTTGTTTAATAATTATCTCTGGTTTAAACGAATAACTTTTCTATATTTGCTACCCTTGTAGCTAGCGAGAGGTCTTATTAATTTGTTTGCAGCATGTTGCTCAATTATATGAGCTGACCAACCTGTAATTCTTGAGATTACAAATATTGGCGTAAAAAAATCAGTATCAAAACCCATTAAATGGTAAGTAGGTCCAGTAGGATAATCCACATTTGGATAGATATTTTTTCTCTCAATCATTACTTTTTCAACAATGTCATAAATTTTTTCAAATTTTTTATCTTTTTTAATTTTCGCAACTTTTCCAAAATATTCTCTCATTGTAGGAACTCTTGAGTCACCACTTTTGTATACTCTATGACCAAATCCCATTACAACGTCCTTATTATCAAGTGCATTATTAATCCATTTTAATGCATTTTCAGGTTTTTTAATTTTGTTCATCATGTGCATCACTTCTTCATTAGCTCCACCATGTAGAGGACCTTTTAAACTAGCGATTGCTCCAGTAATTGCTCCATGAATATCAGATAAACTACTCGTTATAGTTCTAGCTGTAAATGTCGATACATTAAAACTATGCTCAGCGTATAAAATTAATGAGACATCAAAAGCTTTTACAATATCTTTACCAGGTACTTTTCCAAAACACATATGAAAAAAGTTTTCAGAAAATGAGAGATTTTTTTTGGGGGGAATAATCTTTTTGCCTTTTCTTACTCTATAAAATGCTGCTAAAGCAACTGGAGTTTTAGCAAAGATTCTCATTACTTTTCTCATGTTTGATTTTGGTGAATTGTCTTTGGTCTCTTTATCCTCAAGACCCATTATACTAACAGCAGTTCTTGCAACATCCATAGGGTGAGCTTTTTTGGGGAATTTTTTAATGTCATCTAATAAAGTTTTTGATAGGTTTCTTTCTTTTTTTTCAACTTTTTCAAAAGCTTTTAATTGTCTTTTAGTTGGCAGCTCACCATTTAAAATTAAATAAGCAACTTCTTCAAATTTACATTTTGCACATAAATCCTGAGCAGCATAACCCCTATAAGTTAAAGAGTTGATTTCAGGCATTACTTTAGAAACTTCTGTTTCATCAACAGTTATTCCAAGCAGGCCTTTTTTTATATCCTCACTCATTATTCATGACCCTCTGTGTCAAAATTATAAATTTTTTCGTCTAAACTATTGTATTTTTCATAATCTACAAGATCATATAATCTTTTCCTGGTTTGCATTTTATCAATAATATTATTTTGATGTCCACTTGAATAAATGTCTCTTAAACCGTCTTCAACATTTTTCATTGCTAATCTCTGAGTTGTAACGGGATAAATAACTATATTATATCCAAGATTTTCTAGTTCTTTGTAGTTTAATAATTTTGTTTTTCCAAATTCAGTCATATTAGCTAGCAAATAACATGAAAGTTCTTTTCTAACTTTTTCAAAATCTTTTTCATTGTGAAGTGCTTCAGGAAATATAATCTCCGCACCAGCGTCGATATAA
>CABYZU010000012.1 GCA_902523495.1 uncultured Pelagibacteraceae bacterium
GCTAATGAAACCAAGGGTGATGTCTTTAGTGATCTTTACTTGTGCAGTTGGTTTATTAACCGCACCAAATCTTGTTTCAACAAAAGACGCAATTATTGGAATTTTATTAGTTTCATTAGGTGCTGGTGCAGCTGGAGCCTTAAATATGTGGTACGAATCTGATCTTGATGCATTGATGTCAAGAACATGTTTAAGACCAATACCTTCTGGAAAGATTAATAGAAATCAGGCTTTAATATTTGGAATAACTCTTTCAATTATTTCAGTTATAGCTTTAGATTATTTTACTAATAGAATTTCAGCAGCAATACTACTCTTAACAATTTTGTTCTATGTATTTGTTTACACAATTTGGTTAAAGAGACGAACCCCACAAAATATTGTTATTGGAGGTGCGGCAGGAGCATTCCCTCCAGTGATTGGATGGACTATTGCAACTGGGTCTTTATCTCTTGAGCCATTATCTTTTTTTCTGATAATATTTTTTTGGACCCCATCTCATTTTTGGGCTTTAAGCTTGTATAAGTCAGGGGATTACAAGAAAGCAAACATACCAATGCTTCCTTTAACAAATGGAATTGAAAGCACCAAAATAAATATATTTGTTTACTCTTTACTAATGTTTCCAGTAATTATTTTTCCATATTTCATAAACTTTGTTGGATTACCCTTTTTAATACCATCATTGTTATTAACTTTTTATTATAATTTTTTGTGTTATGAGCTATATAATTTTAGAAAAGATAAGTTTAATCCTAAAAAAGCAAAATCAATATTTGGCTTTTCGATATTGTATTTGTTTTTGATTTTTGTATTTTTTTTGATAGATAAGATAATATGATTATTCCTAATAAAAAAACTAAAAAAAAAAATGTTATTACTGCACTAGCAATTATTGCTTTTATGATATTTTTATTTTTGTTTACTTTGTATAACACAGGTGTGTTTGAAAGAGTAATATGATCCAAAAAAAAAAGTTAACCCCAATTATTCTAGCAAGTATATTTGTGTTTATGCTTGGCTTATCTTATGCTGCCGTTCCGTTATACGATCTATTTTGCAGGGTAACTGGTTTTGGTGGAACAACCCAGATTTCAAATAACGCTCCAAAAATAGTTTTGAATAAAATAGTTAGTGTAAGATTTGATACAAATGTGAATAATTTAACATGGGATTTTAAAGCAAAAACAAATGTACTTGATGTAAAGGTTGGTCAGGTAAATAAGATAGAGTTTGAAGTAGAAAATTATGGGAATGAACCTACAGCTGGTGTAGCAAGCTTCAACGTTTCACCCGCCAGTTTTGGAAAATATTACAGTAAATTAGGTTGTTTTTGTTTTGAAAAACAAGAATTGAAAGCAGGAGAAAAAGCGACCTATGTGATGACTTTTTATTTGGATCCTGAGATGGTTAACGACCCAAGTGTAAAAAACTTAGAAGATGTAACTATGTCATATACTTTTTTCTCGACAGATTATTATAAACAATCATAATTAAATTATGTCGGCTGAAAAAAAACATGATTACCATTTAGTAGACCCAAGTCCTTGGCCAATTTATGTTTCGTTCTCTTGTCTAGTATTAGCTATAGGTGCAGTGTATTATATGCATTCAGATGTTTCATGGGGAATGTATCTTGGACTTGCACTTTTAATTTATGGTGCATATATGTGGTTCAGAGATGTTGTCATTGAAGCAGAACATCAAGGACATCATACGCCCGTAGTCCAAATTCATCATCGTTATGGGATGACTTTATTTATTGCATCTGAGGTGATGTTTTTTGTTGCTTGGTTTTGGGCTTACTTTGACGTTAGTCTTTTCCCAAATGATTTTGTAGGAAATGTATGGCCACCTAAAGATATTGTGACTTTTGATCCTTGGGATATACCTTTAATAAACACATTAGTTTTACTCTTATCTGGTACAACAGTTACTTGGTCTCACCATTCACTATTAGAAGGCGATAGAAAAGGTTTTATACAAGGATTAGTGTTAACAGTAATTCTTGGGGCATTTTTTACAGCTCTTCAAGCATATGAGTATCATCATGCTACATTTGCTTTTTCAGATCATATTTACGGTTCTGTTTTTTACATGGCAACAGGCTTTCACGGTTTCCATGTCATTGTTGGAACAATTTTTTTAGCAGTATGTTTATGGAGAGGAAAATTAGGCCATTTTACTAAAGATCATCATTTTGGTTTTGAGGCAGCTGCATGGTATTGGCATTTTGTTGACGTTGTGTGGTTATTTTTGTTTGCTGCAATTTATATTTGGGGAAGTTAATTTGATCCTTGAAACATAAATTTTTATTTTCCGTTTTTATAATTTTCTTTATTCTTGTTTTTGTTGGATTAGGTACATGGCAAATTATTAGATTAAATTGGAAAAATAATTTAATTTTAGAGATTGAAAAAGCATTAAAAAATCCTCCAGTGGTATTAGCTCAATCAAATGAAGAAAATTTTCTTAAAATAAAAACTTCTGGGTCTATAGATTTTGATAAACAAATTTACTTATATAATTTAAATGACTCTGGTACTCCTGGGTTTGAAGTAATAAATCCAATTATTATAAACGATGAAAATTATTTAATAAATAGAGGCTGGATACCATTCGAAAAGAAAGATACTCAAGAAATTAATGTATTTGATCAAAAAAATATTGTCGGAACCTTGAAATTACAAGGTAGAAAAAATATATTTAAGCCAGATAATGATTTAGATGAAAATTACTGGTTTAGTTTAAACAGAGATGATATTCTAAAATTTACAGGAAAAAATTTTTCAAAATATATTATTTATTTAGACGGAAATTATCAGTTTCCTATACCAAAAAAAATTACTGCAAATATTTCTAATAATCATCAAAAATACGCTATTACTTGGTTTTCGTTAGCGCTTTCAATTCTTTTGCTATATTTATATTTTAGAAAAAAGAATTATTAAATGGATTATATAAGTACAAGAAACAATCAGAAAAACTTTTCTTTTAAAGATGTTTTTCTAAAAGGTTTAGCAGATGATGGGGGACTTTTTGTACCTAAATTAATAAAACAATTTAAAAAAGATGAATTAAATAATCTCAAAAACCTTAGTTACAATGATTTGGCATCTGAAATAATTTATCCATTTCTAGGAGATTTCATGACAAAAGATGATTTAATCTCAATAATAACAAAATCGTACACAAATTTTAGATCTAACGAAGTTGTAAAAATCTCTGATCTAGGCAGTTTAAAAGTTTTAGAACTATTTCATGGTCCTACGCTTGCTTTTAAAGATATCGCTATGCAATTGATAGGTAATTTTTACCAATATCATTTAGGCCGTGATCAAAAAAAAATTAATATAATAGTAGCTACTTCAGGTGATACTGGTGCAGCCGCTATAGACGCTGTAAAAGGAAAAAGCAATTTAAATGTTTTTGTACTGCACCCAAATAATAAAATTTCACCAGTGCAAAGAAAACTAATGACAACACATGAAGAGAGCAACGTGTTTAATATTGCAATAGAAGGTAATTTTGATGACTGCCAAAATTTAGTAAAAGCAATGTTTAATGACAAAAAATTTTCTAAAGCAATTAATATGTCAGGAGTAAATTCAATTAACTGGGCAAGAATTATTGCTCAATCGGTATATTATTTTTACGCATACTTTAAAGTTGCAAATAGTCAGCCTTTATCTTTTTCTGTTCCAACAGGTAACTTTGGTGATATTTACGCTGGGTACCTAGCAAAAAAACTAGGTCTTCCAATTGATAAACTAATCGTGGCTACAAACAAAAACGACATTCTTCACAGAGCCATATCTGGAGGTGATTATAGTCAAAAGAAAGTTGAGGAAACAAATACACCAAGTATGGACATACAAATAGCAAGTAATTTTGAGAGACTTTTATACGATGTAAAGGAGTGTAATTCAGAAGTGACAAAAGATGTAATGACTGAAATAAAAAATAATACCTATAAGATTGATAAAAACGATTTGGATAAAATTAAAAAGAATTTTATATCTGAAATGCTTGATGAAAATGAAACTCTTGAAATGATAAAATCAATTAGCGATGAGTATCAGATGGTAGTAGATCCACATACTGCTATAGGCATTGGTGCAGTTAGAAAATTAGGCTTAGAAAAAAATTGCGTTGTATTATCAACTGCACATCCATGTAAGTTTCCAAAAGCAATAGAAGATGCAATTAAAAAAACTGAAAATTTACCTGAAAGTTTTAAACATATTAATGATAAAAAAGAAAAATTTGAACTTTTTTCAAATGATGTTGAAAAAGTTAAAAAATATGTAATTAATTCGATATGAAACTTAAAATAGATGATCAAATACCAGATACAGAAATTTTTCAACTCGTTAATGGAGAGCCCCAAAAAAGTAAACTAAGAGAAATCATAGGTAATGGAAAAATAGTTTTGTTTGGTTTACCCGGGGCATTTACATCAACTTGCTCGAAACTTCACCTACCAGGTTTTATAGCAAATGCAGATAATATTAAATTAAAAGGAATACAAAACATATTTTGTTTATCGGTAAATGATCCTTATGTAATGAATGGTTGGGGAGAGATAAATAATACTGGAGATAAAATAAAAATGTTATCTGATCCGTATTTGCTATTCACTAAAGCAATAGGCGCAGAAGTTGATCGATATGCAAAAGGAATGGGAATTAGATCAAATCGTTATTTAATGGTTATTGAAAACTTCACAGTTGTTAGTATTCATGAAGAAAAAGAAACTAAAGAATGTGGTTTAACATCAGCAGAAAATTTGTTAAAACATCTATTATAATCAAGGTAATTTTCTTTCCAGTTGTCAAAGTCCTAAATCTTAATTATAAAGTTTATCAAATAATTAATTACAGCGTCATTATATTCATTAAAAAAAATTTGAAAAATGATATGTAAAATATATGACTTTTGAATTACCAAAATTAGACTATTCTAAAACTGCTTTATCTCCAATAATGTCAGAGGAGACTCTTGACCTTCATCATGGAAAACATCACCAGACTTACATAACAAATCTAAATAATTTTATAAAAAACACTGAATTATCTAAAATGTCACTAGAGGAAATTATAATTAACTCCTCAAAAGATAAATCTAAAATTGGAATTTTCAATAATGCTAGCCAACATTGGAACCATGTCATGTTCTGGAAATGTATGAAGCCAAAAGGTGGTGGTACAATGCCTGAAAAATTAAAAAAAAGAATTGAAAAAGACTTTGGTAGTACCGACGAATTTAAAAGACAGTTTATACAAGCTGGTATCACTCAGTTTGGATCTGGGTGGTGTTGGTTATCGATTAATAACGGTAAATTGGTGATTAGCAAGACACCTAATGCTGAGAACACTTTAATCCAAAACATGAAGCCTATTTTAGGTTGTGATGTATGGGAGCATTCTTACTATGTGGATTATAGAAATAAAAGACCTGAATACTTAGAAAATTTTTACGAAAAATTAATTAATTGGGAATTTGTTGAGTCCCAATTAGATTAATAGTGGCGTTCAGAGTAAGCTGCTCCATTCATAAGTTTGCGGCATCTCTAGCAATTAAATCCACTTCATTATTTAATTCGTCTGTTGAATGTGCTTTTATCCAATTCCAACTTATTTGAAATTCATTATTTAGTAGATCCAATTCTGTCCAAAGTGCTTTATTGCTTACCTTTTTTTTATTTGCAGTTTTCCATCCGTTTTTTTTCCAATTATGTATCCATTCTGTAATTCCAGATTTTACGTATTTAGAGTCTGTAAAAATTTGAACTTTGCTGCCTTTTGGAATTTTTTTAAGAGCTTGAATAGGTGCCAATAATTCCATTTGATTATTTGTAGTATTTTGTTTACTTCCTTTTATTTCAGTTTTTTTTCCGTTATCTAATATTATTGCCGCCCATCCGCCTTTACCTGGGTTTCCAATGCATGAACCATCGGTGTATATTTTAATCATTAATTCAAATAATCTTTATAGGTTCTTAAATTATTATGTATTACAAGCTTTTGATAATATTCTCTTGGATCTTTTATTTTAATTAATGTTGTTTTTGGAGTGTTTGAATAGTCATAAAGTCTAGTCATAAAATATCTCATTGCAGCACCACGACATAAAATGTTTAGTGATTTTTTTTCGTTTATTGAGATTCTTCGAATTTTTTCATAACCTTTTATTAAATTTTTGACTTTTTTTTTGTTAATCATGAACTTTGATTTTTTTTTATCAAAACAAAGAGCATTTATACAAATTGCGATTTCATACATAAAATAGTCATTAGCTGCAAAATAAAAATCAATTACGCCTGATATTCTATTATTTTTAAAAAAGATATTGTCGATAAATAAATCTCCATGAATTATTCCCTTTGGTAGATTTGTAGGCCATTTTGTTTTTATGTCTTTAAAATTAGTTTTTAAAAATTTTTCTATATTAGTAAATTTTTTAGATTTAAATCTTATGCTTTTCAGTAATGGATTTAGATATCTGATACCCATAGAGTTTTGTCTAGAGAGATTGATTTTTTTTGTAAATAAATGCATTTCAGCGATCATTTTACCTATGTCATAACAGTTCTTAAAATTAAGTGACTTTTTATCCTTCCCTTTGAGAAAAGAAACAATACATGCTGTTTTATTTTTTAACTTTATTAAATATCCTCCATCCTTTTTCTTTTGTGGAGTTGGACAATTTATTTGAGAATAGTTTAATTCAGCCATTAATTTCATAAAAAAAGGTATTTCTTTTTTCGAGACTCTTTTCTCGAAAATTGTAAGTATAAATTTTTTATTTTTTGATCTTAGTAAATAGTTTGTATTTTCAATTCCTTGTTTTATACCTTGAAAATCTATAATTTTTTCTATATCAAATTTTCTATTAATGTAAGAGATATTTTTTTTATTTATTTTTGTATAGACAGCCATTTTAATTTAATTTTTTTGGAGCTTTGAAAACAACGTTTTCTTTAATTATTTCAACTTCATTTATACTGACTGTAAATTTATTTTTTAATTCATCTATAAAATTATTAACCAAAATTTCAGGTGCGGAGGCCCCGGAAGAAATACCAATTGTATTAGAGTCTCTAATTAAATCGAATGGTATTTCGCTTTGAGAATGAATCAATATCGCATTAGAACATCCAGATTTTTTAGCAACTTCTACTAACCTAACTGAATTTGAGGAATTTCTACTACCAATTACAAAAAATAAATCACATTTTTTTGCAATATTTTTGACAGCCATTTGCCTATTAGTTGTGGCGTAACAAATATCCTCTTTCATAGGCTCTTTTATATTTGGAAATCTCTCTTTTAAAATTCCAATTATATCTTTTGTATCATCAATCGATAATGTTGTTTGAGTAACGTAAGAAATTTTTTTATTGTTTTTAGGCATATATTTTTTGGCCTCATGCTCGTTTTGAACTAGATCAATCGATCCTTTTGGTAATTGACCCATAGTGCCAACAACTTCAGGGTGATTTTGATGCCCTATCAAAATTAAATGATAACCAGCTTTATGTAAATTTTCAGCTTCTCTATGGACTTTAGATACTAATGGACATGTAGCATCTATATAACTCATATTATAACTTTTAGCGTTTTCTGGAATTTTTTTTGGAACACCATGAGCTGAAAAAATAACTGGTCTCGTTTTATCCTCAATCTCCTCTAGCTCCTCAACAAAGATTGCACCTTTATTTTTCAAATCATCAACAACATATTTATTATGCACAATTTCATGACGAACATAAACTGGAGCACCATATTTCTTAATTGATTTTTCTACAATCTCTATGGCTCTTTCAACACCAGCACAAAAGCCTCTGGGTGCTGAAAGTAAAATTTTCAACTGTTTATTTTTCATTTTTTTCAATTAAGTACTCGAGCAATATATGTGGAAAGGTCAAAGACGCCAAACCTATAAATATAATTTTAAGAATTGAACTTTCCAAATTATATGTATTATTAAGTAAATAAAGCCCTGTTAAACAAATAATAATTGTAATAATTGTCATAGGCAAAGCTTTTTTTATAAAGATCATAAATCCATTACTCAGATTATTCTCATCTAATTCAGACATTAATGAGATACTGTGCCTTATGGAATGTAAAAAACAGAAATAAATTGTAAAAGCTATCAACGGAGAAAAGTAATAGTTTATTATTAAAATTGAAAAATAATCTAAAAATATCGTAAATTTCTTTAGTTCTAAATCTTTAGCAAATAGTAGAATGTTTGCCAAAGTTGAGAGAATAATGCAACAAAGCAATATACTTTTAGTCTCTATCAAATCCAAAAAAACATAGAAAGTTTCATTTTCAATTAAAAGAAATCTGAATATTGATATTGTTTCATCAAAATGAAAATACATTGGTGCAAAAACTATTAAAGAGCCTTTTAAGAAAAATAAAAATTGATTGTAATAAGAGTTTTCAATTATTAAAAATTGAGTATCTTCTTTACCAAAATGGTATGAGGCCACCACTAAAAAAATTATCAAAGAAACATATGGTATGAATATCCATAAAGTTATGACAATTAGGCCAATTAGAATATATACAATATAAAAAATTGAAAAATTGTTAATCTGAAAAATATGAAAAAGTTTTCTACCTTTTACATTGTCAAGTGATCCATGAGATATACCAATACTTAGAATTAAGAATAAACAAATTAATGGTGAGATTATGAAATTATCGATCTTAAAAGCTATTAATGAAAAAATGTTACAAAGTAAAAAAAAAATAAAAGAATGATTGAAATTTATTTTTTTTAATTTGTTATTCATTTTCAATTTAACTAATAAAACAATGCTTTAATAAAAGTCAATTTAGGCATTTTTAAAATAATAGACAAATCCTCAAAAAAATTGCTTTTATTAGACAAAAATTTTATAACAGTCTTTGGTGACGCCTTAAACATTTTAAAGAATATATCAGGCATCTTTTCTGGATGTTTTTCAAGAACTCTTAAAAATATTTCATCTAAAAATTGATATTTGTTGTTTATTTTGTATTTTTTAACATTGGAAATATTTTCAATATTTTTTCGGATATATTTACTATGTTCTTGAATATTTAGAAAAGTATAACCCGTACTTAATCTAGTCATACCACCAGCAGTGCCAATATTTATTTTGTTTTTTTCATTCGTATCTATCGGATAAAATAAAGGTATTGCACCTTCTTCTTTATAAATTATTTTGTAATCTTTCAAATTTAAATGATTTTCAACATAATTTTTTATTTGTTTGTCATAATCTTTTTGAGAATTATCGTTAATTTTAGATAACCAGGTTGTTTCAACTAAAGCAGTTTTTTTTGAGTAAGGTAAAGTATAAAAAAAATGAACACTCTCTCTCTGGTCACAATCAAAGTCCATTAAATTAAAAATTCCATCATCAAAGAAATTATTTTTAGACTCAATTTCTACTCCACAAAAATGTTGCCAAAGATTTCGATGATCTTTTTTAATGGACGGCACACTATTAAAAATAAAAGAATTTTTTAAATTAATTTGACTAATATCTTTAAAGAAATCAATATTTTCATTTGCATTTAGTCTGTTAATAATTTTTTCATAAAATAAACTACTGTCAATACTTTGATATGGAGAA
This sequence comes from uncultured Pelagibacteraceae bacterium, assembly GCA_902523495.1. Classification (GTDB taxonomy): domain Bacteria; phylum Pseudomonadota; class Alphaproteobacteria; order Pelagibacterales; family Pelagibacteraceae; genus Pelagibacter. The sequence continues at coordinate 9,641 of CABYZU010000012.1, forward strand.
TTTTCACAATGTAAATAGTTAGTTTTGTCAGGAATATGAATTGAAAAATTTTCCCAATTTTTTTTTACGCAATCATCAAAGTTGTGAGATGTCACTCTCCAAAAAGACCAGGTTTTATCTCTTTTGTATTTATCCCTTGGTTCTATTATCGCTAAAGTTTTATCTTTAAGTTTTTCGTGAATTTCTAATTCGTATGCTAAAGATAAACCAGCACATCCACCACCAATAATGACATAGTCAAATCCTTTCATCTAGATTTATTTCCTCATTTATTAAAAAATGATCATGTTGAAACTGGTCTTCTTTAATATTGGTTAAAGATAACCTGATAAAGTCAAAAATCGCAAAAATAGTCTCAATACTTTTTTCAATATTAGATACATAAATTTTTCCAGAATTTTTATAGTTTTCAAATGTTTTTTTTTTGAGAATATTACAGCCTATTTTTCGATAGATTCTTCTAGCAACTAAAATTGAAAATCTGAAACTTATTGGAATATTTTTTATAGAATAAAAAGAATTCTTATAAAAAGTATCAGCAAGGTCTATAGTTGACGAAATTTCTTCAAAGCTTTTATTTATATAAAATCTATTTATTTTCGAATCTTCAATAACATCTCTTGATATATTTGTAAGTTGCATGGCGATACCTAGATCAATAGCTGACTTAAGTGAGCTTTCCTTATCAACTTTTAAAATCTTTGCCATCATTAAGCCGACTGTTCCAGCCACTCTGTAAGAATAAATCAATAGATCTTTTTTTGAGTTAAATATTACCTTATCTTTAATATCTGACCTTATACCATCAAATAAATCCTCGATAATTTTTACTGAAATTTTAAACTCATCAATAAGACCCCACATATTCTTAACAATTAGATTATCAAAATTTTTTTGTGCAAAATCTTTTTCAAATTGTTTGAATTTAATTTCTTTAACTTCTAATTTTTCTTTATTATCTGCAATATTATCAGCAACTCTACAAAAATTATACAACGCAGAACATTTTTTATATGTTTTTTTAGGTAAAAAAAAACCAGCCCAGTTAAAAGATTTAGCGTAAACTGACAAGTAGTTTTTATTAGACATTATAAAATTTTATCTAAAACCTTGGCTGATGAAAGCACTCCGGGCACACCAGCTCCAGGGTGTGTTCCTGCACCAACAAAATAAAGTCCCTCATATATTTCAGACTTATTATGGAATCTAAAATATGCAGATTGCGAAAACTTTGGTTGAATTGAAAAACCTGAACCATATTTTGTATTTAAATCTCTTTCAAAGTAATCAGGGGTTAAATAAAAATCTTCTACAATATTATCTTTAAGATTTGGCATTAGATCATTTTGCATTTTATTAATAACTAAATTTTTCATTTTTTCCCCTTCAACAGACCAGTCAATTTTTGATTGGTTATTTGGTACTGGAACCAAAACATAAAAACAATCATTACCTTCGGGAGCCATAGATATGTCAGTCGCAGACGGCCTATGAAGATAGTAACTAATATCATCGTTTAATTTTTTATTTATAAAAATGTCATCCAGATGTTCTTTATATTTATTTCCAAACTTAATAGTATGGTGTTCAACATTCTCGTATTTTTTTTTTGTACCAAAGTAATAAACAAATAAACCCATCGAATACTCCATTCTGCTTTTTTTCCATTTAAAAAATAATGAATTACTTGTATTCCCATTTAACATTTTCTCATAAACAGCAGGAGGATCTGCATTACAAATTACATTGTTAGATTGTATTATTGTTTGATCATCTAGTTGGATACCAGTAATTTTTTTTTTATTTGAAATAATTTTATTAACTTCATGACCTTTAATTATTTTAACACCAACTTCATTCATTAATTTTTCTAAAGCTTTAATTACATTTCCTGTTCCACCCATTGAATAATGTATGCCCCACTTTTTTTCTAAGTATAAGATTAATCCGTAAATGGAGGTCGTAGTAAAAGGATTGCCTCCAACTAACAAAGGATGCATGCTAAGTACTCTTCTTAATCTTTCATCTTTAATATATGAGGAAACTAAAGCATATACAGATTTATAACTTTTTAGTTTTAACAAAGCAGGTAATTGCTGCATCATTACTAAAGGTTTATCAAAAGGCACATCAGCTAACTCTGTGAAACCCTTATCAAAAATTTTTTTTGTAAAATTTACTAATTTTTCATAACCCTCAACATCTTTTTCATTAATTTTTTTTATTTGTTTTTTCATCTCCAGTTCATCACCAGAATAATTAAATTTTGATTTATCTTCGAAAATAAATTGATACCAAATTTTTAAAGAGGTTAGTTTAATATAATCTTTGGGATCTTTCTTAAATAATTCAAATAGTTCATTTATTAAATATGGAGCAGTTATTACTGTAGGACCACCGTCATAAATGAAGCCATTTTTTTTAAATACTCTCGCTCTTCCGCCAAGATCTGGATGTTTCTCTATCAATGTAACTTCATGTCCTTTAGATCTTAAACGAAGAGCAGCAGCTATCCCCCCAAACCCTGAACCAATAACAACGGAATTCATTTCAATAATTTATAGCCTTTTTAAGAAAATTGTAAGAGTATTATGAGTTGATTTTTTTTAACTCTTCTTTTGTTTCATCTAAATTTTTTTGAAACAAGTTATCTAGCTTGGATTTGTCAACTGAAGTGGTTATTATTTTTTTTACAGATTCTACTGCAATATTTATTGAAGCGGTTTTTATCTCCTGAATTGCTGTGTCCTTCATTTGACTTATTTTACTTTCTACTGCATTTTTTTTGATTTCTGATGACTTATGAAATTTGTTATTTAGCTCTATTATGAGATTATCACTTTCTTTTTTTGCTTGTTCTAAAATCTCTTTGCTTGCAGATTGAGCGGTGTCCAATTTTCTTTGTGCATTATCTAATAGGGTTTTTGCTTCAGTCCTGAGTTTTTCACTTTCGTCAATTTCGTTTTTAATATCTAATATCAATTTATTAAGTATATCATTTATTTTTTGAGGTACCTTAAGGTAGACTAGGCCACCAAAGAAAATAACAAAAGAAACAGCTACCCAAAATGTTGAATCAATTACCATAATATTTATCCCCGTTTCTTTTTGATAAATCATCAACAATTGCTGAAATGCTACTACTATTTACTTCAGCACCAATTAATTCTTTAACTAACTCAGAAGCACTCTCAATTGCAATTTTATTAATTTTTCCAGGAGCACTTTTTTTTAATAATTTAATTTCCTGCTCTACTTTTTTAATTTCCTCTTCAATTTGTTTGTCTAAAGTTTCTCTTTTGAGATTAATTTCTTTAAAAGCTTTTTCTCTAGCCTCTTGATAGATATTTTTTGCTCTCAATTTACTTTTTGTGATTATATCATCGAACTCTTTCAGCTTAGCCTCACTGTTTTCTCTTTGTTTTTCTGCTGCCTCAATATTATCTTGTATCTGAGATTTTCTTAACTCTAAGTTTAAACTAATTTTTGGTAAAATAAGTTTTGATAGAATTATATAAAGAACACCAAAAGTAATTGTTAACCAAAATATTTGTGAAATCCAAAATTCTGTATTTAATTGAGGCATACCTCCACTTTCAGCTCCAAAAACCTCTTTGAAAAAAAAGAGATTGAAAAATATTGACTGAAAAAATATTTTTTTAATCATTAACCTAAAATGCAAAAAGAATGATTAACGCAACAACCAATCCAAATAATCCCGTTGCCTCGGCTAATGCAAATCCTAAAAGTAAGTTAGGAAATTGCTTTTGAGCCGCAGATGGGTTTCTCATTGCACCTGACAAATAATTTCCAAAGATTATTCCGATACCAACTCCAGCACCAGCAAGGGCTATTGCTGCTAGGCCTGCTCCAATCATTTTTGCTGCTTCTAATTCCATTATATCCTCCTATGTTATTTAATGGTGTAAGTTTAATGCATCATTTAAATAGATGCAGGTTAAGATTGCAAAAACATATGCTTGAAGAAAAGCAACTAATATCTCCAAACCTGTTAAGGCAACCGAAAAACTCAGTGGAAGCCATCCACCGATTAATCCAAGACTTATAACAAAGCCTCCGAATACTTTCATCATAGTGTGACCAGCCATCATGTTGGCAAAAAGTCTAACAGATAGACTAATAGGTCTACTTAAATATGAGATAATCTCAATAATTACAATTAAGGGCAACAGTATAACAGGAACTCCACTTGGTACAAATAATTTTAGATACCCAAAGCCATGCTTTAAAAAACCAATTATTGTTACTCCTATAAAGATAAAAGACGCTAGCATGAATGTTACAATAATGTGACTTGTAACTGTAAAAGTGTAAGGAATCATTCCAAACATATTGCAGAAAAGCACAAACATAAATAAAGAAAATATGAATGAGAAATAAGGTTTAGCTTTAGAACCTGCAGTGTCGCTAATCATTTTTGATACAAAAGTATAACTCAGTTCAGCTAATAACTGAATTTTGTTAGGTAATAGAGAATTTTTTTTTGATCCAAGATTAAATATAATTAAAATAGATAATGAACTTATTATCATAAACAAACTGGCGTTTGTAAATGAGATGTCAAAAGCACCTACTTTAATTTCAGGACCAATTCTATAGACCTCGAATTGTGTCATTGGATTTGTTGCCATATATTTTATTCGATTTATTTTTGCATTCTTTTCGCAGATTTAATTACATTAATAATTCCAGCGGTTACACCCACAAAAAAAAATATCAAAATTAACCATGGTTTAGTACCAAAGGTATTGTCTAAAATAAACCCAATAATTGTCCCTACAGCTACAGCAGCTACTAGCTCAGTGCTTAGTTTAAAAGCATTACCAATAGGAGAGGGATTAAGGTTTTTCTTGCTTTCTTTATCAAAAGCCTTTTTTTTTGCAATCTCTAAGCGAGTTTTAAATGGATCTTTAGACATTAGAAATCAGCTGAATTAGGCGACCATACTTTCTGCTTTTTGTAGATCTACGGCTACAAGTTGACTAATACCTTTCTCAGGCATCGTAACTCCATATAATCTGTCCATTTTAGACATGGTTAAAGCATGATGAGTCACTATTATAAATTTAGTATTGGTAATTTTCGTAAGTTCTTCAAGTAAATTGCAAAATCTTGTGACGTTTGCATCATCAAGGGGCGCGTCTACTTCATCTAGTACACAAATTGGAGATGGATTGGTCAAGAAAACAGCAAAGATTAACGAAAGCGCGGTAAGCGCTTGTTCTCCACCTGATAATAAAGTTATTGATTGGAGACGTTTACCGGGAGGACTTACTAGCATTTCTAATCCTGCTTCTAGTGGATCATCAGCGTCTACTAATTCAAGTTTGGCATTTCCACCATTAAATAGTTTTGTGTAGACTTCATTAAATTTTCTATCAACTTTATAAAAAGCCTCAATTAATCTTTCTCTACCTTTTTGATTAAGCTCGTTAATACTTTCTTTTAATTTTACTATTGCTGTAACTAAATCGATACGATCACTCTCCATTTTCCTGATTTCTGTTTCATACTTATTAGTCTCCTCATCTGCCTTTAAGTTTACTGAACCAAGTTTCTCTCGTTCTTGTTTTTTCTTGTCTAGCAAGTCCTCCTGATTTACTGCATCAGGTAATTCTTCAATTCCAAAAAGATTTGAATTTTCTAAAATATTTCCTTCAGATAAATTTAATTCAGAATTTATTCTATCAATTAAATCATTTTTCCTTTTTTTTAATCCCTCGACTGTTGCACCTGAACTTGCTTTTCTTTCTCTAATTTGAATTGATTGTTCTTGGATCTCATTTAATTGTACTCTTAAATTTTCAATTCTTTCATCTGTTGAATTAATAATCTCTTCATTTTCGCTCTTTTCTTTTTCAGAAATTCTTAAACCCTCAGTTATTTGACCTTTTTTTTCAGCTTGTAACTTTGGTTGATTATCTAGCTTACCTAGTTGGCTATTTAATTTGCTTTTTCTTTCAGTAAGCTGCGCAACCATTTTTTCAGAATTTAATAATAGGTTTTTCCAACTTTCTATCTCTGTATCAATTACTTTAATTCTTTCATTCCTTTTTAAAGATTCTTTTTTAATATTTTCATTTTTACTATAACTCCCAGCATATGCTTCAATTAATAGTTTGCAATTATCAAGTGTTGATATAGCTTCTTGATTTTTCTTAGAAACAATAAACTCTTTTACTTTTTCAATTTCTGTTTGTAATTTTTCTTTAGAAATATTCAGATCATTATCAGACTGTTTTTCGGTATCATAATATTTAGAGTCAATTTCAATTAATTCATTTTTTTCTTCCTTTAATCTTTTTTCATTTGAATTTGCATCAATTACTATTCCTTTTTCTCTACCAATATCCTCTTCAAATGTCTGAAGTGTTTTTTTTATATTTTCAATTTCATTTTGTATTCTTGTATTTTCTTCATCTAGACTTTGCAGCTCAAGATTAAGTCTCTGTATCTTGGATAAATTTTCAATATTCTTTTCTCTTAATGGTGTAACTTTTTCAGTCTCAGATTTTATTAAATTTTCAAAATCTGCGATCTTGTTATTAAAATCTGTAACCTCATTCTCTGCTTCAACATTAATTTCATTTTCTACTCTTATTTCTTTATCAATTTCTAATAATTTTAAATAATATAAGCCTGCTTCAATCTTTTTTATATCTTCAGACATATTTTTAAATTTAGTTGCCTCCTCAGCTTGTTTTTGAAGATTAACGAGCTGTCTTTCTTGCTGGCGTCTTAATTCATCTGCTCTTTTGAGATTATTTTCTGCAGCACTAAGTCGTAATTCAGCCTCATGTCTTCTTACATGTAAGCCTGAAATTCCAGCAGCCTCTTCCAAGATAGCTCTTCGATCAATTGGTTTAGCTGTAACAATTGAACCTATTCGTCCTTGGCTTATCATCGATGGAGAGTGTGCTCCAGTTGATAGATCTGCAAAAAACATTTGAGCATCACGCGCTCTAACCTCTTTATCATTTATATAAAATTTTGAGCCTTTATCTTTTTCTATTTTTCTTTTTACTTTAACCTCATCTAACTCTCTATATTGAACAGGTCCTTCATTTTTTTTTTTGTTTACGGTCACTGACACTTCAGCAATATTCTTAGATGCTTTGTTTGATGTTCCAGAAAATATTACATCCTCCATTCCTGACCCTCGCATACTTTTTGCTGAGGTTTCTCCCATAACCCATCTTAATGACTCCACAATGTTTGATTTTCCACATCCATTAGGACCAACTATACCCGTCAAACCATTTTCAATTAAGAAATTAGTTTTATCTGCAAAAGACTTAAATCCGTTCAATTGGATTTTTTTAAACTCCATAAGGAGTTTATATCAGTTTTTCAAGAGATTTTTTTAAATTTTTATAATTGAGGGTTTTCTCAAATTTCTCGTCGTTTATGATAATCGTAGGAGTAGCATTAACCTTAAATTTTTTAGTACCTTCGATCCGATCATTTAATACATAATCTTCTATTCTCTTATTATTTATACATTTTTCAAAATTTACTTCGAAGCCTTGATTTTTAATAAATTTTTTTAAATTATCGTTAATCTCCTCCACAGTGTTGCCTCTGACCCATTCTTGTTGATTTGAGTAAAGACTATTTAAAATCTCTAAACCTTTACCAATTTTACATTGAGAAATTTTTGATGCATTAAAAGCAGCTACATCCAAAGGAAAATGCCTGAATTCAATTTTGACCAACCCAGTATCAATATAATCTTTTTTAAGTTGTGGATATATATCTTTATGAAAATCTGCACAGTGACTACAAGTTAAAGATTCATACGCAATTATTGTAATTTTTGCTTCCTTATTTCCAGATGTAATTCTATTTACTTCAGCATTTAATATTTCTATTGATCCAAAAAATAAGATTAATACCAAGAATATTTTCTTCATTTTTCTTTGAACACTTTTGATAACTCTAATAAAGAATTTTTAATCTTTTTATTTTTAATATCATCTATCTTTTTTTGATAATGTTCATTTGTCACATGACTAGACTTATCAATAAGATTTACAGACTCTTTTTTGTTATTTTCAAAACTCTTAAGCTTTATTTTTTCTACAACCGAGTAACCAAAAAAATGATTTATTCTATCTATAATATCCTTTTTGGAATATTCCATATCAATCTCGTGACCTCTTTTAACATTGATCAATAAAGTGCTAACATGAAACTTATTGGAACTTTTAAATGATTTTGGATAGCAGACATTAAATAAACTTTCTCCAACCAGATATCTCCAATTATTAATAGTTTCAGAGTATACATGTCCTTTCTTATTGATGACTTTTTTAACATTCTTTGGCAAAGTGTCTTTAAAAGATCTTAAGCCTTGAATGCTATTTCTCTGCTTAGTATATTTTTTAAATTGCATATGAAAGACCAAATAATAACAAAAAAAATTCTTAATTGGTATGATTTAAATAAAAGATTATTACCGTGGCGAAAAAATGTTTCAAAGTCAAAAAAACATTATTATACATTAGTAAGTGAATTTATGTTGCAGCAGACACAGGTTGTTACTGTAATCCCTTATTTTAATAGATTTATAAATAAAATTCCAAATCTTAAAAAACTTTCAAAAATCCAAGATAAAGAATTGATAAAGCTTTGGGAGGGTCTTGGATATTATTCAAGAGTAAGAAATCTAAAAAAAACTGCTAAAATTGTAATTAGTAAATATCACGGAAAAATTCCAAATAATTATGAGGATTTAATATCTTTACCTGGTATAGGCAATTATACTGCTAATGCAATCTTGGCTATTGCCTTTAACAAATCCTACATTCCTTTAGATGGAAACATTGAAAGGGTTTTAAAAAGATATCTTTATCTGAAAAAAGATCAAGAAATACAAAAAGACAATCTAATACAAAAGAAGTCTATTTTTGGAATTTCCTCAAGAGCAAGCGATTATGCTCAAGCTTTAATGGAATTAGGATCAATGATATGTAAACAAAAAAATCCTGAATGTAGCAAATGTCCTATCCCAAAAAGTTGTAAGTCTTACAAGAAGAAAGATTTTGACTTAACTAAAATTGCAAAAAAGAATAAAGAAAAATATTTTATTCTTAAAGTTTATAGAAAAAATCAAAAATACTTGTTAGTTAAAAATACAAAATTTAATTTTCTAAAAAATTTGGTAATTTTTCCGATGGAAGAACTGTTTAACCCAAAAAATTTTAAGGAAAATCTTAATTTTAAAATGTCAAACATGAACATGAACATAAAAATTCAGTATCTCAAAAATTCTAAAAAATTTCCCTCGTCTTGTTGGTTTGATAAAAGAAAATTAGATAATTACATGCTTCCAACATTCACTAAAAATGTGGTTAAATATTTAGAAAAAAATCAATGAAAAAAGTAGCTGTAATTGGTGCTGGTATTTCAGGGCTATTCATTGCCAATTTATTTAAAAGAAATAAAAAGTATCAAGTAACTATTTTCGAGAAAAATAGCTTAATCAATCTAAAAAATGGCTACGGCATTCAATTATCCATCAACAGCATAAAACTTTTAAACAAAATTAATTTTGATAGATTGGGAAAAAGTGAGAAATTTAATCCAAATAAGATCAATTTTTACTCAATTAAAAATTCGAGTAAGATATGTGAATTAGATATTTCAAATTTTAACACCGAAAATTGTAAATATACTACTCTTAAAAGATCTTCACTTATTAATTTTTTAAAAAAAGATTTAGAAAAAGAGACAAAATTTGATCATAGTATTTCAAAGATAGAACAACAAGATCAAATCATTAAAATTACTTTTAATAAAAATGATATTTACGAATGTGACTATTTAATTATTTCTGATGGAGTCTTTTCAAAGAGTAAAAATCTTTTATCAAAACACCAAGTTGAACCAAAATTTAATAATAAATTAGCTATTAGAGGAACAATACCAAGCTCATTAGATATAGCTGACAAAAAAAACATTTCATTATTTTTAGGATCGAATTTTCACTATGTTGTTTATCCAGTATGTCCAAGTGGTGAATTAAATTTTATAGCTGTAATGAAATATAAACTTTCAGAAGATAAACAAAAAGATTACTCGTTGTTTAATGATGATAATTTTATAAAAAAAATCTTTGAAGAAGTTCCGAACTTAAATAGAGAATTTTTTAATAATATTCAAGATTTAAAGATATACCCACTATTCGTAAGTCATGATTATTTTAATGTCAAAAATAAAAATATTCATCTAATAGGAGATGCTTTTTTTGCATTTCCTCCATCATTTGCACAAGGTGCATCACAATCAATAGAAGGCGCATATGAATTATTTGAGAATATAGAGAATAATACTGAAAGTAATTTTTTTAAAAATAGAGTTGATAAAACAAAGATGGTTAATATCCGTTCAAAATTAAATCAATTTGCTTTTCATTTATCTAATCCTTTATCGACATTATTAAGAAATATTCTTTTGAAAAGATTGGTAAAAAACAAAAAGTTTTTAGAAGGCTATCTTGGTAAAATATATAAAAACTAACTATTAGAAATTAATCTTTGTCTTAAATTATCAATAGGAACTGCGGTTCCATTCAAGTTATAATGCCAATAGGTCCACCCATTACAGCTTTCAGCACCTAAGATTATGGCTGCTACTTTATGAATTGAACCTTCAGTTTGAGCATGTTTGATACTGCCATCAGCTCTAATTTTCGCGCTAATTTTCTTTTTATTATCGAAAATAGTAGTTCCTGGTTTTATTATTCCTAACTCAACCAAAGAACCAAAAGGTATTCTTGGTTTAGATCTACCATTCTTAAGAGTATCTAAATTATCATCTTCTAAAGGTTTTGCTTTCTTTAATCTTTTTTCAGCAGCTTTAAAATAGGTTTTTTCTTTTTCAATTCCGTAATAATTTCTACTCAATTTTTTTGCAACTGTTGCTGTTGTTCCTGATCCTAAAAAAGGGTCTAAAATTGAATCATCTTTATTTGAAGTTGCTAATAAAATTCTGTGAAGTAAAGCCTCAGGTTTTTGAGTAGAATGCACTTTTTTACCATTCTTTTTTAGTCTTTCAGAACCGTTACAAATTGGCAATTCCCAGTTAGATCGCATTTGAAGATCGTCATTTAAACACTTTAGGGATTGATAATTAAAAGTGTACTTTGATTTTTTAGATTTAGATGCCCAAATTAAAGTTTCATGGGCATTCGTAAAACGTGTTCCTCTAAAATTCGGCATGGGATTTTTTTTATTCCAAATGACGTCATTTAAAATCCAAAAACCTAAATTTTGAATAGCTGTCCCAACTCTAAAAATATTATGGTAACTACCAATTACCCAAATAGTTCCATCTTTTTTTAAAATTCTTTTACATTCGCTTAACCATGAATAAGTAAAGTCATCATACTTTTTAAAATTTTCAAATTGAT
>CABYZU010000013.1 GCA_902523495.1 uncultured Pelagibacteraceae bacterium
CAACTTTTTTCTCCATACAAAAATTTAAAACAGTCTTTACCTCTTTTAATGTGTCAAGCGCAAAATGATTAATCGCAACAACTGGCTCTAAACCAAATTTTTTTATGTTAGATATATGCCTGTCTAGGTTTACCAAACCTCTTTTTAAAGCATTAATATCCTCTTTTTTCAAAGCTTCTTTTTCAACACCTCCATGCATTTTTAAAGCTCTTACAGTTGCAACTATTACAACGCAACTTGGGACTAGACCTGATTTTCTACATTTAATATTTAAAAATTTTTCAGCTCCAAGATCAGCACCAAAACCTGCCTCTGTAACAACATAATCAGACAATTTTAAAGCTGCCTTAGTTGCTATAACTGTATTGCATCCATGTGCAATATTTGCAAAAGGACCCCCATGGATAATTGCTGGATTATTTTCTAAACTTTGAGTTACATTCGGTCTAATTGCCTCCTTAAGTAAAACAGTCATAGGACCATGAGCATTAAGATCTTTCGCATATAATGGTTTACCCTCTTTATTATAAGCAAATGTAATATTACCAATTTTTTTTTCTAAATCTTTTAAATTATTAGAGAGACAAAAAATTGCCATTACCTCAGATGCTACAGTGATATCAAACCCATCAATTCTTTTAAAATCTTTCGCAACTCCACTTGTATTTATTTCAATAAATCTTAAAGCACGATCGTTCATATCCATCACACGTTTCCAAACAATTCTATTTTCATCTATGTTAAGCTTATTTCCCCAATAAATATGATTATCAATTATAGCTGATAGAAGGTTATGTGCTGATGTAATTGCATGAAAATCACCCGTAAAATGTAAGTTGATTTGTTCCATTGGAACTACTTGTGCATAACCACCTCCAGCAGCGCCACCCTTCATTCCAAACGAAGGGCCTAAACTTGGTTCTCTAAGACATACAATAGATTTTTTTCCAATTTTATTTAATCCATCGCTTAAACCTACCGAGGTAGTAGTTTTTCCTTCCCCAGCTGGTGTAGGTGTAATTGCAGTAACTAAAATTAAGTTACCATCTTTTTTTTTCTTTAGTTTATCTAAGAACTCAAAATTAATTTTTGCAATATGTCTACCCATTGGGCTAAATGAACTACTTTTATCTGGCACTTTTATTTTAGCTAAAACTTTATTTATGGGTTTCATTTTAGCTTTTCGAGCTATTTCAATATCTGATAAATATTTAGACATAACAATTTTTATCTTAAACTCCTGATTGTATATCTTTTAAGTACTTTAAAGAAAATATAATTTTAATCCCTTGTAGCAATATAAACACCTATAGAAGTAACTAAAAAACCTAAAATATCTATAATTGTTAAGTTTTCGTTTAGAAAAAACCAGGCCATAAAAGCTGAGGTAGCAGGAATTAGAAAAAAAACTGAAACTGTCTTACTAGCTGAATTATTTTTGATTAAATACATTAATATTGTGAAGGCACCAAATGATACTAAAAATATTTGATGACCCATTGCGATAATGAAGGTCTGTGAAAACTCAATATATGGTTCAACAAAAAAAATTATTATTAATATATGAAATATGCATCCACCAACAGCCTGATAAAAATTACTAACAGGTAAAGGTAAGTTGCCACTTAATTTTTTTTGCCAAATAGTTGATGCAGTGATTGCAATTAATGCAATCAACGTTGCAATTAACCCTAAAAGGGGTATTCCCGAACCAACATCTAAACCTAAGACTAATCCAGCACCAACAAATCCAAGTAAAACACCGAACCATTGTCTCTTAGTTACTTCTTCACCTAGTATAGGTCCGCTTAATAAATTTGTAAGAATGGGTTGAAGGGTAACTATTAATGCAGCTATACCCGTAGGCATGCCAATTGATATAGAATAAAAAACCCCCCCCAAATAAAGACCATGGAAAAGAACTCCACTTAAAAAAGACTCAATTAAGTTTCTTCTATTAATTATAATTGGGTATTTCGAATAAACTGAAAATAAGTAAAAACCTATCGCAACCAAAAAAAATCTAAAGGCTAGTGCAGAAAAAGGGTCGCTATTATCTATTATCGGCTTTGTTGTTATAAACGCTGAGGACCAGAGAATAATAAATATAAAAGGAAATATTTTTACCATGCTTAAAATGTTATGAAATTAACTGAATTATCAATATTCTTTACGATATTAAAGCTTATTTTGGACAATTATCTAATTGAGACCTTTTAGCAAATCAAATAATCTATAAATATGATTTTAAGATTTTTTAAAATTTGTCTTTTTCTAATGTCGTTTGTTTTTTTGACTGGTTTTGTTCAAGTAGCAAGCCTTTTGGGACCAGCATTCACTGTAGCATCATCCGGGAATGTTTTTAAAGCAGGTGCACAGATAATATTTGATAATGAATTCAAAAAAAAAACCGGAAAAAGTTCATTAGGTTATCTTAAAGAGGAAGTTTCAAAAAATAATTACAGGAATGATATTAACAAAGAGTTAAAAAACTTAGTTAAAAATCGAGTAAAAATAACTCATCAAAAAATAGTTAGAATCAATAAAGAGAAGGAACTAAATAAAGATATCTTACTTTTAGTCGAAAAAAGAATTAAACTTACACACAAAATACTACAGAAAATAAATTAATCAGTAATATTTAATAATATTAAATCTTTTTGATTTGCCTCCTTACACCACAATTCATAACTTTCACACATTCTCCATAAATGATCAAAAGCACGTTGTGATATTTTTAGAGGACTCTTGCTTTTGGTGTAATAGAGTTCGGGATATTGAATTAATTGTTTGATCATCATATCTCTTTGAATTTTGAGTAATCTCATTGTCTCATCAGGTATGTTTTTATTTTCATTTTCTAACTGCTTAAACCACTCATCATGAAATTTACCGCTACTTATTTCTTTATATGTTTCCGATCCAATAAATGCATCTATGGCATCAGTATTTGAAAAACTATTACTTTTATTTTTAATTTTAGATATTTCTACATAGATTTTTTCAGCAACATGTAAAATATAAGGCTTGTCATTTGATTTCATTTTTTGAGGTATTTCTTCATTGCTGCATTCGCTAATATCAAATTAGGATCTAAAAATATCTTGGAAGTTTTTATTTTTTGGAATGATTTAAATGCAAATATTGCTATTGGCAATTCAGTACACCCTAGTATTATCTTTTTACATTTTTTTTTTACTAAAAATTCAATCGCTGGCTTTATCATCTTACTTGCCTCTCTTACTTTACCCATTTTGACAAGTTTGATGGCTTTATTTACTGAATTTTTTTGCAAAAGGTTATCAGGAAAAATTAAATTATAGTCTCTATCAAAAAATTTGTTATATATACCTGTTTTTAAAGTACCCTCAGTTGCAAGTAGTCCAATTGATGAGTTTTTTTTACATTTCTTTTTTGCATGATTGAAAACTTCTCTGGGCATGTTGACGATTGGTAAATCTATTTTCTTTTTTAAATCTTCGTACCAATAATGTGCAGTATTACATGGAATTACAATAAATTTACATTTACTCTCTCTAAGCACTTTACATCCATGTAATAAACTTTTTAAGACTAATAGGTATTTTTTCTGAATTTTTTTATTTTTCGATTTATTAGATAAATTTTTAGTTTGTACACCAATTGACTCTGGGCGTCCCGGAATATTAGATTTATTGAAAAGTATAAAAAGAGGATATTCTTGATCTATTTTACCTCTGTTCAATATTGCAAGCTTATTGCAAAAGTCTAGGCCAGCTTGTGTACCCATACCACCTAAAATACCAATCATTTTAAATTTATTTTTTTATTAATGAATTTATTTATTGGCTATAATTATACAAATAAATATGATTGTAAATCTTATAGCCAATAACTGATTTAATGAAAATTATGCAGTTTTTAAGTTAACTGCTGAAGGACCTTTAGGACCATCTTCAACATCGAAAGTCAAAGCTTGACCCTCATCTAAACCGTTCATACCAGCATCTCTTACTGCTGAAACATGTACAAACACATCTTTTTCTTTATCTTCTCTCTCAATAAAACCAAAACCTTTGGTTGGATTGAACCACTTTACTTTTCCTTGTAGACTCATATTTTTTCTTCTTACTTTATTGTTTTATTAATTTATTACTTATAATTAAGTAATATCGTCTTTCTTTATAATTTATTCAGTTTTGTCAACAAAATAGATTGAAACTTAAAGCTTTAATTTTATTTGTTGCGTAATAGCTTAGTTAAATAGATTGAATTTATGTCGTCTTTGTAGTGAGCAAATGGTTTACAAGGCTTAAAATCATACAGTTCAAATAACTTTCTGGCTGGTTCAAAAAATTTTCCCGCACCAGTTTCTAAGCTAATTTGAGTAATATCTAACTTTTTTGCCTCTTCAATTAAATGATCAATTAATTTTATTCCATTACCTTTTTTTCTAAAATTATCATGTAATCTTATTGATTTGAATTCTCCATGATTTTTCTCTAAAATTTTCAACGCACCGCATCCAATCAAATGATTATCATCCCACAAACTCCAAAATTTTATTGTTGGATCTTTTAACCCTTTAATATCTAGCACGTGAGCACTTCCTGCAGGTGATGCAGATCTTAACTCAACAAAATGTTTTTTTAAAAGGTCATTAACATCTGGATTATCAAAATTTCCTTCAATAGTTTTAAACATTTATCTCAATATAGTTAAGTGACCCATTTTTCTTTTATCCTTAATCTCTTTCTTATGATAATCAAAAAAGAATTGATTTTCCTCTAAATTAAGACTCTCTCTGTAAGCACTAATCTGCTCTCCAATTAGATTTATCATTTCAGCGTTGTGAAGTTTTTTTAGGGGAATTTGCTCTAAAGAACATACTGCCCTCACATGGTTTTCAAATTGACTAACATTAAAAGCATTAATAGTTAAATGACCTGAATTATGAACTCTTGGGGCTATTTCGTTTACATAAAGATTATCATTTCTATCAATAAAAAATTCTACACAGAGTGTACCTATATATTTTAATTCCTCAGAAATTTGTATTGACCATTTTTTTGATTGTTCAAACAATTTATTATTTATATCTGCAGGTATTTTAGATTTACGTAATATTTGGTCTTTGTGTGTATTTTCTATTGGTTCGTAAATTTCATACTTGTTGTTACTAAATCTTGTAATAATAACGGAAATCTCTTTTTTTAATTTTACTAATTTTTCTAAAACGTATTCTTTTGAAAAATCTATTTTTAAATTATTAATATCATTTAAATTTTTAATTGGGTATTGTCCTTTTCCGTCATAACCCATTGTAGTTGTTTTTAATATTCCAGGCAAAAAATCCCCAAGAGAGTTCAAATCAGATTTTTTTTCAACACTTACATATCTTGTAGTTCTAATATTTAATTTATTTACAAAATCCTTTTCAGCTAAACGGTGCTGTATTAATCTATTAACAGAAGGTTTAGGTAAAACTGTTTTTGATTTATTTATCTCATTTAGAGTATCAAAGGGTATGTTTTCAAATTCATAAGTAATTACATTTACTTTTTTTACGAAATCTAGAATTTGGTTATTATCTTTGTAACTGCCAAAAATAAATTCATCACAAAAATTTTGTGCCGGAGCATCTTGATCGTCAGAGTAAATTACAGTTTTTATGTTCAATTTTTTTGCAGCCATTGACAACATGCTTCCAAGTTGACCCCCTCCAAGAATTCCTAATATTGTTTCAGACATTTACGTTATTTTGGAGTTTTTTTAATAGATTTACTTTGAGAAGATCTCCAACTTCTTAGTCTAGTTTTCACAGAAGGGTTATTAATGGCAATTATTGATGCAGCAAGTATAGCAGCATTAACTGCTCCATCTTCACCAATTGCCAAAGTTCCTACAGGAATTCCTTTTGGCATTTGTGCGATGGATAACAAGCTATCTAAACCTTTGAGTTTTTTACTTTCAATTGGAACCCCCAAAACTGGTATTTGAGTAAGTGCAGCAATCATACCTGGTAAATGTGCTGAACCACCTGCACCTGCAACTATCACGCCTATATTTTTTTTCTCAGCCTCTGAAGCAAATTTATACATTCGAATTGGTGTACGATGAGCAGAAATAATTTTTATTTCCAGAGGAACTCCAAGTTTTTTTAATATTTCTTTAGTTAATTTCATTACTTTAAAGTCAGATTGACTACCCATAACTATTGATACTTTAAGATTTTTTTTTCTATTCATGATTTTGTTATACAAACTTTATTTCAAAAAATTGTTGAAATTTCAATAAATTAGATGAATTATTAAAAGAATTTGAAATGACAAAAACTTTTTTAATGAAAATCAAAGTTTAGAGGGGCTGTAGGAGAAGGCTCAACTGATAATGACCGAAGAAAATTCAAAAATTTCTGAGAATACAGAAGTTAATGATGAATTAAATGAAGTTTGTGATGAATGTAAAAATCAAGATGAAAGTGTGACTCAAAATTTAATTTTAACAGGATTTAAAATCTGTAAATCATGTAGAGTTTCCAAGACTATTTTTCCTCTTTAAATACTGTTTATAGGTAAAGCGTTCATCCTACTCATTACAAAGGATACTGATAAAAAAGCAATAATCAGAAGTGACAAAAACACAATTCCAAATGATTTTAAATTTGATTTTAAATTCAATATTTGTTTTGTTGAAATTATTAACCCTGCAAAAATCCAAAACTGCGTTAGAAAGATTATTGGTATCATTAGCTCAGGTGTTAGAGCAAAAAATCGAATTAAACCTGGGGCATGGGCGTAACCTACTGCTACTAGTATTTTTTTAAAAGGAACCTTTGTTTGTTTATCAGGAAATAGCTTAACACCGATCACGAAAATAAAAATCGCCCAAACCAACCAAGTTATAACTGCTGTCAGTCCCGACATTCCAATAGATGTTTTCACAACTGTATTTGCAGCAACAGCGCCAGCAACACCATCTAATATCATGATCAAGCCTGCAAAATATATTGCAGCCTCACCAAAGTTTTTATTATCACTGTATAGGGTTTTATCTAATTTAATCGATTTAAATATTATATTTAGAAATTCAGCAAACATTTATTTTGATTATTATATGATACAACTTTTAGAAATATTACTAATGCAAATACTATAATAATGCAAATCTCAATAAATGCTGAATTACATAGTCATATTGAACTTTGTAATTATAAGATTGTTTAAATTAACAAAAAAAATTAACAACTATAATACATTTCAAACTCTATAGGATGTGGAGTGTGTTCAAAATTATGTATTTCCTCAAATTTAAGAGCTATGTAAGCATCTATCTGGTCGTCAGTGAAAACATTACCTTGTTTCAAAAAATCTCTGTCTTTATCAAGACTTTCCATCGCTTCTCTTAAAGATCCGCAAACAGTGGGTATCTTTTTAACTTCTTCCTCAGACAAAGCGTAAAGATCTTTATCAAATGATTTTCCTGGATCAATCTTATTTTTAATTCCATCTAAACCCGCCATTAACATTGCCGCAAAAGTCAAATAAGGATTTCCAGCAGCATCACCGAATCTTATTTCACATCTAGCTGCCTTTTTACTTAAAGTAATAGGAATTCTACATGATGCAGATCTATTTCTTGCTGAATAAGCCAATAAAACCGGAGCCTCAAATCCTGGAATTAATCTTTTATAGCTATTTGTTGTTGCATTAGAAAAAGCGTTTATAGCTTTTGCATGTTTTAATATTCCACCTATGTAATGTAAAGCTGTATCAGACAAACCTGCATATTTATCACCAGAAAATAGTGCGGTATCTCCCTTCCAAATTGATTGATGGACATGCATTCCTGAACCATTATCTCCTTTAACAGGCTTAGGCATGAATGTAGCTGTCTTGCCAAATGAGTTAGAAACCATATGAACAGCATATTTATAAAGTTGTAAATTATCAGCTTGATCTACAAGTGTTCCAAAATACATTCCAAGTTCATGTTGACTTGGTGCAACTTCATGATGATGTTTTTCTACCTTAATACCCATTTCTTTCATAGCCTTTAAATATTCACTTCTCATATCTTGTTCGCTATCAACTGGTGGGACTGGAAAATAACCACCTTTAATTCCTGGTCTGTGTCCTAAATTTCCATTTTCATATTCTCTTCCTGAGTTATAAGGACCTTCTTTACTATCAATTTTAAATCCAGTCTCGTTCATGTCATTTTTAAATCTTACATCGTCGAATACAAAAAATTCAGCCTCAGGACCAAAAAATGCTTTATCTCCAATTCCTGAACTTTTCAAGTAAGCTTCAGCTTTTTTAGCTGTTCCTCGTGGATCTCTTTCGTAAGGATCCTTCTTAATAGCATCTAAAACATCGCAGAAAAGATTTAATGTGTTATGAGATGTAAATGGATCAATAATTGCTCTTGACGTATCAGGTTTAAGGATCATATCAGATTCATTTATAGCTTTCCATCCAGCTATAGAAGATCCATCAAAAAAAATTCCTTCATTCAACATTTCATTATCAACCATTTTGGCGTCCATCGTTACATGTTGTAGTTTACCTCTGGGATCTGTAAATCTTAAGTCAACGTATTCAATCTCTTTATCTTTAATAGTTTTTAACACATCACTTGAACTCATAATTTCTCCTTTATAATTCTGGGCTTGTGATATCAAATAAAGACTGTTAGATAATGTTCTTTTACTTAATATCACCTATGCATTTATCACATGAATTCGTAATTAAAAATTAAAAAAAGACTATCACTTACAAGTTGAATAATGAAATTATTAAATAAAGAGCCAGTCCAAAGAGTTCAGGGAATATTGACAGAATTTAATTCAAATGTTGAGGTTATTGAACTAAATAGTTCAGCTAGGACTGCTCTTGAAGCTGCCTCGTCTTTGGGTTGTGAAGTTGGTGCAATAATTAAGAGTTTACTTTTGAAAACTGATCAAAACTTTACCTTGTGCCTTGTTGCGGGCGATAAAAAAGCCTCGCTTAATAAGATAAAAAAAATTTTAAAGAAAAAAGATGTTTCTATGGCATCAGCTAATGATGTTAAAAATATTACAGGTTTTACAATTGGAGGAGTTTCTCCTGTTGGACATTTAAACAAAATAGATATTTTAATAGATCATTCTTTAGAGAGATTTAATCAATTATTTGCTGCAGCTGGCCACCCAAACTGCATATTTAAAATTAGCTTTAAAGATTTAAGTAAGATTACCAAAGGATCAATCCAGGAATTAGTAGAATGAAACAACCAAAATTGTTAGATTATTTACTCCTAGTTTTACTAGCGTTAATTTGGGCCTCTGCTTTTTTTAATATCAAAATTGCAACTTATTCTTTTGGACCAGTAACAATTGCTTTTTTAAGAGTTTTTTTTGGAGCTATACCTGTCTTATTACTTTGCTACTATAAAGATATAAAGATAGAAGCATTCTCACAAGATTGGTATTGGTTTGCCTTAATAGGTTTCATAAATTTAGTTGCACCTTTTTTTCTTATTGCATATGGGATTAAATCTGTTCAGAGTAATCTTGCAGCAATTTTAATGTCTACCACACCCCTCAGCTCCACAGTATTAGGTCATTTTTATACAAAAAATGAGAAGTTCAATTTTATTAAAACCTTTGGGATTTTGGTTGGTTTTTCGGGTATTCTTTATTTATTTTCAGATAATTTATTAATTGATGAGAATAACTTTTTATCTGCTTTATTAATACTTTTTGGTTCTACTTGTTATGTAATTGGGGGTGTTTTAACTTTAAAAATTAGTAAAAAAAAAAATGAAAATGTAACTGGGTCTATATTAATTTGGGCAACAATTATTTTGATACCACTTGTTAGTTTTACCGAACAACCATGGAATTTGACACCAAGATTAGACTCAACAATTTCTGTAATTTATTTGGGTCTTGTTTCGACAGGAATGGCTTGGCTTTTAAGATTTAGAATTTTAGTAAATAATGGTTTAATTTTTCAATCACAGGTATCTTATCTAATTCCTATTTTTGGAACTATTTTAAGCTTTATATTTCTTAAGGAATTAATTACTACAAAAGTGCTGATTTCTTTAATTGCAGTTTCAATTGGTATTTATTTTGTGAGAAAAGCAGATTACAAAAAAATTATTTAAGCGATGCAAAAGCTTTGATATGTCGTGGACTTGTCTCACAGCACCCACCTAAAATAGTAGCACCTTCACTCTTAAATTTTTTTACAAATTCTAACATTTTTTCAGGAGATAAGTCATTTCTCTTACCTAAAAACTTATTAGGTTGTAAGTAATCATTTTTTTTGTTGTTTATATTTAATGGTTCTGTTTTTAAATATCCATTTAACTTAAAACCAAATGGAACACCTAAACTTTTAATTTCTTTAAAATTTAAATAATAATTTTCAGGTGAAATACATGAAAGAATAATACCAAGTGTTTTCTCTTTTTTAAAAATATTTTTTAATTTTGAAATTAGCTCTCCACTTGGCATTTTAGTACCCTCGGAAATATGTGCTCCTATTAAATAAGGTTTATTGAATTCTTGTATACTATTAATTGCAATCTTGATTTCTTTCAAACTACTTAAAACATCAAAATAAAAAAAATCTACGTAAGGATTTAATATTTTTGCTTGATTGAAAAAATCAACTTTTATATCATCCTCAGATCTACCGTCAGCTTTATAAGTTGAGTCTTGTGGGGGCAATCCTCCAGCGACTAAAATTTTGGGAAAATAATTTTTTGTTTTTTTTGCAATTTCTCCTGCTTTTTTATTTAAATATTCAAACTTATTTTCTATTTTATTTTCTTTTAATCGAACTCTTCTAGTTGCAAACGTATTTGTAACGATGACTTCTGCACCTGCTTTGATATAATCTAAATGAGTGTTTAATAAAAGATCATGATAATTTTCATTCAACAAGGCACTTGCGCTCCATAAACTCCCCTCGGGTTCCATTCCTCTTGCTAAAAGTTCTTGACCCATTCCACCATCAAGAATTCTTGTTTGTTTAAAAAAATTTATATCCATTTAGAATTCTCTAATTACATAAAAAAAAATATTAATCACCCGATTTATAGACACAACATGTAGTAGTCGCACAATCCAGAGTAGAAATTTAAATTATAAGAAATAGACACTGATCATGATTGCTAGTTTAATAACAATATGGCTATTAAAAGAAAAAAAATAGCAAATAAAAAGACCAAAAAAAAAATTAAGTTGGTCAAATCATCTAGAAAAAAAATAAAAACGAAAAGTAAGGTTAAAAGAAAAGTGTCTGCGACCAAGAAACGTTTAAATAAATCTAGAAAAAACAATAACATCAAAACAACTAACAAAAAAAAGAGGAGAAAAAAAATGAGTGCAGAAGCTATGAAAGTGTCATCTGTATTAGATACTTCTCATTTAAAGGTGAAATTTCCGTTTAAAGCAAAGTATGGAAACTACATTAACGGAAAATTTGTAGAGCCTAAATCCGGCAAATATTTTGATAATGTGAGCCCGATTTCTAATGAGAAAATCTGTTCAGTAGCACGATCAAATGAACAAGACGTTGAGGCAGCACTAGATGCAGCTCACGCAGCCTTCCCAGAGTGGGGAAAAACTGACATCACTACAAGATCAAATCTCTTGTACAAGATTGCTGATGTTTTAGAAAAAAATCTAAATTTATTGGCAGTTGCTG
Organism: uncultured Pelagibacteraceae bacterium; assembly: GCA_902523495.1. Lineage (GTDB taxonomy): Bacteria > Pseudomonadota > Alphaproteobacteria > Pelagibacterales > Pelagibacteraceae > Pelagibacter. The sequence continues at coordinate 11,682 of CABYZU010000013.1, forward strand.
AATGTTTAGATAATGGAAAACCTATTAGAGAATGTATGGCAGCAGATTTACCATTGGTTGTTGATCACTGGAGATATTTTGCTGGAGTTATTAGAGCAGAAGAGGGATCTATTGCTGAAATAGCTAATAATCAATACTCATACAACTTTCATGAACCGCTAGGTGTAGTTGGTCAAATAGTTCCATGGAATTTCCCATTATTAATGGCGACATGGAAATTAGCACCAGCACTTGCTGCAGGAAATTGTTCGGTTTTAAAACCAGCTGAGCAAACACCAGCATCAATCATGGTAATGATGGAACTTATCGGGGACTTATTACCTCCAGGTGTAGTCAATATTGTGAGTGGTTTTGGACTAGAAGCAGGTAAACCTCTAGCATCTTCTAAGAGAGTTGCTAAAGTTGCATTTACTGGTGAAACAACTACTGGAAGATTAATCATGCAGTATGCTGCACAAAACATAATTCCTATCACTTTGGAATTAGGTGGAAAATCTCCTAACATTTTCTTTGAAGACATCATGGAAAAAGATGACGACTTCTTTGATAAGTGTATAGAAGGTTTTGTAATGTTTAATCTAAACCAAGGTGAGGTTTGTACTTGTCCAAGTAGAGCTTTAGTTCAAGAGTCTATCTATGATAAGTTCATGGAAAGAGCCGTAGCAAGAACAAAAGCTGTTGTTCAAGACAATCCTTTAAAAATGGAAACTATGATTGGAGCTCAAGCCTCAGTTGAACAGATGGAGAAAATAAAATCTTATCTTGAACTAGGTAAAAAGGAGGGCGCTAAAGTTCTAACTGGTGGAAGTGTTGGTAAACTTAATAGTGGATTGGAAAAAGGTAATTACATTCAACCAACTATTTTTGAAGCTAACAACCAGATGAGAATCTCTCAAGAGGAGATCTTTGGACCAGTTGTATCAGTGATCAAATTTAAAGATGAAGCAGAAGCGTTAAAAATTGCTAATGATACTCTTTATGGTTTGGGAGCTGCTGTATGGACCAGAAATGGTAATATAGCTCACAGAATGGGTAGAGCGATACAAGCAGGAATAGTATGGACAAATTGTTATCATGCTTATCCAGCACACTCACCATTTGGTGGTTACAAACAATCAGGAGTTGGAAGAGAAACTCATAAAATGATGCTTAATCATTACAGACAGAATAAGAACTTACACGTGTCTTATGCTGAAAAGAAATTAGGCTTCTTTTAACCAAATAATATATACTGGTCCATGATTCGCTATCATGGGCCAGAGAAAAAATATGAAAGTATCTGCAACACATTCGGCATTAAACTTACTATCTGAATTAAAAGAAAAATATGGCGAAAAACTGATGTTTCACCAGTCAGGGGGTTGTTGCGATGGAAGTGCACCCATGTGTTTTCAAGAGGGGGAATTTCCTTTAGGAGATAATGACATAAAGTTGGGAGAAATTGGTGGAGTTCCTTTTTATATGAACGGTGATCAATATGAAAAGTGGAAACATACAGATCTTACAATAGATGCCGTAAAAGGTATTGGTGGAATGTTCTCGCTGGATAATGGCACAGGTAGAAGATTTTTAACAAAATCTGAGATATGTCTTGTAGTAGACAACGATAATCCCAATCACTAATTTTATTTTTTTAATTTAGCTGTAAATTTTAAATCTTCACTTTTAAAGAGAGATGAATTTTTCTTAATATATTCATTCATTAAAAGACTTTTTTCTTTGTCAAATTCAATGACTTTTCTATTGTTAAGATCAACGTGGAGAGCCAGTACTTCAATAGTAGATGCTAAATATTTTTTTTCTTTGTGTATCATTTCAATTTTGTATTGAAGACGTTTTTTATCATGATCAAAATAAACCAAATTAATGTCCACTTCATCATTTAGTTTAAGCTCTTGATTATAAGTCATATGAGACTCAACAATCATTGTACTCTTACCAGTGGTTTTTGCAGAATTTTCTCCCATTTTAAATTTATCATTTAAAACGTCAGCACCATATTTATCAAAAATTAAGAGATAATATGAAACGTTAAGATGGTTATTATAATCTATCCAATCTTTAATGATTTTCTGAGAACTTAAAAAAATTGACATTGGTTTTTTTGAATTAACTTTCATCCATGCCTGATAAAAATATCAGGCATTGATGAATATTGATTATTGACCTACACCTTTGTACTTCTGTGCAATCTTAGCAGCGTGAGCAGCAATATCATTTAGATTAGTTTCTTCTAAAATCACAAGATTACATAGAGTTCCGCTTGCTTCGGTTGCCATTTTAATTCCAGCACCTTGTTCAAAGCTACCTTCAAACACAGCCATAAAATCATAAGCACCTCTTAGACCACAAAATGATACCATCTTTGCACCTACTGCCTCTGCAGCAATCTGAGCAGCCTTCGATCTGTCTGACCCAGGATCTTTGCAAAATCCTTGGAAGCCTTGTGTAGTATAATTTCCTAAAGCATAAAATTTTGCCATGGAGTCTCCTTTTGTTAATCTCATATGCTAGCATTGATAAACAAATTTTTTAATAGTAAAAATTACACAGTAGACACAACCTACAGTAATGCTAAGTTAATCACATGTACGAAAAATTTGGGCAATTCATTGATGGTAAATGGTGTCAGTCATCAGACAAATCAACATATGAAGTAATAAACCCCGCTAATGAAGAAGTGGTAGGACATGCATCAAAAGCTACGGCGCAAGATGTGGATAGAGCATTAGAGTCAGCAGAAAAAGGATTAGAAGTTTGGAAAAAAACTGCTCCCTGGCAAAGGTCTTATATTATTAGACGGATTGCAGACAAAATGAGAGAGAAGCAAGATGTGCTTGCAAAATGGATGACCTTAGAAGTAGGAAAACCTTTTGCAGAAGCTAAAGGTGAAGTAGGAGGTGCTGCAGATATATTTGAGTGGAATGCTGAAGAAACAAAAAGAATTTATGGTCAAACGGTTGAAAGTAGATTTGAAGATACTAGAGTGCATGTATATTACCAACCAGTTGGTGTTGTTGCAGCTTTAACACCTTGGAACTTTCCAGCAGTTTTGTCAGCTAGAAAAATTTCAACTGCTTTAGCAGCTGGTTGTTCAGTTATAGTAAAACCTGATGTGATAACTCCTGGTATTGTAATGGAAATGGTCGATATCTGCAGAGAATGTGGTGTGCCCCCAGGTGTTGTAAATCTTTTATCAGGTGATCCACCAAGTATTGCACAACAATTAATAGCCTCTGATATTATTAAGAAGATTTCAATAACAGGATCATCAAGAGTTGGAAAACTAATATTAAAACAAGCTGCGGACAAAGTTCAAAGAGTAACAATGGAACTTTCTGGTCATTCACCATTCATAGTATTCGATGATGCCGATATAAAAAAAGCTGCTGACATGGCAATTGCAGCAAAATTTAGAAATAACGGGCAAGTTTGTATATCACCAAACAGATTTTATATTCATGAAAAAAAAAAAGATGAATTTGTAAATTTATTTATTGAAAAAACAAAAAAATTGAAAATAGGTGACGGTATGGATCCCACAACACAATTGGGTCCATTAACTACAAAAAAAAGATTAAGTGAAATCGAAGAATTAGTTGAAAAAACTAAGCAAGAGGGTGCCAAGGTTTTATTGGGTGGTAAAAGACCTGCAGGCTTTAATAAAGGCTTTTTCTATGAACCCACAGTATTTGACGATGTTAAAGACGATTTTACTATATTGAAACAAGAGCCATTTGGGCCTTTAGTTCCTATGTTATCTTTTAATTCTTTTGATGATGTAATAAGAAGAGCCAATAACCATGAGCTTGGATTATGTAGCTATGTTTGTACTAATTCAATGGAGACCGCCCATTTAGCATCTGAGCAATTAGAGACAGGTTCAGTTGCTGTAAATACACCAATGGTTGCAATAGCAGAAGCGCCTTTTGGAGGAATTAAACAAAGTGGATATGGACGAGAGGGCGGGTCGATGGCAATTAAAGATTATTTAAATATTAAGTATACCCATTTAGGAATAAAGGGTTAATTAATGAAACTATTAAGGGTCGGTGAGTATGGCAATGAAGTACCTGCAATATTTGATGAAAAAAATAAAATTAGAAATTTATCAAGTATTTTAAAAGACTTTAATCCAGATAATTTAAATTTTAAAACTTTAAATAAAATTAAAAAATTAGACTTAAGTTCTTTGCCACTAATTGATGATTACCATCGAATTGGATCTTGTGTAGTTCAGCCTGCAAATTTTATTGCAATTGGTTTGAATTATAAGGCTCATGCTGCTGAAACTAATTCAGATGCACCAAAGGAACCTATAGTTTTTAATAAATCCCCCAATTGTATAATTGGACCTAATGACAACGTGGTTATACCAAAGTTATCTAAATCATTAGATCATGAAGTTGAAATTGCGATGGTTATTGGAAAAAAAGCTAAACACGTAAAGGAGGAGCAGGCACAGGATTACATAATAGGTTATTGTATATGTAATGATATTAGTGAGAGAGAATGGCAAAAGGAGAGAGGTGGTCAGTGGGTTAAAGGAAAATCAGGGGATACTTTTGGACCTTTAGGTCCTTATCTAGTCACGAAAGACGAAATTGAAAATCCACTTAATTTAAATTTATATTTAGACTTAAATGGTAAAAGAAGACAAACAGGAAACACAAGCTTAATGATGTTTAATTTTAATTTTTTAATTTCACATATAAGTCAATTTATAACTCTTATGCCTGGTGATGTTATCACAACTGGGACACCTGCAGGTGTAGGAATGGGAATGAGTCCACCAGATTATTTGAAAGATGGTGACGAAATGATTTTGCGAGTAGATAATCTTGGCGAACAAAAATTAAAAGTAACTAAAGAAAAATAATGATCGAACTAATTATTGCTTTTGGCGCTGGCCTCATAAGTTTCTTATCACCATGCGTTTTACCTTTAATACCTGGCTATATTTCATATATTTCTGGGAGTTCAATCAATGAGCTTATTGAAAAAAAAAATATTAATTTATTTCCTATTATTTTATTTACAGTTGGATTTTCCATAGTGTTTATAATTTTTGGAGCAGCTTCAACTTTTTTGGGACAGATTTTTTTAGAAAATTCTTATCAATTAAGAATATTTGCTGGTTCTGTAATTGTTATCTTATCTCTCCATATAATTGGAATTATAAATTTAAAATTTTTGAATTATGAAAAAAGAATTCAAACAAATGTTAACAAAAGTATTTTTAGTCCTATATTAATTGGTATGGCTTTTGCTTTTGGATGGACTCCCTGTATAGGTCCTATTTTAGGATCTATTTTAGTATTAGCAGCCACAGAAGAAAGTTTGAGCCAAGGAATATTATTATTGTCTTTCTATTCTATTGGATTGGCTGTTCCTTTTATTTTATCAGGTTACCTTATTCAAAAATTTCTTATTTTTTCGAAAAATTTTAGAAAGAATATCAATTTAGTATCAAAAATAGGTGGAATAATACTGTTAATTACTGGTATTTTAATATTAACTAACCAATTACAGGCCTTAGGATATTATTTACTAAATATTTTTCCATTCTTACAAAATTTTGGTTAAATTAAATTATGAAAATTTATCAAATAGACTCTAGTGCTAGAAAAGAAGGATCAACATCAAGAGCTTTAGCAAAAAAACTTTTAGACAAAATTAAAAAACCAGAGGATCAAGTTATCTATCGTGATTTGAATGATGAAATGGTTTTTGTTTCAAACTTAACAGAGTCAGGAATGAAAATAGACCCGAAGGATCAAACAGAAACACACAAAAAAATGTTCAAGCTATCAGATACTCTTGTAAAAGAATTGAAAGAAAGCGATATCATAATCATATCAGCCCCTATTTATAATTATGGACCACCTGCAACTTTAAAAGCTTGGTCCGATCTTGCTGCTAGAATTGGAGAAACTTTTAGATTTAAAACAAATGGAAGAAGAGAAGGGTTATTAAAGAATAAAAAAGCATACTTAGTGATTACCTCTGGTGGAACAAAATTAAATAGTAGTGAGGATTTTCTTACTCCATGGCTAAAGTTTATTTTAAATTTTTTTGGTATAGAAAAGGTAGAAGTAGTTAGTGCTGATCAAATGTCTTTAAACTATGAAAAGTCAATAAGAGATGCAGAAAAACAAATAGAAAATTTAACCTAGAATTTAAATTTTCTTTTTAAGTGTTTTAAACATCCTTCAGTACTATCATAATCAATATAACAACCTTGAAGAAAGCGGCTACCTTCATTAGCATCATAAGTCGTTCTGCCATGTAATAATCTATAATTATCCATCATCAGTAAGTCACCAGGTAGAAGTTTAAACTCTATTTTATAATTTTCTGAATTATAAAATTCAGATATTTTTTTTCTTGCAGAATAAAATAGATCTAATTTTTCTTTATCTATTAATGGCACAAAATCTAGTCTCGGACTAAATCGAACTTGCTTAAAATTTTTATTTTCATCCAACTTTATCATTTCAGCCCAATCTTCTAAAACCACAGTTTCATCAATAAATTGAAATCGTATTTTCACCTCTGTTAAAATTTTATAATATTTAGAAAAATCTTTTTTAAGTTTTTCAGAAACTGTATATCCATCAACTAAAGTTGACAAACCACCTGTAACTTCATTTTTTATACAATGA
>CABYZU010000014.1 GCA_902523495.1 uncultured Pelagibacteraceae bacterium
TCTTCCCTAAAAACTAAAAAATTTTCTAAAAAATCTTTTAAATTACAAGTTTTCGGTTTTCCATCAACTATAGCTAAGGTATTAAAACCAAAAGAAATTTCAATTTGTGTGTTTTTATATAGTTGTCTTTTAACAGTTTCAGGTTCCACACCCGACCTTAAATCAATAGAAACTCTAATGCCTTCTCTATTAGATTCATCACGTATATCTCTTATTCCCTCTATTTTTTTTTCTCTAACTAATTGTGCAACTCTTTCATTAAGCACAGATTTGTTAACTTGATAGGGAATTGAGCTAATCACCAGTCTATCCCGACCGCTTTTTTGAGTTTCATTTAGTATTTCCCCTCGGATTTTAAAAGAACCCCTACCTTTATTATATCCTTGTTTTATTATATCCTTCCCAATTATTATCCCTCCAGTCGGGAAGTCAGGACCCGGGATATGTTTCATCAACTCTTTTATCTTAATATCTTTGTTATCAATTAAGGCTAATGTTCCATTTATGATTTCACCCAAATTGTGTGGTGGAATACTTGTTGCCATTCCAACAGCAATACCCCCTGCTCCATTTACAAGTAAATTTGGAAATTGTGCTGGTAAAACAGTTGGCTCTTTTTCTGTTTCATCGTAATTACTTTTAAATTCTATCGTATTCTTTTCAATATCATCAATTAAAAATTGAGAAACCTTTGAAAGTCTAGTTTCTGTATATCTCATTGCAGCAGCAGGATCACCATCTATAGATCCAAAATTACCTTGACCCTCAACGAGTGGTAAACTCATTGAAAAATCTTGGACCATTCGAACTAAAGCATCATAGACAGATTGGTCTCCATGAGGATGATATTTACCAATAACATCACCAACAATTCTTGCAGATTTTCTAAATTGTTTTGACCAATCGTAACCACCTTTATACATGGCATAAAGTATTCTTCTGTGAACTGGTTTTAAACCATCTCTCACATCTGGTAGAGCTCTACTTACAATTACGCTCATTGCATATGAGAGATAAGAAGAACTCATCTCATCATGCATTGAAATCAATTTTATTTTTTTATCAGTAAAAACTTCGTTTTTTTCCATAAAGATTAAAATGGTATGTCGTCGTCCATATCATTTTGTACTTGCGATAAATCCTCTGAATTATTTGAGATTTGAGAATTATCATTAACAATTCCGCCACCTGAATTACCGCCCCCGAGCATAGTCAAAGAAGAGTTATATCCTTGAATAATTATTTCAGTTGAATACTTATCTTGCCCAGATTGTTCATCTTTCCATTTTCTCGTTGTTAATTGACCCTCAATATAAATTTGAGCACCTTTTTTTAAATACTGTTGAACAACATTTACCAATCCCTCATTAAATACAACTACACGGTGCCATTCGGTTTTTTCTTTTTTCTCACCAGTATTTTTATCTTTCCAAGATTGACTAGTGGCAAGACTTAGTCTTGCAACACTTTTACCATTAACCATTTGTTTTATTTCCGGATCTGCGCCTAAACGACCAATTAATAGTACTTTATTTAAACTTCCAGCCATAATATTTATTATTTGTTATTTTAATTATTTAATTTATATCACAATTTGCTCTGAATATTAATTTTATTAAGTCAAAGCAACAAAAAATATGATTAAAAAGATAGTTATAAAGGGTGCAAAAGAACATAATTTAAAAAACATATCTTTAGAAATTCCTAAAGATAAATTTGTTGTTATTACAGGCCTGTCTGGATCAGGCAAATCCTCATTAGCATTCGATACAATTTATGCCGAAGGACAAAGAAGATATGTTGAAAGTTTGTCTGCTTACGCAAGACAGTTTCTAGATAAAATGAAAAAGCCAAACGTTGATTTAATTGAGGGTTTAAGTCCAGCAATATCAATTGAACAAAAAAATACATCAAAAAATCCTAGATCAACTGTAGCTACGGTAACCGAAATATATGATTATATGAGAGTTTTGTATGCAAGAGCAGGTATTCCATACTCCCCTTTTACAGGAAAACCTATAAAATCACAAACTATAACACAAATAGTAGACAAAATTAAAGAACTACCGAAAAAATCAACGATATATCTTTACGCTCCTGTAGTAAGAGGAAGGAAAGGAGAATATAAAAAAGAAATTTTAAATTATAAAAAAAGAGGATTTAGAAAAATTAAAATTGATAACACTTTATATGATATAGACAAAGTCCCAGATCTTAACAAAAAAATCAAACACGATATATCTGTTCTTGTAGACAGAATAATTTTAAATTCGTCATTAGGTAATCGATTAGCAGAAGGTATAGAGACATCAATACAATTAGCTAATGGTCTAATATTCGTGGAATACGAGGATGAGACTCTACCTAAAAAATTTAGAAAATTACAAAAATTAATATTTTCAACTAAATTTGCTTGTCCAGAAAGCGGATTTACAATTGAAGAAATTGAACCGAGACTATTTTCGTTTAATAGTCCATTTGGAGCATGTGAAGAATGTGAGGGAATTGGTATAAAACTAAATGTAGATCCAAATTTAGTTATACCAAACGAAAAAAAGAGTATAAGTGATGGAGCGATAGAACCTTGGGCTAAAACAACTACTATGTATTATGCTCAAACATTAAGCTCACTTGCAAAGCATTATGAATTCTCACTTGATGAAAAATGGTCAAAACTATCAAAAAAAATCAAAGATATTATTCTTTACGGATCCGACGATGAAGAAATAAAATTTACATATGATGATGGTTATGAAAAGTATTCTCATAAAAAAACCTTTGAAGGCGTAATAAACAATTTAGAAAGAAGATACCTTGAGACGGATAGTGACTGGAAAAGGGAGGAAATCTCACAATATCAATCTGATACAAAATGTGAGAGATGTAATGGTCACAGACTAAAAGATGAGGCACTATGTGTAAAAATTGATGGTTTACATATAAGTGAGGTCACTGAAAAATCTATTTCTGATGCAGCAATATGGTTTGAAAAATTAAAAGATAACATGGACAAACGACAAGTAAAAATTGCTGAACATATCTTAAAAGAAATCAATGAAAGATTAAACTTTTTATTAAATGTTGGCTTGGATTATCTAACATTATCTAGAGAGTCAGGGACATTATCTGGAGGTGAAGCGCAAAGAATTAGATTAGCTTCTCAAATAGGATCAGGTTTGACAGGTGTGTTGTATGTATTAGACGAGCCATCCATTGGGCTTCATCAAAAAGATAATGTAAAACTTATAAATGCATTAAAAAGATTACGTGACCTAGGTAATACAGTGATAGTAGTTGAACATGATACAGAAACGATGGAAAACGCTGATCACATTATTGACCTTGGTCCTGAAGCTGGGAACAAAGGTGGAGAGATAGTTGCACAAGGATCAATTAAAGAGATAAGTCAAAATCATAATAGTATTACAGGAAAATATCTTTCAAATAAGTTCAAGATTAATGTGCCTGGAAAAAGAAGGTTAGCAAAAAATGGAAGATTTTTGGAAATTTCCGGAGCGACAGGGAATAATCTTGATAATGTAAATTTAAAAATACCTCTTGGAAGTTTAACTTGTGTGACCGGTGTATCAGGAAGTGGAAAATCTACTCTAGTATTACAAACATTGTACAATGCGTTAAATTTAACTTTAAATAATAATAAATCGAGAAAAATTCCAAAACCATTTAGAGGTTTCAAGGGTACAGAGCTTGTTGATAAGATTATTGATATTGACCAATCACCTATTGGTAGGACTCCAAGGTCAAATCCAGCAACTTATACTGGTGCTTTTGGACCAATAAGAGACTGGTTTACAAATTTACCAGAGTCTAAAACTAGGGGTTATAAGCCTGGACGATTCTCGTTTAATGTTAAAGGTGGTAGATGTGAGGCATGCGAGGGTGATGGGGTAATCACTTATGAAATGCATTTTTTGCCAGATGTTTATATTCAGTGTGATGAATGTAAAGGTACTAGATATAATCGTGAAACACTTGAAATAAAATTTAAAAATAAAAGTATAGCTGATGTTTTAAATATGACTGTAGATGAAGGATGCGAATATTTTGAGAATATATCAAATATTAAAACAAAATTACTAACTTTAAAAAAAGTTGGATTGGGATATATAAAAATTGGTCAACAAGCAACTACGCTTTCAGGTGGTGAGGCTCAAAGGATAAAGTTAGCTAAGGAGTTGTCTAAAAGATCTACTGGGCGAACGGTGTATATATTAGATGAGCCGACAACCGGCTTACATCAACACGATATTAAAAAACTTTTAGAAATTCTTCATACCTTTGTGGCTTTGGGTAATACAGTGGTTGTAATTGAGCATAATCTTGATGTAATTAAAACAGCTGATTACATTGTAGATATGGGGCCCGAGGGAGGTGTTAAAGGTGGAAAAATTATCGCAGAGGGAAAGCCAGAGGAAATTTGTAAAATTCATGAAAGTTATACTGGAAAATTTTTAAAACCTCTTTTAAGTTAAAAAATTATTGTTATAATCAAAATTAAATACTTAAGATTTATGGATAAATTACTTTCGTCACTACCTCGGACTATTCATGCTTCTTTAGCATTAGCTGTGATTGTTTTCTTTGGGTTGTTCTATCAAAATGATGGTTTTAGTTTTGACAGACTTTTTTGGTCCTGGCTGACTAGATTTTTTCATGTATTAGTTTCTATAATGTGGATTGGATTATTGTGGTACTTTAACTTTGTCCAGATTCCTAACATGGGTAAAATTCCAGATGAGCAAAAACCTGCGATTGGTAAAGTTATAGCCCCTGCTGCATTATTTTATTTTAGATGGGCAGCTGCTTTGACTATTCTTTCAGGACTTATACTTGCGTGGTTAAACGGTTATCTTCATGATGCAATGACATTTAGTATTGGTTCTGGAGTACCAAAACATACCGCAATTGGTATTGGAATGTGGTTAGGTGTTATAATGGCATTTAACGTTTGGTTCGTAATTTGGCCAAATCAAAAAAGAGCTTTGGGAATAGTTGAATGTGAACCTGAATTAAAAGCTAAATCTGCAAGAACAGCTATGTTGTTCTCAAGAACGAATACTTTATTATCATTACCAATGTTACTTTCAATGGTAGCAGCTCAAAATTTATATTAATTAATTCTTATCTTCTCTTAGCACTGTTTTTTGTGAAACATTAAGTCTTACTAAAACTGTATTAGCAATATAAATTGAAGAGTATGTTCCAAAAATTACTCCAAAAATCATAGCTAAAGAAAAACCTTTTAAAACCTCACCACCAAAAAAAAATATTGATAATAACGCCAATAGAGTTGTAATAGATGTTATTAAAGTTCTAGACAAAGTTTCATTAATTGAAAGATTAGTTAACTCAAAAATTTTAATGTCAGAGTACTTTCTTAAATTTTCTCGCACCCGGTCAAAAATAACAACTGTATCGTTCATTGAGTATCCAACAATGGTCAATACTGCGGCTATAATTGATAAATTAATTTCAAGTCCAAGCAATGAAAACAGCCCTAGTGTAACAATTACATCATGAAATAAAGCCATTATCGCTCCTAAACTAAACTGCCATTCAAATCTTATCCATATATAAATTAACATTAAAGCTAGGGCTACAGATATTGCAATTACACCAGACTTTAATAATTCATCACTTACTTTAGGACCAACATTTTCAACTCTTCTAAAATTAAAACTACTTCCAAATGATTTATCTAAATTTATTTTTATTTGCTCAATTACATTCTTATTTTCATTATTTTCAAACTTTATTAAGAAATCACTTTTATTACCAAAGTTTTTAACCGATATGTCACCTAAATTCATTTGACTTAAATTATCTCTTAAAGATGAGACGTTAATTTTTGATTCTGTTGACCTTAATTCAATAAGTGTTCCCCCTTTAAAATCTATACCAAAATTCAATCCTTTAAAAATAAGGAGTAATAAAGAAATAATTACTAATGAAGCTGAAAGAATATTAAATTTATTATAATATTTGTTAAAAGCTATCATCTAAATTAGTCCCTCTTTTTCTTTATTTTTTGATACATATAAAACTGTTAATAATCTGGCTATGAAATAAACTGAAAATAATGTCGTAAAAATCCCAATACCTAAAGTTAGTGAAAATCCCTTTATTGGACCAGAGCCCATAAAAAATAAAATTATAGCTGCCAACAAAGTGGTTATATTCGCATCCAAAATTGCAGTTCTTGATTTAACATAGCCACTATCGAAAGCAATTAGATTATTCTTTTCATCTTTAAGCTCCTCTTTAATTCTCTCAAAAATTAAAACATTGGCATCAACTGCCATACCTACTGTTAAGATTATACCAGCTATACCCGGTAATGTTAGTGTTGCTTCAAATAACGTTAAGATTCCAATTAAAATAAATAAATTCAAAATTAATGTAATATTTGTTATGGCTCCGAAAATTCTATATTTAACAAATATAAAAAGCACAACTAAAACAAATCCAATTATAAGTGCAATCATACCTGCTTTTATTGAGTCTTGACCTAAATCAGGACCAACTGTTCTCTCTTCAATTATATTAAGAGGAGCAGGCAAAGCCCCAGATCTTAAGAGTAAAGCGAGATCAGTTGCAGATTTAAAAGTAAAACCACCACTTATTTGTCCAGAGCCAGTTGCAATTTTATCTCTAATTACAGGTGCACTAATTATTTTTCCATCTAAAATAATTGCTAATCTTTTACCTATGCCATTTGATGTTGCTTTACCAAATCTTTTAGCACCTACTCTATCAAGTGAAAATGTTACAACAGTTTCATTAGTATCATTATTCATCCTTGGCTGAGCATCTAAAAGATTATCTCCACTTAAAATAATTCTTTTGCTTACAATTGCCTCTTCTGATCCATCTTCAAATACTAATTTTTCAGCACCAAAAGAATCTTCACTACTTTTCGTAACAAATCTAAATGTTAGGTTAGCTGTTTTACCTAATAAAGATTTTATTCTCATAGGATCATCTAAACCTGGTAATTCTACTAAAATCCTGTCATTTCCCCTTTTAAGAATATTTGGCTCATTAGTTCCAATTTCATCAATTCTTCTTCTTACGATTTCTAAGGCTTGATCTTGTGAAGAAGTTTTAAGATTAACGATTCCTTGTTTTGAGAAAGAGACTTTAAAGAAATTATCTTCCTCGAATATTTCTAATTGATGTGATTTAAACCTTGGATAATAAGGATTTATCTTACTATCCTCTGCATTAAAATCGTCTATGATGATCTGTCTAAAGTTTTTATCCGAAGTAAAAAAAAGATTTTGATCTATTAACTTAAAATTAGTTATTCTAATATTTTTATCTTTAAAATAATTTCTTATTATTGCTGTTAAATTTTGAAGTTTTTGTTCTATGACAGGTTTGTTATCAATTTCCAATAAAAGATAAGATCCACCTTGTAAATCTAATCCAAGATTTATTTTCTTGTTTAAAATTTCATTATTGAATTTAAAAAAATTTGAAGAAGCGATTAAGATAAAAAATAAAGATATTATTGTAATAAAAATAATTCTTAATTTTGAGAAATATAGCACTTTATATTAATAAAAATTATTTTTTTACTTCTTGTGAATTCATTAAACTTTGAACACCTGTGCCTCTTATCACTTCGACTGTAATATTTTCAGCAATTTCAACTTCAATTTTATCATTATCGATCACTCTAGAAATTGTTCCTGTGATACCACCAGAAGTTACAATTTTGTCACCTTTTTTTAGGCCTTCAACCATAGCTTTATGTTCTTTAACTTTTTTTTGCTGAGGTCTTATTAAGAAAAAATAAAAAATAACAAAAATTAAAATTAACGGTATAAATTGTCCTATTCCTGCACTATCCATAAAAACTCCTTAATTAAGATTGATTTTTTATACCATCTAAAAGATTAAAACAACTTTATTTGAGCGAAATTTTTTCTAAATTGTCCATATAAGGTCTTAAAACTTTTGGAATTATAATCGAACCATCTTTTTGTTGATAATTTTCTAAAATAGCTATTAGAGTTCTTCCTATTGCTAAACCGCTACCATTTAAGGTACCAACAAAAAGTGTCCCCTTTTTTTCACTCTTATATCTTGCTTTCATTCTTACTGCTTGAAATGTTGAACATGATGAACAGGAAGAGATTTCTCTATATCTACTTTCTGAGGGTAACCAAACTTCAATATCATAAGTTTTTTCAGCACTGAAACCCATATCCCCACTACATAAAATTATTTTTCTATATGGTAATTCTAAAAGATCTAAAATAGAGGTTGCACATTTTGTCATTCTCTCCAATTCGTCCAAACATTTTTCTTGTTCTACTATACTTACCATTTCAACTTTATAAAACTGATGTTGTCTAATCATGCCTTTCGTATCTTTGCCATAGCTACCTGCCTCTTTTCTAAAACAAGGGGTAGATGCAACAAATCGCATTGGAAGGTTTTTTTGATTTATAATTTTATCTTTTACAATATTAGTTAAAATTACTTCTGCTGTTGGGATTAAAAACTTTCTGTCAGCTTCATTATCAAGTTTTACCTCGAATTGATCATTTTCAAATTTAGGTAGCTGACCTGTGCCAAACATAGTGTTCTCTGATGCTAATAAAGGTGGAGAAATTTCCTCGTAACCATTTTTTAAAATATGTGTGTCTAACATAAAGTTTGAGATAGCTCTTTCTAACAATGCAAGTTTATCTTTAACAAAAACAAAACGTGATCCTGTGGTTTTTGTTGCCAGATCAAAATCAAGCATTCCAAGTTTTTCACCTAGCTCATAATGGGACAATGGATTAAAATCAAATTTTGCTATTTGGCCTGATTTCATTATCTCTTTATTGTCATTTTCGTCTTTTCCACGAGGGACATCTTTATGAGGAATGTTTGGTATAATTGATAATATTTTATCTAGCTTATCTTTTACTTTCCATTGATCTTTTGAAATTTTTTCAATTTCAAATGAAATTTCTTTTGATCTCTCAAACAAAGATTTATCTTTGGATTTAGATATTTCTTTTTTTTCATTTTCTAAAGTTTCTCTTTTCTGTATAAAATTTCTGTTTTGATCATCTAAATCTTTGAGTTCATCAAAATTAATTTCAACAAATCTACTCTCAAGCGCCTTTTTAAAACTATCAAAATTTTTTCTAATTTCTTTAAGATTATGCATTTGAGTCTTTAAATTTCTTATTTTCTATAAATTTTACAGAAAATATCGATAATTCATATAAAATTAATAAAGGTATAGCTAAACCGATTTGCGTAATAGGATCAGGTGGAGTAAGTAATGCAGCTGCAGCAAAAATTATAACAACTACGTATTTCCTTCTTTTTTTCAAAAAATCAGAATCAACAACTCCTATTCGCGCTAGTAAGCTTAAAACAACAGGTAACTGAAAACTTATACCAAATGCAAAAATAAGTTTCATTACTAAAGAAAGATACTCATTTACCTTTGCCTCTAATTGAATAGGTAAATTTGTTGAAATACCAGTGCTCTCAAACGATAGGAAAAACTTTATAGCTAAAGGCATTATTAGATAATAAACTAATATTCCTCCTAAAAAAAATAACATCGGAGTTAAAACAAGATAAGGTAAAATTGCAACCTTTTCATGTTTATAGAGACCTGGTGCAATAAATTTCCATATTTGTATTAATATAAAAGGGCAAGTAACAAAAAATGCCGTAAAAAAAGAAATTTTCAGATAAGTCAAAAATGTTTCCTGAAGTGCTGTAAAAATCAATCTTCTATCTGTACCATCATTTTTAACTGCTTGAGCAAAAGGATCAACTAAAAAACCATATAAATGTTCCGCAAAAAAATAGCATCCTATAAAAAAAATTATAAGAAAAATAAAACTGTGTATCAGTCTTTTTCTTAGCTCTGCTAAATGACTTATGAAGCCACCTTCATTTTCATCATGTTTCATCTTTATTATCTTCTTTTTTCTCTGTCTTACTTTCTTCAATGTCAATATTTGATACTTCGCTTTGAACAGAATTTATGTATTTCTTGGCTGTGCCAATCCACGATCCAACTTTTTTTAGCATGATTGGAAAATCTTTTGGGCCTAGAACAATAATTGCAATTGCAACAACTATTAGAATCTCAAACCAACCAATAGTGGGCATGTGATTTAATCTTTTTTGTTAGTATCTTGATTATCTTCGGAAATATTCTTAGGTTCATTGTCATCAGTCACATCTGATGCCATTCCCTTTTTAAAACTTTTAATTCCTTTAGCAACGTCACCCATTAAACTTGATATCTTACCTCTTCCAAAAAGCAAAACCACAAGTATTACAACAATTGCTATTTGCCATATTCCTATACTCATGGAAAACTTATATCCTTTTTATTATCAATTTGAAAGTGACTTTTTAATACCTAAATATATTATCTTATTCTTTCTTGTCGGACTCTAAAGTGCCACTTAACATTTCATCAATATTTGAATAAATATCCTCTTTTTTGTCATCTTGTTTTTCCTTATAAAACTTTCCTGTTCCAAAAATTGCATTATCAATATTAGTGCTATCTATTAGTCCTGCAGCGCCTAACTCATCAACAGTCGGTAAATCGGATAATCTTTGAAGATTAAAATGGCTTAAAAAATCGTCAGTAGTAACATATTGAATTGGTCTACCTGGAACATCTTTTCGGCCACCTGGTTTGACCCAGTTTAGTTCCATCAAAATTTCAATAGTGTTTGTCCCAAAAGCAACACCTCTTATTTCTTCGATCTCGGCTCTTGTGACAGGTTGATGGTAAACAATAATTGAGAGTGTTTCTACTGCAGCTCTTGATAATTTTTTTTCAACAGTTTTTTCCTGTTTCATTATATTTGATATATTTGGTGAAGTTCTAAATGACCATTTTTTAGATATGCAAACTAGATTTATACCCCGATCTAAATATTCGTCTTTTAATTTAATTAAAATTTTTTCTACATTAGTTTTTTTTGAAATTTTATTTTCAATAGTTTCAATATCTAAAGGCTCAGCCGCAGCAAAAATTATAGCCTCAATTTCTTTTTCAATAGATGATAATTTGTTTGGAAAATTTAAGATATTATTTTTTTTTCTTATATTCTTTTTATTCATCATTTCTCTTTTATATAAATTTCGTCGAAAAGATTATCTTGCTTTATATTTAAATTACCCTCTTTTACCAATTCAAGTGAACCAGCAAAAATGCCTGCTTTACCAGTTTTCTGATATTTAGAAATTTTTCTAAAACCAATTGGTATTAGATCATCTAGTTTTTTCCAATCAGTTAATTTTCCAAAAAGATCGCTAATCGTTTTAATGCCCTCTTCTGCAGTAAATACTGGCAGTTTAGGAATGTTAATTTTTTGAAAATCTTTTGTCATAATTATTGATGAATATGTTTTTAATAATTCAAATAAATTTAATTTATACTCACTATTATAAATTGATTTAATACCAGCTCTCATTCCCCTGGTTCTGATCTCTCTTCCTAACCTTTTTCTTTTAAGCATTTGTTCTGATAGTAATCTGATTAATTCTAATTTTTTTAATTGCAATTTTAGTTTTTCAGCAACTTCTTGAACTTTAAATTCTTCCTCAGGTGTTCCTGGTAAAAGAAGTTTTGATTTTAAATAGGCTAACCAAGTAGCCATCAATAAATACTCAGAAGCAGTTTCTAAATTTAATTCCTTTTCTTCTGTTATAAATTTGTGAAATTGATCAGCTAGTCTGGTAATTGAAATATCTTCTAAATTTACTTTTTGTGATTTAGCTAAATCAAGGAGAACATCTAAAGGTCCATTATAATTTTCTATATCAACATTGAATAATGATGAATCTCTTTCTACCATAAATTAATATTAACTTATTATTTTGTTAAATTGGGATGTTTTTTTTATTATAAATTTGTTAATTATAGGTGAATTTTTACCAACAATTTCCATTTCTTTTAAGTTGGCATTACAATGTAAAACTAAGTTACATCCAGCATTAAACGCTCTAATTGTATTCTGACTTATACTATTTTTTAAACTTTTCATCGATAAGTCGTCGGATATTAAAATATTCTTAAAACCTATTTTTTTTCTTATCAGCGATATCATCTTTTTAGAATGTGTTACCGTATTTTGAGCATCAATTTTTTTATAAATTATATGTGCAGTCATTGCAAAAATAGAATTCTTTTTTTTAAAAGGAAAAAAATCATTTTTTTTCAAATAATCTAATTTTTTATTAACAATAGGTGTAAAATGATGGCTATCAACCTTTGCCAAACCATGCCCAGGTATATGTTTGATTACAGTCGCTATTCCATTTTGATGATAACTATTAATGCAAAAATCACCTATTTTAGATACAATTTTAGGATTTTTATTAAAAGATCTGTCTCCGATAATGTTAGATGATCCTTTTACTCTTAAATCGAGAACAGGAGATGTATTAATATTTACACCAATTAATTTCAATAGTTCAGAAGTTTTATCAATAAATAACTTATAAAAAGAACTAAACTCTTTGGGATTATTAATAAATTTTTTACCAAAAAATTCAGATGTTAAATTATCAAAAGAGATTAAATTTTTTAACCTGCTTACCCTGCCACCCTCTTGATCAATTAATATTGGATATTTATTATTACCAAAGATTTTTCTTATAGAGGAAGTTAATTCTCTAGTCTGTTTAATGTTTTTAATATTTCTTGTAAACAAGATAACACCCCAAGGTTTATACTTTTTAAGAAATTTTTTTTCTTTGTTGGTTAATTTAGTGGTTTTGACACCAACAATAAAGGCACGATAATTAATCATCTTGCTCTAAAAGTTTCCAAAAATTAAATTTTTTTTTTTTGTTATTATTTGATTTTTCAACATATTGAATAATATCTTTTGTATCGCTCTCCAAAATAGGAAGTTTATGTGAATATAGATCAATTTTTTTTTCAATATTATTTAACGATCTATAAGAATTTTTTTTATTGGTATCTGAAAAATAATATTTTACTACGAAAAAGAAGAATATAGAAATTATTATAGAAAATATTAAATATCTAAACTCTTTAAGCATTACATTTTTTTTGGAGTTGATACACCGACAATATTCATACCAGATTTAATTGTATTTGAGATGGATTTTAAGAATATTAATTTGTCATTTGATATCTCATTTTTATTATTAATAAATCTCTTCTCAGGATTGTCTTTACCTAAATTCCAATATGAGTGAAATAAAGACGATAATTCATACAAATATGTCGGGATTCTATGTGGTTCAAGATTTTTACAAGAGATATCAATACACTTGGGCCACTCAGAAATTTTTTTTAAAATATCAATTTCATCCTTAGAATATTCAAAGTTATAATTTTCAATTTTTAAATCAGAATCTAAATCTTTATTGAGATGATTAAAAACAGAAGCTATTCTCGCATAACAATATTGGACATAATAAAGAGGATTATCTTTAGATTTTTCAACTACACTATCAAAGTCAAAATCTAGTTCAACATCACTACTTCTATTTAGCATTATAAATCTTGTAGCATCTTTACCCACTTCATTTATCAAATCATCTATTGTTATGTAATCCCCTTTCCTTTTTGACATTTTAAAAGGTTTCTTATCTTTGATAAGTTTAACAAGTTGGCTAACCTTGCATGTGAGTTTATCTTTTGTATTCGATAAAGCTTCAACAGATGAAGTTATTCTCTTAATATATCCAGCATGATCGGCACCTAAAATATTAATCAATTGATCAAATTTTCTATCTAACTTATTTTTGTGGTAGGCGACATCACTTGCAAAATAAGTCCACGAACCATCTGTTTTTTGTAATGCTCTATCTTTATCGTCTCCAAAATCTGTTGATCTAAAAAGTAATTGTTCTCGTTCAATCCAATTTTTATCATTCTCTCCAGTTGGTGCTTTTATTTTACCTTTATAAACAAATTTATTTTTTTCAAGAAAATCAATCACTTTTTTTACTTCATGATCTTTAACTAGTTTTTTTTCACTAATAAAATTGTCGTGATTTATGCCAAGACTATTAAGGTTTTTTTTAATTAAGATAAGTGCTTCATTAATTGATAATTCGGTAAGTTTTTCAGAAATATTATCAAAATTTTTTAAATCAATATCTTTATTGGCGTTTAAAATGTTTTTTGCAAAATCGATTAGATAATCACCAGGATATAAATCTTCATTATTAGGGAATGGTTCTTTTAATGTGATTTCTCGCATTCTAAAGTAAACTGATTTTGTAAAGTTAATAATTTGATTACCATAGTCATTTACATAATATTCTCTTGTAACTTTATGATTATTAAACGACAGAACATTAGCGATTACGTCGCCTAAGATTGCTCCTCTACAATGACCCACATGTAAAGGACCTGTAGGATTAGCAGAAACAAATTCTATAAGATAATTTTTCTTTTTGTCTTTTTTATTAATTCCATAAGTTTTAGAGCTTTTGATAATTTCTTTGATAAAATTAGTCCAAAAAATTGGTTTAAATTTTAAGTTAATAAAACCAGGTTTTACAATATTCGCTTCCTCAATATAATCATCTCTTTTCTTGATTAATTTAGCGAGATCATCAGCTAAATCCATTGGTGATTTCTTGTTAATTTTTGATAACACCATTGCAACATTTGTTGAAATATCAGAATTAAATTTTTTGGGAGGTAATTCTGTATTTATACCTTCTAAAGTGTCTGGCAAAATTAGTTTGCCCTTGTCGGAAAGATTCAAAACAATTATCTTAATTTTTTCTAAATATTGGTCAAATATGTTCATTTAAAATTTTTGTGAAGGTTGATTGCATATCTATCAGTCATTCCTGAGATAAAATCTGAAATAGCTCTGTACTTATCTTTAGAAAGTTGTTTTTTTGAAATAAATTTTCTAGGATTTAAATTAATTTTTTCAAACAATTTTTTTACGATTGATTTACCCTTATTATTTTTTTCAAGTACTTTTTTGTTATTATACATTTTAGTTTTTAAAAAGTATCTAATTTCATTGTCAGAATTTTTAACATCATCAGAAAAATCAACCATCAAATAGTTTGTTTTATTTATGTCTTTCAAATTTTTAATATTACTACCAGCCAAATTTTTTTTTGTATTTTTAATTAGATCTTTTATCATTAAATCAATGGAATCTCTTACAATTTGATATGTAGCAATTTTGTAATTTTGTTTATTTATTTTTTTCTTATATTTTTTGTAAATATCTTTAAAAAAACTAATTTCTACTAACTCCTCTAATTTGAATAAATTTGCATTTATTCCATCTTGAATATCATGATTATTATAAGCTATGTCATCTGAAATGGCAGAAATTTGAGCTTCTATCGAAGGATATGTTTTAAAATTAATCATATTTTTGAATTTTTTAATACCAATTAATCTATCAACTTTGTCTAGATCATCTGCTGGTCCATTATGTTTTAAGAGACCTTCTAATGTTTCAATGGACAAGTTTAGCCCATTAAATTTTAAATACTTGTTTTCTAAAAACATTACAATACGCAATGTTTGTAAGTTGTGGTCAAAGCCTCCATGCTCTTCCATACATTCATTTAAAGCATCCTCACCTGCATGACCAAAGGGCGTATGTCCTAAATCATGTGCAAGACTAAGAGTTTCAGCTAAATCCTCATTTAAATTTAAATATCGTGTTATAGATCTTGCTATTTGAGCAACTTCCATAGAATGAGTAATTCGAGTTCGATAATGATCTCTTTCAGTATTCACAAATACCTGTGTTTTATGTTTTAATCTCCTAAATGATGCACTGTGAATAATACGATCTCTATCCCTTTGAAACGGACTTCTATATTTTGTTACCAATTCTTTAAATATTCTACCTTTACTTTTAAATTGGCCAATTGGTGAGTATTTTTTCATCCTTTAAAATAAAATTATAAGTATTATATTAGTAATACCAATGATCACTCATGATAAAAGAAATTAAATTTACTGAAAAAGCCCTTAAACAGATCAATGTTTTGTTATCAAAAAAAGATAAAGGATCTTTTTTTAGAATCGCTATTAAAGGTGGTGGTTGCTCAGGCTTCCAATATGAATTTACTTTTGACAATGAAAAAGCAGCAGATGATTTGAATTATGAAAATATATTGATAGATAAAACTTCTGCTGATTTGTTAAAAGGATCGAAAATAGACTATGTTTCCGAATTAATTGGAGAACAATTTAAAATAACTAATCCACAAACAAAATCATCTTGTGGTTGTGGTGTTTCTTTTTCTCTTTAATGATTATTTCCTCGTGGAATGTAAATTCTGTTCGAGCACGTATTGAAAACATTAAAAATTATTTATTAAAATATAAACCTGATATTTTAATGATGCAGGAAATTAAGACAGAAGATGTAAATTTTCCATATGATGATTTTTCCTCAATGGATTATGAGAGTCATGTATTTGGTCAAAAAAGTTACAATGGTGTTGCTATTGTCTCAAAAGGAAAATTAAAAAATGTTAAAACAAATTTAATTAAAGATAAGCTAAAACAATCAAGAATAATCTCAGCTGAACTTGAACACAAAAAAAAAAATATTCAATTAATTAACATTTATACTCCAAATGGTAATCCTGTAGATACTGAAAAATATGATTACAAAAAAAAATGGCTGGATGACTTAATAAAACAATTAAAAAACCTAATTAAAAAAAATCAAAATATAATTCTAGCAGGTGACTTTAATATTATTCCAGCAGCAGAAGATGTTTATAATCCAAAAAGCTTTGAGGATGATGCTTTGTTTAGATTAGAAATTCGAAAAAAACTAAGAGAAATGATTAATCTTGGTTTAAATGATGTTTATAGACATTTTAATGAGACTAAAGAAGGATATACTTTTTGGGATTATATGCGTGGAGCATGGCAAAAGAATAATGGTATGAGAATAGATCATTTTTTAGTATCTAATTCTTTAATAGATCAAATAAAGTCTATAAACATAAATAAAGATCCCAGAGGAAGAGAGAAACCCTCAGATCATACTCCAATAGAGATAACTTTAACCTAACAACCTTTAAAAGATTTTGACATGTTTCCAATCAATTCAAAATATAAATCTTTACCAGGGTCTAGTGTAGCTCCTAACGGATCTATAACTCCTGTTGCAACATTCGTATCTTTTGCAACTGCCTTGATAATATCTGGATTGAATTGAGGTTCTGAAAATATACAACTCACTTTATCATGTTCAATAATTTCTCTAATTTCAGCTAATTGTTCAGCTCCAGGCATTACATCAGTGTTAACAGTAAATGCTCCTAGAATATTTACACCAAATCTTTTTTCGAAATATTGATATGCATCATGAAAAACAATTGATCTAAAATCTTTATTTAAATCAGATTTTACTTTTTTAGTAAGCTTATCTAAATCTTTATGAGCTTTTTTAAGATTGGCCTTATACTTTG
>CABYZU010000015.1 GCA_902523495.1 uncultured Pelagibacteraceae bacterium
TTATAACTCCTTATCATATAAAAATTTAAATGACTTAATAATTACTTTTAAAAAATTAGATAAAGACAAAAAGGTTAAAGTAATAATTCTTGAAGGTGCTGGAAAAGGATTTTGTTCAGGTCATAACTTAAATGAAGTTAAAAATTTAAAGAAAAAAGATAACTATAATAAATTATTTAATCTTTGCTCAAAGTTAATGCTTCAAATAGTCGAGGGTAGACAACCCGTAATCGCAAAGGTTCATGGGGCAGCATTCGCTGCAGGTTGTCAATTGGTTGCCAGTTGTGATTTAGCTTATAGTACTAAAGATGCTATTTTTGCTACACCAGGAGTAAATATAGGGTTATTTTGTAGCACACCTATGGTAGCTGTAAGCAGAAAAATTAGTAAAAAACATATGATGAAAATGCTTTTAACAGGTGAACCAATTAAAGCAAGTTATGCAAAGGAAATTGGTTTAATCAACGATTGTTTTTCCAAGTCAAGAATAAATAATGAAATTTTAAAGATTGCAAAAAAAATTGCATCTAAATCTAATTTAACAATTAAAATAGGTAAGCAAGCCTTTTATAAACAATTAGAAATGCCATTAAAAAAAGCCTATTCTTACACAGCTAAAGTGATGACGACAAATATGATGGCGATAGACGCTAAAGAGGGTATTTCAGCTTTTCTTGAAAAAAGAAAACCTGTTTGGAAAAATAAATAAATTTTAATGAGTGATATAAAAAAAATTAATGAAACTTGTTGTGGCCCTGGATATGCTAGTCCATCCGATGCTGTTAAAGCACCAAATGAAAAACTTCTTTATACAATAGCCATTTACACTGGAACTGGAATTCAAAAACCAGATTATCTAGCTACTATTGATGTTGATCCAGCAAGTTCTAGTTATTCACAAGTTATTCATCGTTTGGAGATGCCAGGAATTGGAGATGAGTTACATCATATGGGATGGAACGCATGTTCCTCATGCCATGGAGACTCTAGAATGAACAGAAAGTATTTACTAGTACCAGGTGTTAGATCAAACAATATTTACGTAATCGATACTGCAACTAATCCATTGGCTCCAAAAATCCACAAAGTGATTAAAGGTTCAGAAATAAAATCTAAAACAAACTTATCAGGCCCCCATACGGTGCACTGTTTAGGTTCTGAAATTATTATATCTTTTCTAGGTAACGCAAAAGGGGAAGCTCCTGGAGGGTATTTACATTTAAATAAAGATTTTGAAATTGTAGGAAGGTGGGAAAATTCAATGGGGGATATTCCTTTTAGTTACGATTTTTGGTACCAACCACGTCACAATGTTATGGTGAGTTCAGAGTGGGCTGCTCCTAATACCTTTATGCCTGGTTTCGATCTTGAGGAAGTAGGGCACCTAAAATATGGAAGAAGACTTCATATCTGGGATTTTAAAAAAAAAGAACCAATTGAGACGATGTATCTTGGAGAGGATGGCTTAATACCCCTGGAAGTAAAATTTAAACATGATCCTAATAGTGTTCATGGATTTTGTGGTGCAGCACTTAGCTCAAATGTTATTCACTTTTGGAAATCTAAATATGGAAAATGGGAATGGGAAAAAATTATAGATATTGATAACGAACCTCACCCTGATTGGCCTATTCCAATTCCTGGAGTAATGTCTGCAATCCTTGTTTCAATGGACGATAGATATCTTTATTTAAACAATTGGCTTCATGGAGATATGAGACAGTATGATATTACTGATCCTCATAAACCCAAGTTAACAGGTCAAGTTTGGATTGGAGGACTTTTGGGAAAAGCACCATTTATAAATGGTGTTAAGATTGCAGGTGGTCCTCAAATGTACCAACTATCCTTAGATGGAAAAAGGATGTATGTAACTACTTCATTATTTTCAACTTGGGATAATCAATTTTACCCTGATATAAAAACGCAGGGTGGTGTTATGATTATGATTGACTGTGATGTAAAAAATGGGGGTATGAAAATTAATAGAGATTTTATTGTAAACTTTGGTGAAGAACCCAACGGACCAAGCAGATGTCATGAAAGTAGATACCCTGGTGGAGACTGTACAAGTGATATATGGCTGTAAAAAAAATCACTATTATCAATCGTGAAAACAAAACTTTTAAGGTTTCTGATAGAAAACCTTTACTTCAAGAATTACGCACTCAAGGATTGGATCTTCCTTATGGTTGTGAATATGGCGGTTGTATAACTTGTGCTGCAAAACTTATAAAAGGAGAGGTAGATCAACGTTCCCAGGTTGCACTAAACAATCGACAAATTAACAATGGTTATGTTGTCTTGTGTGTTGCTAAACCAAAAACTGATTGTGAAATTGAAATTGGTGTTGAAAGTCATGATAAACTTTATCGCAATCCTTTCCTTGACCCACTTGCACCACATGAGCTAAAAGCTGATATAGCAACTCTAAAAGAAGTAAAAAAAAAAAGTAGGTAAATGGATCACAGTAAACCTTATAGCGATGAATACTTAAGAGATATTTTAAAGTCCGTTAAGACTATAGCTATGGTAGGAGCTAGTCCTGATAAAACTAAATTTAGTTATGGTGTATTAAGGGTGCTTCATGAAACTGGATATGACATGATACCAGTAAATCCAAAACCCGAAATTAAAGAAATACGTAATTTAAAAGTATACCCAAATCTTGCATCAATCGATCGTCCTGTAGATATGGTGGAAGTTTTCAGAAAATCAGAAGATCTTTATGGAGTAGCTGGAGAGGCAATTTCAATAGGTGCTAAAGTGTTATGGGGACAAATAGGTGTGATTAATCATGAGGCTGCTAGTTTAGCAGAAGAAGCAGGACTTAAAGTTGTAATGAATAGATGTCCAAAGATTGAGCTGTTCCGACCATTCTGGAAACCGCGTTTAGATCAAAAGATTTAAAAATTAAAGATATAGAGAAATATAAAAATAATATGAAAAAAATATTTATTGTCTATGGGCATTATAATGAAAAATCTTTTAACGCTGCAATTAGAGATACATTTATTGAAACAGTTGAAAAAAATGGACATAAAGTTGATGTTGTAGACTTATATAAAGAAAAATTTGATCCAGTTTTTTCAGGAGAAGAACCTAATGAAAATGTTTTAGATCATAGAAATAGAATAGAAAAATCAGATGTAATAGTTTTAATTGCACCAATATGGAATTTTAGGATGCCTGCCATAGTTGAAGGATGGATAGATAAGGTTCTTGCGCCACCCTGGGCCTTCAAATTTAAGAGATTGTTTGGAAATTATGGTTATCCACTGGGAAATCTTAAAGGAAAAAAAGCAATTGTTTTTTGCACCTATGGTTCACCACAATTTGCAGTGAGAACTTTTTTTTTAAATATGCCAACTAAAAGATTACGAAGAGGTGTATTTAACATATGCGGCATAACGGATGTTATATACAGAAGATACTTTGCTGTACCATTCGTTGGAAATCAAAAAAGAGAAAAATTTTTAAATGATGTTAAAAAAACTGCAAGTAACATTTAATTTTTTAATAATTTTTTTATTTTCTATTTCAATTTCCAAAGCTGAATTACTTAAACCAAATAATAAAATTAAACCTTCTGAGGTTGTAAAAATACAATTGCTTGGTTTGCAAAAAAATAATGATGGTTTCGAGGATAGTGGAATAGAGCAGACATGGAATTTTGCCCATCCAAATAATAAAAAAGTGACAGGTCCTTTAGATAAATTTAAAAGAATGATAAAAGGCAATAATTATCAAATGATGATAAATCACATAAGTCATACTATTACAGAAATAAGAGGTAGTGATAATATGGTACAATTTGAAGTTATCATATTAGATAATAAAAAAATTTATCATAAATTTAATTGGCAGGTTGAAAAATATATAGAGGACGGACCCCTAAAGGACTGTTGGTTAACCACCATGGTATCAAGTCCAGTCTCTCTAGGAAGTTCAATTTGAACTATTGATATAATTTTGTTTCGAAATGAATAAAAATTTAGTAAAAATCAAATTATGAAAACTAAAACTAAAGTAGTTGTTGTGGGTGGTGGAGTTGTTGGAGTTAGTGCCCTTTATCATCTAGCTAAAAAAGGATGGTCAGACGTCGTTTTAATTGAGAGAAAAGAACTCACCTCAGGTTCTACTTGGCACGCTGCAGGGTTGTTGCCACTCTTTAATATGAGTTATTCAGTTGGTCAGCTTCATAAATATGCAGTAAATCTTTACAAAAAGCTTGAGGAAGAAACAGGAAAAAATGTGGGTTTTAGTGTTGTTTCAAATATTCGTTTAGCAAGCACTAAAGATAGAATGGACGAATATCACCAATATGCCGGAGTGGCAAAAACTATAGGAGTAGACGTTAAATTTTTAACTCCACAAAACGTAAAAGAAATTTGGCCCTTATGTCATACTGATGATTTAGTTGGAGCTATTCAACATCCAGAAGATGGCTACATTCAACCTGCAGATTTAACGCAAGCCTTAGCAACAGGGGCAAGAAATAAAGGAGCAGAAATTTATAGAAACACTGCCGTCTTATCAATGAAACAAAATAAAGATGGATGGATTGTTGAAACAGACAAAGGTTCAATTGAGTGCGAACATGTTATTTCTTGTTCGGGTAATTTTGCAAGACAAACTGGTGAAATGGTTGGATTAGATATTCCAGTCATTCCCGTAGAACATCAGTACATTGTTACAGAACCACATCCTGAAATACAAAAAAGAAAAAAAGAAGGTCTTCCAGAGATGGGAGTGTTAAGAGATAGTGATAGTAGATGGTATATGAGAGAAGAAGCTGGTGGATTAATATTAGGTCCATATGAAGATGGTGCACCGGCTTGTTATCTTGAGGGACCATCAAAAAATTCTGAGTATGAATTATTTCAAGAAGATTTAGATAGACTTGCTCCTCATATTGAAGGTGCAATACATAGAGTACCTGCTTTCGGTGAGGTAGGAGTTAAAAGAGTTTATAATGGAGCAATTTGTTATACTCCTGATGGAAATCCAATAGTTGGGCCAGCATGGGGATTAAAAAATTTTTGGATAAATGAAGGACATAGTTTTGGTATAACTGCTGCCGGTGGCGCAGGATGGCAGTTAGCAGAATGGATAATAGATGGAGAGCCAACGATTGACATGCTTGGGGTTGAACCTAGACGTTATGGAAATTATGCAACTAAATCTTATCTAAAAGCAAAAAATGAAGAAGCTTATAGCCACGTCTTTATAACTCATTACCCAGATGAGGAAAGACCTGCAGCAAGACCTCTAAAAACATCACCATGTTATGAAAGAATGAAAAATTTAGGAGCAGTATTTGGACAAAAATTTGGTTGGGAAAGACCAAACTTTTTTGCAACTGATGGCATGGAGCAGAAAGATGACTGGTCTTTTAGAAGATCTAAGTGGTTCGATGCAATTAAAAAAGAGTGTAAAAATGTAAGAGAAAATGTTGGTCTTTTAGATATGACTGCTTTTGCAAAGTGTAGAATTAGAGGCCCAAAAGCAGAGGAATTTTTAGATTATTTAGTTGCAAACAAGCTTCCAAAAAAAGTTGGTAGAATAAATTTGTGCCACGCTCTTAACACTAAAGGGGGAGTCCATTCGGAATTTACCATCATGAAGGAGGCTGAAAATAGATATTATCTTGTCTCAGCAGGTGCAAACTTAAGATTAGACCATGACTGGATTCAAAAATGGATGCCCACTGATGGCTCAGTAATATTTGAGGATTTAACAAACAGTAAAGGCGTTCTTGTTGTAGCAGGTCCAAAGGCAAGAGAATTAATGCAGAAAGTTTCTACAGATGATTTTTCAGGTGAAAATTTTAAGTGGTTAACTGCAAAAAACGTCAATGTTGGGTATGCGCCTGTTAATGCTATGAGAGTAAACTTTGTTGGTGAATTAGGTTGGGAATTGCATCATCCTATTGAATATCAAAATCATATATTTGACAAATTAATGGAAGCGGGAAAAGATCTGGGAATAAAACCTTTTGGAATAAGAGCGATGAATAGTTTAAGGTTAGAAAAATCCTATAAATTAGTAGGCACAGAATTATCTATTGAATATTCTCCTTACGAGTCAGGTTTGGATAGATTTATTCACCCTAATAAAGGTAATTTTATAGGACTTGAGGCGTTAAATAAATGGAGAGAAAAAGGGTTTGATAATAAATTAGTCACGTTAGAAGTTCATGACACAACTGATTCAGATGTTTTGGGTAATAACCCTATCTATAAAGATGATAAAGTTGTAGGTAGAGCTACAAGTGGTGAATATGGATTTAGGTTAGATAAATCAATTGCATTAGCAATGGTCAAACCTGATCTTGCTAACGTCGGTGAAAAACTTAAAGTTGATATATTAGGAAAAATGTATGAGGCTACAATTTTAGAGGAAGGCCCATACGATGCTGAAAATAAATTATTGAGAGCTTAATGAAGATTTTAGTCGCAGTAAAAAGAGTTATTGATTATAACGTTCAAATTAGAGTTAAAGAGGACAAGACAGGAGTAGTTACAGATAATGTTAAAATGTCTACTAACCCTCCTGATGATAACGCTATTGAAGAAGCAGTAAAAATTAAAGAAGCTGGAAAAGCAACAGAGGTTATAGCAGTAAGTGTTGGAGAAGAAAAAGCTCAAGAAACAG
Organism: uncultured Pelagibacteraceae bacterium; assembly: GCA_902523495.1. Classification (GTDB taxonomy): domain Bacteria; phylum Pseudomonadota; class Alphaproteobacteria; order Pelagibacterales; family Pelagibacteraceae; genus Pelagibacter. The sequence continues at coordinate 6,658 of CABYZU010000015.1, forward strand.
TTCGAAAAGCTTTAGCAGTTGGTGCAGACAAAGGTATTCTTGTAAAAACCGATGGAATTTTAGAACCTTTAGCAGTTTCGAAATTATTGCAAAAAATTGTTGAAAAAGTAAAACCAGATCTTGTTTTCATGGGCAAACAAGCTATTGATGATGATTGCAATCAAACTGGTCAAATGCTCAGTGCATTACTCAATTGGCCACAAGCTACTTTTGCATCTAAGATTGAAATAAAAGATAAAAAATTAGAGGTAACAAGAGAGATTGATGAAGGATTAGAAACAATTGAGATTGCTATTCCAGCAATAGTAACGTGTGATTTACGATTAAATGAACCAAGATATGCCTCTTTACCAAATATTATGAAAGCAAAGAAAAAACCGATTGAACAATTAAATGCGTCAGATTTGGGAGTAGATACTTCACCAAGAATCGAGCATATTAAAGTTGAAGAGCCACCAAAAAGAAAAGCTGGAATAAAAGTTTCAAGTGTAGCTGAGCTGGTTCAAAAACTAAAAAATGAGGCAAAAGTTATTTAATGTCAGTTTTATTAATAGCAGAACATAACAACCAAGATTTAAAACCATTTACGCTAAATGCAGTTACAGCAGCTGCACAAATGGGAGAGGATCTACATGCAATAATAATTGGTCAAAACTGTGGAGATGCTGCAAAAAAATTATCAGAATTACCATTAGTCAAAAAAGTTATTCAAGTAGAGGCAGCTCATTATGAAAATTTTGTTGCTGAAAATTTCGCTCCTGTAATAATTAAATTAGCAGATACTTATTCACATATTGTTTGTTCAGCAAATACTTTTGGTAAAAATTTAATGCCAAGAATTGCTGCTTCTTTAGATACATCACAAATTAGTGATATTATTAAAGTAATATCTTCAGATACATTTTTGAGACCCATATATGCTGGAAATGCATTTGCGACTGTTAAAAGTAAAGATACAAAAAAATGTGTAACTATAAGACCTACCTCTTTTGATCCCTGCGAAAGTTCTGGCGGATCGGCATCTATAGAAAAGGTTGAACCAGGTGAAGAATTTAATAATACAAAATTTGTTAAAAGAGAGGAAATTAAGTCCGACAGACCAGAACTTGGAACTGCTAGGGTAGTAGTGTCTGGAGGAAGAGGCATGCAAAGTGGAGATAATTTTAAATTAATTACATCGCTAGCTGATAAATTGAATGCAGCTATTGGCGCTTCAAGGGCAGCCGTTGACGCTGGTTATATTGGTAATGACCATCAAGTAGGTCAAACAGGAAAAGTTGTGGTACCAGATTTATATATAGCTGTAGGAATATCAGGAGCTATTCAACATTTGGCTGGAATGAAGGAAAGTAAGGTAATTGTCGCAATAAATAAAGATGGTGAAGCACCAATATTTAGCGTGGCTGATTATGGATTAGAGGCTGACCTTTTTGAGGCGGTTCCACAATTCTTAGATGAATTAAACAAATTAAACACTATACAAAAATAAATTAATCTGTAAAAAATTGGTATGTCCAGAGAGTCAATGGAATATGATGTAGTTATTATTGGAGGTGGACCATCAGGTTTATCTACTGCAATTAAACTAAAACAATTGAATTCAAATTTAAATGTTTGTGTTTTAGAGAAAGCATCTGAAATTGGAGCTCATATTCTAAGCGGTAATGTTTTTGAAACACGAGCACTTGACGAATTAATTCCTAACTGGAAAGATTTAGACACACCAATTAAAACTAAAGTTACGAAAGAAAAATTCTTATTTTTAGGAAAATCAAAATCCTTAAGCTGGCCAACTTGGTTACTTCCTTCAGTTCAAAAAAATCATAATAATTATATTATTAGTCTTGCTAATTTATGTAGATGGCTCGCGGAGCAAGCCGAAAGTCTTGGAGTTGAAATTTTTCCAGGATTTCCCGCAAGTGAAATTTTATATAACGATGATGGCTCAGTAAAAGGAGTAGCTACTCAAGATATGGGTATTGATAAACAAGGTAATAAAAAGGACAGTTATGAGCCAGGTATTGAGCTTTTAGGTAAAGTTACAGTTTTTGCTGAAGGGTGTAGAGGTCATTTAGGTAAACAATTGATCCAAAAATTTAATCTTAATAAAGGAAAAGATCCTCAACAATATGGTATTGGTTTTAAGGAAATTTGGGAGATTGATGAGAAAAATCACGAGGAAGGATTAGTGATGCATACCGCCGGCTGGCCCCTAGATAATAATACATACGGTGGAAGCTTTATTTATCATGCTGAAAATAAACAGGTATTTTTAGGTTATGTAATTGGTTTAGACTATCAAAATCCATCTTTATCTCCTTTTGATGAGTTTCAAAGATTCAAAATGCATCCATCAATAAAAAAAATTATTGAGGGTGGAAAAAGAATCTCTTACGGTGCGAGAGCATTAATTGAAGGTGGTATACAAAGTTTACCAAAAATGTACATGCCTGGTGCATTACTTATAGGTTGCGATGCTGGAACTCTTAACATGCCAAAAATAAAAGGTTCTCATACAGCAATGAAAAGTGGGATCATAGCTGCAGAAGTGATAAATGAATATATTCAAGATAAAAAAGATTTAGAACAATATGAGGAAAAATTTAAAAAGAGTTGGTTATTTAAAGAATTGCATGAGGCAAGAAATGTTAAGCCAAGCTTTAGTTGGGGCTTAATTTTAGGTATAATTTTTACTGGTATTGATCAAATTATATTTAGAGGCAAACTTCCATTTACTCTAAAACATAAGCATGCGGATCATGAAACCTTAAAGCCGTCGAGTGTAATGCCAACAATTCATTACCCAAAACCTGACAATGTTATTACATTCGATAAAACAAGTTCAGTATATTTAACAGGAACCAATCATGAAGACAATCAGCCAGTGCATTTGAAATTAAAAGATCAAGAATTGCCAATAAAATATACCCTTGAAAAGTATGATGAACCTGCGCAAAGGTATTGTCCAGCAGGAGTTTATGAGGTGCAAAAGGAAAATGATAAACATAAATTTGTAATAAATGCCCAAAATTGTATCCATTGTAAAACTTGTGATATTAAAGAACCTTCCCAAAATATAATCTGGGTCACACCTGAGGGTGGTGGTGGTCCAAAATACGGCAATATGTGATTAATAATATAAAAAATTCACGAAGATTATAATAATTCCAATAATTCCAATCCATATAAAAAGATTTTTTAAAAAAACTTTTTTATCCCTATTTGCGTAATAAAAACCTGGAAATACCAAAGCAATCACCAGCAAAAGGTATATTATTGATAAAATATTATCACCCACAATTATATTAATATTATGAAAGATCTATTGCAAATTTCTTTAGAGTTTCAATTGGTAAAACTTTCAAAGTGTTTTGATGAGTTTTTTTTAAAAAAATTGGACAACCTTTACCTGCATCAACTGCTCTTGCATACCAAGTTGCACATACACACCAACCATCACCATCCTTTAAACCTGGAAATCCAAGTTCAGGGTGAGGTGTAATTAAATCATTTCCTGCTTCTTTACACCATTCTAAAAATTCTGTTGTAACTTTCGCGCAAACAGTATGTAAACCATGATCGTTCTCATCAGTATTACAACACCCATCCCTGTACCATCCAGTTAAAGGATTATTTGAACATAATTCTAAATTTTCACCAAGCACGTTTTTTTGTAATTTATTTTCCATATACGTTATATATTTCTTCATCAATTGAGGCGTTGAAGGAGATAGATCTTCTTTCCTCCTCAGTATCTTTAAAAGGAAAAACGGTGTGCATCAAATAATTTGGAAACAAATAAAAATCCCCAACCTCTGGTGTAATATTAAATGTTGAGGGACAAGTAAACATTCTAGCTCCGTGTATTAATTGTAAACTGCCACCTCTATATTTTTTAGATTTTTTTTGTTGAGTACTCTCTCCTAATGATCTGGGAACTTTAAGAAATCCAGCTCCAGAAATATGACCCCCATGCCAATGAGTAGGATTATATTCGTTTTGAAATTGTCTCACGACCCAAGTTTTAAGTAAATTAAATTTGGATATTTTCTTTCCCTCATTTAGTTCAGTATAAATTTTAGAAGAATTTCCTAAAAACTCTAACCAACCAGATGATTTAACAAATTCTATTTCCAATAAAAATTCTTGAGTCACATCTCCTACCAATGCCTCGCCATAGTCTAACTTTTTTAATTTTGCTTTATCATCTATAATTTTATCAATATAGTTATTTAATTTTTTCAAAATTAGTTCAGGTATTTTCACTTTTAAAACTGCTGGACCCAGGACCCTTAAATTTTGATATTTAATTTCCATTTTAAATTTTAGTTGGATTAGGTTGCCCTTTATAAACTTTTTCTGGATCAAATTTCTTATTTTTTTCTAAGAACTTCATCTCAATTTTTTTTCCATCATCAATAAGACCTAAAGGGATAGATCTATAAAAACAAGATCGATAGCCAACGTGACAACTAGATCCATCGCCAATATCAACTGTTAGCCAAATTGAGTCTTGATCGTCATCAATTCTAATTTCAATTACCTTTTGTATAAAACCACTGGTTTTACCTTTATGCCAAATCGCCTTTCTAGACCTACTAAAATAGTGAGCCTCTTTAGTTTCGATTGTTTTTTTTAATGCTTCAATATTCATAAATCCATGCATTAGAATATCCTTGGTTTTATGACACATTGTTATCACAGGTAATAATCCGTCATTATCAAATTTAGGGGAGAAGAGGTTTCCTTCTTCAATTTCAACTACATTTTCTCTTTTTTTGAACATAATAAGTGATTATGTAGCACATATAGGTAGATTTTAAATATTTTAAAATAAGCGAATTATATGTATAAAACACTGCGATGAAACTCGTAAAAGACACAAATATAGAACAAGAAATTAAAAAAGTTTCTGATAAAGATGCAGAGGAAGCTATAAAAATAATTTTAACTTGGATGGGAGAAGACCCTAATAGAGAAGGACTTTTAGAAACCCCTAAAAGAGTTGTAAAGGCTTTCAAAGAGTATTTTAAAGGCTATAAAGAAGATCCAAATCAAATTTTAGATAAAACTTTTGGAGATGTTGATGGTTATGATGATATGGTTGTACAAAAAAATATTTCTGTTCAAAGTCACTGCGAACATCATATGGCACCAATAATTGGAAAAGCTCATGTAGCTTACATTCCAAGAGAAAGAGTAGTAGGATTAAGTAAATTAGCAAGAGTTGTAGAAGTTTTTTCTAAAAGATTACAAACTCAGGAGAGACTTACTATGCAAATTGCGAATACCTTAATGAAGTCTTTGGATGCTAAAGGCGTAGCAGTTACTATTGACTCAACTCATCAGTGTATGACAATGAGAGGTATAAAAAAAGAGCAAGCTACAACAGTTACAAATTATTATTTAGGTCAGTTTAAGGAAGATTTAAGTTATCAAAATAGATATTTACGATTTATAAGCATCACCAAAGATTAAAGTGTCTGATCATTTTAAAGCATTAATTTTAGATCAAAAAGGCGAAGAGTTCACAAGAGAAATAAAAACAATAGACAAGAGCTTTTTAAAACATGGTGATGTAACAATCAAAGTTGATTACTCTGATCTTAACTTTAAAGATGGGATGATTTTAAAAAATGGTGGAAGATTGGTAAAAGAATTTCCTCATATTCCTGGTATAGATTTTTCTGGGAATGTTTTGGAAAGTGAAAATCCCAAATTTAAACAAGGTGATGAAGTAATATTAACAGGATTTAGAGTCGGTGAGGTTTTTTATGGTGGATACTCACAAGTTGCAAAAGTAAATGGAGAATTTTTGGTAAAAAAACCAAAAAATTTGACTAGTAAACAAGCAATGATACTTGGAACAGCTGGCTTCACATCTTTAATGAGTGTATTTGCAATTAAAGCAAGAGAAGAAATTTTATTAGGTGAAAAAGTTAACAATGTTTTAGTAACTGGTGCTTCAGGTGGAGTTGGGAGTATCGCTGTAATAGCATTAAGTAAAATGGGTTACAACGTTACTGCTGTTACCGGAAAAGATTCTAAAGCAGAATATTTAAAATCATTAGGTGCTAAAACTATTGTAAATCGTAGTGAATTTGACAAAGATCCAAGACTAATTGATAAAGGTTTATGGGATGGGGTTGTAGATACAGTTGGTGGAAAAATATTGGCCAATGCAATAGTTCAAACAAATTCAAATGGAGTCATTGCAGTTTGTGGAAATGCAAGTACCAATGAGCTTAACACTAATGTAATTCCTTTTATGCTAAGAGGAATTAAAATGTGGGGTATGGACTCTGCTAACTGTAGCATAAAAAGAAGAGAGTTTATATGGGGTGAAGCTGCAAATTTAATTGATTTTAATCTATTAAAAAAATCAATACAGACAGTTAGCTTAGAGGAGTTAATTGATACTTATCCAAAGATTTTAAAAGGTGAAATTTCAGGAAGAGTTTTGGTTGACTTAAATAAATAATGGATTGGGATAAATTAAAAATATTTCACGCAGTCGCGGAAGCAGGGAGTTTTACTAATGCTACAATCAATCTTAATCTTAGCCAGTCGGCTATAAGTAGACAAATTCAATCTCTAGAACAGGATCTAAAGGTTCAATTATTTGAGAGACATGCCAGAGGTCTAACACTTACAGAAAATGGCGAATATGTATTTAAAACTGCTAACGAGGTAATTAGTAAGTTAAAAGATGTTGAAACTTCTCTAGGAGATCAAAAAAATAAACCTTCAGGAAAATTAACAATAACCACAGTTAGAAGTTTTGGAACTCATTGGTTAACACCTCGTATTGAGGAATTTATGAGATTAAATCCAGAGGTTGAAATAGAATTAATTTTTGAAGATAAAGAATTAGATTTAAGCACTCGTCAAGCTGATATTGGTATTTTTATGAGAAGACCAAAACAATTAAATTATATCCAAAAAAAGCTCATAGATTTAAAGTATTACATATATGGGTCTAACAGATATTTGGAAAAACATGGCATGCCAAAGACATTGGCTGATCTTAATAAACATAAATTTATATCTTTTGGGAAAGGAGCACCATCACCAGTTTATAATCCAGAATGGGCATTAAAATTAGGAATGCATGATGGTAAAAAAAGAAAGCCAATAATGAAAGTAAATAGCGTAATGGGATTATTATTAGCAGTTCAGGCAGGCGTTGGTTTAGCTGCACTTCCAGAGTATTTGGTAAGTAATTCCTCAAATATCATAAAAGTATTACCAAAGTCAGAAGGGCCAATCACAGAAGCACACTTCGTTTATCCCCAATCTCTGAAAAATACTGCTAGAGTCCAAGCATTTAGAAATTTTTTATTTAGTAAAATAGGCGACTGGAAGTCCCAATAGACTGCGACACTATTGCGATTGATAATCATTATCAATGAGAATAGTTCTCATTCTCATTAATTATGCGGAAAAACTTATATAAAGGTATATTAAATGAGAAAGATATCAATACTAACGTTAGTCTTTTCAGTAATCGCATCATCATTTGCAATTGCAAACGAGATTAATGTTTTTAATGCAAGACATTATAAAGCAGACTCTGAGCTTTATTCTAAGTTTACAAATATGACTGGCATAAAAGTTAATTTGATAAACGGAAAATCAGGTGCTTTAGAAAAAAGAATCATCAGTGAAGGTGCGGACTCTTCTGCAGACTTATACATCACTGCAGATGCAGGGAGATGTGGTGCAATGGATGCCAAAGGCACGCTTCAAAGTGGCTTAACATCTGCAGCTATTAAAGACGCTGTTCCAAAAAACTTTAGAACAAATAAGTGGGTTGGAATAGCAAAAAGAGCAAGAATAATTTATTACTCACCAGAAAGAGTTACAGGTGCTGAATTATCTGGAATGAGTTATGAAGGTTTAGCTGATCCAAAATGGAAAGGTAGATTAGTAATAAGAAAATCTAGTAATATTTATAATAAATCTCTTGTAGCGTCCTTGATTAAAAATAACGGAAAAGCTGCTACGGCTGCATGGGCTGAAGGAGTTGTAGCTAACATGGCAAGAACACCAACAGGTAATGATAGAGCTCAAATAATGGCAGTCGCAGCTGGTGAAGCTGATATTGCTGTAGCTAATACTTACTACTTAGCTCTTATGTTATCTGGCAAAAAAGGTGCAGAGCAACAAGAGGCTGCTAAAAAGGTTAAAGCTTTTTTTCCAAATCAAAATGATAGAGGAACGCATATGAATGTTAGTTGTGCTGCTTTGGTAAAAGGTGCGCCTAACAAAGCTAACGCTGTTAAACTTGTAGAGTTTTTATTGACTCCAGAGTCTCAAGAGCATTTTACAAATAATACTTTTGAGTTTCCAATGATTGATGGTGTTTCACCAAGTCCATTAGTTGTTAATAACTTAGGTTTAGATTTTAAACAAGATATGAAAACTAAACTAGCTTCTTATGGAAAAAATCAAGCTGCTGCAGTAGAGGTGATGACAGCTGCTGGTTGGAAATAATAATGGGAAAAGAGAAAAAATTTATTTCTGATATTGATTTAAATAAATCTTCCAAAGCATGTTCACCATGTAAAATGGAGTGTGAAAAAATCAATAAAAGAATAAATCAAAGAAAAGTATCTCAAATTAAGACTAAGGAGGTTCCGCATATCCTAAAAGTATTTAATTTTTGATTTTTCTTAAATAGTGCCCATTATTAACAATAGTTGATATTGGGCACTTTACTTTTTCATGATTATAAGGCGGATTATAATATGAAATTAAATGGTTGGTACCTATCTTCTTTCCTGATTTCCTCTATAGTATTAATTCCAATCATTACTGTATTCACAAGTTTTTTTGAGGACACGTCTAATTATTACCAAATTTTAAAAGACACTTTTTTGATAGAGTACATTTTTAATTCCATTTCTTTACTAATGTCTGTGTTATTGCTTACTTTTATATTTGGCACTGGTACAGCTTATTTAGTATCCTTTTACAAATTTCCAGGCAGCAATTTTTTTAAATGGGCACTAATATTGTCTTTTGCAGTCCCGCCTTATATTTATGCTTATTCTTTAACAGCTTTTTTTGAGAATTATGGGACAGCTTTTACTATTCTGAAAAACTTATTTGGTGATGCTAATTATAATACAAGTATCCCAAAATTTGATGGCATGTTAGGTGCTATATTATCTATCTCTTTTTCACTTTTTGCATATGTATATATCCTTGCTAGAGCATCGTTTCTATATCAATCACAGAATTTAATTGATTTAGGAAAAAATCTTGGTTTTTCTAAATTTAAGTCTTTCTATAAAATAATTTTACCAGCCGCACGACCAGCAATAATTGCTGGTCTATCCCTAGTAGCAATGGAAACCCTAGCAGAGTTTGGAGCAGTTGATTTTTTTTCCATAAATACTTTAACCACAGGCATTTATAACTCATGGATTTATTTTGATGATTTAGCCTTTGCTAACAGAATTTCTTTCTTTTTGTTGTTGTTCATATTTTCTTTATTTATTTTGGAAAACTTATCTAGAAGAAAAGCTAGATACCATCTTAACTCTAAAGGGGGATTTAAACAAAAAGTAAAAGTAAAACTTTTTGGTTTCAGGGCTTTTTTAGCATTTATGTTTTGTTTTATAATTTTTTTCATAAGTTTTTTGTTCCCATTAAGTCAGATGTTGTATTGGACAATAAAGTTTCCAGAAAATTTATTTGATTTACAAATAGTTGAACTTTTTTTAAATACTCTTTATTTAGTAACTTTATCAAGTCTTGTTTTATTGATACTCTCTTTAATATCAAATTATGGGAACAGAGTTTCTAATAATAAAGTTTTAAATTTTTTATCTACCTTGTCTATTTCTGGGTATGCAATACCAGGTGTAATTTTAGCAATTGCATTTATCTCTTTTATTGCCTGGTTTGATAATAGTATAATTAAATCACTAGGCTTTAGCTCAATTAAAAAAGTATTTATAGGCTCCATTCTTGGTCTTATTTTAGTCTACTTTATTAGATTTTACTCATTAGCTTTTAATGGGATTAAATCTGGTTACGAAAAAATAAATATCTCAGTTGATGAAAGCGCTTATTTACTAGGTTATTCAAAAAAAAAAACATTTATGAATATTCATATTCCCTTTTTAAGAAATTCTCTTTTGTTCATTATAATTTTGATATCATTAGAGATAATAAGAGAGCTTCCAATTACTTTAATTTTAAGACCC
>CABYZU010000016.1 GCA_902523495.1 uncultured Pelagibacteraceae bacterium
AAGTAAAAAATGTCACATTTTCCATTAAAAATGAGGGTGATGTAATCTGTTTATTGGGTCCATCAGGCATAGGAAAAACAACAATATTAAGGACTATAGCTGGATTACAAAAATTAAATAAGGGTTTAATAAAGTTAAATGGTAAAACTTTATCTTCTGAAAAAATAAATATTGAACCAGAGCATAGAAATATTTCCCTTGCATTCCAAGAAAATAGTTTATTCCCACATTACACAGTTAAAAAAAATATCTACTTAGGATCTGAAAGAAATAAGAATAAAAAAGATCAAAAAGTTAACTTCAAGGAATTAATAGATTTATTAGATATATCCCAAATACTAAATAAATTTCCTCATGAAATTAGTGCAGGAGAATCCCAAAGAGCCTCTTTAGCAAGATCTTTGATGACTCAGCCAGATTTATTATTATTAGATGAACCATTATCAAATGTTGATCAAAGCTTTAAGGAAGAAATTCAGGAGAAATTGAAAAAGATATTAAAAAATTCCAAAATTACCACAATAATTGTAACACATGACTCATACGAGGCTTTTTATTTAGGATCAAAATGTGGTATAATTTTAAATCAAGAGTTAAAACAATTTGATGACCCTTATAACGTTTATCACATACCAAACTCCATTGAAGTAGTTAACTTCTTAAATAGAGGAACTCTTATTCCAGCAGAAGTAACAAGTCCTAAAAGTTTAGAGAATAAAGACCTAGGAACAATTACAGGAAACTTTTCAAAACCATTTCCAATAGGATCAAAAGTAAAGCTTTTAGTGCAACCAGAAGATTTACATCATGACGATAAAAGTAACTTAAAATTTGAAGTAGTTGACCGGAAATTTAGAGGAACAAATTTTATTTATACCCTCAAAACTCCAAGTGATACTCTTATCCCTGTTTTTGTGCATTCTCACCATATTCATCAACATGAAGTTGATGAAAAATTTGGTATTAAAAGACCAATTCATATTGATCATATAGTTTGCTTCTAATAAAAACTCTCTAAAATGAATAATAAATTTAGAGTTTTTTTAAGAGGTATTTTTGATGTTAGTCCCTTGATGATTCCAGTTGTTCCATTTGGTTTGATATTTGGGGTTCTTTCAATCGACATTGGGTTTAGTCCAATAGAAACAATGGGAATGTCCTTAATAGTTTTTGGTGGTGCTTCACAAATTGTTTTACTTCAATTATTTTCAGGAGGTGCCTCATCTTTAGTTATAATAAGTTCAGTCGGAGCAGTGAACTCTAGACATCTTTTGTACGGAGCTGTTGTTTCTGAACATTTATCAGATTTAAAGCTTATCTGGAAAATTATAATTTCATATCTTTTAGTTGATCAAGCTTTTGCAAGATCAAATGAATATTTCAAAAAAAATAATGATAAAAATAAATATTTTCATTTATTTGGTGGCGGTATTACTTGTTGGGTTATTTGGCAGACAACAACTTTTTTAGGGATTGTTTTAGGAGCCTTTATTCCTGAAAAACTTGGTTTAAGTTTTGCAGTGCCATTAACTTTTTTAGCATTATTAGTTAACGATTTTAGAAAGTTTATAAATGTGATTGTGATAATTATTTCAGGATTAGTGGCAACGTTTGGATTTAATTATGTTCCTTATAAAGCATATGTTATTGTTGCTGGAATTATTGCCTTACTGACTGCAGCAATTTTAACTAAGTTGGTTAAAACTAATGAGTAATTGGCTATTAATTATATATTGTGGTTTGATAACTTTTTTGACAAGGTTTTCAATGATAGCATTATTAAAGAGAGAAATGTTCAATGAAAGAATAAGAGAAATTCTCTCTTTTGTGCCCTCAGCAATTTTTCCTGCAATTATATTTCCTGCTATTTTTTTGGACAATTCTGGGGATTTTCAATTAGAAAATAATCCAAAAATTATGGCAGCAATAATTGCAATGTTAATTGGAATAGTAAGTCAAAATATTATTGCGACAATTATTTCAGGGCTAGCTTCCTATTGGTTTCTGATTTTTGTGGTATAAAGATTTGTGAAAAAAATATTAATATCAATTTTCTTGTTATTTTCATTTAGTGCAAATGCAATGGAAAAAGAGACAACTTTTGAGAAAGAGTTGTTTGATAAAGCTCAATCGGATGGAAAAACTGTAGTAGTCAGTTCTTGGATAAAATATTGCCAATCATGTGCTGGTCAAATGAAAATTCTTCAGAACGCAAAAAATAAAGGTGAATTACTAGATATTAAATTTGATAATATTGAATATTTTTCATTTGATGTAACGAAAAAAGAAATCTCTAATTTTTTTGATGTACAATATCAAACAACATTAATAATTTTTAAAGGTAATCAAGAAGTTTACAGAAGTATTGGTGAAACAACCGAAGATTTAATTTACGAAGCATTAAAAGCTTCAATTTAACTAAGCACCCAAATTAATATTTTTTGTAACATTAAAATCTATTTCGTTAGGTTTTTTTAAATCTAAATTATTCATTATCTCAACGTATTCATCTACGCTACTTACCTGCAACCTTGGATTTTGTTTTTTTTCTTTACCAATAGTGCTTACTTTTTCTCCTTTATAATCGTGAGCAGGATATAAAAATGTTTCATCAGGAAGTTTTAATAGTTTATTAAAAATTGAGTTATACGCGTCTTTCGAGTCTCCATTTTGAAAATCTGTTCGACCTGTTCCATTTATAAGTAATGTATCACCGGAAAAAAGATAATTATTCATCAAAAAACTATAACTATCCGAGGTATGGCCCGGAGTATACATAGCTCTGATTTTTAAATTTTCTAAATTTACATATTCATCATCTTTCACCTTAATTTCAACAGCATCAGCTGGAGTATGATCACCCATTATTGTGGAGCATTTCGTAATATCTTTTAATTTTGAAGCGCCTGTCACATGATCAGCGTGTATATGTGTGTCAATTACTTTTACTAATCTTAAATCTAATTCTTTTAATAAAATTATGTAATTACTTACGTTTTCTAAAACTGGATCAATTATCAAGGCTTCTCTTCCTTTAGATGAGGCAATTAAGTATGTGTATGTGCTAGATTTTTGATCAAATAATTGTTTAAAAATCATAACTAAACATTATCATATTAAAATGGAATCCACTAGAATTGATTGGTCTTGTTCACACACATGGAATCAAAGTGCTAAAAATACTGCATGGTGTTTACTTGGATGTTCAATCGGAGACTTCGGAACTATTTTATTTTTTCAATTAACCAAAATACCGTTTTCGGTTTTAGCAATTATGATACTAGCAATAATTAATGGATTAATTACAAGCATAATACTTGAAACGATTGTTCTAATTCGTCAAAATTTAGAATTTAATAAAGCCTTAAAAACAGCTTTAGGCATGAGCTTTATTTCTATGATTAGTATGGAAGTAACTATGAATTTAACAGATTATCTTTTGACTGGTGGAGCAATACTAACGTGGTGGGTCGTTCCATTGATGCTTACTGTTGGTTTTTTAACACCTTGGCCATATAATTATTGGAGGTTAAAAAAATATGGCATCAACTGTCATTAAAAATTGGGATAATAAAACTTGGCTATCTTCACAAAATTACATTAATTCATTTAATAATTTTTTAATCAAAAATACTAAAATTAATTCAAATTTTAAAATTTTAGATATTGGTTGTGGTAGAGGAAAGATTTTAGGTTCTTTAAGCTCAAGATTAAATCTTAAATATAAACCTTTAGGTATAGATATAATTAATCACAAAGATAGAGATAAAAGAATTAATTTTAAAAGAGTAAATATTTTAGACCTTTCTTTGAGAAAAAGTCAAAAATTTGATTTAATTTTAATTAAACAAACAATTCATTTAATAAAATTAAGTGAAGTAAAAAAATTATTAAAATCATTAGTAAAAATTTTAAATACAAAAGGTAAAATTTTAATTTTTACTCTAGATACAACAAATAACGAAATTCCAACTTTTAAATTAATGAAATTTAAACTTAATAAATCTCTTTCGCGAGATAAAAAAATATTGAAGACTATTACAAATTTATATCCTAGAAGAATCAAAAAAAAATTTATTTTTAAAGTTAAAATAAGTAAAAAGAAATATATTGAAATGATTGAAAGCCGATATATCTCAACTTTAATACCTTTATCAAAAAAACAAATTAACCAAGGTATTCAAGAAATCAAATTAAGTTATAAAAATCAATTAAAATTTAAAGACAAATTAAATTGTATTATTCTATAAAATTTTTTTAAGCAAATTCTCCTTAAACAATATTTTATGAATTATAACTGCAGAAATATGTAAGGATATTAATGCGATAAGTGTATAATTGCTTAGGATGTGGATTTCGTAAAATATTTCCGCCAAATCAAAATTATCTTGAATTTTAAGAATAAAAAAAAACATATTAAGCTCTTCACCGTTATATAATTTTTTTAAAGCACCTGAGATTGTAATTATTAAAATTGAAATATATAAAAACACATGATTTAGTTTTGCAATTATTCTCTGTCCAGGAAAAATACTATTATTTAAGTTTGGAGTTGGATTAAAAGTTTTATAAACAAGCCTTAGTATAGTTAAATAAAATATACTAATACCGACGCCAACGTGAATATTTTCTATGGTTAATCTTTTCTCACTAAAATCCATGTCAACTAGATACATACCTAAAGGAATTTGAATTATTAATACTGCGGCACTAATCCAATGAAATATTTTTGAAATAGTTCCATATTCTGTTAGAGTATTCTTTAGTTTCATATGTTATTTAACTATACCATAAATGTGCTTAAATATTTTTTCTGCATTTTAATTTTTGTATTATTGTCGCTTCCGGCTAATTCCGAAATGTCTGTTGAGGAGATAATAAAAGGAAGAAAAGCCCTGTTCAGCAAGAATTATAGTACTGCAAAAAAAGTACAAGCTTTGGCTAGTAAAGGAGAATTCGATAAGGCGAAATCTTTAATGATAAAAATGGGTGAAAATTATAAAATTTTAATCGAATATTTTCCAGATAACTCAAAAGAAGGTTTTAAAACCGAGGCCCTTCCTTTGATCTGGGAAAATAAAAAAGAGTTCAATGATTTAATGACAAAATCATCAGATGATATGATCAAATTAACATCATTAATAGAGGACGCTGATGATATTAGAGCTACTTTAACTCAAATGATGTGGAGCAATTGTAAAGCCTGTCATAGTAAATTTAGAGCGCCACATTAAGTCTAAAATTGACGAAGGGTTTGCTTTTTGGTTGTACAACCAAAAAAGCATCCCTTAACCGCCTTTTTGGCACTCAAGTCTAATTAGACTTTTAATTTTTTTGTTTTCGTTTTTATGAAATATAAAGCTAGCCAGCTAAGTATCAGGTGGCATTTTATTCATAGAAACTACCTCCTTATGTAATAAAGAATAAGTTTTAGTTAAGTTGTATTCAAGTAATTAATTTAGTTTAAATAAAATATATTTCTTGAATACAACTTGATTAGTTTGTATTATCCCGACTTATTAAAAATTCTTCATAAACAGAAATATAATTTGCATTAACATTAATTCTGATTAAGATAAAATTATGAACTATGTAAGCGGGTTTATAAATCTTGTCATAAGTTTGGTTATTTCGACAATAATTATTTATGCAATAAATTTTGCCGCTGGTTTTGCTGGAGCGGATTATTCTTTTACAAATGGTGAAGTTTTTGTTATGTGGATTTTAATGGCAATCCTAGTAAATAATTGTTTTAAAAAATAATATTCCTTTAATGAATAATTCAGTAAAGACAGATGATGTTATTTTTAACTTTTTTAAACAAATCTGTGATGAAAAAGATGATAAAAAGTGTGTTAAACTAGGAAATAGCTGGATAAGAGCCATGGAGACAAATCTAGTAAACATGGAAGCAAATTTAGATGAAAAAGATAAAATTAAACATAAAGAAAATATTCAAAATAATCGTGATCACTTAAATAGTCTAAAAGGTAAAAATTCTGCTGAGTGGAGAGAATATGCAACCAAATGTATGGTTGAAATCATGAATAATAAAGTATAATTTCATCTTAAAGGGGGTGTCTTTACAGACTGAGAATAAACCCTAAGAACCTGTCCGGTAATTCAGAAAGGGATGCAAATGGATAAAACATTTTTTTTAAGCCAATCAATGTCACTAACTTTAGTTATTATTATAAGTTTGATGTTTGTTTTTTTAGGGTTATATAACTCGAGAAACTATCAAGGTCTAACCAACTATTTAACTGCAAATAGAAATATTGGATTATTTTCTTTAACAACAAGTTTAACTGCCTCAGCTTTAGGAGCTTGGATTTTATTTGGCCCAGCATCAGCAGCAACATGGGGAGGAATAGGAGCTATCATAGGATATTCACTCGGAACTGCCTTTCCAATGTTTTTTTTAATATATCTTGGAAAAAAAATTAGAAAAGACTTCCCTAAAGGGTCTTCTTTGATTGAGTTTATGCGTAAAAAGTTTGGAAAAAGTTTATTTAAATTAATTTTATTAATGACAATTTTTTATATGTTTATCTTTCTGTGTGCTGAAGTTACTGCTGTAGCTGTTTTAATTAATTATATTTCAGGTACAAAGCTTTGGATAACTGCTTTAATTGTGCTTATATCCACACTTGCATATACTTTGTATGGGGGTTTAAGAGCATCAATATTTACTGATAATATTCAGATGATTGTTATTGTAATTCTTTTGTTAATTTCTCTATTTTACATAAACTCTTTTACAGGATCAGAATTTTCTTTTGATTTTATAAAAGAAAAAAACCCTCAACTATTAAGCTCTTCTTACGTACCAAGTTATACAGCTGGCCTAACTTTTTTTATTGCAGTAGCAGCAACTAATTTATTTCATCAGGGTAATTGGCAAAGAGTGTATGCTGCAAAGAATTTTGAAACTCTTAGAAAAAGCCTAATTATATCTTTTTTTATAATTATACCTATCGTATTTTATATGGGGTTTTCAGGAATGGTTGCTTTCTCAATTGATCCAACTACGAGACCAGATCTTGGTTTTTTTACATTACTATTAAAAGATCAAAAAGAACTACTTTCTATTATAGTAATTATATTAGGTTTGGCATTAACTATCTCAACTTTAGATACTTTGGTAAATGCTATATCAAGCTTGATTGTTGTGGACGGTAAAGCAACATTTAATCTAGATAAAAAAACAAATTATTTAAATTTATCTAAATATTTAATTTTATTTTTATCTTTCATTTCTTTTATAGTTGCATCCAAAGGTTTTGATATTTTATATCTATTTTTACTAGCTGATTTATTCTGTTGTGCTTTTGTGCTTACCGTTTTTTACAGTTTTTATAATAAAAATATTAAAGAAAAAAATGCGTATATTTCAATTATAATTGGACTGATTGGAGGTTTTTTAATGTTTCCTGCTCCTGATTTTTCTAAAAGTTTATTAGTTGGTATCCTTTTACCCAAAGAATTGTTTATACCTATTGTGTCACAGTCATTATTATTTTTATCTTTTGTAATTGCAACTTTTTTACCATTATTAGTTTTAAAAGCTAAAAGGTTTTAATATTAGTCGATTGCATTAGAAAAATTAATGTCTATAAATCTGACACAATGTCAGTTAACCAAATAGTAATCAATAATCTTTCCAAAGTTTATGATAATGGGTTTAATGCATTAAAAAAAGTTAGTCTTGAAGTTAAACAGGGTGAAATCCTTGCAATGCTAGGACCAAATGGTGCAGGAAAGACTACTTTAATAAGTATAATTTGTGGAATTGTTACACCCTCATCTGGTTCTGTTTCTGTTGATGGTTTTGATATCATCAGGGATTATAGAGAAACAAGATCTAGAATCGGTATGGTACCTCAAGAATTAAGTTTAGAGTCTTTTGAAACAGTTTTTGATACCGTATCATATTCAAGAGGTTTATATGGTAAATCCCCGAAACCTGGACACATAGAAAAAATTTTAAAGGATTTAAGTTTATGGGATAAAAAAAATCAAAGATTAAGACAATTATCTGGTGGGATGAAAAGAAGAGTTTTAATTGCTAAAGCTCTATCTCATGAACCAAAGATATTATTTTTAGATGAACCTACAGCAGGGGTAGATGTGGAATTAAGAAAAGAAATGTGGGAAGTTGTAGATACATTAAGAAAAACAGGAGTGACAATTATTTTAACAACTCATTATATTGAAGAAGCTGAAGCAATCGCAGATAGGGTTGGTGTAATTAACCAGGGAGAAATTATACTTGTCGAAGAAAAAAAAGAATTGTTAAAAAAGATGGGCCAAAAAAAACTTATAATTGAATTACAAGAAAGCATTAATGAAATACCAAAATCATTAGAACAATATAATTTAAATATTGGAGACAATAAAATGTATTTAAACTATACTTACAGTTTGAAAGAAAAACAAACAGGCATAACTAATTTATTGCAGGATTTAAAAGATACTGGTTTAAAGTTAAGAGATTTAAAAACAGAGCAAAGTAATTTGGAAAAAATATTTGTTAATTTAGTTAAGGAAAATAATGAAATTTAATTATTACGGTTTTAAAGCTATATACGTTCATGAGATGAATAGATTTTTAAGAACTGTAGGTCAGTCGATTCTATCACCAGTAATATCCACGTCATTGTATTTTGTTGTTTTTGGTTCAGTGATTGGAGGTTACATTCAAAAAATTGATGGCGTGAGTTATGGTTCATATATCGTTCCAGGATTATTAATGTTAACATTGCTCACTCAATCAATAAGTAATACTTCATTTGGGATATTTTTTCCAAAATTTAATGGAACCATTACTGAGATCTTAGCTGCACCTATTTCTACGCTTGAAACAGTCTTAGCTTTTGTAGGAGCGGGAGCTACCAAAACTTTAATTGTTGGCGCTGTAATCTTTATTACAGCTTCTTTTTTTGCTGATGTGTCTGTTGAGTATCCAGTATTAATGATATTTTTATTGGTTTTAGTTTCCTTTACTTTTGCATTATTTGGTTTTTTAATTGGTGTTATAAGTAAAAACTTTGAACAAATGTCTATTGTTCCATCATTAGTTATTACACCAATGGTATTTTTAGGGGGTAGTTTATATAGTCTTGATATGTTGCCACCATTCTGGCAAACTGTTTCTTATTTCAATCCAGTAGTTTACTTAATTGATGGTTTAAGATTTTCATTTTATGGAATATCAGATTTTAATATTTGGATAAGTGTAGGATCAATGGTCTCATTTTTAGTGATATGTGTGATCTCTGTCTCAATTCTCTTAAAAAAAGGATATAATATTAAGTCATAATCGACCCATCATATTTAGGGTATTTATTAATTAATATTATATTCGTAAATATTTTTATTGAAATTGCTCTGACTCTGTTGAGCCTTCCATTGCCGTGGTTGAACTTTTACCACTACTTATTGTATTCGACACCGCATCAAAATAAGATGTACCAACTTCTCTTTGATGTTTTACGCTAGTATATCCATCTTTTTCACGAGCAAATTCTAGTTGTTGAATTTTTGAGTATGCAGCCATACCCTCTTTTTTATATTTTTCTGCTAATTCAAAAATAGCAATATTTTGAGTATGAAATCCTGCTAGTGTAATAAATTGAAACTTATAACCCATTTGGCTAATTTTTTGTTGAAATGATGCTATTTCCTCATCCGATAAATGTTTTTTCCAATTAAACGATGGAGAACAATTATAAGCTAAAAGCTTTCCAGGAAATTTTTCATGGATTGCGTCAGCAAATTTTTTTGCCTCTTCAAGATTTGGTGTTGCAGTTTCACACCAAATTAAATCTGAGTAAGGTGCATATGCTAAACCTCTAGATATAGCCTGATCAATCCCAGCTTTTACATAGTAAAAACCTTCTGGTGATCTTTCACCAGTCAAGAAAGGTCTATCATTATCGTCATGATCATTTGTAATTAATTTTGCAGCATTTGCATCTGTTCTGGCTAAAATTATTAAGGGTACATCAGCAATGTCAGCAGCTAATCTTGCAGCTTTTAAATTTTTTATCATGGTACCTGTTGGAACTAATACTTTACCACCCATATGTCCGCATTTTTTTTCACTTGCCAGTTGATCTTCAAAATGAACACCAGCAGCGCCTGCTTTAATAAATTTTTTTGCAAGCTCAAACACATTTAAAGGTCCACCAAATCCAGCTTCGCCATCAGCTATTATTGGAAGCATATAATCAATTCTCTTTTCCTTTTTCATATCTCCATCTTTTAATTCCATATGTTGAATTTGATCTGCTCTAATTAATGCATTATTCATAGATTCTACTAATTTAGGAGCACTATCATAAGGATATAAAGATTGGTCAGGATACATTTCTCCTGCACTGTTAGCATCGGCAGCTACTTGCCAACCACTTAAATAAATTGCTTTTAAACCAGCTTTTGCATGCTGAACTGCATGGTTACCTGATAAAGATCCAAGAGTATTTACATAATTTTCACTATTTAACAATTTCCACAGCTTATTGGATTGTTGTTTACAAAGGGAATATTCAATCTTAATTGAGCCTCTAAGTCTCTCAACTTCTTCTGGAGTATAATCTCTTTTAATCCCTGCAAATCTTTTTAAGTCGTATGAGATGTTTTCAGCACTCATCTTTATTTCCCTTGGTTTTAAAAGCTATTATTGAAAAATGAAATTTAGTAGAATTTATAAGATTTAATTTGAGTCTGTTAGTGTCTCAGTTAAATCGTTCATTCCACTAGAACCCCAGTCACAATGATCATCTCGCATGTAAATTCCTCTGCTATTATGTCTAGCCAGATCTTCATGTTTGATGATTTGAGCTTCGTTTTCTGTGTTTTTTAATTTTTCGTCCATGTAAATCTTATAATTTACAAGATTTACAAAATCTACAAAAAACTATAAAAGTCTTGTAAATTAAAGAAAAATCTTGTAAAAATTAATTTACAAAATTTACAAATAGAAAATATGAGTCAATTAAATTTAAAAATTGGTCCAAAAATCAAGGCTTTTCGAAGACAATTAGGTCTTCAAGCCAACAAATTAGCTGATGATTTAAATATTTCACCTAGTTATTTAAATTTAATAGAAGGTGGAAAAAGAAAAATAGACGGAGATTTGCTTTTAAAGGTTTGTGAAAAGTTGAATATTGAGCTTTCTCAATTAACTTCAAAAACTGATATTAACTTAGAAAACACTTTGTCAGAAATTCTTGATGATAAATTGTTTGAGGATTTAGATATTTTAGCCCCGGAAGTTAAAGATCTTGTAAGTACAAATCCAAAAATTGGCAGAGCAATCGTAAGATTGGGAGATATTTTAAAAAAGAAAGATCACGAAATGATCAATAAAATTGAGACAATATCTGGTAAAATCGTAGATAACAGAAAAAACTCATTTCCGGGTGAAGTTATTTCAGATTTTTTACAAGAGCATAAAAACTATTTTCCAAAATTAGAGGATTTTGCAAATAAAGTTTTTGAAAAGGTCCAAAAAAATAATCGAACAAGATATATATCTTTATGTGATTATTTAAAATCAGAATACGACATAACCGTAAAAGATGTTATTCCTGAAGAAAAAAAACCTTTTTCTAAAATTTACCAAAAAAATAAAAAAGAACTTTTGTTAAGTGATTATAGTTCTTTGGAAACGAAAAAACTTCAT
>CABYZU010000017.1 GCA_902523495.1 uncultured Pelagibacteraceae bacterium
CAAAATTTAATGTAAAAACTGGTGAACAACTGAAAGGAAAGAGTAAATTACCCTCATACACAAAGGTTTTTGCTGATACCTTAATTCAACATGCTAAAAAAGATAGTAAAATTGTAGCAATCACTGCGGCTATGCCAGATGGGACTGGACTTAATAATTTTCGTAAAGAATTTCCTGAAAGAACTTTTGATGTTGGGATTGCTGAGCAACACGCTGTTACGTTTGCTGCAGGTTTGGCTACTGAAAACTTTAAACCCTATGCAGCTATTTACTCTACTTTTCTTCAAAGAGCTTATGATCAAGTAGTTCATGACGTAGCAATTCAAAGTTTACCAGTCAGATTCGCGATTGATAGAGCAGGACTTGTTGGGGCTGATGGACCAACACATGCTGGAAGTTTTGATACAACATATTTAACCACTTTACCAAATTTTATTGTCATGGCAGCAAGTGATGAAGCTGAACTTGTAAGAATGATAAATACCACAACTGAGATTAACGATAGACCTTGCGCATTTAGGTATCCAAGAGGAACAGGATTAGGTTCAACTCTACCCCCAATAAACGAAAAAATTGAGATAGGGAAATCAAAAATTATCAAAGAGGGAAAAAAATTGGCGATTCTAAATTTTGGAGCAAGATTGAGTGAGACTTTGAAGGCTGCAGAAAATTTATCAAAAAAAGGTATACCAATAACAGTTGTTGATGCCAGATTTGCAAAACCTTTAGATGAAAATCTCATTTGGCAATTAGCTACAACTCATGAAGCAATCATGACAATTGAAGAGGGTTCAATTGGTGGTTTTGGATCTCATGTGGTGAATTTTTTGACAAAAAAAGGTTTAATGGACTCTAATTTAAAATTTAGATCGTTAACATTACCAGATATTTTTATTGATCAAGATACTCCAGATAAAATGTATAAAGTTGCAAATCTTGACTCAGTTTCAATCGAGGAAAAAGTTTTAGATTTACTAAATTCTAATATACTTTTGAAAAAACAGAATTAACTACACTGAGCTTTGTTAAGAAGATAATGATCTAATAAAACACAAGATAACATTGCTTCACCCACAGGTACAGCTCTAATACCAACACAGGGGTCATGTCTACCTTTTACTGATATACTTGTATTCTTGCCAAATTTATTGATTGTTTTTCTACTTTTTAAAATTGAAGAAGTTGGCTTTACAGCAAAAGAGACAATTATTTCTTGACCCGAAGAAATGCCCCCTAAAATCCCTCCAGCGTTATTAGATTTAAATTTTGTTTTTTTTCTATTTTGAGAAATTTCATCTGAATTTTCCTCACCTGATAATTGTGCTGAGTTCATACCTGAGCCGATATTAACTCCTTTTACAGCATTTATACTCATCATAGCTGATGCTATGTCAGAGTCTAATTTTGAGTATATGGGTGCTCCTAATCCAGCAGGGATACCATTTGCTCTTACTTCGATTATTGCTCCACATGACGATCCAGCTTTTCTAATACTTAACAAGTATTTTTCCCAAATTTTTAACATTGATTTATCTGGACAAAAAAATGGATTTTTAGAAATTATTTTGTCATCCCATTTATCGGTATCACATCCTAATATTCCAAGTTGTGTTACAGCTCCGGTGATTTTAAATTTTTTCCCTAATTTATTTTCTAAAACTTTTTTTGCCACAGCACCCGCTGCAACTCTTGCAGCTGTTTCTCTTGCAGATGATCTACCACCACCTCTGTAGTCTCTTATTCCATACTTTTTAAAATATGTGAAATCAGCATGTCCTGGTCTAAATTTATCTTTAATATCGTTATAATCCTTTGAACGCATATCCTCATTGTAAATTATCAATGATATTGGTGTCCCAGTCGTTTTTCCCTCAAAAACTCCTGAAAGAATTTGAACCTTGTCACTTTCCTTCCTTTGAGTAGTAAACTTTGATTGCCCAGGTTTTCGTTTGTTTAATTCTTTTTGAATATCGGCTTCTTTTAATTGTATTAATGGTGGACACCCATCTATAATACACCCTATAGCTGGTCCATGGGATTCTCCCCAAGTTGTAAAACGAAAAGACTTTCCAAAAGTATTAAATGACATTATTTATATTGTATAGATTATTTTGTTAAAATTATGAATCAAAAAAACTCACTTGGGCTTAATAAATGCTTCTTAGATCTAGATAATCCATTTGAACTATTTCAAAGATGGTTTGAGGAGGCTAAAAAAAAAGAAATTAATGATCCTAATGCTTTAGCACTTGGTACCGCAAATAAAGAGGGTATTCCCTCAGTAAGAATGGTTCTGCTAAAAGGTCATAGTGAAAAAGGATTTGTTTTTTATACAAATTTAAACAGTCAGAAAGGAAATGAAATTAAAGAAAACCCAAATGCTACAATGTGCTTTCATTGGAAAAGTCTATTAAGACAAATAAGGATAGTTGGAACATTGAAACAAGTAGATGATCAAACTGCTGATGAGTACTATAACTCTAGAGCATATGATAGCAGAATAGGTGCTTGGGCCTCAAAACAAAGCAGTATTCTCCAAAATAGAGATGAACTTTTAGATGCTTTAAAGAATTATAAAAAAAAATATAATGATAAAGACAATGTACCAAGACCAAGTCACTGGTCTGGCTGGAACCTAACACCTTCCAC
This sequence comes from uncultured Pelagibacteraceae bacterium, assembly GCA_902523495.1. Taxonomy (GTDB): domain Bacteria; phylum Pseudomonadota; class Alphaproteobacteria; order Pelagibacterales; family Pelagibacteraceae; genus Pelagibacter. The sequence goes on from CABYZU010000017.1 coordinate 2,650, forward strand.
AATTGAATTCTGGTTAGATGGAGATAATAGAATACATGAAAGATTAAAGTACTCTATAGATAAAAATGGTAGTTGGATAAAAAGTCTTCTAAGTCCTTAAAAATCTCTAGACAAACTAAATGAAGTTAAATTTTCAAGAATATTTTTTTCGTTACAATCTTTAAATATTGATAACGAGTTTGATGCTAAATTTATATAATGACTTGCCTTTTGATAACATTCTTTAATGATTTCATATTGTTTGATTAAAGATAACGTATAATTAAAATCACTTTCATCTCTTTTGTCTTTTAAAAAAATGCCCTTAAGACTCTCCTTTTCTTTTAGGTTTGCTTTTTGAAATAATAAGATTATTGGCAGAGTAATTTTCCCCTCATAAAAATCTTTGCCAATTTTCTTTCCAAATAATTTTGACTCAGAATTATAATCTAAAGTATCATCAGCTATTTGAAAAGTTAATCCCAAATTCCTTCCGTAAAATTCTAAAGCCTCTTTTTCTTTTGATGACACATCTGACAAAATTGCACCAACTTTGGTAGCTGCTGCAAATAATTCAGCAGTTTTAGCAGAAATTATTCTTAAATATGTTTCCTCCAACATATCTACCTCACCTCTGTGCTGTAATTGAAGAACTTCTCCTTGAGCAATCTTAGAGGAAGTTGAAGATAGTAATTTTAAAACCTCAATATTTCCATCATCTACCATCATTTCAAAACATCTGCTAAGCAAATAATCTCCAACTAAAACAGAGGAATGATTATCCCAAACTTTGTTTAAAGTTTCTTTTCCCCTTCTAATAGATCCATTATCTATTACATCATCATGCATTAAAGTTGCTGAGTGAATAAGTTCTACACATGCAGCTAAATTTATATCTCTAGTTCCTTTTGCATATCCACATAATTTTGCTGAGCCTAAAGTTAGTAAGGCCCTTAATCTTTTTCCACCCGTATCAAGGTGATAGCTTGTCATTTTCTTAACTAAGTCAACATTACTCTCTAATTTAGACTTTATTTTTTCTTCAACTAACATCAATCTATCTTCAACTGAATTTTTAAGCTGAAAATATGAATTATTAATCTTATTTTTTAATTGTATGACACTTCCCATTTATCGAGCAAATTAGTATAATAAGTTGCTTTTGATACTTATCAATTGACGCACCTAAATCTTCAATTATAAGGTGTCTTTATATTCACAAAAAAATTCTATAAATATTAAAAATGCTAATTTTCTTTAAAAAAAAAAAAATTATTCCACACATAAAACTAAGTGGTGTAATTGGAAATGTTGGTAAATTTAAACAAGGTATAGACTTTTCTGGTCAAGAAGAAATTATTTCAAAAGCTTTTTCAGTTAAAAAAGCACAATGTGTAGCAATTACAATCAACTCGCCTGGAGGTTCTCCTGTTCAATCACATTTAATTTATAGCTTAATTAGACAACAGGCAAAAAAAAATAAAAAAAAGGTTATAGTTTTTGCTGAAGATGTAGCAGCTTCAGGTGGATATCTAATAGCGTGTGCTGGTGATGAAATTTATGCAAACTCAAGCTCAATAATAGGCTCGATAGGAGTGATCTACTCTTCTTTTGGTTTTACAGAATTGATAAAAAAGATAGGTGTTGAGAGAAGAGTCCATACTGCTGGGAAAAATAAAAGTACATTGGACCCATTTCTAGATGAAAAAAAAGAGGACATCGAAAGACTAAAAAATATTCAATTAGATTTACATAGAGATTTTATAGAGGTGGTTGAAAAAAGTAGGTCATCAAAACTAAAAAAATCTGAGGTAGAATTATTTTCAGGTGAATTTTGGTCAGGTAGAAAAGCTAAAGATCTTGGTTTGATAGATGAGATAGGAAATGCAAATCAAGTATTAAGGGAAAAATATGGAGAGGATGTTGTTATTAAAAAATTTGAAAAATCAAAAAGCTGGCTCAGTAAAAAATTTTCCTCTTCAAATGAACATGTAGATCAATTAGCAAATATATTAGAGGAAAAATCAGTTTGGCAAAAATATGGCCTCTAAAAAAAATAAAAAAAAACCAAAATTTCAAACTTTCCAAGATACAATTATTAATTTACAAAAGTTTTGGAGTAAAAATGGATGTGTAATTTTACAACCTTATGATATGGAAGTTGGAGCTGGAACATTTCATCCAGCTACTACCTTAAGAACACTTGGATCTAAACCGTGGAAAGCAGCTTATGTTCAACCTTCACGAAGACCTACAGATGGAAGATATGGAGATAATCCAAATAGACTTCAGCATTACTATCAATTTCAAGTTATAATTAAACCTTCTCCGCTAAATATAAAAAAACTTTATTTAAATAGTTTATCGGTAATAGGAATCAACTATAAAGACCATGATATTAGATTTATTGAAGATGACTGGGAAAGTCCAACTTTAGGAGCAGCAGGTTTAGGATGGGAAGTATGGTGTGATGGAATGGAGATATCTCAATTTACATATTTTCAACAAATGGCAGGGTTCGAATGTAAACCGGTTTCAGTGGAGATAACTTATGGTCTTGAAAGAATTTGCATGTTTACCCAACAGAAAAAAAATGTTTATGATTTAGTTTGGAATGATGAAGGTATTAAATATAGAGAGGTTTTTCATCAATCAGAAAAAGAGTTCTCAGCTTATAACTTTGAGCACGCCAATACGGAAAATTTATTTAAGATATTTGATATGCACGAAAGTGAGGCAAAATCATTAGTTGAAAAAAGAATATCTTTACCTGCATATGATCAATGCTTGAAAGCAAGCCACGTATTTAATGTATTAGATGCTCGTGGAGCTATAAGTGTTGCTCAAAGAGCAGAATATATAGGTCGAATAAGAGAAATTACAAAACAAACTGCTACAATTTGGGTAGAGACAAAAACATAAAATGTCAGAATTTTTTTTAGAGTTGTTTAGTGAGGAAATACCCGCTGGACTTCAGAAAAATTTAAGAGAAAAAATTTTTGAAGATTTCAAAATTTTATTTGAGGAAAAATCAATTAAATCCAAAAAAAATTTTTCTTTTTCAACACCAAATAGATTAGTTTTAGTTTTTGAGAGCGTAGATAAACAAATCAAAATAAAATCCAAAGAGATAAGAGGCCCCAAAACTAGTGCTCCAGATCAAGCGTTAATGGGTTTTTTGAGATCAAACAAAATCAAGAAAAAGGATCTATTTAAAAAGAAAACTGAAAAGGATGAATTCTATTTTTACAAAACTGTAGCAACCTCACTTAAAACATATGATTTACTCACTGAGTCTATTCCGAAAATTTTAAATAATTACAAATGGAAAAAGTCAATGAAATGGGGTGAATTTGATTTAAATTGGGGAAGACCATTAAAGTCAATCTTATCAATATTTGATAAAAGAATTATAAGTTTTAAATTTCATCATTTAGTTTCCTCTAACCAGACTTTTTTAGACAAAGATTTTGAAGATAAAAAAAGATCTTTTGAAAATTTTAAGAAATATCAAAATTTTTTTGAAAATAATGGAGTTATTATTAATCAGAATAAAAGATTAAAAATAATCAATAAATCTTTTTCAAAAATACTAGGAAAAAAAGGGCTAAAAATAAATGAAAATCCTAAATTAATGGATGAAGTGGTAAATTTAGTAGATAGCCCAAATGTTTTATTATGTAAGTTTGATAAGAAATTTTTATCAGTTCCTAAAGAGATTTTGACTTTAACAATGGAGTCTCATCAGAAATATTTTCCAACATTTAATGATAAAAATGAAATTACGAATGAATTCTTAATTGTAACAAATAAAAAAGACCAGAAAGGACTTATTAAAATTGGCAATGAAAGAGTAGTTGATGCAAGATTAAGTGATGCAGAATTTTTTTGGAATAAAGATAAAACTCAAAATTTAGTTAAAAAGGTATCGAAATTAAAATCAATGAATTTTTTTAAAGGTCTTGGATCTTATTTTGACAAAGTTCAGCGAATGAGAAAAATTGGTGGAATGATCTCAGATGACTTGTTAATTAGTAAGGAAAAAATAGAATTATTAGCATCAATCTGTAAGACCGATCTTACCTCTGATCTTGTTGGTGAATTTCCTGAACTTCAAGGACTTATGGGAGGATATTTTTCTCAACATCAAGGATTTGATAAAGATATTTCTCTAGCTATTTCTGAACAATATTTACCAATTGGTCTTAATTCAATAGTCCCAAAAAAAACCATTCAGCATTGCATTGTCTATTACAGACAAGATTGATACCTTAGTGGGCTTTTTTGGTATAAACGAGAAGCCTACAAGTTCAAAAGATCCTTTAGCATTAAGAAGAATTGCTCTGGGTATAATAAGAACCAGTATAGAAAATAAAAAGAATTTAAAAATAAATGATCTGTTGAATTACTCTTCACGCCTTTACGATGACCAAGGATATAATCTTAATAATAAAGATTTACAAAAAGAATTATATAATTTCTTAAAAGATAGATTTAGATACTATCTTAAAGAAAAAGAAATACGTTATGATATAATCGAAGCCACTTTATCATCATTTTCATTAAATGAATTATTTTCATCTTTTGAAAAAGCAAAATGTCTAAATAAGGTAATCAAGAGTCAAATTGGTATAGATATCAATTCAAGTTATAAAAGGGCCTCAAACATATTAGATAGTGAAATGAAAAATAATGAAATTGAAATAAATGATACGACTGATCCTGGTATCTTTAAAACTGATTTTGAAAAAAATTTGTATAAAAAAATTAATGAAATAAAGAAATATTATTCGTCTATAAATAACGATGAGGACTATATAAAATCATTATCAATTTTGGCTGAAATTAAAAAAGAAGTTTTTGAGTTTTTTGACAATGTAAAAGTAAATGAGGAAAATGAGACCCTAAGAAAAAATCGTTTGGAACTTATTAATATGCTATGTAAAACGTTTCAAAATTATATCAATTTTCAAATGTTAAAAGCGCATAATGACTAAACTTATTTTCAATTTTAATTCAAAAAAAACAAAAAAAATTAAAAATTCTAAAAATTTTCTAGGCGGTAAAGGTGCTAATCTAGCTGAGATGGGAAGAATGGGCTTACCAGTGCCACCTGGCTTTACTATTTCAACAAAAGTTTGTGATATATTTTATAATGATAGCAAAAGTTTAAATTTAAAAATAATTAGTCAAATCAAAAAAGAACTTAAGGTCATAGAAAAGGAAGTGTCAAAAAAATTTGGAGATTTGAAAAATCCACTTCTTTTGTCTGTCAGATCAGGAGCAAGAGTTTCAATGCCTGGTATGATGGATACAATTCTTAATCTTGGACTTAACGACAAGACTGTCTTAGCTTTAGCTAATCAAACATTAAACGAGAGATTCGCAAAAGACAGTTATAGAAGATTTATTCAAATGTATAGCAGCGTTGTTATGGGCGTTGAGAGCTACTTATTTGAGGAGTTGATAGAAAACTACAAATTAACTAAGGGCGTATTACTTGACACTGAATTAGATGAAAAAGACTGGGATGGTTTAATTAAAGATTTCAAAGACTTAGTTAAAGAAAAAACAAAAAAAGACTTTCCTCAAGATGTCTATAAACAATTGTTTGGAGCTATCAATGCAGTATTTTTATCTTGGGAAAGTAACAGAGCAAAAGTTTATAGAAAACTAAATCAAATTCCATCAGAGTGGGGTACAGCAGTTAATGTCCAATCTATGGTATTTGGAAACATGGGAAATAATTGTGCAACAGGGGTTGTATTCACACGAAATCCATCTGATGGATCAAATGATGTTTATGGAGAATATCTTATTAATGCTCAAGGTGAAGATGTTGTTGCTGGAACTAGAACACCTCAATACATAACTACAAAAGCTAAAAATGAGGCAAAAGTGAGCGATCCATCAATGGAGGAGTCAATGCCAAAAGTATATTCTGAATTAAACAAAATCCTGAAGAAACTAGAGAGACACTATAAAGATATGCAAGACGTAGAATTCACAGTTGAAAATAATAAACTCTGGATACTACAAACTCGCTCAGGAAAGAGAACCTCAAAGTCAGCAGTAAAGATTGCAGTTGATATGGTTAGAGAAAAGTTGATAACTAAAGATGAAGCTGTTTTACGAGTCGATCCAAATTCTTTAGATACGCTATTACATCCTACTTTAGATGAGAATAGTTCAATTCAGGTAATTGCAAATGGTCTGCCGGCTTCACCAGGTGCAGTAAGTGGAAAAGTTGTTTTTACCTCTGAAGAAGCTGAAAGATTAAACAACATGATGCAAGATGCAATTTTGGTAAGAGTTGAAACCTCTCCAGAGGATATTCAAGGTATGCATGCAGCTAAAGGAATTTTGACAGCACGGGGAGGTATGACTAGTCATGCAGCCGTAGTAGCAAGGGGCATGGGAAGACCTTGCGTTTCTGGCTCAAGTGAGATTGACATTCAATATGATAAAAAAACTTTTAAAACATCTTCAAAAGAAATTAAAGAAGGTGACACAATCACAATTGATGGTACAACTGGAAGAATAATTTTAGGTTCCGTTCCAACAGTCAAACCAGAAATATCTGGAGATTTTTCTAAGTTAATGAGATGGGCTGATAACATCAGAAAATTGAAAATTCGAACAAATTCTGAAACTCCACAAGATACCAAAACGGCTAGAGATTTTGGTGCTGAAGGAATAGGTCTGTGTAGAACTGAACATATGTTTTTTGACGAAGAAAGAATTTTATCTGTGAGAGAAATGATTTTGTCAAAAACATATGAAGATAGAACTAAGGCTTTAGAAAAATTGTTACCTCATCAGAAAAATGATTTCATCGAAATTTTTAAGATAATGCAGGGCCTTCCAGTTACGGTCAGATTACTTGATCCACCACTTCATGAGTTCTTGCCAAAATCAGAAAAAGAAATTTCAGAAGTTGCTGATGTAGTTGGTGTTGATAAAAAAGAGGTGGCGTCTAGGATAGAAGAACTTCATGAACAAAATCCAATGTTAGGACATAGAGGGTGCAGATTGGGTATCTCATTTCCTGAAATTTACGAAATGCAGTGCAAAGCAATTTTTGAAGCCTTATCTGATTTAAAAAAAAAGAAGCAAAAAACAGCTATTCCTGAAATCATGATCCCACTTGTTTCAACAGAAGCAGAGATCGAAATAATGAAAGATCTTGTAATTAAAACTGCGAAAAAAGTACAAGATGAAAATAAAATTAAAATAGCATTTTTAGTTGGAACAATGATTGAATTACCAAGAGCAGCAATAAAAGCACACGATATAGCTAAACATGCGGATTTTTTTAGTTTTGGAACAAATGATTTAACACAGACTACATTTGGTATTAGTAGAGATGATAGTGGTAAATTTTTAAATGACTATATTGATAATAAAATTTTCACAATTGACCCATTTGTTTCTATAGATGATGGAGTAAAAGATTTAGTAAAAATTGCAGTTGAGAAAGGAAAAAAGCAAAACCATAAAATAAAATTAGGAATTTGCGGAGAACATGGAGGAGACCCACAGAGTATTAATTTTTGTTCAAAGATTGGACTAGATTATGTATCATGTTCACCATACAGAGTACCAATTGCCAGATTAGCAGCTGCACAAGCTGAATTAAATAATAAAAAATAGTATTTTTTTTAATAATTTAAGCCTCAATTTTAAAGTCAATGGCTGAGGCACTATGAGTTAGGCTCCCAATGGAGATTCTATTTACACCAGTTTTAGCAACTGATTTGATATTTCTGAAATTAATATTTCCTGAAGCTTCAGTTTCATAATATTTTTTTGCAAGTCTTACTCCAACCTTTAGGTTTTTGATATTCATATTATCAAATAAAACAGTGTTAAATTTTAGACCATTTATCTCATTTAATTGTTTTAAGCTATCTACTTCAACGGTAATTTTTTTCCCTTTTTTATTTTGAATAGCTAAAGAGACTAATTCTTTGATATTTGAGCTAGCAATATGATTATCTTTGATTAAGTATTCATCACTTAAATTAAACCTATGATTTGTGCCACCACCTAATTTAACAGCATATTTTTGAATTACCCTTAAGTTTGGAATAGTTTTCCTTGTACAACAAATTTTGCATTTTTTGCCCACAAGTCTCACAAATTTATTTGTTTTTGTAGCAATGCCAGAGAGGTGAGACAAGAAATTTAGTGCAACCCTTTCTGCAATTAAAATATTTTGGGCATTCCCCTCTATAGTTGCAATCAATGATTTCTTTCTAGCAAACGTCCCATCTTTTTTCTTTACTATAAATTTTATATTTTTATCTATTAGAGAAAAACTGTCCTTAGCAAATAAAAGACCAGCTATGACTGCATCTTGATTCAATATCAGTTTTAACTTTATTGTTTTATTATTTTGAATAAGATTTGAGGTTATATCTCCTGATGGGTATAAATCCTCATTTAGTGCGAGCTTTACCGTATTTCTTATAAAATTTTTACTAAGTTTTATTTCAGACACTAAAAGCTATCTACCAATAGCCACCATTTTTTCTACAGATAATCTAGCTTTATTGATAGTCTCTTGATCCATAACTATTTCACCAGTTTCATTTTCTAA
>CABYZU010000018.1 GCA_902523495.1 uncultured Pelagibacteraceae bacterium
AACTTTTATTATATCTTCTTTTTACAAATTCGTTTATTAATTGACTGTGTCTTGATGATTCTTGCCTGATATCTAGTCTTGCTAAATTAATGCCAAAACATTTAGCTCTTCTCATTAAATCTAATAATTCACCACTAGCTATATTTTCATTTTGGTTTTGCTCAAGAGATTCTCTTACTACTCTTAAGGGTTTTAATATTTCTTCACGAGAACTTATTAATTCTTTGTGATTTAAAGGTTTTTTATTGACTAAATGTTGCTCGATCGATCTATGAGTTAATCGAATTTTATCTCTTAAAGGTCGTAAAAAAACTCTATAAGGCTCAAATGAGTTTCCAACTTTTTTTTGGATTTTTTTTGAGCATTTTTTCATAGAATAAGACCTTATTATTTTAGTAAGTTCTTTCTCATAAAGTTTTGCAGCTTCCCATCTAGATAATAAAATTACTTTTCTTGTAACATCAGCAGTTACATTTGGATTGCCATCTCGATCACCCCCCATCCATGAACCAAATACTATAGGATTAAAATTTTTAGGTAAATTTTTTCCCATATTTTTTACAAATATTGAGTTTAATTTTCTGTACACTTTTGGAACTGTATCCCACAAACTATCTTCAATTATTGCAAGTCCCCACCTAGCTTCATCAAACGGTGATGGTCTAACTCTTTTTAAATCATCCGTATTCCAAATAACTGTCAATTCATCAAAAAGTTCTTTATCGAGTATTTTCAATTTTGACGGAAAATTTTTTAACAACTCCCTCTGCTCAAGTATTTCAATAATCCTATGATGTTTTTGAATTAAAGTTCTTCTTTTTACTTCAGTTGGATGAGCAGTTAAAACTATACCGATATTTAAGTTTTTAGCTAAATTATAAATTGTATTTTTTGAAATATCTTTTTTCTTAAATAAATCTTCAAAAATTTCTTCAATAAATAAATTCTGCTTATTTGATTTTTTTTTGTTATTTTCGTGTTGATTCAAGCTTCTTGAAGCATCAACTAATTCTGCTAAATTTATAAAATTCATAAAATGTGAAAATGCTCTTGTTAATTTAAAAGTATTTTGTGGATTTATTTTTTTTATGGCGGCAATAACTTTACTATTCAGTTTTTTTTGATTAGGATTTTTTTTATTCGCTTTTGATAATTTTCTAACATTTTCTACTAAATCCAAAAACTTTGAACCCTCCTGAGTGGCAATCACTTTTCCAAGTGTATCTCCTAAATATTTTACATCCTCTCTTAGAAGTTTTGTTGGGATTCTCTCATAATAAAGGTCTTTTTTTTTCATTTTATTTGCTCAATATTTTTTATTTGACTTAATGAATTCTTAAATTCCTCCATATTTTCTCTTAGTGCTAGATGTGATACTGAGTAAACAGCGATCAACAATAAAATTAATGGTACAGATGTAATTATAGAGGCATTACTCTTTATTAGCAAAATATATATAACGATAAAGAGTGCTGATCGAATTAAAAATGTTTTTCTAAAAACACTCATAATTGAGAGCGAATGTTTTATTAAATTTATAAAATTCATTTTTGAGGGTCCAAAATATCTTGATCCTCTTACAGAGGGAATTGAAGTTAAATCGTTTTCAGTTTTCTTTAGTGATCCAGAAAAACTATTCCAAGTAGATTTTTCTTTAATCATTTTCTCTACAGTTGATTTTGGTAAACAAGTGTAATTACCAAATTTAATTAATTTACCTGTAAATACAAAGGTTATAAGTTTATGTAATTGATAACAAATTTTAAAAAGCATACTCTCAGATCTTTTAATTCTTTCACCAACAACTGGCTTTTCTTTGTTTTGTTTTATCTGGTCTAAAAAAATTTTTATTTCCTCTGGTCTATCTTCGCCGTCTCCATCCATTGGAATAGCAAAATCAAAATCATCTTTTTCAAAAATGTACTTTAATCCTGTTGCAATACATCTTGCGTGACCCTGGTTATGTTTCATATTCAAAATCTTTAATGATTGAATATTTTCAAAAGAATTTTCAATATCTGGACGATCGAAATTTGAAGCATCATTTAAAATAATTATTGATAACTGAAATTCACTATTTAAAGATAAGTTGTTTATTTCATCTAGTAGCTTGATAACTGATTGCCAATCATTAAATATTGGAATTAAAATTTTAATTTTCATTTACTTTTCTTTTCAGTATCTGCCCAAGCATACCTCACCTATACAAATAAATTGTGATGAGTCGTTTAATATCTCATCAGTAGTGAATCCTTCCCATGTTGGTCGAGATTCAAGATGATATGAAAGATTGCCTGCTTTCCATTCATCCCCAGTTACAAACTCAATTTCTTTTTTAAATTCTTGACTCCAGGTGATTTGGGCCTTTGATGCAATTTCTTTTCCTGGATAGTCTGTTCTTTTATCAGTTTGAGATATCGATACATATGAATAAATTGTTGGGGAAAGAAAAAAGAGGAATAAAAAACCAACTATAAATGAATTAAGTTTTTTTAAGTTAATTTGAGATTTAAATAAATAGACTAAGAAAACTCCAAAAAATAAATAAAAAGGTGTCATCCACATTGTCCTAATTTTTGAACCTGTAATTATTGAAGTTAATAACATTAAAAAGATAGGAAGAATATTTATTGCAATCAAAAAAAGTAACTTTTTATCTTTTAAATTAAATCTAAATTTAATCTTTTTTACTAACAACCAAATCAAAAAGAAGAAAGGAGTTAAAATTCCAATTTGTTTGATCAAAAATACAAGTGGTTGATAAAGATGATTGGTTATACTTCCAAATTCTAAACCTGTTCGATTTAGACCATACAGAACCGTAACAAAATCATTATCATAAAGCCAAATTAAATGGGGTATCAATAAAATGATAAATACTTCTAGAGTTATAATATATTTAAAATCAAATTTTTTTGATTTCTTAAAAAAAATTAAATAAATGAAAAGTAAATCAATCGAAACTAATAAATAAATAAATAAATATTTTGATAAAAAACCTATCGCTCCAAATATTGCAACAAAGAAACAATCTGAGAAACTTACTACTTTAGAGTTATAAATTTTCCAAGTGTAATAAACAACCATTGACCAGAAAGGTAATTGGCAAACATTGACATTAAACTCTGGAGAAGTGAAGTTATAAAAATAAATTGAAACTAATAATAATACTGAAATTAGGCTTAATTTAAGGTCTTGTAAAATTTCATAAGCTAGTTTGAAAACATAATAAAAGGCAATGACAACAAAAATTTGGCTTAATAAATAAAAAGCCCAATCTTGAGAACCAAAAATATAAAAAAAAATTTCTGAAAAAAATGCAGTCATTGGTGGATGTTTATTAAATCCCCAATCTAAATTACTACCCCAAGCCAAAGCCTCTATAGTGTCTAAGGGTAAATTGCTATTAGTCAAAGAAGGTATAAGTGTCCAAATGATTAAATGTGATATAGCGAAAATAAAAAAAATATTATTTATGTTCCTATTTAAAACATTCATAAACGAATAATTACAATAATTAACGTTGCTTGACACCCTTATTTTGCTGAATATACTTCGTCGAATTCAATTTGAAATTATGGCTAAAACCAAGAAAGTAAAAAAAAAAGTATCTAAATCTAAGACAAAGACTGCAAGTAAAATAAGGACTAAATCTGTAATTAAGCCTAAAGAAATTAATAAAAGTCCAATCAAAATTTCAAAGACTTACTTACCAAAAGATACAGAGAAATATATGTGTGAAAAGCACAGGGTATTCTTCAGAATGAAATTACAAGAATGGAGAAAAGAATTAGTTAAAGCAAATAATGAAGCCCTATATAATGGGAGTATGGATGACAATAGTATTTCTGCAGATTTAGTAGATCAAGCTAGCTCCTATACTGATAAAAATGTTGAAATGAAAGCAATCAATAGACAAATAAAATTAATATCTGAAATAGACAAAGCATTAATAAGAATAAAAGATGATACTTATGGTTATTGTCTTGATACCGCAGAGCCAATAGGGTTAAAAAGACTTATGGCCAGACCAGTTGCAAAGTATACTATTGCCGCTCAAGAAAAACATGAAAAGGATGAAAAAGTTCACGCAGATGACTAAAAAAAAGAAAAAAACTAAGAAAGTTCATAATCCAGTAACTTATTATTTTACTAAAAAGTATATATATTATTATTATGGTTTGTTTTGGGTAATTTTGTTATTCATCGTATTTAGTTAATGGATACAAAAATAATCTTAATAATTATCATTGTCCTCGCAATAGAGATTTCGGGTCATGGAATTTTTGCTTCTTTATTTAGATTGCTATCTTCAATGAATTAGAAAGGTTTAGGTGGTTTTTCGCTTTTATTTATAAATGCAAAACCCCTTTTTACACCTTCTCTTTCGGAAATTTCTTCATACCATCTAGTAAGATTTTTATAATTTTTAAGTCCTATATCATGCCATTCGTGTCTTGCTATCCATGGAAATGTTCCAATATCTGCAATTGTGTAATTGCTCCCTGATAAGTACTTTGAATTAGATAATCTTTCATCTAATTCTTTGTATATTCTTTTAGAAATATTAAAATATCTATCCTCACCAAATTTACTTTTTCCAGGATTATAATGATGAAATTGATGATGTTGACCTAACATTGGACCCACATAACCCATCTGAGCCATAAGCCATTGGTTGATCTCTAATCTTTCTTCAGAGTTATAAAATTTTCCACTTAATTCAGCTAAGTAAATCAAGATTGCCCCAGACTCAAAGACTGTTTTTTTATTTTGTTGATCAATTATTACTGGGATCTTGCTTAAAGGACTAATTTTTTTAAAGTCTTTATTAAATTGCTCACCATTATTAATATCAACTTTAATTACTTTGTAGCTAAATCCAATTTCCTCAAGCATAATACTAATTTTTTTGCCATTAGGTGTATTGGCTGAGTAAAGATCTATCACTCTTTTTTTCCAAGTCTTTTTAATAAATTTGTCGAAGTAGTTGTAAATTCAAATCTATATTTTTCGTTAGGTCTTGCTAATTTAAAACATGCTCTCGCTGCTAAAGCACCTTCGTGGAAGCCTGATAAAATTAGTTTTAATTTACCAGGATAGTTACAAATATCACCTACTGCGTAAATACCTTTTTGATTTGTTTCAAATTTTTCAGTATCAACTTCAATAGTTTTTTTATTTAAATTAAGTCCCCAATTAGCAATTGGTCCTAATTGCATAATAAGGCCAAAAAACCCAAGAACATAATCAGATTTTAGGTTTTGTATTTCACTATTGTCATGTTTAATTTCTATACTCTCAATTTTTTCATTTCCATGTACATTATTTAATTGATAATTTGTAAATAGATTGATTTTACCAGCTTTTTTAAGTTCATACATTTTATCTACCGTTGCTCGTGCGCCTCTAAATTCATCTCTTCTATGTATCAAATTGACATTGCTATCTTTTGATAATTCAACAGCCCAATCCAGTGCGCTATCTCCTCCTCCAAAAATTGAAACGGTTTTTCCTTTAAATACACTTTTATTTTTCACAGAATAAAATAATGATTTATTCTCAAATTTTTCGCATACTTTTGGCGAAAATTTTCGAGGTTCAAACGAGCCAACCCCACCTGCAATAATTACATTGGGTGTTTGAAAAGAGTTTCCACTACTAGTTTTTACTAACCAATTGTCATTCTCCTTCTTAACCTCTTCAACTCTCTCATTTAAATGAAATTTGATATCAAAAGGTTTTAACTGATTTAATAAATTATTTGTTAATTCTTCACCTGTGCACTCAGGTACTGCTGGAATGTCATAAATAGGTTTATCTGGATAAAGCTCAATACATTGACCTCCAATCTTATCCAAGTTATCAACAATCTCACAATTTAAACCAATTAATTTTAGTTGATGTGCAGTAAATAATCCTGTTGGACCAGCTCCAATAATTAATGCATCAGTTTTATTCATCTAAGCTTGCTTGGATGGTATATTTACTTCTAATCCATCTAAATCGTCTGAAACAATTATTTGACAACTAAGTCTACTATTTGGTTTTGGTTCAAATGCCATATCTAACATATCTTCTTCACCATCCTCTTTTTTTGGTAATTTATTAAACCAATCTTCTTTGACATAAACATGGCAAGTCGCACAAGCCATTCCTCCACCACAATCTGCATCTATTCCTGGAACATCATTTTGGACCGCGCCCTCCATGACTGTTAATCCATTTTGAACCTCTATAGTATAAGTTTCATTGTCATGAGTATTGTAGATTATTTTTGGCATATGAATGTATATAGGGCTTAAAAAAAATAGGGCAAGTATGCAAAACATACTCGCCCTATAAATTTAATTTAATTAGTAATTATCTAGCTCTTGCGCCAGCTCCAGAACTCATTGCAGCAGCCCAGATTACTAGACCAAATGCAATTTTATTAATGAAGTCAGCTAAATTGTAGACAACGTTTAGTGAGTTAGCATCTACACCACCTGTTAAGTAACCAAATACATAACCTAATGGATAAATTGCCCAACCTACGGTTACAATCATTCTCATTGCACCGAACGCTGTTACTAGAGCTTTGTTTCCACTTTTAGCGGCAGCTCTTCCAGCCTCACCAGAGAATATTTCATAAAGAATGTAAATCCATCCAGCCATACCGATTACAAAACCAAGTGTAGCGTTGATGTATCCAGCTTCTCCTAAATATCCACCGATTAACATTACTAATGAACCGATTAACAATCTCCAAAACATTCCAGAGTTTGCTTTTCTTACTGCTACTAGAATTAAGTAGAATTCTACCATTTGTAATGGCACAGTAATTAACCAGTCAATATATCTGTATACTGTTGGTGAATCACCTGTAGCAACCCATACTTCTCTCATATACATGTAGTGAATGAAAGCAATACCAGTTACAAGGCCAGCAACAGTTACTGATGTTTTCCATGCAGGATTAACAGTACCTCTCTCCATGAAGAAGAAAGCTGTAGCTGCTAACATACCCATTGAAATTATCCAAAAAGATATTCCAACAAAGTCGTCTTGCATCAACATCGTTGCGTCTGCTGCGTTAGCAATACCTGCATGACCCACTAGGGCTACAGCTGCTAGAGCAAACAGTTTAAGTTTTTTCATAAAAAACTCCCTCTTAGTTAGTTTTTACTTATTTTAGTTTATATAAACTAAGCTTAGGCTTCCCTAAGCAAAGATTTGCGTTAAATAGCAAATAAAAACAGATTATTGAAGACTAAAGTGTCATTTATTTACGTTGATTTTACTGACTTTTTGAAATTAAATACAATTTATAATTTAAAAATCTAAAAAAAGGCAATATCGAATCAAAAATTAGATGTCTAAGAAATTCAACGAAATATACCATGAGTCTATAAATAAACCTGAGAACTTTTGGAGAGAAGCATCAGAAAACATCTTCTGGTTTAAGAAACCAAGCAAAATTTTAAACAAATCTAATCCTCCTTTCTATAAATGGTATGAAGATGGTGTCACTAACACTTGTTATAACGCGTTGGATTTTCACATTGATCAAGGAAAAGGGAGTAAAACCGCATTAATTTACGATAGTCCTATTACTGGAAACAAAAACAAGTTCAGTTATGAAGAATTAAAATCAAAAGTATCCAAATTTGCAGGAGCACTTGAAAATCAAGGGGTCAATAAAGGTGATCGTGTAATAATTTATATGCCAATGATACCTGAAGCTGTTGTTGCAATGCTTGCATGTGCGAGAATTGGAGCGATACACTCGGTTGTTTTTGGAGGATTTGCTTCAAACGAACTTGCAAGTAGAATTGACGATAGTAAAGCAAAACTTTTAGTAACTGCCTCATGTGGTTTTGAGCCTGGAAGGACTGTTGAATATAAGCCTCTGGTAGATGAAGCGATAAAACTGGCTAATCACAAGATCAGCAAAATGATTTTGTTCCAAAGAAAAGGTCATGAGGTCAAATTAAATGCTCCTATGGAGATCAGCTGGGATGAAGCTCATGCTAATGCTATGGATACAGATTGTGTTGAAATGAATTCAAATGAATTTGCTTATATTCTTTACACATCAGGAACTACCGGAACTCCAAAGGGTATCGTTAGAGATATTGGAGGTCACATCGTTGCTCTAAAATGGACTATGAAAAATATTTACGATATCGATGAAAACGACATCTGGTGGTCAGCGAGTGATATTGGTTGGATTGTGGGTCACTCATACATTGTCTATGCTCCATTGTTTAAAGGATGTACAACTGTGTTGTTTGAAGGCAAACCAGTTGGTACACCTGATGCAGGTGCTTTCTGGAAAGTTATTTCAGACTATAAAGTTAAATCGTTGTTTACCGCACCAACAGCTTTTAGAGCAATTAAAAAAGAAGATCCTGATGGTAAATTCTTCTCTAAATATGATTTAAGCAAATTTAAAAGTCTTTTTTTAGCTGGTGAGCGTGCAGATCCTGATACAATTAAGTGGGCTGAAAATTTATTAAAAGTTCCAGTAATAGATCATTGGTGGCAAACAGAAACTAGCTGGGCGATCAGTTCAAATTGCACCGGAATTGAAATGATGAAAACTAAATATGGTTCAGCATGTAAAGCAGTACCTGGCTATGATGTAAAAATTATTAAGTCAGATCAGACTTTAGCTAAACCAAATGAAATGGGGGATATAGTTGTAAAACTTCCATTGCCCCCAGGTACATTTCCAACTCTTTGGAATGCTGATCAAAGATATAAAGAAAACTATATGTCAAATTATGATGGTTATTATCAAACTTATGATGCAGGTCATATTGATGAAGATGGTTATATATGGATTATGTCTAGGACTGATGACATTATCAATGTTGCAGGCCATCGATTATCAACTGGAGCAATCGAAGAAGTTTTATCTGAACATCAGTCAGTAGCTGAATGTGCTGTTCTTGGAATTGCAGACAAGCTAAAAGGACAATTACCTATTGGCTTAGTTGTTTTAAAAGCAGGTGTTGATAAAAGTCATGAAGATATCTCAAAAGAGTGCATACAAATGGTCAGAGAGAAAATTGGTCCAGTTGCTGCATTTAAAATTGCTATAGTTATAAAAAGATTGCCTAAAACTAGATCAGGTAAAATTTTAAGAGGAACAATTAGAAAAATTGCTGATAAAGAGGAATATAAAATGCCACCAACTATTGATGATCCGGCAATTTTAGATGAGATAAAAGCTGATCTAAAAAATAATAATATTCTTTAATAGTGTTAAAAACATATTTATTCCTAGTTGGGGCAATTTTTTGTGAAGTTGCTGGAACAATGTTATTGCCAGTATCCCAGAATTTTACGAAGATTTTACCTACTTTTGCCTTGGCTGCATTTTATTTAACCGCATTTTATCTTTTAACTTTTGTTGTGAACAAATTACCAATTGCAATTGTTTACGCCACCTGGAGCGGCCTTGGTATATTTACTATTGCAATACTAGGTTACATTTTTTTTAAACAAACCTTAGCTTGGCAAGCAATAGCAGGATTATTCTTAATTGTAATTGGTGTTATATTGGTGAATAGTTTTACTGGAAAAATTAGCTAAACGCTAAAGGATTTCCCACGGGCTCCCCTAGAATTGTACCATCTTTCATTTTTATTTTTCCAGCTATAATAGTTGCCATTGGAGTACCCTTAAATTTAAATCCATCAAAAGGCGACCATCCACACTTACTCTCTATATTTTCGTTTTTAATTTGAATTGTTCTATTCATATCTACAACAGTAAAATCGGCGTCATAACCTTCTTTAATAAATCCTTTATTCTTTATTCCAAAAATTTTAACTGGATTTTCACATACAAGATTGATTAATTGAGTAAGAGATAATTTACCGTCATTTACATGATTTAACATAACGGGCATTAAAGTTTGCACACCAGGCATTCCTGAGGGTGAATTGGGATACTCTTTTTCTTTATTAACTTTTAGATGTGGAGCATGATCTGATCCAATTGTATCGTTCAAATTATTTTTCACCGCATACCAAAATCTATCATAATGAGATTTATCTCTTATAGGAGGATTCATTTGAGCATATGTACCAAGCTTGTCATAACAGTCTGGCGCATAAATAGTTAAATGTTGGGGCGTAATTTCAAAAGTAATGTTTCCTTTATGCTGAGATAAAAAATCTATTTCTTGCTTTGTTGATATATGAAGCACGTGAGCTTTTTTGTTATATTGCTTTGCAATTCTTACAATTCTTCTTGTTGATGACATAGCACATTCCTCACTCCTCCAAACTGGATGAGAATGAACACTTCCATTTTTAATTAATTTTTTATTTACTTCTAAAATCGCCTCATCTTCTGAATGAACTGCTACAACTTTTGAACTATTTTGAAAAACTTTATCAATATCTTTTTCATCAGCTACTAAAAGATTTCCAGTTGAAGAACCAGCAAATAACTTAATACCACAGCAACCTTCCAAGTTTTT
>CABYZU010000019.1 GCA_902523495.1 uncultured Pelagibacteraceae bacterium
GTCATTAAGTCAAGGTATAAAAAAAACTTTAAAGTGGTATTTAGAAAACTATAAATGAAAAAAAGAGCTATAATACTATCCGGAAATCTGGTTCAAGACCATGAGTTTATTTATCCATTTTATAGATTATTGGAAGAAGGTTTTAGTGTCGAAGTATGTTTAAATGAAGGAAAACCCGTGAAAGGAATTTTAGGAACTGACATCCCTCCAAATAAAAACCATGAAGTTAAAGATATAAAATCAGTCGAAACAAAAAA
This sequence comes from uncultured Pelagibacteraceae bacterium, assembly GCA_902523495.1. Lineage (GTDB taxonomy): Bacteria > Pseudomonadota > Alphaproteobacteria > Pelagibacterales > Pelagibacteraceae > Pelagibacter. The sequence goes on from CABYZU010000019.1 coordinate 258, forward strand.
TTACGATTTTTTAGTCTTGCCTGGAGGTGTGAAATCACTTGAAAAAGTTCGTCAAAACAAGGATATAATTAATTTTATTTCAAAATTCCACAAAGAAAAAAAAATAATTGCGTGTATTTGTAGTGGAGCGCAATTATTAATATCAGCAAAAATTGTTAAAGGAAAAAAAATATCTGGCTACTATAGCATGAAAGATGATATTGAAAATGCTGGTGCAGTTTACACAGATCTACCAGCAGTAATTGATAGTAAGATTGTTACAACAGCACATTACAAAGACTTGGGTCCATGGATGAAGGCTGCTTTGGAATTATATTATAAAGAAAATAAATAAATGAAAAATGTTATAGTAAGAAAACCTTGGGGTGAAGAATATGTTATTTGTAAAACCAAAAAAGCTGCTGCATGGCACTTAAAAATTAATTCAAGAAAAAAAACTTCGCTTCACTGTCATCCAAACAAGAAAACAGGCTTTATTCTGTTAGATGGAAAAGTAGAAGTAATGATAGGCTTTTATGAAAAAAGAATATTGAAAGCACCTGATAAATTGATGATTAGGCCTGGTTTATTCCATTCTACTAAAGGATTGGCAAAAAAAGAAAGTGTTGTTTTAGAAATTGAAACCCCAATCAATAAAAACGATCTTATAAGATATAAGGATAATTATGGTAGAGAAAACAAGCCATACGAAGGAAAAAATTACATGAAAAAATTAAATGATGAAATAATTTTTAAAATTCCACAAAAATTTGCATGCAACGTTTATAAATACAAAAATTTAAAAATTACTATTGAAAAAATCAAGAGTTTAAAAAAACTTATTTCAAACAGAAAAAAAAGTACAATTTTTGGAGTACTAGATGGAGGTTTGGTTGACAAAAATAAAAAGTATGTTTTATCAGCAGGAGATATAGTTAGAACCAACACTGTGAAAAAACTAAGTGAGGCTTTTCAAATTAACAAACAAATTACAATTCTAACTTGTTCAAAAAGTGCATAGAAAATTAAGGATAAAAATTTTTGAAAAAGCCTCTCTTTGTCGGCATTTTGAGACTAATGCCTACAAGTTTTCAGAAAAAAAGTTGATAAAGATACCTATTTATTTATCTGCAGGTCAAGAATTTATATCTGCAAGTCTTGCAACGATAATAAATGATTTTTGTAAAGTAAAACCTTTAATCTTTGCTCAACATCGATGTCATTCCACTTATTTATCCTTCGGAGGTGAGATGGATAATCTAATTGCCGAATTATTAGGAAATTACAAATTAAGTAACACTGGATGTATGGGGGGATCTGCTTCGATATATTCAAAAAAAATAAATATGTTTGGACATGATGGTCATATGGGAACTCAAGTTCCTATAGGAATCGGAGCTTGTTTTACATCAAAAAAACCTACTATTATTTTTATGGGAGATGCAGCTGCGGAAGAAGATTATGTTTTGGGTGCTCTAGGCTGGGCTGCTACAAAAAAACTGCCTATACTTTTTATTGTTGAAGATAATAATCTATCAATTTTAACTGAAAAAAAAGTGAGAAGAAATTGGGATATGCATGATGTAGCCAGGTCATTCAAAATGAAAGGTTATAATTTAAAAGATAGCCCTAATGAAATTGAAAAATATAAAAAATTCTTTTTTAAAGAACCAATGCTTTTAAACATAAATACAAATAGAATGTTTTGGCATGCAGGAGCTGGCAAAGATAGTGATAAGATATTTGACAGATATTTAATTGAGAAAAAAATTTTAGGAAAAGAGGCGGAAAAAATTGATAAAAAATTTAATTCTATGATTAAAAAAAAATGGGAAAAACACTTAAAGAAACAATAAAAGAAATTATAAGAAAACACCTTAAAAACAAAAAAGGTAAAGTATTTGGACAATGCTTAACAGCAGTTGGATGGGTGGGCGGTACTTTACCAGAATTGTATGAAAAAGATGGGATGATTGAATTATCTATGGCAGATGTAGCTGGTGGAGGAATTGTAACAGGATCTGCTTTAATGAATGAAAAACCTATATATGTAATCAGATATCAAGGCTTTAATTGGTACAACGCACCAATGATTGTAAACTATGCAGCAAAAAGTAAAGAAATATGGAACACACCATGTCCGGTTTTTGTAAGAGGAATTGGAATGGAAGGAGGAATTGGTCCAGTTGCAGGATCTTCACACCACTCTCTTTACTATAGAATGCCAGGTTTAAAAATTGTATCTCCCATGACGCCCAAAGAATACAAAAAAATTTATAATAGTTTTATGAAAGATGATGAGGTTTATTATGTATCAGAACATCGAGGAAGTTTTAATAATAAAATAGAATTAAAAGATGATATTAAAGGAAAAAAGGATTTTGTAATTATTGCAATTTCAATTACTAGATTTGAGGCTATTAAAGCAAAGGAAATTCTTGAAAAAAAAGGTCTCAGAATAGGAATTATAAATATATTATGGATTAAACCTTTAAAAATATCTAAAGCGTCAATTAGATGTATAACCAACTCTAAGTTTGGAGCCATAATACTTGATGATGATTACGTTGATGGAATTTCCAACAGTATTGCCAATAAATTAACTCATATGACTAATAAAAAGATATTTACTCTTGGCTTATCCGATAAAAGTGCTGGCTTCCATAAAAAAGTTGATAATTTACCTCCTAACTCTGATCAAATAGTCAAAAAAATTATTTCTTTAACCAAAAATTAGAGAGTTTTTTTTATAATTAAAAAATAAGAAATAGCAGCATATGAGATTAAATCAAAGGTATGAGGCTTTTTTAACATTTTCTTGATTTGTTTTAAGTTAAAGAAATAGATTTTTCCTGTGCCAAGTTCTTTTTGTCTTAATTTAAAATCTGAAGAGTCTAAAGTTTTTAGATGTGCAAAATATATTGCTAGTTTGGACTTTACTAAACTATGCATAGGTAAAATTTTGTTAAGATATTTGATATTTTTTTTATCAACTTTAACTCCTGTTTCTTCAAATATTTCACGTTTTATTGCAATTGAAGAAGTTTCATTCTTATCGCAAAATCCTTGAACAAGAGAATATAAATATTGGTTTAGGATTGGACTATAAACTTTCATAAGACCAATTTTTTTTTTATTAGACACAATACAACAAACGCCACCAAATCTTTTTCCAACTACTTCAAGTGTAAGATAATCTTTAATTATGTAATGTTTACTTTTAATATAATTTGAGTAAGCTTTGTATACTTGATTTTTAAAAACTAATTTTTTTTTTTTGATAATTTGCACCAAAAGTTTATATGAAATATTTTAAACTAGGTAAATATAATGTTTCGAAATATTGCTTAGGCACATGGTCTTTAGGAAGTAATAGGAAAAAAAATATTTCTTATGGTGCAATATCTGACTTTAAAGTAAACAAAATTCTAGAATATTCGTACAATAAGGGAATTAATTTTTTTGATACAGCAAATGTTTATGGTGACTCAGAAAAAAAAATCGGAAATTTCTTTCATAAAAAAAGAGATAAAGTTTTTTTTGCCACAAAGGTTGGATGCATATCCTTTAAAAGAAAACTTAACTTTTCAAAGAAAATAATTCAATCTCAAATAGATAATTCTCTGAAAAATTTAAAGAGCGATTATATTGATATAGTTCAATTATATAATCCTGATTTTAATGATCCTAATTTAAAATATGCAATTGAATATTTAGACGATCTAAAGAATAAAAAAAAAATCCATTTCATAGGTATCAGTCTTGGTCAACCTTCTGATTATATTAATTTAAGAAATCTTTATAAATTTAGTTTGATACAATGTAACTTCAATATACTTGATCAGCGAGTTTTAAGTAACAAAATTTTTCAAATAATGAAAAAAGATAAAGTTAGAATTTTTGCAAGAACAATTTTAAATTTTGGAATATTCACTGAAGAATTTTTGAGGAAAAAAATAATCAAGTTCAACAAAAGTGATCACAGATTTTACTGGAATTTAAGTCAAATAGAATTGTGGGTAAAATATATTAACAAAATTAAACTAAACTCAACTAGATCAATAGAAACCACGTGCTATAAATTTTGTAATTCTTTTAAAATAGATTCATTAATCATTGGCGCGAATAATTTAAAACACGTGAGCACAGCACTCAATAAGAATAATAATGTTAAATTAAAAAATAATGAGCTTAAATATATTTCTAAAATTTATAAAGAATATTCAAAAAGCAAAATGATTAAACCAAAAATTGGAATGAAGTTAACTTAGACTATATAAGGACCTAAAAGTTTCCCAGCTTGTTTTTCTTTAACTGTTTCTCTCAGATTTTTCTCTTTACCATTGGTAGTATTACTTTTAATTTTTTCAATATTACATAAATATTTACCACTTCTATGTCCATACCAAATCACTTCTCTCATCCAATGTTCAATATCATCAAATTTCATATCAGTTCTAATAATTTTTACTTTGTTATTTTTTTTTATAATATTTGGTTTATTAAGTTTTAAAATATCTTGATAACTTTCTATAATGTTATAATTCATACTTAATATTTCATCATCATCACTCCAAGGTAATCTCATCATTTTTTTATTCAATTCAACACTCTCTAAAAAAATTTTTTGAGTTTTTTCGCTTTTACAAAATTTTAAAAAATGTTTTTTAAATTCAGTATAAAATTGATCAAGTTTTTTATCGGCTACTAATTTGATATATTCAAATTCTCCTGGAGGCCAATAAATATCTAAAAAACCCTCTTTATATAAAAATTCACTTTTGCCTTTCGATATTTGTTCTGCGTGTTGTTCAAAATTATTATTTATTGAGCTTAAAGTTTTTAAATCTTCATTACAATTTAAAAAATGTTCAAACAAATCTCTAAATTTTATTTTTTCTAATTCATTAATTACTAGTAATGGAATTTGAGTAATTTTATTAAAATATAAAAACTCAGAAATAGATGCATATATTCTTGTTTTCTTCCAATCATTAAATGGTAAAGATTTTGTTGAAATAACTAGTTGTTGACTTTCGTTAATATTATCTTCAGGAGTTTCATCTAAAGATCCATGAACATTAACTATAGGACAACTAACTGTCATGATTTTATCATTTTCAATATTTTGTGGTTCAGCCATTTCAGCATTAGGTAAAATTGATAAATTATTAAATTGAATTCTGTTGTGTTGTCCAGATTGTATTACATTAGATACACCATCAGCAAATGAAGAATATGTGTCACCTGGCAAAGCAAGAATAAATTCTGTGTAAGTAGCAATTCCATCGCTTGTAAATCTTTTTTGAAGTTCCTCATAATCCTCTGTGGAAATATTATCTCTTTTAATAGATTTAAGAGTGTGAGGATCAACACTTTGCATCGCAAGCGTTACCCCTTTGCTCAGACCAGAGTCTGCGAGTAATTTTTGAACTTTATAAGCTCTTTCTCTTGCATTTTTTGTGTTTTGAACTGAAAGGACATGTGGATATCCATACTTTTTTTTGTTTTCTGCTGCTTTAAGAGCTATTTCATAATCTCTTGGTAGCATTCCAAAATTTGCATCACAACAAAATATAAATTCAACTTTATTTTTTGAGAACCAATCTAACTCTGCATAGACTCTGTCGAGATGCATTCTTGAAACTTTACTGTTGGTTGCAGAACCCCAATCGCAATATGTGCATGAGAACGGGCATCCTCTATTGGTTTCCCAGCTAGCTAACCACTTTTCGTTTGGATTTTCTTTTATCAGGTCATCAAACATTCCTGTCAGGTAAGGAGAAGGCACCTTATCAAAGTCTTTTAATCTTGGTAAATTGGGATTATTTTTATACTCTCCATTTTTTCCGATATAGCTGATGTTAGGTGTATCTTCAAAATTATTATTTGGAAATTCTTCTAACAATTTTAAAATTGTTCTCTCACCTTCTTGATGTGACAAAACATCGATAAATGGATATTTTCTAATAAATTCTTCTGCTTTACCAAATTTATTATCGGGAACAGAGGGTCCACCAAAAATGATAAATTTATTTTTATCAAATTTTTTTAATTTCTCAGCAATAGCTAAAGAAATTTTTTCATTCCATACATAGGTGCTGAATAATACAACATCCCTATCTTTTAAGTGTTCGAAACACTCATTCAATAATTTTCTTTTGTAAATAATGCTATTGAAGCTGAATTTTTTAGGATTTTTTGAATTGTGAAGAATAAATGCATAAAGTAAACCTATTGAATAGGGTAAGTAAAATTGACCTGAAAAACCATTGTTGATCTGAGTTGCACCGATTTTAATTTTTTGTTGTTTCATAATTCAACTAGGCTACTAATAACACTATAATAGTTATTATGAAAACAATTTTAGTCACAGGTGGGAGTAAAGGTATTGGAAAATCCTTAGTTTTTCAAGCTGCAGCTAAAAATTATAGGGTAATATTTACTTACAATAAAAGTGTTAAAGAGGCTAAAAAAATTTGTAAAAAACTTAAAGACCAATGCATTGGTGTGAAAGTTGATCTTTCAAAAGAAGTTGATAGAGGTAAAATTTTCAAAATTTTGAAAAAAAAAAAAATTAAAATAGATTGTTTAGTTAATAACGCAGCTTTTGATGTTAAAAGAAAAGAATTTAATAAAATAAAAATATCAGAAATAAAAAAAGTTTATGAAGTCAATGTATTTGCTATTTATGACTTAATTCAAAAGAGTTTAAAATTCATGAAAAGTAATAAGAATTGGTGCTCTATAATAAATATTTCGTCAACTGCTGCGAAATTTGGGGGAAAATTATATACACATTATGCTCCTACAAAAGCAGCAATTGAGAACCTCACAATTGGTTTATCTAGAGAATTATCAAAAAAAAGAGTTAGAGTCTTGTGTGTTGCGCCAGGAGTCATAGACACAAAAAAAGAAAATATAAAAAATAAAGCTATCATTAAAAGCATACCTAATTCAAGACTTGGTTCGCCAGATGAAGTAGCAAAATTAATAATTTGGCTTGCATCTGATGATGCAGAGTATATTAATGGTACATCTATAACAATTTCTGGTGGAAGATAAATTTATAAAATATCAAAAACTTATCAAAATTAATGAATAAAAAAAATCTTAACGAATTAAAAAAAAATTTTATAGATAATGGATATTGCATTGTTAAAAAAATAGTTTCAGACAAACAATGTGATTTTTTTTTAAAAACTATAAGCAAGTATGCAATAAAAGATTATCCACCTATACTTAATCCAGATAGAGCAGAATTTTTAGTTCCTCAATCTATAAGTAAAATGCAAAATTTAAAAAGCTTAAAAAACAAAACTAAATTTTTAAAAGATATGGAAAAAGATATCTCTATATTTAGATCGTTTATGGTAAATAAAAGAATCATGAGGATTTTAAAATTTATAAAATCTAAAAAAGTTGATCCTTTAATGTCACAGATGATATTTAAAAAATCTAAAACAAAATTTTCAAAACAAAGCTGGCAACCACATCAAGATAACTCATACATTAAAAATAAAAATGGTCATTATATTACTACAAACTTATTTCTAAATAAAAGTAGTTATGAAAATGGAACATTATATATATGGGAAAAATCTCATAAAGATGGAATATTTAAATTTAATTTTAAAAAAAGTTATAGGGAAAAAGATGGCAAACCTGGGAATATTGTAAAAACAAAAAAGAATTTCAAAATAAAAATTTTGAATTTTAAAAAAGGTGATCTGCTTGTGTTACATGGAAATTGTGTACATGGATCATTTCCAAATACCTCAAGGACTTCTAGACCTTTATATTCAGTTAGCTACATGCCTATAGGTGAAAAATTTATATCTGGCAAAAATGCTCAAAGAGTTAGACTAAAATATAGTTAAGTAAAAATCTGAAATAGTTTGATATATTGATTTTATATATTAAAAAGAATTAATTATTTGAAAGTTTATTTATAATAACTTACTTTTCTAATTATGCTAGAGGTGGTAATTCCCAATACTAATGATAAGTTTCATTATCAATTATCTAAAAGGTTTAGCAAAGCATTAGAATTAAACATATTATTCTTACAAAATTCTGCATTTTTTAAAAAGGTTAATTTTACAATTGTAGATTGGGGTAGCAAAAAAAAATTTTCTGATGTTTTTAAATTGAATAAAAAAATTTTAGATAAAATTTATTTTATAAATGTTCCTAAGAAAGTTGCTAACAAATTCTCAAAAAATTCTATAAATTTCTTTCATGGATCAATCTCAAGTAACATTGGATTTAGAAGAACAAAAAAAAAATTTATTCTTCAGATTGCCCATGATCAAATTATTCCGACATTTTGTTGGAATAATCTTTTTAATTTTTTGGAAATATTAGATAAAGAAAAAATAAAAAACCCAGTTATATACATACCTAGATTTGAAATTGAAAAAGATTATTTATTAAAAAACCCAAATTTTAAAACTCTTAATAATTATACAATGAATGCATCATTTAATTATAAAAAAACCTCAGATTTTAAAATTAATCTTGGTAGCGGATGTTCAGTAATAGCAACAAGCAAACAAATAAAAAAATTACATGGTTTTACTGAAATTAGTGATTATGCAAATGATCTTGATTTGCATCTCAAGTTATCTAATGATGGTTCAAATTTTTACGATGGAAGAAATATAGGTGTTTATTCTTTAAAATTTCCAACATTAAAAAATTCTCAAAGATTAGAATTAATAAAAAAAAATAGAAATTTTTTTTATCATAATAAAATAAATAAAAGAAATACCGACTGGGGTCTTGCAAAATATAAGTTAAAAAAAATTAGAGCCTCTGGTAGTTTTGATAAAATTGAAAATAGTTTTAGTTTTCTAAATGACAAATATGAAACTATTAATAACGATTTTGAACAAAAAATAAGTAATAGTGGTATTGGTTATTTAAAAAAGGATACTAATTTAAAGCTTATAATTTTTTACTACATTTTTAAGTATTCTCATTGTGTTAATTTTTTACATTTTTCAAAAAGTAATTATGATTTTTGTATAAATCTTCAAAATTACGTAAGGTATATAAATAC
>CABYZU010000020.1 GCA_902523495.1 uncultured Pelagibacteraceae bacterium
TCAAATGTGAGATGTATTGTCACTAAAAATACAAGAGATAAACCAAGAAGTTTTTTTGACAATGTTGACAAATGGGCTAAAGAACAGGGCGCGTCTGGGCTTGCATACTTCACAATAGAAAAAGATAAAAACGTTTATGCTAAGGGCCCAGTTGGTAAATTTTTTTCAAAAGAATCTTTAGTGGAGATAATGAGGCAAACAGGAGCAGAAATTGGTGATAGTATTTTTTTTGCTTGTGGTAAACGTAACGATTTAGAGAAGATTACTTCACTTGCAAGAGATAAAATTGCCAAAGATTTAAATCTAATTGATGAAAATGTTTTCGCTTTTTGTTGGATTATAGATTATCCAATGTTTGAAATAGATGAATTTTCTAATAAAATTAAATTTAGCCACAATCCTTTTTCGATGCCTCAGGGAGACAAAAGTAACATTAATTTCGAAAAACCATTAGAAATTCTTGCATATCAATATGATATTGTTTGTAATGGAATAGAATTATCTTCTGGTGCTATAAGAAATCATATCCCAGAACTTATGTATAAATTATTCAATGTTGCAGGTTATTCAAAAATTGATGTAGAAAAAAAATTTAGCGGAATGATAAATGCACTTAGTTACGGCGCTCCTCCTCACGGAGGTATTGCACCAGGAATTGATAGAATAATAATGCTTCTTGCTAATGAAAAAAACATAAGAGAGGTTACAATGTTTCCTATGAACCAGAATGCACAAGATTTGATGATGAATGCACCGTCAAGTGTAAATGAAAGTCAATTAAAAGAACTAAATCTATCCCTGAAGACTAAAAAATAATTATTTTTTTCCTTTTAAACTAATTTTAACGTCAGATAAATCTACGAGGTTTTTTTTATAATTGCTTCTTACAAATCCTTTACTAGTTATATCTTTGACAATTTTGAGAAATTGATTGTGCTCATCTGAATTTTGATCTTGAATGTTTAGCCCGTCTAAATTTCCAATCGAAGGTGTATGAGCTAAATCTTCTCTATTAAGATAAGAAATTGCTAATTCCCTAAATATGTAATCTAATATTGATGAAGCGCTTAAAATTCTGTCATTTCCATGTACTTTTCCTGAAGGTTCAAATTTAGTTTCTACAAAAGCACTAACAAATTCATCTAAAGGAACACCATATTGAAGACCTAAAGAAACAGCTATTGCAAAGTTATTCATTAAAGCTTTTACAAGCTCCCCTTCTTTACTGGTATCTATAAAAATTTCACCAATTTTACCATCCTCATATTCACCAGTGTGCAAATAAACTTTGTGGTCTCCAATTGTGGCTTTTTGAATATAACCTTTTCTTCTATCTGGCATACCGAATCTTTTGCCAGATCCCTCAGATTTAGAAAATGATTGTGTTATAATTTTTTCAACTTTTATAGATTTACTATCATCTCGAGTTGTGACCACATCTATCTTTTTATTATTTTCTAATCTATTATTGTTTGGATCAAGGCTTTTAGTTTTTCTGTTATCTAATTTAACCTCTAAGACTTCAAACTTTCCATCATCCCTTTTTTCCAGATTTTTTAGTTCAGATTCATTTATATCATCTAAATAATGATTTACTTTAAAGGTGCATGTGTAATAAGTTTCAACTAGATATTTTGCCATCTTTTTCCTTTTTTAAATTTAAATTTGAATTTGGTTTCATTTAATTTATATACATTTAGATATTTTAGTCTAATTTATTTTATACAATTTTAAATTGAAATTATAAAATTTTATATGTTGACATTTTTAAAAAAAATTTTCACTTGGTGGAATCGAGATACAGTAGGCACTAGAATTAAAACTATTTTTTCGGGTAAACTTATTGGTGTCGATAATTTCGGTAATAAATATTATCAAAGTAAAACTGGGAAGAGATGGGTTATTTACTCTGATGAAATTGATGCATCAAAAATTCCTGTAGAATGGTTTTCTTGGATACATTTTATGCCCAATAAAATTGAAAATGATCATGATTTAAAAAAATATAATTGGCAGAAACCCCATAGGCCAAACTTAACAGGAACTGATTCAGCTTATTATCCTAATAAAAACAAAAAAGATGCGATTGAAAAAAAATATAAAAGCTGGAAATAATAAGAATTTAATTACTGTATTTCTACTTACATTTTTTTTATTCACTTTATCAAAGGCTAAGACTGTTGATAATCTTGAGGGTAAAAATACTGATATAAAGATTCTTGATAAAATAAGTTCAAAAAATGAACTAATTAAATTAATTAATAATCAAGAATATATTTATAAAGACTTATCAATAAAAAGTATAAAATGTACTGACTCTGAGCTAGATGATAATCCAGAAATAAAAGCTTACATTCAAGTAAAGGATTTAACAAAGAAAGATAGAAACAACGTTTTTGTTTTTAATGGCTGGATGTTTTCATCTAGCCCCTCAATAGCTCCCTTTGATCATCCTGTTTATGATATTTGGCTTATTAATTGTTATTAAATAATCTTATCATTATCCAGCCAACTTACATTAAAATCAGAGTTAAGAAATTTTTTATGATTTAACAATTTTTTATGCAATGTAATAGTTGTTGTTATTCCTTCGATTACAAATTCATCTAAAGATCTATTCATTCTTTGTATAGCCTCAGTTCTATTTCTTCCATGACAAATTAATTTACAAATTAAACTATCATAGTAAGGAGTTACCTTATAGCCTTGGTATATTGCTCCATCTACCCTTGTTCTAAAACCTGATGGTTGATGACACATTCTAATTATTCCTGGAGATGGTTGAAAATTCTTACTTGCATCCTCAGCATTTATTCTACATTCTATTGCATGTCCTCTAGGATTTATATCACTTTGTTTTAATGCTGTTTCACCAGAGAACGCTATCCAAATTTGTTCTTTTATAATATCTATTCCAGTAACCATTTCAGTAACTGGATGTTCAACTTGAACTCTAGTATTCATTTCGAGAAAATAAAATTTACCATTTTCATATATAAACTCCACAGTGCCAGCTCCAATATAGCCAATTTTTGATACCATATTAACTGTTTTTTCAAAAAGATCTTTTCTAATCTCATCGTTTAGTACAGGGCTAGGTGTTTCCTCAATTAATTTTTGATGTCTTCTTTGTATAGAACAATCTCTTTCATGGAGGTGAATTGTTCTATTTTTTCCAGCTAGTACTTGAACCTCAATATGTCTAGGATTTTGAAAAAATTTTTCAATATATACCTCATCATTACCAAAATATTTTTTTGCCTCTGTTTTTGCAGCTGAAAATGAGGTCTCAAATTCTTTTTCCTCATTGACAACTTTCATACCTTTTCCACCACCGCCACCCGATGCTTTTATTAGAATTGGAAAGCCAATTTTTTTACACAGTTCTTTTGCTTCTACTATATTTTTAACTCCACCCTCAGAGCCCTCTATGACTGGTAAACCATTTTCTTTAGCGATCTGTTTGGCTTGTATTTTATCTCCCATCATTTCGATAAGTTTTGATGATGCACCAATAAATTTAATGTTATTATCTTCTAGCATGCGAGCAAAATTTGCATTCTCAGATAAAAATCCGTAACCTGGATGTACTGCCTCAGAATTGGTTATTTCTACTGCTGACATCAAAGCTGGAATATTCAAATAACTATTTACAGGTTGATGAGAGCCTATACAAACACTCTCATCTGCCATCCTAACATGCATACTTTCTCTGTCTACATCAGAATGTACAGCAACAGTTGAAATACCCCATTCTTTACATGCTCTAATTATTCTAACCGCAATTTCTCCACGGTTAGCGATCAAGATTTTTTTAAACATTATTCAAGAATTACTATTGTCTGCCCAAATTCAACAGGCTGACCATCGCTAACACAAATTTTTTTTACTATCCCATCCGAGGTAGATGGAACATGATTCATTGTCTTCATAGCTTCAACAATCATAACTGTATCACCCTTTTTTATTTTTTTTCCAACCTCTACAAACTTTTTGGCTCCAGGCTCAGGAGCATGATAAGCTGTACCAATTATTGGTGAAATAATGTTTATACCTGATTTCGCGTCATTTGGAGTATTAATTGAATCTAAATTTTTTAATTTATTAGTCGTACCAGGTATATTTTGGTTATTAATTGATATATTGGTTTTAGAGACTTTTATTTTTGTATCTTTTTCAGTGTATTCTAGTTCAGTCAAATTAAATTCATTTAAATAATCGCTTAATTCTTTTATGATTTTTTTATCTATTTTCATTTTTTAAGAGCTTTTGCATTGAAATTATGGCTAAAATATAACCTTCTGAACCTAATCCAAATATACCGCCAGTAACCACATCACTTATCAGAGATTTATGTCTAAATTCTTCACGTTTATATATATTTGAAATGTGCATTTCAATTATAGGTTTTTTAAAAACATTCAGTGCATCCCTAATAGCAACAGAGGTATGAGTAAAAGCAGCCGCATTTATTATTATCCCGTCAAATTTTTTTCGTGAGTCTTGAATTAAATTTACTAATTCTCCCTCAATATTGGATTGATAAAATTCTGCAACTAAGCCTAATTCCTTAGATTTATTCGAACAAATTTCTCTTAATTCTTCAAAGGTTATTGACCCATATTGTGATTGTTCTCTCTCACCTAATAGATTAAGATTTGGACCATTAATTATTATTATCTTATTGTTCATTCAATATTATATACGATGAAAAAAAAAATTAAAATTAAAATTAATGGTAAATTAAAAATAATAGATGACAAAACTAAATTATCTGTTTTTTTAGAAAATCATAAGGTACCATTGAGCAAGGTAGCAATCGAATTGAACAGAAAAATAGTAGATAAAAAAAAACTTATGCAGATTTTTTTAAAAACAAATGATAAGTTAGAAATAGTTCATTTTATTGGAGGTGGTTAAATTTGATGCAAGATAAATTAATAATTGCAAAAACAAAGTTTAATTCAAGACTGATAGTTGGTACTGGGAAATACAGAAATATGTTAGAATGTGCTAAGGCAATAAAAATATCAGGTGCTGAGATTGTAACTGTGGCGGTTAGAAGAGTTAATATTTCTGACAAAAAAAAACCTTTATTAATGGACTTCATTGATCCAAAAAAAATAACTTATTTACCTAATACTGCTGGATGTTTTAATTCTCATGAGGCATTGCGGACATTAAGACTTGCAAGAGAGATAGGTGGATGGAAATTGGTAAAACTAGAAGTACTAGGAGATAAGAAAAACTTATTCCCTGAAATGATTGAAACACTCAACTCTACAGAAGTTTTAACAAAAGAAGGTTTTAAAGTTATGGTTTATTGTAATGACGATCCACTTATGGCTAAAAGATTAGAAAATGTAGGTGCGGCAGCAATCATGCCACTTGCAGCACCCATTGGCTCTGGATTAGGAATATTGAATAAAGTAAATATAAAGATTATCAGAAATCAAACTAAGTTACCTTTAATTATAGATGCTGGTTTAGGACAAGCATCAGATGCAACTATTGCTATGGAATTAGGATGTGATGGTGTTTTAGTAAATACTGCTATTGCTAAAGCTAAAAAACCTTTTGAGATGGCAAAAGCATTTAAAAATGCTGTTATTGCTGGAAGACAATCTTTTTTATCTGGCAGAATTGAAAAAAAATTAATGGGTATTCCATCTTCCCCGAATAAAGGGATTATTTAGGTTTTTTGTAAAAATTTTTTTTTCTATATTTTTTTTTCTTAATTTTAATATTAGGTATTTTTTTTTCTTTTATTAAAGTTTCAAGATTTTTAAGTTTTTCAAAATGTTCTATTAGTTCAATTGTTTTTTTCGACTTATTTTTAATGTCAATGATGTATTCAGGTATTATTAAAGAATTATCTGTAATTATATCTATCTTAATTTTGTTCTTTTTTTCAAAAAAAGTTAAATCTTCAATAAAGTTTTCCTTTAAAAATTCAGATATTTTATCGCAAACTTTTAATTCAACAAATTTTCCTTTATTTATTACTGCTCTTAATTCAACTAATTTTAGTATCTTTTGCGCAAAAGACTCTTCTGTTAGTTCAACTTTCCATTTAACTGCACTCTCCCTTAGTCTTTGTCTAGACATTTCAAGCAGTCCAAAGTTGCTAATTCTACCAATTTGAATTCTTGCTCTATCCGATCTACATTTCTCTTTCAATCTTCTTTCCACCGTTCTTCTATTTCCATAACTTAACATGTCTATAAAATCTATGATAATTAGTCCTGATAAATCTCGGATTTTAATTTGTCTTGCAATTTCTTCTGCTGCTTCTAAATTAGTATCTAAAGCTGTACTCTCAACATTTTTTTGTTTAATAGAACTTCCAGAATTAATGTCTATAGAAACAAGAGCCTCTGTCGGATTGATTACAAGATATCCTCCAGAACTAAGCTTTATTTCTGTTTCAAATATTTGATTTAGTTTTTGTTCTATTCCCTCCTCAATAAACAATGGTATCTTTCCACGGTACTTTTTTATTTTTCTAACATGAGATGGGATTAACATCTTCATAAAATTCTGGGCTTTTTTATAGCCCTCGTTTCCCTCTATAATAATACTTTTGGTCTTATCATCATACATATCTCTTAGAGTTCTATTAATTATTTCACTCTCTTGATGAATAAGTGAGGGTGCAATAGCGTTAATCGCATTCTCTTTTATCTGATCCCAAGTCTTTACCAATGTGTTTAAATCATGATCAATTTCATTTTTGGTTTTATTGCTGCCAGCAGTTCTTACTATTAGTCCCATTTCTTTTGGTATTACAATTTGATTTAAAATAGATCTTATTTTTTTTCTATCTACTGGATTAAAAATTTTTCGTGAAATGCCACCTCCTTTTGAAGTATTTGGCATTAGCACAATATATTTTCCTGCAATAGAAATAAAAGTGCTTAGCGCAGCACCTTTTTGACCTCTTTCATCTTTAATGACCTGTACTAAAATAACTTGATTAGGTTTTATTACCTCTTGAATTTTATATCTTTTGAATTTATTTCTACTTTCGTATTTTCTGTTTTTACCATCAAAATCTTTTTCTTTTTCCTCATTTTCTTTTTTTTCAATATCAATTGGGTCATCAATTTCTAACTTCCCCTCGGCTAAATTCTCGTTTTCTTTTTCTTCAACTTCTTTTGATAATTCTTCTCTTAACTTTTCTTCTTCTTTTTTAATTATTTCAAGATCACTTTTTGGAATTTGGTAATAATCAGATTGGATATCATTGAATGATAAAAAGCCGTGTCGATCTCTTCCAAAGTCTACGAAGGCAGCCTGTAAAGATGGTTCAATTCTACTTACTTTTCCTAGATATATATTGTTCTTTATGAGATTGTTTTTTGAACCCTCATATTCATAATCTTCGATTTTGTCATTAGATTTGAGAACAACTCTAGTTTCATTAGGATGCGAAGCATCAATGTATAAATTCTTTTCCATAATGTTATTTTTAAATGTTTCATTTTTTTAAAAAATTTTGTTTAATAATTCTGCCTTATCTTTAACAAATTCCATTATATAATGAAATAAAAATGACAAAAATCTTTAAAAATATCTTTATCGCATTTTTATGTATTTCCTTGTTGGGTGTAATCGGGATCTTTGGAACTTTGTGGGTTTTTTCAAATAAAATCCCTGATTATAAATTTCTAAAAAGTTATAAACCCCCTGTTTCAAGCAAAATGTATTCAGGAAATGGTGATTTGGTTGCCGATTTTTCACAAGAAAAAAGAATATTCATACCTTATAACACCATTCCTAAAAAGGTAATAAATGCTTTTCTGTCAGCCGAAGATAAAAACTTTTATTCACATCCTGGGGTTGATGCAAAAGGAGTTCTCAGAGCAACATTAAATAATATCAAAAATATCACGACTTCAAAAAGACTAGAGGGAGCATCTACGATAACACAACAAGTTGCTAAAAACTTTTTATTAACTAATGAAGTGAGTATAAAGAGAAAAATTAAAGAAGCGATTCTTGCTTTTAGAATAGAAAGAGCATTGAGTAAAGAAAGAATATTAGAACTTTATCTTAATCAGATCTATTTAGGCAGTGGCGCTTATGGAATAGCTGCAGCTAGTCTAGAATATTTTGATAAATCTATTAAAGAATTGGACTACGCTGAGGCAGCTCTAATCGCAGCATTACCTAAGGCTCCCAGCAAATACAATCCCTACAGAAATATTGAGCTAGCTAAATTTAGGAGAGATTTAGTTTTGCTAAATCTTTATCAAAATGGTTTTTTAGACATCCATAGATATAATCAATATAAAAAACAAAAAATAAAACTAAAAAAAACAAAAAGAATATATTTAGAAGACGCACAATATTATATTGAAGATGTAAGAAAAAACATTATAGAAAAACTTTCATATGAAAAAGTTTATAAGCAAGGATATAATATCAATACTCCTATTAACTTAAATTTACAAAAAATAGCAACGAACTCTCTAAGAAATGGTTTGATATCATATGATAAAAGAA
>CABYZU010000021.1 GCA_902523495.1 uncultured Pelagibacteraceae bacterium
TTTTGGATATTTTTGATAACCTTCTAAATAAGCTGATGCTGCGTCAGTGTATAATTGTCTAATTCTAAATGTTTCAGCATACCAGTACTGTGCATTACCAGCTAATTTATGTTCAGGATTTGTAATGACGAATTCTCTAAAGGCTCTTTCAGCAGTTGGGTAATCTCCAACTTTTAAAAAACTAGTTGCAAACTCGTATTGTTTTGGGGGAGAGGCCTTTGGTAAAATTTTTTCCTCTGCTTGGAAAGTTTCTGTAACTATAGAGGATGTTGTTTCTATAGATTGAATTTGTTGTGTTGTTTCATTTGTAAAATTATCTTTATAAGATAGTGAACCTAAATCTTGTGGTTGCGATGACCCTGGCAAAGACTCTGGGTTAGATCCAATATTTTTTTTTTGTAATCTTGTTTGTAATTTCTCCAGTTGATAAAGTAGTTTCCAAATCTTGAAATCTTAATTGATTATCTGACTGAACTTTTGATAGTCTGTTTGATAATTTATCCAGTTTAAAGTTTATTTCTTCAAATTTGTTAGTAAGCTCTTGAAATTGATTTTCAATTTCAGAGAGTTTCAATAAATGTCTAGTGAGCACATCTTCAGAATTACTTTCAAGATTTGAGGAACCTATATTTGTATTTTTAAACTCTGATGAATCTGAATAAACTGCTCTTTCCAAAGTTTTTAAATCTTTTTTAATTATTTCAAGAGTATCATAAATATTGTGATTATCAGCAATAGCTGAAAAACAAATAAAAAAACTTAAAACAAAATATATTTTATGCTTAATTAATAACTTTAAACAATTCATCTTATAAGTTTATCTTTATAATAATGGCAAAAAAAAGACCTCCTAAATAATCACTACTTAGGAGGTCTTAAAATTTATATTTATTAGCTAATTTGCTTTAACTGATACTGATCTTCTATTTTTTGACCATGCTAATGGATTTGATCCAGAGTCTACTGGTCTCTCTTTACCATAACTCAAAACTGAAATCCTATCTGATGAGATACCGTAAGTCATTAAATAATCTTTTGCAGCATTAGCTCTTCTTTCGCCTAAAGCCAAGTTATACTCTCTTGTACCTCTTTCGTCCGCGTGACCTTCTAACACAATTGTTATGTTAGAATTTTTTCTTAACCATGCTGCTTGTTTTCTTAACGTTTCTCTTGAAGCAGTTGTTAGAACAGACTCATTTGTTGCGAAAAACACCCTGTCAGGTACACCTGATGCTAAATACTCAACCGTATCCGTACCAGTATAAACATCACCTTGCATTTGTCCTGTAGATACTTTTTGAGTTGCACATGCACTCAAGGCAAAACAAGCTACTAGTACTAAAAATGTATTTTTAAGGATTTTGTTAAATTTCATTATTGCTCCTTCGCTCAATATTTCAATGTCTTAGTTTTTCACAACTAATTAGATGTTTCAAGTCTAAAAATCAAGCGAATAAAGTGTTAATTACTTAATAAAGATGACCATGATGGGTCTGATCCATCTGTTGGGGTAGGAACTAATCTCTCATTATAGCCTGTTAAGTCTATTGACCATAATTTTGCAGAAAAACCCTTTCCCTTAGAATCTGTCTTTGTTTCTCTGTAAAAAATTAAAACTCTTCCATTAGGGGACCACGATGGAGCCTCTTGATAGAAATTTTCAGTTAATAATCTCTCACCACTCCCATCTGTTCTCATAACTCCAATATAAAATTTACCTTTATGTAATTTAGTAAACGCAATTAAATCTCCCCGAGGAGACCAAACCGGAGTTCCATAAATACCTTTTCCAAAAGAAATTCTTTTCACATTACTTCCATCACTTTTCATCACATATATTTGTTGATATCCACTTCTATCAGAGTTAAATGAAATTAATTTTCCATCTGGAGAATAAGAGGGCGAAGTATCAATAGATGGATGATTTGTAATTTTTTCTACTATTCTATTTTCTAAATCCATTGTGTAAATTTCAGAATTACCATCTTTAGCAAAACTCATAATAATTTTTTTTCCATTCGGTGAGAATCTTGGCGCGAAAGTCATGCCGGGAAAGTCTCCTACTACTTCTTGAGTACCTGTTTCTATATCAAGTAAATAAACTCTTGGTAAATTTCTAAAATAAGATAAATATGTCACCATTTGACTTGTAGGGTTAAATCGAGGCGTTAATACAAGCTCATTTCCTAATGTTAAAAACTTATTATTAGCACCGTCTTGATCCATAATAGCTAATTTTTTCACTCTTTGAGTTTTTGGCCCCTCCTCTGCAACATAAATAATTCTGGTATCAAAATAACCTTGCTCACCAGTTAATCTCTCATAAACTTTATCTGTAATGATATGACCGACACGTCTCCAATTATTTGGAACAGTTGTAAATGCTAAAGCCATCATTTCTTTTCCTGCTAGAACATCCCACAACCTAAATTCTACTCTAAGTTTTTCCTCAACGTAACTAACTTTCCCTGTAATTAATGCTTGTGCTTTAATTAAATTCCAGTCTTCAAATCTAGGTTTTAAATTGGCAATATCTGGTGCTTGAAGAAATGCATCTTTATTAAGAGGGTTAAATAAACCTGAGGTTCTTAAGTTATTTTCAACTATTATCGATATTTCGGAACCTATATTTTTTTTTTTGAGAATATTCTGGAAATTTTTTCTAGATTCCTCATCTATCGACAAGGAAGACACTGCTATTGGTAAAGGATCTAGATTACCTCTAGTGATATCAACTTCTATCAAACTTAGAGTTTTTGTTGGGATCAGTACTATTATTAAAGAAATTAAAAAATTTTTCATTTTTAAATATATATTAACCTTCTAACATTTCTCTTGCATCAAAATTTAATTGTAACTCTTTCCATCTTTCATATCCAGTGCTTGGCACTCTTAAAGGCTGGCATAATTTTATAGCTCTTAATGCACTTTCAGCCAAAACTTTGTAAAAACCTTGACCTGGTTTATTCATTCTAGCATGATCTAAAATTTCAGACTTAATTACCGACCCATCTGGTTTTAATTCTAATTTAATCCTAACAAGTAAATTTTCGTTATAAGGTAATCCTAATGGAATGCTCCAACAACCAAAAATTTGTGCTTTCAATGCATCTTCCTCACTCAGTGATAGCCCTGTATTCTCAAAATTTTTGTTTTGATCTTGGCTCAAATCAGGATTTTTCCTTAAAACTTCAGCTTTGTTCTCCTTAGATTTGTCAATTAAAGCTGCTATATTATTTGGATCAAATAATTCATCCTTTTCAAATTCTGACACTTGTTTAGTTTTATTATCTATTTTTTCTGGATTTTGCTTGTCATCTTTAATCTTTTCTACTTTTTTGATTTCATCTTCAGGCATGGGGATTGAATCAGGTTTTTTTTTTTTTACTTTTTTAGGAGGTGCTTGCTCAGAAACCAGTTTTTTTTCTTTTTCTTTTGCTTTCTCAATTATTTTTTTAGCCTTTGGTGCAAATGGAATATTTGTTTTTTCAGTAATTTGAATTAATTCGACAGAAACGATTGGAGGAAGATCAATTGGTTTTTTAGCAAGAAAAGGAAGGCTTATGGCAGTTAAAATGATTACAAATAAATGTAAAACAGAAGAAATCACAATACTTCTATTCACAAGTCTGATTACCTTTCTTTATAGGGTTCCGAAATTAAAGCAACTTTTGTAAAACCAGATCCAGATAATAAACCCATTATCTCAAGGACTCTCCCATAATTAATTGTTTTATCTCCTCTAACATAAATTCTTGTATCAGTTCGATTTTTTGAAACTGCCAATACTTTAGCTATGATTTTTTCATACTCAACTTTGGACTCTTGAATGAATATTTCGCCTTTCGAATTTATAGTAAGGGTTAAAGGCTCCTGTTCCTCAGGCAATGAGTCTGCAGAACTTTCGGGCAGATCGACTTGTACTCCAACTGTTAATAGTGGAGCTGTTACCATAAATATAATTAACAAAACTAACATTACATCAACAAATGGAGTTACATTTATTTCACTAATTGGTTCTTTAGATGAACGATTCAACTTAAATCCCATTTTAAATAATTGTTAAAAATCTTTTAGAGAAATTTTCTAATTTTTGTGAATACTTTGATGAGTCATTATTAAATTTATTGTATGCAATTACCGCAGGTATCGCTGCTAATAAGCCTAAGGCAGTGGCAAATAATGCTTCGGCTATTCCTGGTGCAACTATTGCTAGGCTTGTATTTCTTGAAATAGCAATTGATTGAAAAGAGTTCATAATTCCCCATACTGTTCCAAATAATCCTATAAATGGGGCAGTTGATCCAACAGTGGCTAAAAAGGTAAAACCCTTAGTTATTTTTGTCATTTGTTTTTCAATTCCTGTTTCCAGCATTGAGGTCATTCTCGTGTTTAAATCTGTTTTAGATTTTCGTTTTAATAAATTTTGCATTGCGTCCCTGAAAACTAAAGCCATTGGGTCACTTGTGTTAGATGGTAGGTTGTTATAAAATGATTCAGCAGATTTTGAATTCCAAAACTTAGTTTCAAACTCCTCTGAACTTTCATTAATTTTCTTAAACAATTTAATTTTTTCTATAATGACTGCCCATGAATAAATTGAACACGCAATAAGAATTAATATCACAGATTTCACTACTATGTCTGCTCTTAAAAACAAATTCATAAGTGAAAAATCGGCACTTGATGCAAGTCCTACTGCTTGTGAAGTTATATCAGCTTCCATAAAACTTTCTCACACTTAAATGTGTCATGATTTTGACTTTAAAAATACTACGTTATTGGTCTTTTTTATATGTTTCATGGTAAAAACTCGCAATTAAAATAGCATCTGCTTTATTAGAGTCCTTTTTTTTTGACAACTGAGAGGAAAAATATGGGAATATTTCTATAGCTCTAGTTCTGCTAGCATCTTTTTGTGAGTTGATTAAATTAAAGTATTTTTTCCATTTAGCTGGTCTTACAAAAAACATTGGTAACTGCATAGCTGAACATATACCCTTTAAAATTCCGTAAGATTGGCCAAAATTAAACATGCTTGTTACTCCTTGACCGGGCATTGCGGAAACTTGTTCTATTATCACTCTTGTTTGTTTTTCACTGCCATCAATTCTTTTTAAAATTTCATTATAAATTTGTGCGCCATTGACTTGTCTTTTACTTTTTTTACCTTCTATCATAGTAGGCATTTCAAGCACCTCTAAAATTTTTCCATCTTCAAAAAAACAAATTGAACCAGATATACCTGGATCTATAGCAATTATTAACATGACATATTTTTAGTTTAAAAACTCCACATTTGAATAAACATTTTGTATATCGTCATTTTCCTCCAAAGTTTCAAAAAAATTAATCATTTCCTGTTCTTTTTCTTTAGATATCTCGATACAATTTAATGGTATCCACTCGATACCTGTAGAAATAAAATTGATAATTCTTTTTTCTAACTTTTTTTTAACAACATAAACACTATTTATTGAACAATGGATCTCATGAAAATTCTTTTTCGATAAGCAATCAATAGCTCCCGCTTCAATGGCAAGCTCAAAAATTTCCTCTTCTGATATCTCTTTTTTATCAATTTTAATTATTCCTAATTGATTAAAATTGTGTGAGGCTGAACCTTGAGTCCCTAAACTTCCACCTGCTTTTTGAAAAATAGTCCTAATACTTGAAGCAGTCCTATTTTTATTATCAGTTAAAGCCTCAATTATAACAGCAACTTTGTCAGGACCAAAACCTTCATATCTTAAATTTTCATAATTTGCACTTTCATTAAGTAAGGACTTATCAATAGCTCTCACAATATTATCTTTTGGCATGTTAGCAGATCTAGCAGCTTGAATGGCTGAACGTAATCTTGGATTCATAGCTGGATCTTTATCTCCTAACTTGGCTGCAACAGTAATTTCTTTAGATAGTTTCGAGAAAATTTTAGATCTCGCTTTATCTGCTTTTCCTTTTTTGTGTTTTATACCAGCCCAATGAGAGTGTCCTGCCATAATTAAGTATTTTTTAATAGCGCTCCAAAAATATAACTTTTTATATTATTAGCTAACCCAGTTTTTATATCACAATCAACAATAACTCCACTTAAAGTAGCATCTCCTTTTGCGGGATAATGTTTAACAGAGTCATTTTTCATAAATCTATTTAATGAATTATCTTTGTTCATGCCAATAACTGAGTCGTAATCACCACACATTCCTGCATCTGTTTGATAAGCTGTTCCATTTTTTAAAACTCTTGAGTCGTTAGTTGGTATATGTGTGTGAGTTCCTATAACTAATGTTGCTTTTCCATCAAAGTAATAACCAATAGCATTTTTTTCACTTGTTATCTCACCATGAAAATCAACAACGAGAAAATCATAATCTTTTTTTAATTGATATTTCTCTAAAAATTTTTTTGATGTTTCAAAAACATTTTCACATTTTTTCATAAAAACATTTCCCATTAAATTCAGTACACCAATATTCAAATTGTTTTTAGTTTGATAAATTGCGAACCCTTTTCCTGGAGCCGGCTCAAATAAGTTATATGGTCTTAATAATCTATTTTCTTTATCAATAAAATTCATTATTTCTTTCTGATCCCAAACATGGTTTCCAGTTGTTATAACGTTCGCGCCACTTTGAAAAAAGTTTTTGCAAATTTCCTTTGTTAAACCTACTCCAGTAATGTCAGCATTTTCACCATTTATGATCACAAAATCAATATCATTTTTTTTTATTTGATCTGATAAATTATCTATTATTTTTGAACACCCAGACGATCCAACAACATCTCCTAAGAATAAAATTTTCATTTAAAAATTATTTATCATTTATTATAAAGTCTAGTTTAATATCATAAATATTCGATGGTATTTTTTTTACTTTTTGATACGAATAAGCAAACCCTATTGTAACTACTTTCTTTATTTTTCTAATTTTTTTTATGTATCTGTCATAAAAACCCCCACCATAACCAATCCTGTTTCGATGACTATCAAATGCCACAACAGGAACTAGCAAAACATCCGGATACATTATTTTTTTAGAAATTGGTTCTGGTATCCCTAATTTATTAATGACCAAAGGATCATTTATATTCCACTCAAAAAAATCCATCTGAGTTTTTTTTTTAATCTTTGGTAGAGAAATTAAAAAGTTTTTTTTTTCGAATTTC
>CABYZU010000022.1 GCA_902523495.1 uncultured Pelagibacteraceae bacterium
ATAGTTTTATCTATAATCTTCCTTAAAGTTATATCAAATAATAATCCAAGCATTCCCATAATAAAAATTGTTATCCAAATAACTTCATATTGAAAATATTTTTTGGCAACGTTTTCAACAAAGCCAATACCAGTCGTTCCTGCTAAAAATTCTGCCGCAACTAAAGTACCCCAACACATTCCAACAGCAACCCTGATCCCTGTCAAAATCTCAGGCAATGAGTTTGGAAATATTACATATCTTAATATTTGTTTTTTTGAAGCTCCTAAAGAGTGAGCTGCGTGAATTTTAGATAATTGAGTTCCTGATGCACCTGCTCTTGCAGAAATAATCATAATAGATAAAGAAACCATAAATAGTAAGAATACTTTTCCTGTATTATCTATTCCTAAAACAGAAATTATTAGTGGAGCCCAAGCTAAAGGAGGAACAGGTCTATAAAGTTCAATTAAAGGATCGAAAAAACCTTTTGCAAATCTATTTAACCCCATAAATAAACCAAGTGGTACACCAATTAAAATTCCAAACACTAAACCTAAAAAAACTCTTAAAAAAGAGTCCCAAATATGTCCGTAAGGAACAGGTATTTTGAACAAATTAAAATCGCCAGTTACAATTTTTAAAACTCCACCCTTTAAGTTCTGTTTTACTACTCCATCTTTAGTGTGAACAGGATATTCACCAGGTAAAATATCTGCAATCCAGTCTGGCAGAATAAAGCCTATCATTTTGCTCACATCAACCATTTGTATCCACAAAAGTGGAATATCTTTGTACCCAACGCTTGGTTTTGACATTAATATAAACTTACTCAAAGTATCAGATGGCTTAGGTAACCATCTACCTGAACCTTGCTCAGAACAACTTGGACCACTAGCAACTATTGTTCCTGCTGGAAATAAAAATATATCTATAAATCTAAGCCCTCCTTGAGCATCTTTTTGTGCATTTTCAAATTTGATTATAGACGTTTGCATTTTATCTAATGCATTTGGAGGATAAATACTTGCAAATTCAATTCTTCTAGCAATTTTAACAATATTTTTAGCATATGTTGATGCCACCTCTTCATTATCATTTAAACCTTTTCTATAGGATTTAATTTCATCTTTTAATTCTTTTATTTTATTTTTGAATTGAGGATTATGATTTCTTAATTTAAAAAATTCATCACTAATTAAATTTAGCTCTTGTGCTGCAGTATGAAACTTTAAACCCCTATCTGTCGCAGGTACCAATGGGACCTCTAAAGTATTTTCAATAGATCCTGAGCCAGCATCAACTTTAGTTATACCCCAACCACCTTCTTCATTTACAGCTTTTAGTCTCTCGTTAAGTTCTTTTTCAGATTCAAACGGATAATCGGGTCTTTGAAAATTTTCAGTTAACAGATTAATTTTTCCAGTAATTTCATTTATTTTTTGTTTTGTCACATTTTCAAGTAAATCCTCGTTTGTAAGTAATGGGATGAGTTGATTAGTTTTATTTATATAACTAATTAGTATTGTT
Source organism: uncultured Pelagibacteraceae bacterium (assembly GCA_902523495.1). Taxonomy (GTDB): domain Bacteria; phylum Pseudomonadota; class Alphaproteobacteria; order Pelagibacterales; family Pelagibacteraceae; genus Pelagibacter. The sequence continues at coordinate 1,510 of CABYZU010000022.1, forward strand.
TTTTGTTGACTATCTAGTTTTTCAGAATTTTGAATTTCACTTTGAATTACTTTTAAATTTTTATTTTCTTTTTTTATTTGTGAAGTACTTTTGAGTTCTCTTTCCTCAATGGGAAATTGATATTTTAATCCAAGTAAAGAGTCATTTACTTTTGCGACTTGGCATAATTCGTTAGCAGATTTTGGATAAAATCCTTTTGCAATATCCCATGAATAGTATAGCCAAATTAAAAGTAAAAAACTACTTCCTACAATTACCCAATGAGTACCACCTAAAGCTCTTTCAGGATTTCCGAATACTGCATCTACTTTTTCAGTTCTTATTAATCTTCTTCCATAAAGAATACAGCCAACTACAGCAAAAAAGATAAGAAAAGTTAATATTTGAGTTAACATTTAGTTATCTTTCCCCATAATTTCCTCTTCCATGTTCCAAATCATCTCAAGAATTTCCTCTCGTTTTTGAGAAAACTCTTTGTTTTTTTTGATTTCTCTCAGATCCTCTTTTAATCCCATTGAGGCAAATGGAAGGCTATATTCTTTGTGTATTCTACCTGGTCTTGGTGCCATTACGTATAATCTTTCACCAAGTAACAAAGCTTCCTCAACTGAATGAGTAATTAATATTATTGTTTTGCCTGTTTCTTTCCAAATTTTTAATACTAAAGATTGCATCTTTTCTCTTGTAAGAGCGTCAAGAGCTCCCAATGGTTCATCCATTAATATTAAATCTGGATCATTGATGAGACATCTTGCAAGAGCAACTCTTTGCTGCATTCCTCCTGACAATTGATAAGTAGGAGTATTTCCAAAACCTTTTAAACCAACAATCTCTAACCATTCATCTACTTTTTTTTGAGTTTTAACAGGATCTTCTTTCTTCATTCTTAATCCAAAGTTCACATTTTCAGCAACTGTTAGCCATTCAAATAAAGCACCTTGCTGAAAAACCATTCCCCGTTCAACTCCAGGTCCATCTATCTCTTTATTATTTAAAGTAATATTCCCTGAAGTTGGCCTAATAAAACCTGCAGTAATATTTAGTAAAGTGGTCTTACCACAACCAGACGGCCCGAGAACAGTAAGAAGCTCACCTTTTTTAAGAGTAAAATTTAAATCTTTTAATGCGTGAACAGTTTCTCCTTTAGGAGTTTTAAAAATCATATTTAGATTTTGTGAAATTAAATCACTCATAAAGAGACTTTATATTTGAATTTTTAATAAAAAAATAGGCACCAATTTATTACAATTGGCGCCTATTAAAATTTAAATTACCTTTAGATTATAAAGGTAAGAAACTAGTATCTACATTTCCTTTTGGTGTTCCCATACCATCTAAGAACCCTTTAAGATTTCCACTTTCCATAGACTGTTTAGTTTCTTCAGGTGTTAGAAATTTAAAGCCACTTAAAGTTTCTTTCATATCTGCAACTTTCATTTCTGAAGCTTTTGACATCGCATTCATATCAGCTTTACCGGCCTTATATCTAGCGTTAGCTTCATGAGTTACTTCTATAAAAGTTCTAAGCATTCCAGGATTTTCCTTCATAAACTTCGTAGTCACTGAAGTAATATCTATACCCAAGATTCCAGCATCTCTAGCCTCTTGAACTGTAAGCAATCTAGATCCAATAGCTGTAGCGGCTTTGATAGAGTTACCACCAAATAAACATGCCATAACAACATCGCCGCTTACAAGTGCAGCAGCACCTTCTTCAGGATCCATTTGAATGATGTCCATTTTTTTTCTATCAGCGCCAACAACTTTCATACTTTCATCAAATACGTATTCAGCCATTGTTCCTAGTGGCACAGCAACTTTTTTACCTTCAAGCTCTGTAGCATTTGCTTTTGTAATTCCAGAAGCATTTGAAGTTACACAAGTTGTTCCACCCATTCCATATTCCATAGCTACATCTACAAGTTTGATTGGAGCTTTAGATTTAACTGCGTTAATGAAAGGTACTAAACCTTGTGAATAAGAAATGTCGATATCCCCTGCCAACATTGCATCTGTCATTGCTCCACCGTTTGTGAAGTTAGTCCATTTAACTGGCACCCCTAAAGCTTTTGCAAAGTTTTTCTTTTGCATGTCCTCAAGGTTTGGACTAGGCCATTCTAAGAAGTAAGCAACTCTAACTTCATTAGCTGCTGAGTTAGCAACTGAAATTGAAAGATTAAGAGCTACAAAACATCCAAGAATAAAACTAATTATTTTTTTCATTTTTCCTCTTCCTTGTTTATTTATATGTTTCAATTTTAAGATTAAATTCACCTAGAAGTAAAACAAAAAAACGATTATTCTAATTACACAACTTAAAGTTGTGACAATTATAATGGTGGTTTATTGGACCCAATTAGTCTAAGGATTAAATAATTAAGCGTTTTAAAAAAATATTTAATATGAGCTCAGAAAAAAGAACTTCAGTCCCTAATTCTTTAAATGAACATTGGATGCCATTCACATCTAACAAGGATTTTAAAGAAAATCCAAAACTGATCGTAGAGGCGAAAGGTGTATATTTAAAAAATCACCATGGAAAAACACAAATCGATGCTAGCTCAGGACTATTTTGTAATCCTTTAGGTCATGGACGTAAGGAAATTATTGAAGCAATAACTAATCAACTTAATACCTTAGATTATTGCCAACCTTTCCAACAAGGCTTTGGTGGATCATTTGAGTTAGCTACTAGAATTTCAAAACACACCCCAGGAAATTTAAATAAAATTTTTTATACGATATGTGGATCTACCGCTGTAGAAACAGCAATTAAAATTAGTGTTGCTTATCATAAAGCGAGAGGTGAAGGACAAAGATTTAGATTTGTTGGGAGAGAACGTGCTTACCATGGAATGAACATAGGAGCAACTTCGGTTGGAGGAATGATTAACAACGTTAAAGCTTATGCAAGCGTTCTTATGCCAGGAGTAGTTCATATGAGACATACTCATCTGGATGAACATAAGTTTATATCAGGCCAACCTGAAACAGGTGTAGACATAGCCAATGACTTAGAGAGAATTTGTACTAATTTTGGCTCAGAAAATATAGCAGCATGTATAGTCGAGCCTATTGCAGGATCTACAGGTACATTAGTTCCGCCGGTTGGATATTTACAAAGACTTAGAGAACTATGTGATAAACATAATATCCTTTTAATTTTTGATGAAGTTATAACAGGTTGGGGCAGAACAGGCTCTGCTTTTGGGGCTCAAGAATTTGGAGTAACTCCAGATATAATGACAATGGCTAAAGCTACAACAAATGGTATTGTTCCGTTTGGTGTGGTTGCTTGTAAAGAAGAAATTTATGATGCAGTTCTTGATGCAACTCCCAAAGGTGCAGTGGAATTATTTCATGGATATACATATTCAGGAATTCCAATTTCAGTAGCAGCTGCATTAGCAGTTCAAGATATATTTGAAAAAGATGATATTTTTAACAGAGCAAAAGAACTTTCTCCTTATTTTCAAGAAGGTTTATTCTCTTTAAAAGATATTGATGTTATCGAAAATATCAGAGGATATGGAATGATGGGTGGGATAGACATTAAAATGGATGGCAGACCTGGTAAAGCTGGGCTCGCAACGTTCAAGCATTGTTATGATGCAGGAGTGAATTTTAAAGCTACTGGAGATGCACTTATTATTGCACCAATGTTTATTTGTGAAAAAAAACATATTGATGAAATTATTGAAAAACTAAGAATTGGTATTACGAATTACGCTAAAAGCAAAAAGAATTAAATTTCATTAATGAGAATTGGTGTACCTAAGGAAATCAAACCTCAAGAAAATCGAATTGGCTTAACACCAGATAGTGTTAAAACTCTTGTCTCAGAGGGACATCAAGTTTTGTTAGAAAATAATGGTGGATTTGAAGCAGGATTTGAAAACGATGAGTATATTAAAGCCGGAGCTAAAATTGCTAAAAGTGCGTCCGACATTTTCAATGACTCAGATATAATTGTTAAAGTCAAAGAGCCTCAAAAAGTTGAAGTGGATATGATTAAAGAAAATCAAATTATATATACTTATCTACACTTAGCAGCGGCAAAAGAACTAACTGAGGGATTAGTAAAATCTAAAAGTATAAATATAGCTTATGAAACAGTAACAGACGATAATGGTCGATTACCATTACTAGCCCCAATGAGTGCAGTAGCGGGTCGGATGTCAGTTCAAGCTGGAGCACATTGTCTAGAAAAAAATCAAAAAGGTAGAGGAGTATTATTAGGTGGAGCTCCAGGTGGTGAAGCGGCAAATGTATTAATTTTAGGAGGTGGTGTTGTAGGGGAGAATGCAGCAATAATTGCTAGCGGCATGAGAGCTAAAGTTCATGTTGTAGATAAATCGGAAGCAAGACTCAAACAACTAGTTAAAATGTTTGGAGATAAAATCATACCAGAACAAAGTGATAAAATAGATCTAAATAAATTAGTGGCAGAGGCAGATTTATTGGTTGGAGGAGTATTAGTTCCTGGAGCAGAGGCACCGAAATTGGTTACTAAAGATATGTTAAAATTAATGAAGAGAGGCTCAGTTATTGTTGATGTTGCAATAGACCAAGGAGGTTGTGTTGAAACAAGCAAGCCAACCACACATGAAGATCCAACTTACATTGTTGACGATGTTGTTCATTATTGTGTCGCAAATATGCCAGGGGGCGTTCCTAGAACTTCAACTTTAGCATTAAATCAGGCTACCCTTCCTTATCTGGTAAAATTAGCAAATAAAGGTTATCAAAAAGCTTTTAGAGAAGACAAAAATTTTTTAGCAGGTTTAAATGTTTGTAAAGGACAAATCACCTATAAAGCTGTAGCAGATGCGTTTGGTCATGAGTATGTTGAATCTTCTAAGTTTATTTAATTGTAATATTCTAAATACCAATCTAAAAAATTTCTTATTCCAGTCTTGAAGTTTGTTTTTGGATTATAATTAGTTATTTTCTTTAATAAGTTTGTATTAGACAAAGTTTGCTTAACATCACCTTTTTGTAAAGGCATATAATTTCTCTTTGCTTTTTTTCCTAATGCTTTCTCAATTTCTTTTATAAAATCTAACAAAAAAATTTTTTTTGTGTTTCCTATATTTAAAATCCTAAATGGTGCAATTGGTGATAGACTATCATTTTTATATTTTCCTAATTGTTTTGTACTAGGTATTTTACTTATTAGTAAATTTATTCCGTTAACTATATCGTCTATGTAGGTAAAATCTCTATACATTTGACCATTATTATATATATCAATTTTTTTATTATTTAATATTCCTTTTGTAAATTTAAACAAAGCCATATCTGGTCGACCCCATGGTCCATAGACTGTAAAAAATCTAACCATTGTTATTGGAATCTTCCAAATATTTGA
>CABYZU010000023.1 GCA_902523495.1 uncultured Pelagibacteraceae bacterium
ATGTTAAGATAAATGAGGTATTCCTTGATAAAGATCATTTAATTGAGGATTTAGATGGATATTTAACATTCAATGATAGTGAAGTAATTGATGCTAATTTAGTAGGAGATTTTTCTGACAATCAAAGGATTAATTTTACCATTAGATCTACTTCAAATGAAAAAATTACAACTCTTTATTCTGATTTAGCTAAGCCTTTTGTTAACAGATATAAATTTATAAAAGGTTTTGAGGAAGGTAATTTAGATTTTCATTCTATTAAACAAAACAATGTTTCAAATTCAAAATTAATAATAGACAATTTTAAAGTGCAGGAGGTACCAGCTTTAGCAAAATTATTAACATTAGCATCTCTTCAAGGTATCGCTGACTTGTTAACTGGCGAGGGAATAAGATTTACAGATTTTGAGATGAAATTTTCAAATAAGAGCGAGTTGATGAAAGTAGAGGAACTATATGCTATTGGCCCTGCTATTTCTTTATTGATGGAAGGATACATTGAAAGTGATGATTTGGTAAGTCTTAGAGGAACAATGGTGCCAGCAACAACAATTAATAGAACTATATCCTCAATTCCTCTTCTCGGAAATATTTTAGTAGGTAAAAAAGTTGGAGAAGGTGTTTTTGGTGTTAGTTTTAAAATAAAAGGTCCGCCAAATAAATTAAAAACAACTGTAAATCCTGTTAAAACTCTTACACCAAGATTCATCACAAGAACTCTTGAAAAAATAAAAAAAAATTAGTTTATTTCAACTTTGATATGTCTTTTTTTACCTAGGGAGAGTTTGATTGTGTTATCTTCAAATAATCTTTCACTAATTATTAATTTTTCATTATAGATAATTTGGTTATTGACTCTAACGCCGCTTCCTTTAATCAATCTTCTTATCTCACTTTTAGATTTTTCTAACTTGGAAAGAATTATTAAATCAACAATAGTAAACTTACCATTTAATTGATTTTTTTTAATTGAAACAGAAGGTAATCCAGAACCTATTGAATTTTCCGAAAAAGTTTTTTTTGCTGTTTCTTCACTTTTTTTTGCTTCTTGCGAACCATGGAGCATAGAAGTGGTTTGATTTGCTAAAAAAATTTTTTGTTCATTAATATCTTTTTCTTCAATTTTTTCTATTTCATCAACACTTAAATCTGTGAAAAATTTCATGAATTTCGATACATCTCTATCATCTATATTTCTCCAAAATTGCCAATAATCATATGGTGATAAAAATTTTTCATCTAACCATATTGCTCCATTTTCGGTTTTTCCCATTTTAGCACCGGTCGCTAATGTTATTAAGGGAGTGGTTAAACCATATGTTTGTTGATTGGAATGTCTTTTTATTAAATCCACACCACTAACTATATTGCCCCATTGATCAGATCCACCAATTTGCAATGTGCAATTTTCTTTTTTGTTAAGTTCTAAAAAATCGTAAGCTTGTAAAATCATATAATTAAATTCCATATAACTTAAAGATTGGTCTCTATCCAATCTTGTTTTTACACTTTCAAATTTTAACATTTTGTTAATTGTAAAATGTTTCCCAATATTTCTCAAAAAAGAGATGTAATTTAAACCTTTAAGCCACTCATAGTTATTAACAAATATTGGATTTACATTTTTATCATTTGTATTTAAATATTTTTTTAAAATTTTTTTAATATTTTTAGAATTTTTTTCAATTTCATCCTCACTTAAAATTTTTCGTGTTTTATCTTTACCAGATGGGTCACCAATTCGTGTGGTTCCTCCACCTAATAATACAATTGGTTGGTGCCCGTGCTTTTGAAGCATTCGTAAACACATAATTTGTAAGAGGCTGCCAACATGTAAGCTTTCAGCTGTACAATCAAAACCAATGTAAGCTTTAATCTTTTTTTTATCTAATAAAGAAGATAATTCATTCTCATCGGTACATTGATAAAAGTAACCTCTATCTTTAAATTCTTTTAAAAATTTATTCATAAGCGTATAAATCTACAATATACAAATTTTTTTAAAAAAAAATGATAATGAAAAAAAAGATATTTACCTCAATTGGTTTGATGAGCGGTACATCAATGGATGGTGTAGATTTATCTGTCATAAAATCTGATGGTAATGATCAATTTTCCAGTATTTTTGATACTTATAAAGAGTTTGATGATGGACTTTATAAGCAATTAATTGTTTTAAGAGATAAAATTAGTAATTCTGCAGACTTAAAAACTCATTCTAAAGAAATCAATGATGTAGAAAAAAAATTTACATTATTCATCGGTCACTTAATAAATGAAGTGATTAGAGATATTAATGAAGACATAGATTTAATAGGTTTCCACGGGCAAACGGTGTTTCATGATCCAAAAATTCAAATTTCAAAGCAGATAGGTGATGGAAAACTATTATCTAGTTTGTTTAAAAAGATTGTAATTAATAACTTTAGACAAAATGATATAAGTCATGGAGGGCAGGGAGCTCCGCTTACACCAATATTTCATAGTTTGATTTCAAAAATTATTCAAAAAAATTTTAAAATTAAATTACCAATTAGCATAATTAATATTGGAGGTATTACAAACATTACTCAAATCAAAGAGAGCTCTAATATTCCAATAAACTTTTTTGCTTACGATATCGGTCCTGGAAATTGTTTAATAGATGATTGGGTAAGGAATAATAAAGAATTAAAATTTGATAAAGATGGAAATTATGCAAATATTGGAAAAGTAGATGATTTAATTTTAAATCAAGCAATAGATAACTTTGAATTTAAATCTTACGATAAATCATTAGATGTAAAAGATTTTGATACATCATTTGTAAAAGGTTTATCATTTGAGGACGGGTGTGCGACTTTAACAAAATTTACTGCGTATTTAATTGTCGATGGTATTAAGAAAACTAATAAAAAAAATGATGTTAATCCCCATCAATATATATTTTGTGGTGGAGGAAGAAAAAATAAATTTTTGATGCAATCGATTGAAAATTATTTTGATAATAAGAATATAATTATAAAAGATATAGATGATTATAATTTTGATGGGAATTTTATTGAGTCTCAAGCTTTTGCATATTTAGCTATAAGATCATATTTAAAATTACCAATCTCATTTCCAAGCACTACAAGATGTAAAAAAATAATCTCAGGTGGTGATATTTTACAAAACTTTTAATAAAGAGCAGTTTCTTTCTTTATATATTTATTTAGACATTTTATTAATTCAGACTCACTTTTTGAAAAAAAGTGATTAGCCTCAGTAATAGTTTCAAATTCTACCTTTATTCCTTTTTGTGTACTAAGCTTATTGTCTAAATCTTTAATAAATTCGAAAGGGACTAGTTCATCCTTTTTTCCATAAACCATAAGACCTGATGAAGGACATGGAGATAAAAAAGAAAAGTCATAAACGTTTGGTTGAGGTGAAATTGCAATGAATCTATTTATTTCTGGTCTTCTCATTAAAAGTTGCATAGCTATCAAAGAGCCAAAAGAAAAACCAGATACCCAACATTGTGAATTATCAAAATTTTCACGCTCCAACCAATCTAATGCTGCAGCAGCATCAGCTAATTCTCCTTGTCCGTTATCAAATTCTCCATCACTTTTGCCCACACCTCTAAAATTTACTCTACATACAGAGAAATCATTTTCCATAAACGCATGAAATATTTCAACAACAACTTTATTATTCATAGTTCCCCCGTATTGAGGATGAGGTTGTAGTACTAAAGCTACAGGTGAAGTATTTTTTTTACTTTTATAATATTTAGCTTCTAGCCTACCAGCTGGGCCGGGAATGAATATCTCTAAAATTTTGTTATCCATAATTGATATTGATAATTATTCTCAAAAAAAAATACGTTTATCACATGTGCGTGGCAAAATGTTAATTTTTTTTTTGGTCAGATACTTGACTATTTTAGTCGGGTTTATATATACCCTCTAAAACAAAGGTTTTATGAAACTAACTTCTAAAGGCAGGTATGCGGTAATGGCTTTAGTGGATCTGGCAAGATTTAATAATATTAATCCAGTATCTCTAAGAGACATTTCACTTAGACAAGGTATTTCGCTTGATTATTTAGAGCAAATTTTTTCTAAATTAAGAAAAAAAGAAATTGTTCAAAGTGTTAGAGGAAATCAAGGTGGATATGTTCTAAACAAAAAAGCTAAAGAAATTAAACTTACAAATATTTTCGAGGCTGTTGATGAAAAAGTAAAAACTGTTCAATGCAAAAAAGAATCAAAAAAAAGTTGTAACGGTAAATTTACAAAATGTTTAACTCACAATTTATGGGATGAGCTTGAAAATCATATCAACGATTTCTTTGAAAAAAAAAGTTTGGAAGATCTAATTAAAGATAACATTGAGAGAAGAATTTAAAATGGACACTAGAGAGAAAGATATAGAAAAGTTAAAAGATTATAAATACGGTTTTACCACTGAAATCGAAAATATTAAGGCTCCTAAAGGCTTAAATGAAGATGTAATCAAATTTATTTCTAATATTAAAAAAGAACCACAATGGATGTTGGACTTTAGATTAAAAGCTTATGATCGTTTAAAACTTTTAAAAGAGCCTAATTGGCAGAAACCAAAATATCCTAAGATTGATTATCAAGATTTATATTATTACTCTGCACCAAAAAGCATGAAAGATAAACCAAAAAGTTTGGACGAATTAGATCCAAAACTTTTAGAAACATATAAAAAACTTGGAATTCCATTACAAGAACAAGCACGACTTAATGGTATTGCAGTCGACGCTGTGTTCGATTCTGTTTCTGTAGCAACTACTTTTAAAGGTGAATTAACTAAACATGGAATAATTTTTTGTTCAATTTCAGAAGCAATTCAAAAACATCCTGAGCTCGTAAAAAAGTACTTAGGTACAGTAATTCCTATAACTGACCATTTCTTTGCAACACTGAATTCTGCAGTTTTTACTGATGGGTCATTTGTCTATATTCCCGAGGGTGTAAAGTGTCCAATGGAACTGTCAACTTACTTTAGAATTAATGCATCTCAGACTGGTCAATTTGAAAGAACATTAATTATTGCTGATAAACGAAGTTATGTGAGTTATCTTGAAGGGTGTACCGCTCCTATGAGAGATGAAAATCAGCTACACGCAGCAAATGTTGAATTGGTAGCTCTAGATGATGCTGAAATAAAATATTCAACTGTTCAAAATTGGTATCCTGGTGATGAAAATGGTAAAGGTGGAATTTATAATTTTGTAACTAAAAGAGGATTATGTAAGGGAAAAAATTCAAAGATTTCTTGGACCCAAGTTGAGACTGGTTCGGCTATAACTTGGAAGTATCCAAGTTGCATATTAAAAGGGGATAACTCAATTGGTGAATTTTATTCTATAGCGATTACTAATAATCATCAAAAAGCAGATACTGGGACTAAAATGATTCATTTAGGAAAAAATACAAAAAGTAAAATTATTTCTAAGGGAATAAGCGCAGGATTTTCTGACATGACTTATAGAGGTCTAGTAGATATTAATTCAAAAGCTAAAAATTCTAGTAATTACACTCAATGCGATTCTTTATTAATGGGAAATAAGTGTGGTGCTCACACAGTTCCTTATATCAAAAATAAAAATTTCGACTCAAACATAGCACATGAAGCTACGACATCAAAAATTAGTGAGGAACAATTACATTATTGCCAACAAAGAGGACTAAATCCTGAGGAAGCTGTAGGATTAATTGTTAATGGTTTTTGCAAAGAAGTATTACAACAGTTACCAATGGAGTTTGCGGTTGAGGCCCAAAAACTAGTAGGTATTAGCCTAGAGGGGAGCGTTGGTTAATGCTTAAAATAAATAATTTAAATGCAAATGTTGAAAACAAAGCGATATTAAAGGGTTTTTCTTTGAATATAAATCCTGGAGAAGTACATGCTATTATGGGCCCAAATGGATCTGGAAAAAGTACATTATCCAACATTTTGTCAGGAAAAAAAGGTTATGAGGTAACAGGTGAAATTTTGTTTGAGAATAAAAATTTATTTGAGCTTGAGACAGAGGAAAGAGCACATAAAGGAATATTTTTAGCTTTTCAATATCCATTAGAAATTCCAGGCGTAAATACAAATATATTTTTAAAAACATCTTTAAATGCAATCAGAAAAGCCCGTGGAGAAAAAGAGTTGGATGCAATTGAGTTCTTAAAGCTTGTTAAAGAAAAAGCAAAAGAATTAAAATTTGATGAGGAAAAACTAAATAGACAATTAAATGTTGGTTTCTCTGGAGGAGAAAAAAAGAAAAATGAAATTCTCCAAATGTCTATGTTAGCTCCGAAATTATCTATTTTAGATGAAACAGATTCTGGATTAGATATTGATGCTTTAAAAACAGTTGCTGACGGAGTTAATACCTTAAGAAGTGCAGATAATTCTTTTTTAATTATTACCCATTATCAAAGATTATTAGATTATATAAAGCCGGACTTTGTTCATGTTTTAATGAATGGAAAAATAATTAGATCTGGAGGTCCAGAACTAGCAATTGAATTAGAAAAAAAAGGATACGAGAGTTTCAATTAAATGAGTGAACAATTACAATCAGATTTTGATAAAATAGTAAAAACCTCAAAAGTTTCAGAAAAGGAAATCAATTTAAAAAAAAGTTTTCTGAGTAGGTTTATTGAGAATGGTTTTCCAAATAGAAAACATGAAGATTGGAAGTTTTTAGATATTAGTCAAATTATCAAAAAAAATATTGGTAAATTAAGTTTTTTTAATGATTATTCATTAACAAATAAGTTTG
>CABYZU010000024.1 GCA_902523495.1 uncultured Pelagibacteraceae bacterium
TTTTCGTAATTCGACCATTTAGAAGTATGATTGGTATTTTTCTATTATATAAATTATTCACTGTATTTGGCCAAATTTCTGAGTCAACAAAGAATGCTTTAGATGGTTTCCAATAATTTAAGAATTTTGATGATATAAAATTACAATCAATGGGATAAAATTGATGAATGGTTTTTTTTAGACTCAATTTGTTTATTATAAAAGATGAACTAAGAGTATTCGATGTAATCAAGATTTGATTAATTGTTTTGTCTTTCTCAAGCTTTTCAATTAATGGTACAATACTTTGAATTTCTCCCACACTTGCACCATGAAACCAAAACAACTTTCCTGAGACTCTTTTTTTTGTAAAGAAACCAATTTTTTCTATAAATCTTTTTATATTCTCTTTACGCTTGATTAGTCTAATTATTATTATTATAGGAGAAAAACAAAATACTATATTTATTAAAACCTTATAAATAAAAAACATTAAACTTTAATTTGTTTATTATAAAAGTTTTTATAAATTGATGATGTATCCATCAATTGCTGGTGATTACCTTCGGCCACAACATTTCCAGAATCTATTACATAAATTCTATGAGAATTTAATATAGTTGATAATCTATGAGCAATCACAATTGTAGTTCTGTCTTTTGTGAGGAAACTTATTGCTTTTTGAATTTTATCCTCAGTTTCAGCATCTAGCGACGATGTTGCTTCGTCTAATAATATTATTTTGCTTTTCTTTAATATAGCTCTAGCTATTGATAATCTTTGTTTTTCACCCCCTGATAATCTGATCCCATTCTCACCAATTTTTGTCTCATATTTATTTTCTAATTTATCTATAAATTCTGATGCATAAGAGAGCTTGGCAGCATTATAAATTTCTTCTTCGGAAGCATCCATATCCGCATAAGCAATATTATTTTTAATTGTATCATCAAATAAATTTGTGTCTTGACTTACAAAAGAAATGTTATTTCTTAAAGATTTTAGCTTTGTTTTGTAAATTGATTGTTCATCAATAGTAATCTCACCAAGATCAGCATCATAAATTCTAGGAATTAAATTGAGTATCGTCGATTTACCACTACCACTATGACCAACTAGTGATGTCATTTTTCCGCCAATCATTTTTAAATTAATATTCTTTAAAGCTATAATTTTTTTTGTTTCATTATTTTCATTTTCATCGTTGTAAGAAAATTCTATATTTTTAAATTCAATATCACCATTCTTTAAGTCCAACTCTTTATCATCTTTGCTAGTTCTAAGTTTTGATTTTTCATCAATAATTGGAAGTATCCTTCGCGATGATGTTAGACCTTGATTGACAACAATATTTAAAGTAGCCAATGATCTTACTGGTTGGTAAGCGAGCATCATAGCTGCTAAAAAAGAGAAAAAATTGCTTATCTCTATTTCATCACTCATTACCAATTTTCCAGAATAGTAAATTAATATAGCTATTATTATTCCTGTCATTATTTCCATAATTGGTGAGGCTCTAACAAAAACAATTGCCATTTTTCTTCCTTTTTCCTTAACTTTGTTTAAAAAAACTTCAGCTCTATTTTTTTCATAAATTTCTTTTTGAAATATTTTAATTAGCTTATGATTCTTAAACATGTCTATTAAGTAAGAACTTAATACCCCTGCCCATTCCATTTGTTCAAAAGATACTTTTGTTATTCTTTTCCCTAAAGACCTGGCTGCAAAGGTAGCTAATGGTATCATGACAATTGCAATAAGAGATAATTCCCAATTTTGAAAAAACATTACACTAAGTAAACCAATTAAGGTTAGACTATCTTTAAATATATTCAAAATTGCGGTACTAATTAAATTTGTTAAATGTGCAACATCATTAGTGATATTGGAAATAAATTTTCCAGTGTGTTTATTATCAATTAATTTTGTATCTGCATCAATTAAATTATTTAACATTTGTACTTGGACGTCTTTTCTTACTTCTTCAGAAACACCAATCATGGTAACTTTAGCAATGTATAAAGATAATCCTTTTGTCGTAAAAGCTACAATTATCAAAATTGGAATAATAAGAATCATAGTTTGATCTTTATTAATAAAAATTTCTTTTATTGCGGGGTCTAAAAGATATGCAATTGACGATGTGCTTCCAGCCACAGCTATTGAAAGTAACAAGGCTAAAATAATCTTTTTTAGATGCTTACGAGTATAGTCTTTATAAAGTCTCTTTAAAATTTCAATATCCGACATTAGGTTAATTTTCCTGTTAATAACGAGACAAAAATCAATATCCCGAGAATATTATTAGACTTAAAAATTTTAAAGCAAGATAATGGTTCGCTAGAGTTAAATTTTTTTATTTGCAAAATATACATTTGATAAATAATTATTACTAAAAAAATAAAATATAAATTATTAAATTCATATAAGTAGCCAACCATTATTAAGCTTAATAAAAAGATTGTGTAACATATATATAAAAAAATAATTGGGTTTGATTTAAATTTTATTGAAGTTGATTTAAGTCCGATAATTTCATCATCTTTAATATCTTGAAACCCATAAATTGTGTCGTATCCAAGTGTCCAAAATATGGCTCCAAAATAAAATATGAGTGGTAATAAATTAATTTCAGTATTTATAGAGGTCCAACCTAAAATAAGACCATAATTGAATGTTATACCTAAAAAAAGCTGTGGCCAGTATGTAAGTCTCTTCATCAATGGGTATGTAAAAGCAAGTGGCATTGAGGCTAATGCTATTATTATTGTAAAAAAGTTAAAATTAATAAGAACTAAGAAGGCGACTAAACACAAAATACTCGCATAGAATAATCCAAGTTTAACAGAAATTTTTCCTGAAGCTATTGGTCTATCTTTGGTTCTAAAAACTTTTTCATCGAATTTTCTATCGAGAATGTCGTTAACAATACACCCTGCTGATCTCATTAAAACAGATCCTAAAAAAAACAGTATCAGGTAGAAGAAATATGTTTTGAGACTTGAGGAAAAATCATACGCTAATGTTAATCCCCATGCGCAAGGCCAAAATAACAACATAAATCCAATTGGCTTTTTTAGTCTCGTAAGTTCAATAAAAAGATTTAATTGGTTCATAAGATTTTACTTGTAAATAACAAAGGCAAGATTGATAATCAAATTGATTCGTATGAATATAGATTACACAGTAACAGCATTAATGTTTCCTGCTATCCCACTAATAATGGGTGTTTATTCTAATAGGTTTCACACATTGAGCTCTTTGATAAGAAAAATACATGATGAGTATGTATTTGAAAAACACACTCCACCTGAATGGAAAGATCAATTATTAAATTTAGAAAAAAGAGTAGGTGTTTTAAAATTAAGTATTTTATTTGCTGCCTTCGGATTTCTTTTTAATATGCTGACTGTTTTTGGGCTTTATTTAGAGGAACTTTTTGTTGCTAGAGTAATTTTTGGGTCTTGTTGTTTATCAATGATGATTTCAATTATATTTTTTATTATGGAAATTCAAATTTCAACTAAGGCTCTTAGGCTTCATCTTTCTGATATGGATATCCAATTTAAGGAATAATAACTGCGGGACCTGTTAATAGTCTTGACTCTAAATCCTTATGAGCCTGAGCAGCATCATTCAAAGAATATTTCTTCGAAATTTCTACTTTGAATTTATTGGATAAGATAGCATCAAAAACTTTTTTAGCTGAGTCTACAAGTTCCTCCCTTTTAACAGTGTAATGAGCAATAGATGGTCGAGTAAAAAATAACCCCTTGGTGTTTATATCTTTCTTAACATCAATTGTATCGACATATCCTGAGGCATTTCCAAATGCCACCATCATTCCTCTTATTTTTAATGTTTCAATTGAACCTTTAAAAGTTTTAATACCCACACCATCATAAACAACGTCGATACTATTTTTTCCAAAAATTTTCTCTACTTCCTCAACAAAATTTTTTTCTGAGTAATTAATTACATGATGACAGCCATTTTTTTTCGCAATTTCTTCTTTATCTTTTGAACCAACAGTTCCAATTACTTCCGCGCCCAAGGCATTAGCCCAAGGACATAAAATTTGACCAAGACCACCAGCAGCAGCATGATATAAAACTTTATCACCTTTTTTTAATGGGTATGCTCTATGTAATAAATATTCTGCAGTAATTCCTTTTAATGTAATACAAGAAGCCACTTGATCAGAAATACCATCAGGGACAGAGACCAATTTTTCCTCAGGCATTATTTGCTTTTCTGAGTAGGCTCCAATGGGCATTGATGCATGAGTAACTCTATCGCCTACTTTAAATGATTTTACTTCAGATCCGACTTCTTCAATTACCCCACAAGCTTCAAGTCCGATGCCACTGGGTAATGGAATAGGATAGAGGCCTGTGCGGTGATAAATATCAATAAAGTTTAGACCAATCGATAGATTCTTAATTAAAACTTCTTTCGGTCCAGGCTTGCGTACTTCTACATCCCTTATAATCAAAACCTCTGGTCCGCCGAACTTATCTAATTGAATTGACTTCATTATTTATTTTACAAATGTTCCGTTATGATAATCTTGAACAGCTTGCAAGATCTCTGCTTTAGTGTTCATTACAAATGGTCCACCTCGAGCTATTTCTTCATTTATAGGTTTGCCCGAAATAATTAAGAATTTTGCATTGGATTGTGCTTTAATTTTTAAATCCTCACCGTTTGAAAGTAGGATTAAAGTACTGTCCTTTACTTTTTTGTGTTCTTTTTCACCAATTTTGATTTCTCCCTTTATAAGATAGATAAAAGTATTGTGAGTAGAAGGAAGACTAAATTTAAAATTTTTATCTTTAACTAATTCAACATCGAAATAAATAGGCTCTAAATTGTGTCCTTTAACTGGTCCTTCAGCTTTCTCAAATTTACCCGCTATGACTTTAACTAGTTTATCCTTATCTTTATGCATATTCATTTTATCTGCATCAATATAAATATATTCTGGTTTACTCATTTTTAATTTCGCAGGCATATTTATCCATAGCTGAAAACCATGTAGTTTACCCTCTTTCATTGCTGGCATTTCTGAATGAATTATACCACTACCTGTTTTCATCCATTGAACATCACCAGCAGTCATTCTACCTTTTCCACCAGTACTATCCTCGTGTTCGAAATCTCCTTCTAGCATATATGTTACGGTCTCAATTCCTCTATGTGGATGCGGAGGAAATCCAGCAATATAATCCTCGCTATTTTCTGAACCAAATTCATCTAACATCAAAAAAGGATCAAAATAATTTGGTTCGACACCAATACTTCTTTTTAATTTTACTCCAGCCCCATCTGATGCTGGAATGGGATCAATGATTTTGCTTACTTCAATATTTTTCATCAGTTTAAAATAGTTGTTATATTTTGATTTGCAATATCACTTTTTATTATGTGAGCCATCACAGAAAGGTTGATCATTTGTTTGTTTGCATACGCAAAAAAACATTTTTTTTGTAAATTCAGCTTTATAAACTAAAGGTTTAAACTCTGTTCCTTTATGTGAACCGTCACAAAACGGCTGCTTGGAGCTTTTACCACAACTACACCAAAAATAAGATTTTCCTTGCTCAAGATCTACAGCGAGTGAACTTTCACCTGCTCTTTGTCCTTTACTCATGTTCATTTTTTAATCAAATTGATAAGTTCGCTTAAATTTTTTATTTGATTATCAGGTTTGTAATCAAGTTTGTCAAAGATATTATTGTGCCTATTTACCCAAATAGATTTATACCCATAATTTCCTCCTCCAGATACATCCCACGTATTTGCACTTAAAAAAGCAACTTCATTTTTTGCAATTTGATATTTTTTAATTGGTAGATCGTATACACTTGAGTCTGGTTTATAAACACCAACTTCTTCAACAGAGAATAAATCATCAAATAAATTATCTAAGTTATTACTCTTAACTAACTCTTTTAAAAGAGAAGGAGTTCCATTAGAAAGTATCGCTAATTTAAAACTTTTTTTCTTTAATATTTTAAGAGTTTCATTCACTTCATCGAAAGGTGAGAGAACTTTATATAAATTTAGTAGTTCACTTTTCATTGAAGAGTCTATATCAAAAGCCATCATAGATTTGTCTAAACTATCTTCGGTAATTTGCCAAAAATCTCTATGTCGCTTCATCAAACTTCTAAGCCATGTGTATTCAAGCTGAGTATTTCGCCAAAAGTTTGCAAAACCTTCCCACTTATCTCCAATTTTATCTTTACATTTTTCAGCAGCAGAATTTACGTCAAACAATGTGCCATATGCATCAAAAATTATTGCTTTAATATTTTTCATAATTTAACTTAACACAAATGAGTAATATTAGATTGTTTTTTTCAGATACACTATCAGCTAACATGACTGATAAATTAGATAAGTCTCAATCACGTTATTTAATTAAAGTTATGAGAATTAAAGAAAATGAGGTTTTTTCTTTATTTAATAAAGAAGGAGAGTGGGAAGCAAAAATTTTGGGAGTATCTAAAAGTATTGTTGAGTTTAAAACCATAAAAAAACTTAGACAAAAAGAAAATACTAAAGAAATTTGGTTAGCATTCTCTCCAATTAAATCGAATTATCAAAATTTTATGATACAAAAAGCTACAGAGTTAGGAGTTACAAAATTTTTTCCAATTATTTTTGATAGAACAATTGTTAGAAAGATTAAT
>CABYZU010000025.1 GCA_902523495.1 uncultured Pelagibacteraceae bacterium
CATTTAATTTTCTTTTTTCATAAATCGCATTAATCTTATTCTTTTTTAACCAATAATTATGAATTTCTGGAGATAATGAATGTTCTATTGGATTTCCTATAACTAAGTATTTTTTCATTTATAGTTTGAGAGATATTGTTTTATTTTTTTTATTGGAAGTCCCATTATGGTATTTTTATCCCCTTCAATGCTTGAAAATAGTCTTCTTCCCTCCCCTTCAATTTGATAAACATTATAAGAATATAATGCTTCATCTGAAATTTTTTCTAAATAATTAGTTAATTCATCATCTGTCATTTTTTTCATTATCAAGGCTGCTTTGTCTGAATAATTCCAAACCATAGCACCATTTTTAGAAATACAAACTGAACTGATCAAAAAATGTTTTTTTCCGTTAAGTTTTTTCAGTATAACTAAAGCTTCATTTCTATTATTCGGTTTTGAAATTAATTCGCCATCTAAATCTATCACACTGTCAGCCCCTAGAACTAAATTATCTTTGTCAGTAATACTAATTTTGTTCGCTTTTAACTCAGCTAAGTTTTTAGATATAGTTTCCGGTGAGGCTTTCTTCTTTAATAAACTTATCTTTATAGTGTCTTCATCAACATTAGATGGCCTGACTTCACTAAAAATGTTATTTTCATCAAGTAATTTTTTTCTTACCTTGCTGCTTGAGGCGAGAATGATTTTAAGCATTTTTTTTGTAAATTTCGTAAATTTTGATAATTGAGGCAGCCGTCTCTTCAACTGATTTTCGTGTTACGTCGATTATTGGCCATTTATATTTTTTAAATGTATTTTTTGCGGCATCAACCTCTTTTTTTACCAAATCCATATCTGTATATTTTTTGTTCGAACTTTCTTTTAGAGAATTCATCCTATTTTTTCTTATCTCCACTAATCTCTCTGGTTCGGTATTAAGGCCAACAACACAAGCTATATTAGGTTTTTCTTTTAGAATTTTTGGTAATGATTTATCATTTACCAATGGAATATTCGAGGTCTTAAAGCCCTTGTTGGCTAAAAAGATCGAAGTAGGAGTTTTGCTTGTCCTGCTAACTCCTAAAAGTATAATATCTGATTTTTGAATTTCTTTAACTAGGTTTCCATCATCATGATTCATTGTAAATTGAATTGCCTCAATCCTTTCATAATATTCCTCGTCCATAGCATATTGTCCGCTAGGTTGGTGAGATGCTTTTTGATTTAAAAGTTTTGAGAAGCTTAATATTAAGTCTCCTAAAACACCAAAACATGGTATTTTTTTCTCGTTGCTTGTCTTAGCTAGATATTTTGCTAAATTGCTGTCTACTATAGAATATAAAATTATGGCATTTTTATTTTTCTCAGCATTTTCTAAAATTTTTAAAATTTGATTGACAGTTCTGGTAAACGAAAAGGTGTGTATTTTATAATCAATATTTTTAAATTGAGCTTTAATTGCTATAAATATTCGATCTAGAGTCTCACCTGTAGCATCGGATATTAAATAAATTTGATATAAATTATTCATGTAGTAATAGTGTATAAGTTTGTAGTACTTTTATCATATTGAAAATTTTTCATATTTTTAAATTTTTGTTGTAAAACAAGGCTTTTATTAACAAAATTAAACATGTTAATAAATATTTTAGTTTTAATGTTTATATACTTATTAAGCTTCAATTTTTCACGTATATTTATTAAATTTAAGCTTCTAAATGTTAATTAACTGTTCATAAAATGTTTAAAAAACTTAATCAACATAGTTCACAAGCTATACTAATATTAATACTAAATATATTTATTAATTAATATGTCTCTTATCGAAGAAGTAATATTAAAACAAAGAACTGACATTAATCCTATATGGATAATGAGACAGGCAGGCAGGTATTTACCTGAGTTTAGAGAAATAAGAAAAACAAATCCTGACTTTATTAAGTTATGTTTAAACAAAACATTATCTACCGAAATAACACTTCAGCCATTAAAAAGATTTGACTTAGATGCAGCAATAATATTTTCAGATATTTTAATGTTGCCACATGGATTAAATCAAAAAGTAGAATTTATAAAAGGTTTTGGACCTATATTAGGTGACCTAAATTTAGAAAATGTTTTAAAATTGTCTGAAAATGACTTTGTCGAAAAAGTGAAACCTGTGTATGAATCAATTAAATCAGTAAAAAATAGTGAAATTACCAAAAACAAAAGCACTATTGGATTTGTTGGTGCTCCGTGGACTCTTTTAGTTTATATGATAAATCAAGAGTCGCCCAAGTTGGGTTTGAAAAAAAATTTTTTTGTGAATCAAAATTTAATTGATAAAACTTTAGCAATAATTGAAAAATTTTTAAAAATACACATTAAACACCAAATTGAAAATGGTGCACAAATTATACAAATTTTTGATAGTTGGGCTGGTTTATTAGATGAAGATGATCTTCAAAATTATATTTATAAACCCACTTCAAATTTGGTTCAATATGTTAAATCTTTAAACATTCCCGTTATATGTTTCCCTAGAAATATTAAAAATTATAAGAATTACTGTAATATTGTTAATCCGAGCGTAATTTGCATTGATTATAACACTGATCCGAGAAAAATTTTAAAAGATATTAAAATTCCAGTTCAAGGAGGCATGGATCCTAAAATTTTATTAACAGACAAAGAGAACCTAAAAAAGGAGGCAAGGAAATATTTGGATATTTTTTTTGATCATCCTTACATATTTAATTTAGGTCATGGAATTTTGCCTGAGACAGATCCCCAGATGATGGATTATTTAGTAAAAATGGTAAAAGATTATTAAATGAAAAATAGTTTAGATCATCCACAAGTTAATTTTGGTAAAACCGGTGTTTTAATTATAAATTTGGGAACCCCGGATTCAACAAGTTGGTTTGACATTAGAAGATATTTAAAAGAGTTTTTATCTGATAGAAGAGTAATAGAAGTTAATCCTATTATTTGGCAAATTATATTAAATGTTATTATATTAAATTTAAGACCCTCCAAAACAGCAAAGGCTTATAAAGAAATATGGATGAGAGATGAAAACATTTCCCCTCTTTTATATTATACGCGCAGACAATCTGAAAAATTATCAAGCCAAATATCAAAAGAAAATTTAATTGTAGATTATGCCATGAGATATGGAAATCCCAGCATAAGAAGCAAAATTAAAACTCTTCATAATGAAGGTTGTGAAAATTTAATCATACTTCCGATGTACCCACAATATTCAGCAGCCACCACAGCTACAGTTTGCGACGAAGTGTATAGAACACTTATGAAAATGAGATGGCAACCGTCATTAAAAATAATTCCTCATTACGAGTCTGATCCTTTGTATATTGACGCTTTAGTGAATTCCTTAAACAGAAAAATAAAAGAAATTAATTGGAAGCCAGACCTGATTTTGGCGTCATATCATGGTATTCCTCAAAAATATTTCGACAAAGGAGACCCTTATCATTGTTATTGCCATAAAACCACAAGACTCATTTCTGAGAAATTTAATTCGATCGAAATTAAAACAACATTTCAATCTAGATTTGGGCCTCAAAAATGGTTACAACCATACACTGATAAGACCTTAGAAAGTCTTCCAACTGAGGGAAAAAAAAATGTTCTAGCTATTTGTCCAGGTTTTTCGTCAGATTGTGTTGAAACATTAGAGGAAATTCTTATTCAAGGTAAAGAGAGCTTTCTAGACTCTGGGGGTGAAAATTTTGATATGGTGCCTTGCCTAAATGATAATGATGATCATATCGCTCTAATTAAGTCGTTAATTCAAAAAAGTTTATAATTTATGAACACGTATTTGCTTTTTAAATCATTACATCTTATATCTGTAATTTCATGGATGGCGGGATTATTATATCTTCCAAGAATTTTTGTCTATCACTCACAAAATAATACCCAACAAATCATTTCAGAAGTATTTAAAGTAATGGAAAAAAAACTTTTCTTTTACATCATGACTCCCGCAATGATTTTATCCTGGGCGTTTGGTTTAATATTAATACTTGAAATAGGATTTGATAAATTAGGACAAAAATGGATGATTTTAAAATTGGTTTTTGTGACTCTGTTGACTTTTTATCATTTCTATTTAGGTAAAATTCTTGGTAAATTTAAAAAAGATTCAAATTCACATTCACATAAATTTTACAGATTTATTAATGAAATACCCACATTATTGCTAATTTTAATCATATTTGTTGCAATATTTAAGCCTATCTAGGGTTGAATAATTTAAAATTAAATATATATTAACTATATTATTAAGTCCTTAATAATTTCTAATCATGAACATTCAAGAATTAAAACTTAAATCGTCAGAACAGCTCATAACTCAAGCAGAAGAGCTGGGTATTGAAAATGCAAGCACATTAAGAAAGCAGGAAATTCTTTTTGCAATTTTGAAAAAAGTTGCTGAAAAAGAGGAAATAACTGGAGCTGGAGTTTTGCAGTTACTTCAAGATGGGTTTGGTTTTTTAAGAGCGATGGAGTCAAATTATCTTCCAGGACCTGATGATATTTATGTCAGTCCAAGCCAGATTAGAAAATTTGGTCTAAGAACTGGAGATACAGTTGAGGGCCCTGTTAGGGCACCAAAAGAAGGTGAGAGATATTTTGCTCTTCTACAAGTAAGCAAAATTAATTTTGAGGAACCAGATAAATCTAGGCACAAGATAGCTTTCGACAACCTTACTCCCTTATATCCTGACAAACAATTAGTTATGGAAGTTGAGATGACAAAACCTGACAAAAAGCAGGATTTAACACCAAGATTAATAGATTTAGTAAGTCCAATTGGAAAAGGACAAAGGTCAATAATTATTTCACCACCTAAGGCCGGAAAAACAATGATTTTACAGAGTATAGCTAATTCGATAGCTAAAAATTATCCAGAATGTTATCTAATAGTTTTACTTATCGACGAGCGACCAGAAGAAGTCACAGACATGCAAAGAACTGTAAAAGGTGAGGTAATAAGCTCTACCTTTGATGAGCCTGCACAAAGGCACGTAGCGGTAGCAGAAATGGTTATCGAGAAAGCTAAAAGACTAACAGAGCATAAAAAGGATGTTGTAATTCTTTTAGACTCAATAACTAGATTAGGAAGAGCATACAATGCTGTCATTCCTAGTTCCGGAAAAGTTTTAACTGGTGGTGTCGATGCAAATGCACTTCAACGACCAAAAAGATTTTTTGGTGCAGCAAGAAACATTGAGGAAGGTGGATCTTTAACAATTATATCTACAGCGTTAATAGATACTGGAAGTAGAATGGATGAAGTAATTTTTGAAGAGTTTAAAGGAACTGGTAATAGTGAAACAGTTCTTGATAGGAAAATTGCTGATAAAAGAATATATCCAGCTATGGACATAACCAAATCAGGAACAAGAAGAGAAGAATTACTTTTTGATAAAAACGATTTGCAGAAAATGAATGTTCTTAGAAGAATTATAGCTCCAATGGGTACCATGGATGCGATTGAATTTATAAGCTCAAAACTAAAGGACACAAAAAATAACTCGGAGTTCTTTAATTCGATGAATAAACCTACTTAATTTATTTTTTTATTATTTTTGAATTAAAGCTATACTAGTTTAATGACTATTTACGCTTTATCTTCTGGTCCAGGCATGTCTGGGGTTGCAGTTATCAGAATTTCAGGTCCAGAAACTATGGGTATAATTAAAAAACTTACGAAAAAAGAAATTCCAAAGCCAAGAATGGCAACTCTTCGAAAAATAAACAATATCAACACTTCTGAGCTTATCGATGAAGGTATAATAATATGGTTTCCAGGCCCTGAGAGCTACACAGGAGAAGATATGGCTGAAATACATGTCCATGGTGGTAAAGCAGTGGTTACAACTGTTCAAAATGAAATATCAAAAGTTGAAAATTGTAGATTAGCAGAGGCTGGCGAATTTACAAAGCTGGCTTTTCAAAATGGTAAAATAAATTTATTAAAAGCAGAGAGTATAGCTGATTTGATCTCAGCAGAAACTGAAATTCAGAGACTGCAAGCTGTAAAAATTATGAAAGGAAAATCTTCAAAAAAATTCAATGAGTTAAGAGAAAAATTATTGAAAATTTTGTCATTTGTTGAGGCAAAAATAGATTTTCCCGAGGAAGATTTGCCAGAAGAAAATTTAAAAAAGATAAAAGAGGATTCATCGAATGCTTTAAATGAGATTAAGAAAATTTTAAATGATCAAAAAGTTGGTGAGATAATTCGTGAAGGTTTTAAAATCGCAATTGTAGGCCCAACCAACGCTGGTAAGTCTAGTCTATTAAATAATTTATCAAACAGGGAAGTTGCTATAGTCTCTGAAATTGCTGGTACGACAAGAGACGTCGTTGAAACACATTTAAACATAGATGGGTACCCAGTTATCATTTCGGATACGGCAGGCATAA
>CABYZU010000026.1 GCA_902523495.1 uncultured Pelagibacteraceae bacterium
ATTAGTCTTAAAGATACAGAGTTTAATCTAAAAAATAAAAAAGTACTAATACTTGGTTCGGGTGGTGTTGTTCCATCAATTATTTATGCACTTGAAAAATTTAGTGTCTCGCAAATAACGATTTGTAACAGAACTAAAAGTAAAGCAATTGAGTTAAAAAAAACTTTTTCAAATCTAAAAATTATAGAATGGGGAATGGTTCCCGAGTTTGATATGATAATCAATGCTACAAGCTTAGGCTTAGATAAAAATGATAAAATTGATCTAAATTTCACAAACATAAACAAAAACAAATTCTTTTATGATGTAATTTATAATCCCAAAGAAACCAATTTTTTACGAACTGGAAAAAATCTTGGTGCACAAATTTTAAATGGAAAAAAAATGTTTATTTATCAGGCCTCAGAAGCATTTAAGTTATGGCATAATATCAATCCGCAAATAAATGATGAGGTGCTAAAATTATTAGATTAATGAAAAGAATAGGAATTTTAGGAGACATAGGTTCAGGAAAAAGCTTTATCGCAAACTGTTTTGGTTATCCAGTTTTTAATGCTGACCGAGAAGTCGAAAAAATTTATAAGAACGATAGGATTATTTTTAAAAAATTGAAAAAAATATTACCACTATACTTTAGTTCATTTCCAATAAAAAAAATCGAAGTTATTAAAGCAATTTTAGAAAATGATAACAATTTAAAAAAAATTATATCGATTATACATCTCGAAATTAGAAAAAAATTAAGAATATTTTTAAAAAAAAACCGTTTTAAAAAAATTGTAATTTTAGACATCCCTCTTTTGTTAGAAAATAAAATAAATAAAAAAGGCGATATACTTATTTTTATTGTCTCAAATAAGTCTGAAGTTTTAAAAAGATTAAAGAAGAGAAAAAATTTTAATATCCAAATACTAAGAAACTTCAAAAAAATTCAACTTCCACTTGATAAAAAAAAAAACAAATCAGACTTCATTATAAGAAATAATTTTAAAAAAAAATCTGTTAAAGTAAAAATTAAACATATTTTAAACAAAATTTTATAAATGAAAGAAATAGTTTTAGACACAGAGACTACTGGAATTTCAGTCAAAGATGGTCATAGAATTGTTGAAATCGGATGCATAGAATTAGATAATTTAGTCCCGACCAAAAATAAATTTCATTGTTATTTAAATCCCGAAAGAAAGGTGTCTGAAAAAGCACTTAAAGTACATGGATATACAGATGATTTTTTATCTAATAAAAAAAAATTTAAAGAAGTTGCCGAAGAATTTTTAACTTTTGTAAAAAATAAAAGATTAGTGATCCATAATGCAGAATTTGATTTATCTCATCTAAATAACGAACTAGAAATTTTAGGAAAAAAAAAACTTAATAACGAGTTCATTGACACCTTAACTTTAGCTAGAGAGAAATTTCCAGGATCCCAAGTAAGCCTAGATGCTTTATGTAAAAAATACAGGATAGATAACTCTAAAAGAGTACAACATTCAGCACTTGGTGATTGTAGCCTTTTGGCAAAAGTCTATATAAATCTAATTGACCAAAAAGAACCAAAATTAGATTTCAAAAAAAATGATGTAAATTTATCGGAATTGAATTTAGATAAAGTTTCTTATTCAAAAAAGATTATTAGTCCAACG
This sequence comes from uncultured Pelagibacteraceae bacterium, assembly GCA_902523495.1. Classification (GTDB taxonomy): domain Bacteria; phylum Pseudomonadota; class Alphaproteobacteria; order Pelagibacterales; family Pelagibacteraceae; genus Pelagibacter. Next base: position 1,644 of record CABYZU010000026.1, read on the forward strand.
TCGCAAGAGCTTAAAGAGCATAAGATTTATTTAAAAAATTTCTTGAAAAGAAATTTTTTTAATTAAATTTTTCTAAATAAAGCTTAGTAAAATCAATTTTTTTTTCTAATTTTATACTTGGATAACCAGAATTATGCATCATATCCAAAAAAGATTTTTCTAAATCAGGATAAATTTCATTAGGCACTTCACAAAGAATTATTTTTTCTAAATCTTTTTTTTCTTTTACTGACTCCTCTGTTTGAATTACTGCAGCATACACAATTTCAAAATGAGAATTTTTAACTTTTGTATTTTTGTAATGATACTTTAAGGCAATATTTACTTCGATCATTTTGTTTTTAAGGGCAATTGATTTAATATCTATATTTAATTCATATTTATTAATGTGATTTCCAGTAGAGACAAAAGTTTCGATATCTGGCGTCTCACTTGACATATCTTTTATATATTTTGCTAAAATTTTATACTTTCTTATCATTGTCATCTTCTATATCTTCAAACTCACCTTCAATAAAATCATTTCCCTCTTTATTTTTTTTTTCAAATTTTTTATTTAATCTCCCAAGTATCAATTTTCTGGTAATTGGTAGTATTAATAAAAAACCGACAATATCTGTGGCAAATCCTGGGAGAATTAGTAAAACTGCAGCAAAAGCAATGGCAGCTCCTGAAATTAATTCAAAAGCAGGAATTTGATTTTTTATAATTTGAGTTACACCTGATCTTAAGGTGTTAATGCCTTCGTATTTTGCGTAATAAACTCCTATAATTGCAGTTAAAAATATGAGAATTATCGTATTTAAAGCCCCTATTTGAGATCCTATCTTAATAAAAAGATAAATTTCTACTATTGGGATCAAAATTACAGCTAAAAGTACTGTGTTCATTTGTCTTTAATGTAATTGTTAGTTGAAATTAATCAACATAGTAATTAGATTTAAATTATGGAATATGGTTTTGGATATATCGATATTATTTTATTAGCAATGATTGCAGGCTTTATTTTTTTAAGGCTTAGAGGAATTTTAGGTAAAAGAACAGGCTTTGATGGAAAAGCCCCACCTCAGTTTGAGGAGATTTTGAAAAACATAAATCCTGAAACTAAAGTAAATAAAAAAAATGATTTTGATGAAAACGCAAAAAAAGATTTTCTAAAGGGCGCCCAAATAGCCTATGAGACTATTATTACAGACTTTGGTGATAGCGACAATAAACTGACTACAAGTAAACCTTTATTAAGTAATAAGATCTTTGACCAATTTAATATTGCACTTAAAGAGAGAAGCAAAAGAGGTCATTTTGCCGAAATTACTTTTATTGGAGTAAATTCTGCAAACATTAAAGAACATAAGTATTTAGGAAAAATACTACAGGTAACTGTAGAATTTGTAGCTGAGGTAATAACTTGTATTAGGGATAAAGATAAAAAAATAGTATCTGGAGATCCTGAAAAAATTAAGAAAATTTATGATACCTGGGTGTTTTCTAGAGATACAAGTACAAATAACCCAAATTGGCAGTTAGTTGATACTCTCACGTAATTGACCAGCAATATTTCAGATAAAGACAAAAAAGATTGGAAAAACTTTTTAGAAAAAGAAGAAAAGCTACCAAATAAAGACCTAGAAGAAAAAGATAATAAGCTAAATATAACTAAATCAATTGATCTTCATGGTTTTACCCTTGAAGAGGCAAACAAAAAGGTTGAGAGTTTTTTAATTGATTGTTTTGATCAAAAAGTCTCAAAAGTTAAAATAGTTACTGGCAAAGGACTGCATTCACAAAATGACAAAGATCCGTATATTTCAAAGAAATTTGGTATTCTAAAAAATTCTGTCCCTGAATTTATCAAAAATCATCCCAGTTTAATAAAAATAATAAAAAATATTACTGATGCTGAAATTGTGGATGGGGGCAGTGGAGCTTTATACGTTTTTTTAAAAAAAAAATTATAAAATAAATTTTGATAAATCTGTATCTTTAACAAGGTTATCAAGATTTTTATTTATATATTCTTTACTTATTGAGATTTTTTCACCTGATCTATCGGTTGCTGTGAAACTAATTTCATCAAGAATCTTTTCTATTATTGTGTGTAATCTCCTTGCACCTATATTTTCAACTGATGCATTCACTTCAGATGCAATATTTGCAATTGCATCAATCCCATCTTCAGTGAACTCAAGTTCTACATTTTCAGTTTTTAATAACGCCACATATTGTTTAATTAAACTAAAATCAGGCTCTTTCAGAATTCTTTTAAAATCGTCACTTGATAAAGCTTCCAGTTCAACTCTAATTGGAAGTCTTCCTTGTAATTCTGGAAGCAAGTCAGAGGGTTTTGCTAACTGAAATGCACCTGATGCAATAAAAAGAATATGGTCAGTTTTTATAGGTCCATATTTTGTATTAACTGTTGTACCCTCAATTAAAGGTAATAGATCTCTTTGGACACCCTCTCTTGAGACGTCACCACCAACTCTATCTGTTCTTCCTGAAATTTTATCAATCTCATCTAAGAAAACTATTCCATTATTTTCTGTAGAAATCTTTGCTGATCTTATTATTTTATCTTGTTCAATTAATTTATCAGACTCATCATTTATTAAAATTTCATGAGATTCTTTTACTGTCATTTTTTTCTTTTTTTCCTGTTTGCCCATTGATCTTCCGAGCATCTCTCCAATATTTATCATTCCGACGTTCGCACCGGGCATTCCAGGAATCTCAAAAGATGTGTTACCACCTCCTGTGTCGCTGACAGCTATTTCGATTTCATTATTATCAAGATCTCCATCTCTAAGTCTTTTTCTAAAACTTTCTCTTGTAGCTGTACTTGCTTTTTTGCCAACCAATGCATCAAGCACTTTATCTTCAGCGAGCTTTTGAGCTTTTGCATAGACTTCTTTTCTCTTTTTAACCTTTTCCATTGAAATCGCTATTTCAATCAAATCCCTAACAATTTGCTCTACGTCTCTTCCAACATAACCAACTTCAGTAAATCTCGTTGCTTCAACTTTAACAAAAGGAGCTTCAGCCAATTTTGAAAGTCTTCTTGAAATTTCCGTTTTTCCAACTCCAGTTGGTCCAATCATTAAAATATTCTTAGGTAAAACTTCATTTCTCATTTCACCTTTTAGTGCTTGCCTTCTCCATCTATTTCTTAAAGCAACAGCCACTGCTTTTTTAGCTTTATTTTGGCCAACTACAAATCTATCTAATTCTGAAACAATTTCTCGAGGTGATAAAGAACTTACTAATGAAGCTTCTTCTTTTTGATTCTCATTTTTTTTGTGTAGTTGTGTTACGTTAGATTTATCCATTATATTTTTTCAATTTTGACATTTTCATTTGTAAAAACACATATATCAGCCGCAACTTTTATTGCTTTTTTTGCAACTTCTGCAGCAGAGATGTTAGTTTCCATTAAAACTTTTCCAGCTGCTAAAGCATAATTTCCTCCAGAACCTATTCCTATAACATCTCCCTCTGGCTCTAAAACATCTCCCGTTCCAGAAATTATATAACTATTACTTTTATCACCAACTGCCATTAGAGCTTCTAATCTTCTTAAATATTTATCTGTTCTCCAATCTTTAGCTAGTTCCACAGCAGCTCTAGATAGGTTGCCAGCATGTTTCTCTAATTTTCCCTCTAATCTTTCAAATAATGTCAAAGCATCAGCTGTTGACCCAGCAAATCCAGCGACCACATCTCTCTTTTCAATTTTTCTGACTTTAGAGGCAGTGCTTTTTACTATAGAATTTCCCATACTTACTTGTCCGTCTCCAGCTACTACTACTTCATTGTCTTTTCTTACTAATACGATCGTTGTCATAGCTTATAAATGGATATTAAATTTAATAGTTCAAGCCTAGGTTTAGTATTATTGCCATAATTGAATTATATATGTATACCTGTTTTTAATAATGATGCGTAAAGGCAAAATAAGTAGGAAAACTAAAGAAACAAGCATTAGTGTTGATTTAAACATTGACGGCAAAGGTAAATACAAAATTGACACAGGAATTGGTTTTTTAAACCACATGCTTGAGCAATTATCTAAACATTCCTCAATTGATATGAATATTAAAGCTAAAGGTGATACCCATATTGATCTACATCATACAACTGAAGACTCGGGTATTGCTATTGGTGAAGCACTTAAAAAAGCTTTAAAAAAATCTGTTGGTATCAGAAGATATGCTCACGCGATGATCCCAATGGACGAAACTTTATCACGTGTAGCAATTGATATTTCAAATCGTCCTTATTTAATTTGGAAAGTTAATTTAAAAGTTGAAAAACTTGGCGAGATGGATACAGAACTTTTTAAGGAATGGTTTCAAGCCTTCTCCCAAGCTGCTGGAATTACTTTACATGTTGAAAATATCTATGGTGATAATAGCCACCATATTATCGAATCTTGCTATAAAGGATTAGCAAGGTCTCTTAGAACTGCATTAGAAATAGATCCAAGGAACAAAAAAACAATTCCTTCTACTAAAGGTTCTTTGTAAGTTTAATGAATGTCACAATCGTTGATTATAAATCGGGTAATATAAGCTCGGTAATAAACTCTTTCAAAGAAGTTGCAAAACATAAAGTTAACATTGAGGTTACCTCAGATTTAAATAGAATCAAATCAAGTGATAAAGTAGTTTTACCAGGGCAGGGCTCATTTAAAAGTTGTGTGGACGCCTTGAACAAGATTAAAGGTCTAACGGATACTCTTAACGAATTTGTATTAACAGATA
>CABYZU010000027.1 GCA_902523495.1 uncultured Pelagibacteraceae bacterium
TAAATTATGAGGATTAGGTTTATCTAAATATTCATAGCTAATAACAACATCTCCTAAATAAGTATTTTTTGAGATTTTGACTTTTTTACTTAATGGAAAAGATAAAATATCAGTAGATTTATTTTTATTTCTAAAATTTTTATTTAATTTTTTAATATTTTTATTATTAGAAAGTAGTAAAGAAAAAGACACTTTTTTATTAGAAAATTGATATTTTTTTGGCAATGCCTTGCATATTTTTTTAAAAAAGAGATTTTTATTTTTCAATCTTTTTGACCAAGCCTTCTCTTCTGAGAAGACATTAACATTAATCATTATTAGAGTATGCTTTTACAATTTTTGAAACAAGTGGGTGTCTGACAACGTCAAAATGATTAAAATCAACTATTGATATTTCTTTTAAATGTCCAAGTAATTTTTTTGCCCTAATTAATCCTGACATATTTTTATTCGGTAAATCAATTTGAGTTGGGTCTCCATTTACCACAATTTTTGAGTTTTCACCGATACGTGTAAGGAACATCTTGATTTGAGTGTCTGTTGCATTTTGTGCTTCATCTAAAATTGCAAAAGAATTTTTAAGTGTTCGACCTCTCATAAATGCTAAAGGTGCAATTTCTATGTCTCCAATTTCGATCATTCTTTGTATTTTTTCAAAATCAAAAAGATCATAAAGCGAGTCATATAGAGGCCTAAGGTAAGGATCCACTTTTTCTTTCATGTCCCCTGGTAAAAATCCTAAACGTTCTCCAGCCTCAACTGCTGGTCTAGACAAAATTATTCTTTCAATTTTTTTTTCTAAGAGCATAGTTAAACCCACCGCAACTGCTAGAAAAGTTTTTCCCGTTCCAGCAGGTCCAGCTGAAATTATTATATCTTTTTGCCTTAAGGCTCTTACATAACCTTTTTGTTTCTCAGATCTTGGTATTATGGATTTTTTTGGAGTTCTGATTATGTCAGTAATATTATTGTTCTTAACTTTTTCACTGATCATAAATTTATCTACTGACGAAAGTATATCTTTATTTTCAATACTGCCATTATTAATAAATTGATCGGCCAAAAATTGAATGGCGTTTTTAATTTTTTCATTGGTTTCAGGATTTGATTTAATTAGAATAGAATTCCCTCTAGAATATAAACTACATTTTGCAATTTTTTCTAACTCCTGTAAATTTTTGTTAAATTCGCCAACAACGCCCATTAATAGATCATTATCATGAAATATAACGCTTAAAGTATTGTTGTCTGAGTAAACAAAGTTTAATGATCGGTCGATATTTTTTTTTGTTATACTGCTCAAATTTTACGCAACCTTCCGATCACTATTTTTCACTATTTCACCAAATAGAGTGTTTCTATTACTTTTAGTAACTTTTACTTGTACAACTTTTCCTATATCACTTTTTTTACCATTAAAAATTACTGATGTCATATGCTCAGATTTACCAAACGTTTTGTTTTTATCTTCGGTTAAATTTTCTGCTAAGACATTAATTATATTATTTTCTAAAGATTTATTCATTTTAATTTGATTTTCAAATAATAAGGTTTGAATTTTCTCTAATCTTCTCATTGAAATTTTTTTTTCAATTAAGTCTAAATTTTCAGCAACTGTTCCGGGTCTTGGGCTAAACACAAAAGAATATGAATTAATAAACCTAATTCTTTCAACTAAATTACAGGTATATTTAAAATCTTGCTCATCTTCACCTGGGTAGGCTATTAAAAAATCACTTGAAAATTCTATTTTTGGGTTTATCTCTTTTAATTTGTCATATATTTTTAAATATTCTTCAATGGTATGTTTTCTATTCATCAGTTTTAAAATTTTATTAGATCCACTTTGTACTGGTAAGTGAACAAGAGGCATCAACTTTTTTGAACTTTTATAAATTTCAATTAAATCTGCCGTCATGTCTTTGGGGTGAGATGTGGTGTATCTTATTCTTTTAATTTCAGTTAATTTTTCAATACTTAAAATTAAATCAGATAATTTATATCCTTCATTATTATATGCATTAACATTTTGGCCTAATAATATAATCTCTTTTGAACCATTATCGGCTAAATATTTTGCTTCATCTAATATTTGATTAAATGTCCGGGAATACTCTGGTCCTCGTGTATACGGAACTACACAAAAATGACAAAACTTATCACATCCCTCTTGAATTGTTAAAAATGATGAGACTATATTAAAGTTGTTTTTTATTTTGCTAAAATAATCAAATTTAGACTCTGCATCAAATTCAGTTTCCTCTACTTTTTTCTTTTGTTTAATATAGTTTAATATAGTTTTATTAATTTTATGATATGATTGTGGCCCAATAACAAGATCAATGTACGGTTCTCTTTTTAGCATTTCTTGATTTTCAGCCTGTGCAACACAACCTACAATTATAACTAAAGGTTTCTTTTTAAATCTGAGTTTTTTTTTTACTCTTCCTATTTCATGGTAAACTTTTTCTTTTGCTTTATTTCTGATATGACAAGTATTTAATAGATAACAATCTGCATTCTCATAAATATCCGTTTTTTCATAACCAATTTTTCTTACTGAATCAAATATTCGGTTTGAGTCATACTCATTCATTTGACATCCAAAAGTTTTAATAAATATTTTTTGGTTCATAATTTTAGGATTTTTTCTTAATTCCATAAAGCTCTAACTTGTGGTCAACAAGTGTGTAGCCATACTTATCTGCTATTTTTTCTTGTAACTTTTTTATGTCATCATCAACAAATTCTATAATCTCACCAGTTTTAATATCTATTAAATGACTATGGTCATCATTTAATTCGTATCTAGCTTTTCCTGTTTTAAAATCATGTTTTGTTAGTATACCAGCTTCTTCAAAGAGTTTTACAGTTCGGTAAACGGTAGCAATGCTAATCTTAGGATCTATTTTTGAAACTCTATTATACAATTCGTCAACATCTGGATGGTCGGACTCTCCATACGCTTCTTTAGATTCTAAAATTACACGCGCTATAGTCCTTCTTTGATCAGTTAATTTAAGACCTTTTTTTTGAAATTTTTGCTCTATTTTATCTGCCATATTTTAAATTTAACCTTAATAGATGGGATTAATCAAATTTTTTTCAATTTTAAATTTCTCGCACAAATTAGGTATATTTTCATAATTTAAATCTTTTTCGCCCTTAAAATCTCTAAAACTAAAACAATAATAATCTATTTTTTTAATCATGTGAATTGCTTTAATCATTGATAAAGAGTTTCTAATGCCTGCAAAACTGCCAGGGCCTCTATTTATATACATTAAATTGATATCATTTATTTTATAATTATTATTGTTTAAAAAATCAATTACAAGGATAATCAATTTATCATAATTCATTTTGCTATTTTCATGAGTAATACTATAAATATTAGTATCACTAATGATCATAAAAAAAATATCATCTTTTGCTGCATCAATAACTAATTTGGTCATTGTCTTAATTATATTTGCATTTAGCTCAAATGCACAAGGAAATAATATTAAAAAATTTTCAAGTGATGAAGGAGTATTATCGATTATGTATCATCGCTTTAATGAATCTAAATATCCATCTACCAACATCTCTATGGATATTTTTAAACGTCATATTGGACTAATTAAAGAATCGAATTTAGACTTTTACCACCCAAAAAAATTTATAGATGAATTTAACATCGCCAAAGAAAGTAAAAAGATTTTGCTTACAGTGGATGATGGATTTAGATCATTTTATGACGATGCTTGGCCTTATCTAAAAAAGAATCAAATACCTTTTATCTTATTTATATCGACAAAACCTGTAGGAAATAGTGGCTACATGACATGGGAACAAATAAAAGAAATCGATAAATACGAATTCACAATGATTGGTCATCATTCACATTCTCATGACTATTTAATAGACGAATCACAAGATCAATTTTTAAATGATATGAAAACTGCAGATCAAATTTTTCAAAATGAATTGGGATATATTCCAACAATATTTTCTTACCCTTTTGGGGAATATTCTAAATTTATGAAAGATTATGTTTCCAAAAAATTTGAAGTAGCATTTGGACAACACTCTGGGATTATTGACCTAAACAAAGATAAGTTTGAACTTCCAAGATTCCCTATAAATGAAAAATATGGTGAATTAAGTAGATTTAAATCAGTAATAAAATATTTTCCCTTAGAATATAAAAGTTTAAAACCTGAAGAAAAAAAATTGTCTAATATTAATAACCCTCCAAATTTTAAAGTTATTTTCTTTGATAATCAAAAAAATTTAAACAATATAAATTGCTATTCTAATGAGGGTGATAAGTGGAAAAAATCTAACATTTCAATTATTGATAATGAACTTACTATTGTATTTAGAGAACCTTTTTTACCAAGAAGAGGAAGAATTAACTGCTCTTTAAATGATAATGGTAAATGGAGATGGTTTGGAACTCAATTTATTATAAGATAGAGTTTTAGATTAAACTTTCTAATGCTATGCTTGATGGTAATAATTTTGCGTCATCAAAATCTTTTAGATTATTTTGTTTAATAATTTTTTGTAAAACTTTTACATATTCATTGCCAGTTTCTGCATATTTATCTAAGTAAGTAGATAAAATCATACTATCTAAAGGTTTACCCAGATCTCTCAATTTTGCCCTGGCTGATCTAAAATCCTCATAACTAGAGTGTGTGTTTATATTTCGTTGATATGCTCTGACAGACGCTTGCAAAACATTAAATCTCATAACCTTATGACCCTGACTCTTTTCTGCATCTTTTGGTTTTAGTCCCTCACCTGACCATGTCCATTGCCCAAACAAAGCATTTCCTTGTTGAGCAAATCTTGAAGTTCCCCAACCAGTCTCCTTTGCCGCTTGAGCAATTGCCAATGAAACTGGCACTACATCCATTCTTTTTTTTAGAATTGAGAGATCTCTCGAAGGAATACCGTATTGTCTATATTTTTTTTCTAACCAACTTTTTTCATTACTAGAGTTGTTACTTTTGTTGATAATACTAAATAATCTTCTTCTATCTAAATTTATATTTTTGTTTTCCTCTAAAATTAAAGGTAATATTATTTGAATAAAAAATTCTTTTCTTTTTTTTATATTTTCTATCATTTTTATTTCTGCTGGCAGTAGAGTTAATGCAATTGGTTTTACTAATTTTTTCTTTCGAACATCGTCTAATTTGTAATCAGTATCATCAAATAACTGTTTTATTGTTGATGCATCAAGCCTGACCGTGTCCGTTTCTTGATCATTTAAACTGTAAATATCAATTAATAAATCTTCTTCATTTAGCTTTTGATTGCTTAAAGAATTAGAAGATCTTTTATTTAATGTATATGCTAATATTGCTTTTGAATTATTCTGAATGCCTGCAGAGCTTTCAATTTTGTCATTGGTAAAATTAATAACGATTGGTAGCGAATAAAAGAATAATATTAATAATATGCTACTTAAAAATATCCTTGGTAGTGAAGTTAGATCATTTTCTTTTAAAACTTTATACGCTTTAATTTTGTTTTTTTTTAAAACTCTTCTCATTTTTTAAATAGCGACAACCTCTTTGACTTCAGGCAGATAATGACACAATAAATTCTCAACACCTCGTTTAAGTGTCATTGTTGAACTTGGGCAACCAGAGCAGCTTCCTTGCAATTGCACTTTAACAACTCCATCTTTAAACTCTTTAAATTTAATATCTCCACCATCTTTTGCAACTGCTGGACGAATTTTTTCATCTAATAATTTAACAATTTTTTTTTCTATTTCATCAAGGCTTTCGCCTTGCTCGTTTAGATTTTTGTCAATTACAAAATCTTTACCCGAAGAATAAAATTCATTTATAAACGAAATTATAATGTGCTTTATTTCTTCCCATGGAATTTCGTCATATTTATTTACTGATATAAAG
>CABYZU010000028.1 GCA_902523495.1 uncultured Pelagibacteraceae bacterium
TTTGATGATTTTTTATCGTTAAATGCTTGATTTCCTAATATTTTAGCCTATAAGCAACGAACTCTCTCAAAAAATAGTTGTTATTACAATTATATCTGAGATTTATTGAGCCCTTTGCTCAATTAGCTATTTAAAAAGTTAATATTTAAGAAGAGAAGTGTGGACGGTTAAGGTTACCAAAATTTGTCGTACACACTTCAACATTTATATAAATTTTATTCTTAGAATTTATATAGAAGCTAGTGTGCGCCGTTTTTAAACTTGAGAGTTTGATCATGGCTCAGAACGTACGCTGGCGGCACGCCTAACACATGCAAGTCGAACGAAGTAGCAATACTTAGTGGCAGACGGGTGAGTAACATGTGGGTATCTTCCCTATGGCCTGGAATAACACGAGGAAACTTGTGCTAATACCGGATAAGTCTTTACGGAGAAAGCTTTATGCACCATTGGATGAGCCCGCACTTGATTAGTTTGTTGGTAGGGTAATGGCCTACCAAGACTTTGATCAATAGCTGATTTGAGAGGATGATCAGCCACATTGGGACTGAGACACGGCCCAAACTCCTACGGGAGGCAGCAGTGGGGAATCTTGCACAATGGAGGAAACTCTGATGCAGCGATGCCGCGTGAGTGAAGAAGGCCTTTGGGTTGTAAAGCTCTTTCGTCGGGGAAGAAAATGACTGTACCCGAATAAGAAGGTCCGGCTAACTTCGTGCCAGCAGCCGCGGTAATACGAAGGGACCTAGCGTAGTTCGGAATTACTGGGCTTAAAGAGTTCGTAGGTTGTTGAAAAAGTTGGTGGTGAAATCCCAGAGCTTAACTCTGGAACTGCCATCAAAACTTTTCAGCTAGAGTATGATAGAGGAAAGCAGAATTTCTAGTGTAGAGGTGAAATTCGTAGATATTAGAAAGAATACCAATTGCGAAGGCAGCTTTCTGGATCATTACTGACACTGAGGAACGAAAGCATGGGTAGCGAAGAGGATTAGATACCCTCGTAGTCCATGCCGTAAACGATGTGTGTTAGACGTTGGAAATTTATTTTCAGTGTCGCAGCGAAAGCAATAAACACACCGCCTGGGGAGTACGACCGCAAGGTTAAAACTCAAATGAATTGACGGGGACCCGCACAAGTAGTGGAGCATGTGGTTTAATTCGAAGATACGCGCAGAACCTTACCAACACTTGACATGTTCGTCGCGACTTTAAGAGATTAAAGTTTTCGGTTCGGCCGGACGAAACACAGGTGCTGCATGGCTGTCGTCAGCTCGTGTCGTGAGATGTTGGGTTAAGTCCCGCAACGAGCGCAACCCTCACTTTTAGTTGCCATCATTTAGTTGGGCACTCTGAAAGAACTGCCAGTGATAAGCTGGAGGAAGGTGGGGATGACGTCAAGTCCTCATGGCCCTTACGTGTTGGGCTACACACGTGCTACAATGGTATTTACAACAGGAAGCAAGACGGCGACGTTAAGCAAATCCTTAAAAAATACCTCAGTTCGGATTGCACTCTGCAACTCGAGTGCATGAAGCTGGAATTACTAGTAATCGTGGATCAGCGTGCCACGGTGAATGCGTTCCCGGGTCTTGTACACACCGCCCGTCACACCATGGGAGTTGGTTCTACCTTAAGGCAAGGTTTAAAACCCTTGACCACGGTATAGTCAGCGACTGGGGTGAAGTCGTAACAAGGTAGCCGTAGGGGAACCTGCGGCTGGATTACCTCCTTTCTAAGGATGAGCAAAACTTAAATTTTGCTCTAAATAATATACAGGTTAATGTTGACCGTCCTCATTTCTCTTCTTGAATTAGTGTTTCTCTTGCATGGGGGCCGGTAGCTCAGTTGGTTAGAGCACACCCTTGATAAGGGTGGGGTCGAAAGTTCGAGTCTTTCTCGGCCCACCAACCTAAGATTAAGGGGGATTAGCTCAGCTGGGAGAGCGCCTGATTTGCATTCAGGAGGTCAGCGGTTCGATCCCGCTATCCTCCACCAAACACTTAGTTATATAAATCGTGAATAATGAAATAATAATTAATATCAATATCTATATCCGAACATTAGTAATGTTATTAGCTAATGTTCAAAATAAAAATTTGATTCAACACAGAATTTTTTTCTGTGCATAAATCAAGCGTTTAAGGGCGTGTGGCGGATGCCTTGGCACTGAAAGCCGATGAAGGACGTGATATACTGCGATAAGTTTCGGGGAGCTGTATGTAAGTTTTGATCCGAAAATTTCCGAATGGGGAAACCCACCACTTTATGTGGTACTTTAAACTGAATAAATAGGTTTAAAGAGACAACCTGGAGAACTGAAACATCTAAGTAACCAGAGGAAAAGAAATCAATTGAGATTCCGTTAGTAGTGGCGAGCGAAAATGGAATAGGCCAGCAATTTTGTTAAAAAAATTTGAATAGTTTGGAAATGCTAACCATAGAGGGTGATAGTCCCGTATGAGTAATGTTTAACAAAATTCTTGAGTAAAGCGGGACACGTGAAATCCTGCTCGAATATAGGGGGACCACCCTCTAAGCCTAAATACTCTTCAGTGACCGATAGTGAACTAGTACCGTGAGGGAAAGGTGAAAAGAACCCCTATTAGGGGAGTGAAATAGAACCTGAAACTGCATGCCTACAATCAGTCGAAGCTCTTTTTAGAGTGACGGCGTACCTTTTGTATAATGGGTCAGTGACTTAATTTATTAAGCAAGCTTAAGCCATCTAGGTGTAGGCGTAGCGAAAGCGAGTCTTAATAGGGCGATTAGTTTAATGAATTAGACCCGAAAACGAATGAGCTTACCATGAGCAGGTTGAAAGCAAGGTAACACTTGCCGGAGGACCGAACCAGTTGACGTTGAAAAGTCTTTGGATGACTTGTGGTAAGGGGTGAAAGGCCAACCAAATTCGTAGATAGCTGGTTTTCCGCGAAAACTATTTAGGTAGTGCGTTGAATAAATAGATGTTTAGAGGTAGAGCACTAAATGGGCTAGGGGGAAGAGATTCTTACCAAACCTAATAAAACTCCGAATGCTAAACATTGTTCTTCAGCAGACAGACTGTGGGTGCTAAGGTCCATGGTCGAGAGGGAAAGAGCCCAGACCACCAGATAAGGTCCCAAAATTATGATTAAGTGTGAAAGGATGTGGAAATTCCTTAACAGCCGGGAGGTTGGCTTAGAAGCAGCCATCCTTTAAAGATAGCGTAACAGCTCACCGGTCTAATAGAGTTTCTGCGCCGAAGATGTAACGGGGCTAAAATCATATACCGAATCTGTGGATTTATAATTTTTTCGAAAATTATAACTGGTAGCGGAACGTTCTGTAAGCCTGTGAAGGGATACCTGCGAAGGATCCTGGAGGTATCAGAAGTGCGAATGCTGACATAAGTAACGATAAAAGAAGTGAAAAACTTCTTCGCCGAAAATCCAAGGGTTTCTGCGCAAGGTTAATCCGCGCAGAGTTAGTCGGCACCTAAGGCGAGGGCGAAAGCCGTAGTCGATGGAAATAAGGTTAATATTCCTTAACCAGATGGTAGTGACGAATCTTGTAAATTGTGAGTTCTTAATGGATTGAACTTGCTGTGAAGAGGTTCCAAGAAATAGCTCCATCATAAGACCGTACCCTAAACCGACACAGGTGGATTAATAGAGTATATTTAGGCGCTTGAGAGAATGATGTTGAAGGAACTCGGCAAAATGCTTCCGTAACTTCGGAATAAGGAAGACCTTTTTTTAGGCAACTATTAAAAGGTGGCACAAGCCAGGGAGAAGCGACTGTTTATCAAAAACACAGGGCTCTGCTAACACGTAAGTGGATGTATAGGGTCTGACGCCTGCCCGGTGCTGGAAGGTTAATGCGATGGGTGCAAGCTCATTTCTGAAGCCCCAGTAAACGGCGGCCGTAACTATAACGGTCCTAAGGTAGCGAAATTCCTTGTCGGGTAAGTTCCGACCTGCATGAATGGCGTAACGATTTCTCCGCTGTCTCCAACATCAACTCAGTGAAATTGAATTCTCCGTGAAGATGCGGAGTTCGCGTAGTTAGACGGAAAGACCCCGTGCACCTTTACTGCAACTTTACATTGGTATTAGGAAAAACATATTTAGCATAGGAGGGAGACATTGAAGCAAAGGCGTCAGCTTTTGTGGAGTCAACAGTGAAATACCTCTTTTGTTTTTCTTGATATCTAACTGATAGCCGTTATCCGGCATCAAGACATTGTATGGTGGGTAGTTTGACTGGGGCGGTCGCCTCCCAAATAGTAACGGAGGCGTGCGAAGGTAAGCTCAGAACGGTCAGAAATCGTTCGTAGAGTGCAATGGCATAAGCTTGCCTGACTGTGAGACTGACAAGTCGAGCAGAGTCGAAAGACGGTCATAGTGATCCGGTGGTTCTGAGTGGAAGGGCCATCGCTCAACGGATAAAAGGTACGCCGGGGATAACAGGCTGATACTGCCCAAGAGCTCATATCGACGGCAGTGTTTGGCACCTCGATGTCGGCTCATCACATCCTGGGGCTGGAGCAGGTCCCAAGGGTTTGGCTGTTCGCCAATTAAAGTGGTACGTGAGCTGGGTTCAGAACGTCGTGAGACAGTTCGGTCCCTATCTGCTATGCGTGTAGAAGAATTGAGAGGAGTTGACCCTAGTACGAGAGGACCGGGTTGAACATACCACTGGTGGACCGGTTGTAGCGCCAGCTGCAGTGCCGGGTAGCTAAGTATGGACGAGATAACTGCTGAAAGCATCTAAGCGGGAAACTCACCTCAAAACTAGTTCTTCCTATAGAGCCGTGGTAGACCACCACGTTGATAGGCTGGATGTGGAAGCGCAGTAATGCGTGCAGCTGACCAGTACTAATAGCTCAATTGGCTTGATTTATGCACTGAAAAAAATTTTAATTCAAAAAATATAGATTTAATTTTACTCTTAATAATCGGAGTATATTTAATTTTTATTATAGTTGATCAATTCCAATTAATTCAAAATTAATATCTTTGAATATCGATACTTAGATTGTTAGGAACAGCGGGAAATTTCATATTTATTTATTTCTTACTTTAAATACATGAAAATTTAAGTTTTAAATTTGTTTTTTTATATTTATTAATATTATTATTATATAATTCAAATATATTAATTTAGGTTTACTATTAATGAAGCTATAAAATTACCATCTAAGAAAAAAATAATAGATTATTTTAAGTCTCACAAATTAGACTTTTTTATAAAACCATCAAAAAAAAGGAATAAAAAAGTTAATGAAATGCAGGTAAGTGAGGCATATAAGCCAGAGCTAAACGATTTATATTTACTACATCAATACATATTAAAATATAAAAGAACAACCGTTTTAGAAATGGGCACTGGATGGTCATCTTATATATTTGCTCATGCATTAAATATTAATAGAGGCAAATATCTTTATGATGTTAAAAAACTCAGGAGAAACAATCCTTTTGAATTACATTGTGTTGATGATGTAAAAAAATATTTAAAAATCTCTAAACAAAGACTGGGAAACTTAAAAAAAAATTCTTTTTTTTATTTTAGTGAAGTTGAAATGACCAAGTTTAACGGCAGAGTTTGCACTCAATATAAAAAATTACCATTAATAAATCCTGATCTTATATATCTAGATGGTCCAGATCAATTTAATGTAAAAAAAAATGTTAATGGCATTTCAACAAATCATAAAGATATGATGCCCATGTCATGTGATATTTTAAAAATAGAACATTTTTTAACTCCAGGAACGATAATAATTTCAGACGGTAGAGCAGCAAATTCTAGATTTCTTAAATGTAATTTACAGAGAAATTGGTATTATTTTTATGACGAATTAAATGATCAGCATTTAT
>CABYZU010000029.1 GCA_902523495.1 uncultured Pelagibacteraceae bacterium
GCAAAGTTTTCTTTGTATCACCTTTCAAAAGGTGAATTTTAGCTAGTTTATTTAATTTATTTTGAATATCTTTTTTTGAGAGCGGTAATTTGCTTAATTCTTTTTTAATTCTATTTTTAGTCTCATAAAATTCCTCAAATAAATCAAAGCCATAGTATTCAACTTTCTTGTTAAAAATTTTAGCTGTCTCTATTAACTCAATTGCTCTATTACCGTTATAAACTCCAATTTCTATAATTGAGCTTGGTCTTGTCCTAAATACTGAAAAAAGTAAAAAAGAATATCTTTTAGTAGATCCTAATAGATATTTTATTATTCTGTATAAAAATTTTAAAAATAAAATTATTCTCATACTTTAGATTTTAATTTTAAATAATTAAATCTTAAATTTAGATTTTTTGCTATCAATCAAAAAATTTTTAACTGTTTCTTTTGAGAGAGTCTTAAATGTTTTTCCAAAATTTTCAATTACCTCTATCAGGTTTGGTGGAATAGTAATTAAATGACAGTTTAATTGTTTTGCTTGTATAAAGTTATATGCCTCTCGAACGCTTGCCCAAAGTATTTTAACATTTTTATACTTTTTAGCCATTAATAAGCTTTTTCTTAACTCTGGAATAGGATCTCTACCTGCATCTCCGGCACGACCTGCAAAAATAGAAATGATTACGTTAGTCTTATAATCTATCTTTTTTAAAATATTTTCTGTCTGCTTTGCAGTATAAACAGCAGTGATATTAATTTTAATTTTCTTTCTGTTCAGGTCATGTATCACTTTTCCCATAAATTCTCCTCTTGAATTTATAACTGGAACTTTTACGTATACATTGTTTCCCCACTTATTAATTTTTAGTGCTTGATTTATCATGCTCTTATAATTATCTCCAAAAACTTCAAAAGATATGGGTTTATTTCTACATATCTTCAAAATTTTTTTACAGTACGAAGTATAATTTTTTGCACCTGCTTTTTTCATCAAGCTTGGATTTGTAGTAAAACCTTTAACAATTTTTTTTTTATAAAATTTTTTAATTAAAGAAATATCAGCAATGTCACAATATATTTTAGTAGTCAATTTAACCTATAAATTTTTTGTAATATCTTCTGTCATTTTTTTTGCATCAGCAAATAACATAAGAGTATTTTCTTTATAAAATAAGTCATTATCTATGCCCGCGTATCCAGGTGATAAACTTCTTTTTACAAATAGAACTGATTTACACTTTTCAACATCTAAAACGGGCATTCCATAAATGGGGCTCTGAGGGTCAGTTTTCGCAACAGGGTTAGTTACGTCATTGGCACCGATTACAAATGCTACATCTGCGTTTGCAAAATTATTATTTATTTCCTCTAATTCAAAAACTTCATCATATGGAACGTTAGCTTCGGCTAGCAATACATTCATGTGACCAGGCATTCTTCCAGCGACAGGATGTATCGCATAAGAAACTTTAATGTCGTTTTTCTTTAATGTGTCCACCATTTCTCTTAGAGCATGTTGAGCTTGTGCTACTGCCATCCCATATCCTGGCACGATAATTACTGATGAGGCATTTTTCATTAGAAACGCTGCATCATCCGCATTACCACTTTTGACTGGTCTTTGTTCTTTTGAAACAGAACCTTTTGCTTCGTCCGTTCCACCAAATCCTCCTAAAATAACATTAAAGAATGAACGATTCATACCTTTGCACATGATATAAGATAAAATTGCTCCAGAGGAACCAACTAGAGCACCTGTGATTATTAAAGCGGTGTTCTCTAAAGTGAAGCCAATGCCTGCTGCCGCCCATCCAGAGTATGAATTAAGCATTGAAATTACAACTGGCATATCAGCTCCTCCAATTGGAATTATTATGAGAAAACCTATCAAAAACGATACACCTAATAATATCCAAAATAGATTAGCCGATTGTGTTGAGCAAAGTAAATAAATCAATGCAATTATAGAAATTAATATAATAGCATTTAAGGGATGTTGACCTTTAAATGTGATTGGAGACCCAGACATTATTCCTTGAAGTTTTAAAAAAGCAATCACAGAACCTGAAAAGGTTATAGCTCCAACAGCTGCTCCTATGGACATCTCAATTAAACTTCCAAGTTTAATATTTCCTGGAAATCCAAGATTAAATGCTTGAGGGTTTAAAAAAGCAGAAATAGCAACAAATACAGCAGCTAGTCCAACTAAACTATGAAAACCTGCAACTAGCTCTGGCATAGCAGTCATTGGTATTTTGTATGCTATAAAAGCCCCAATCGAACCACCTAATGAAATAAAAATCAAAACATAAATAAAGCCTGATGAAAAATTACCTGTTGATAAAAATGTCACCGTCACGGCAATGATCATTCCCATTATCCCAAAGAAATTACCTTGTCTTGATGTTTCTGGTGAAGATAATCCTCTTAATGCAAGTATAAAAAGTACACCTGATACTAAATAAAAAATTGCAGATAAATTTG
Organism: uncultured Pelagibacteraceae bacterium; assembly: GCA_902523495.1. GTDB lineage: Bacteria > Pseudomonadota > Alphaproteobacteria > Pelagibacterales > Pelagibacteraceae > Pelagibacter. The sequence goes on from CABYZU010000029.1 coordinate 2,470, forward strand.
CGGAAATCATTTTTTATCCTTTCTCTTCTTTTTATACATTGCTAGCATTCTTTGAGTAACAAGAAACCCACCAAAAATATTTATTGCTGCTAAAGCAATAGCTAAAAAACCAAAAATAGTAGAAGTATTAAATATTGTATCTGAATTACCAGATAATCCTGCAATTATTGCACCCACAATAATTACTGATGAAATTGCATTTGTAACTGACATTAAGGGTGTGTGTAAAGATGGTGTTACACTCCAAACAACATAATAACCAACAAAAATAGATAGAATAAATATACTTAATCTGAATATTAAAGGATCAATTTCCATAACTTTATTTTATCAATGTTTTTTCTATTATTTCGTCCTCTAATTTAATATTAATCTTTTTGTTTTCTTTATCGAGTAAATTATCCACAAAATTAAAAACGTTTTTTGCATATAAATTTGAAGCTGACATTGGTAAATTATTTAGAATATTGCTTTCACCAATAATTTTTACACCATTTTTCTCAACTATTTTGTCTACTTCAGTAAAAGCTGAATTTCCACCTTGTATAGCTGCCAAATCATAAATTATTGATCCTGATTGCATATTATTTATCATATCATCTTTGATAATGACTGGAGCCTTTTTTCCTGGAATAAGAGCAGTACAAATTACAATATCAATTTTTTTTAAAGTTTCAGACAATAATTCTTCTTGTTTTTTTTTAAAATCATCTGATGTTTCTTTAGCATAACCTCCCTCTGTCTCGAGATTTTCAGAACCTTCAACGGTAATAAATTTTCCACCTAAACTCTCAACCTGTTCTTTCGATGCCATTCGAACATCTGTGGCAAATACTATTGCACCCATTCTCTTTGCTGTTGCTATTGCTTGAAGCCCCGCAACACCAGCTCCTACAACCAAAACTTTGGCTGCTGGAATTGTTCCTGCAGCAGTCATCATCATAGGGATGGCTTTTTCAAAATTTGCAAAAGATTCTACGACTGCTTTATATCCAGCTAGGTTTGCTTGAGACGATAGTATGTCCATGGATTGAGCTCTGGTGATTCTGGGAAGCAATTCTAGTGAAAAAATATTAATCTTTTTTTTTGCTAGTTTTTCCAATTTTTCTTTATTATTATATGGATCTAAAACCCCAATTAATATTTGGTTTTCTTTCAGTAGAGAACTTTTTTCTTCAGATAACATACCAAGTTGTAAAATTATATCAGATGAATTTAAAATTTCTTTATCGTCTTTATTAAAACTTGCACCCATCTCAACGTATTCATCATCTTTTATTCCAAGATGAGAACCATAATTTTCACTTAAGTTAATTTTAAATCCAAGAGATGTATACTTTTTTACAATTTCAGGTGTAATTGCTATTCTTTTTTCAATTTTTTGATTTTCTAAAATAGATCCTATTTTCATAAAATTTTACAATAAGAAAATTGCCATCAATACTAAAACGCTTACAACAGCCACGGATCCCCATAAAACGAATTTGGTGAAATTATTCCAAGTTTTCTTATGATTTTCATTATCCATGGAATTACTTCTGTCTTGCTTTAAATTTTGGATTATTTTTATTAATTATGTAAACTCTTCCTCTACGTCTAACCAACTTAGAGCCAAGATCTCTTTTTTTTAACGATTTTAAAGAACTTTTTATTTTCATAAAATTTTAAAGCCGGCAACGTCCTACTCTTCCATGCCTTAAGACAAAGTACCATCGGCGCATAAAGGCTTGACTTCCGAGTTCGGAATGGGATCGGGTATAACACTTTAGCAATAATTACCGGCAGATGTTTTATACTTAAATAAGATAAAATGTAAATCCTAAAAAAGCGCTATTTAATCAAATAAATATCAAATTTTAAGCTTTATTTTCTTGTTTAAAAATTAATTCTTTTAGAAGCAGATAGTGCTTTAACAGCGAGTACTTTCTTATATTCTTTTTTACATTTATTTTCATTTGCTTTAATTCCTGATTGTTAGAATTTAGATATCTTCTAATAATCGCTTTAAAAGAATTAATATCATTATTCTTGAATAAAAATCCCCCACTTCCATTTTCTAAAATTTCTCTAGGTCCACTTTTACAATCACTAGAAATAATTGTGCAATTATTTATTGCTGATTCAATTAATACAAAACCAGGGTCTTCCCATAATGATGTCATTATAAAAATCTTACTTTTATAATAATATTTATTTACGTTTTTTTTTGATCCTAATAAAAAGATATAATCACTCAAATTATAATTTTCTATTAATTTTTTTAATTTATCTCTTAGCTCTCCCTCTCCTAGTATATAAACTTTGAAATTCTTTAGCTCTTTATTTCTAAGATCTCTGAAAGCTTTTATCATTAACTCAAAATTTTTTTGCCTTGTTAGGCGTCCAACTAATAAAATATTATTTTTTTTAAATTTT
>CABYZU010000030.1 GCA_902523495.1 uncultured Pelagibacteraceae bacterium
AAATTGGTAGCTCTTTTCAAGAAACAAGTAATAAAAGTTTTATTTTAAATTTTCAATAGAATTTTTTTTAGAACTTGAAAAAAGTTTTAATTAATTTGAAAATTATCTAATTTTAATCCAAATTCATTTAATCTTAAATCTATATACTTCAAATCATCATCATTAAGTATTCCTTCCCATTTACCAACTTTCGCATCCTTAATGTGTTTGGCATTGTTAGTATTGAAAGATCTGCTTATGGCATGGCCATACCTTTTCTCTAGTGCCATTATTGACTCCTTACTTGATAAATCTAATGCTTCAAAAAATTCAGATTCATATTTTTTTAATTTTATGTTGTGTCCTAAGAATTTAAGAGATTTTATAAAATTTTCCTCTGGATCTCTAACCATGTTTTCATAACTCATTAACAAAATATTATTTGGAAAAAGTTCCTCAGTTAATTTAAAAGATAAAAAATGTTTAATATACATATCCATACCAACTGTTTTTAAAAAATGAGAAATATTTTTGAAATATTCTCGCTTATTAGTTTCTTTATTCATATAAGATAACAAATTCCTATCTTTATGATCTTGAATTCCTTTAAAATAGGCAACATTTTGATCAAGAGGATTTCTAAAATAAAAAATAACTTTTGAATTACTATTTTTATATGGATTAACTTTTTCTTCTACATTTTTTAATTTCATGTATTCTGTAAACTTACCAGGAACATGACTAGAATAAAAATTTAATTCATTCCATTTTTTTTTGTACTTGCCATTATAATTTTCGACAAAACCTGGGCACAACCAATGCTGTATAAACATTATATCAAAACCCAACTTATTCATATCTGTTGGAATTCTATATTTTAATTTTTTATGTGTTGCGACCATATTATTAAAAATATCTTTTTTTTTTCTTCCTTTAAGTAACTCATTATAAAAATAGTAAAACTCTCTATTATACCAAGTCCCAGATCGAGTCATTGTAGAAATTAAGATAGGATTTTTAAATTCTTTTTTTTTAAATATTTTTTCTTTAATCCAATCTTTAACTTTTTTTAAAATATAAACTAAATTCGAGATCATTTTATAAAGCAATCTAAATATAAAAAGATTTTTTAAAATTCTTAATGCATTTTTTTAAAAATTTTACACATTCAATAGGATGTTTACCAATTGCAGTTTCAGCCGCTAGAACCAAACCAAAAGCCCCTTGTTTTAAGGTAGAATATATATCATGACTTTCTGCTCTTGTTGGGGATAAATCGTTTATCATTGTTTCTAATAAATTTGTCGCAACATAAACAGGGGTTTTATTTTTTTTTGATGATTTAATTATATATTCTTGGGCTAAGGGAATTTTTTCAATAGACACCTCTCTAGATAAGTCTCCTCTATCAATCAAGATTGCATCAGTTAATCTCGAAATTTTTTTCAAATTTCTGATCGCATTAAGAGTTTCCACTTTAGAAATCAAAAAACTTTTATAACCAATTATTTTACGTATAATTTCAATATCTGTTCCAGAATTTACAAATGACATAGCAAATTTTCTAATACCTTGTCTGATAGCATATTTGATTGCTAAATTATCTTTTTCAGTCAAACAATCTAAATAAACTTTTTTATCAATATGCACCCCTTTATTTGACTCTAACTTTCCAGCTTGAATAATCTTAGCAATCAAAAATTTATTTTTTTTATTTCTATTTATTACTTTTAAAATAATTCCGTCAAAACCTACAAATATTTTTGTTTTATTGGGTACAGATAAAATATCAAACTTTGGATATAAAAAAATTTTCTCATTTGTTGAAATATTATTTTGATTAAATATTTTTATTATTTTATTTTTTTTTAAGAAAATTTTTTTTTTTACAATTGACGTCCTTAATTGAGCTCCCTCGGTATCAATACAAATATTACTAATACCAACGCATTTTTTTAAATTTTTTATAACGGTCGGAAGTTTTTTTAAGTTTGTGTGTGACATATTTATTCTAAAAATATTAACTCCCTCTTTTTTTAACTCTTTTAAGCATTTTGAGGATGATGAAGAAGGACCTATAGTGCAAATAATTTTTGGTTTTATCATTAAATATATTTTTTAATAAATTTTAGCTCTTTATATTTAAAAAGCTAATAAAGTATAGTGATAAACAATTCAAATTATAAAATATTCAAAAAATTAATTAAAATTTTTATTATAATACCTTGTATATGTTTAATTTTACTAATAAAGGCCTACATACCCTAGCTCAATAACAGCATATTTAATTTTTGATTGTTTATAGGTTTGCATTTGGATTTAGTAATGATATTTTTTATAAAATAATAAATCCATAAACTAAATAATTAACGATATAAACGAAAGAAATATTTTTTAAATGTTATGTCTGAAAATTTTTTTGTAAATTTTATTAATTAATGCTCTTTAAGAAAATAAATAAAATTAAATTAATACTTGGTAAAAGAAATTCTGTATATTTATTATATTATTTTTTGTTTTCTTCATTTGTAGTTCTGCTAGAGGCCATAGGTATTGGGTTAATACCTGTAATTTTTTCTGGTTTAATGGACCAATCTTTAATTTTAAATAAATTAGATTTTAATGAGACAGTTTATAATTTTGTATATAACGTTTTTAATAATAAAAATTTTTTTGTATTAATTCCAATTATAATTTTATTATTTTTTTTAATAAAAACATTAATTAACGTAATTTATATTTTCTTTGAGTCAAAATTTTTTAAATTAATAGTGGTTAATTTGACTACAAATATTTTTGAAATATATCTTAAAAAAAATTATCTATTTCATGCTTTAAATAACCCATTAATATTAGGTAGAAATATTACTGCAGAAGTAAACAATACGATTAGTCATATAAGAAATTTTTTACTTATATTTAGAGAAAGCTTTCAAATTATCATAATTGGAATGGTGCTTTTGTTTGCTCATTTTAAAGTTACAATTTTCATTTTCCTTATAATCGTTTTTTTTGGAATAATTTTTTTTTATTTAACTGTTAATAAGTTGAAGCAAAAAGAAAAGATTTCTTTTTTTGAAAGGGGTGAGAAATCTAAAATTATTAATCAAATTATTAATTCTATAATAGAGGTTAAACTCTATCAAAAAGCAATTTTTTTCATAGAGAAATATAAAAAATCAACAAATAATGAATTAGACTCAACTTACTTTCAACAAATAATTTCAAAATTACCGAAGCAAATAATAGAATTTATAATTGTTTTCGTATTAAGTTTATCTATTTTTTACGCCTCATTTCAAGGATTGAAAATTGAAGCAATGATTGCTTTAATATTGTTATATTTTTTTGCTGCATTAAAAATTTATCCTTCAATAAACAATTTATTAATAAATAGACTTGGCTTAATCAAAACTGGTATTTCTTTTGATGTAATTCATAAAACAATTAAAAATAAGAATGAAGATTCAGAGTCTATTCAAATAACAAATAAATTTGATTTTCAAGATAAAATAAAACTAGTTAATGTAAATTTTAGTTATCAAGGAAGAAATAAATCTTTAAAAGATATTAATCTTGAAGTGAAAAAAAATGAAATGATAGGTTTAGTTGGAAAAACTGGATCAGGCAAAAGTACTTTAATAAAAATAATTATGGGACTTATAACTCCTCATAGTGGTGAATTTACTGTTGATGGAAAAAATATTGAAAACATAAAATATAAATGGCAAAAAAATATTTCTTATATTCCCCAAAATTTTTTTATTTTAGATGATACTATAAAAAAAAATATAATTTTTGGTGAAAATGAAAATGATATAAATTATAATCTGCTGGAAAAAAGTATTAAATTTTCTTCATTAGACGCCTTTATATCTCAATTACCAAAAAAACTTGATACTTTTGTTGGTGCGAATGGGAGAAAAATTTCTGGTGGTCAAGCTCAACGTTTAATAATTGCCAGAGCAATTTATAAAAATACTGACTTAATAATACTAGACGAAGCCACAAATTCTCTTGATAAAAAAACTGAATTAGAAATAATGGAAAATATTTATAAGCTAAAAGGAAAAAAAACTATTTTTTTGATTACACACAATCAAAAAATTTTAAATGGTTGTGATAAAATTTTTGATATTAGTGATGGAAATTTAGTTAAAAAATAAATCTTTTGATTAATCAACTAATCTACAAAATATATGACTTATTAAATGATGGACTTCCTGTATATTCACAGTAAATGTTGATGGAACTACATTTGAATAATCAGATATAATTTTAGATATTCCACCATTGTTCACAAGTAGCTGAAGTAATTATGTTAGTGGCACCAGGACCGCTCTTATGGATAATACAACTCCTGGCACTATTTTTATCTTGCTATACCACTGAGCCATAAAACCTGCTGTCTATTCATGAAATGGACAAATATAATCTATTTTCTTGCTTCTAGTAAAAGCGTCAACCAGCTCACTTGTTCCATAAACATAAAAAACTTTATCAATTTTTAGCACTATTTCAATTTATAATATTTTTAATATTTTTTGATCTAAATATTGAGATTAAAAGTTATTTTCAAATTTTAGTATTTGTA
>CABYZU010000031.1 GCA_902523495.1 uncultured Pelagibacteraceae bacterium
CTACCTAATACAACAAGAGAAAGTGTTTATCTTAGTGAAATTTTGATTAATGCAGACTTTAAGAAAAAAGAAATCAAATTACCTATTGCCTTGGGTAAGAGTATATCTGGTAATCCAATAGTGGGGGACCTGTCTTCAATGCCTCACTTACTAATTGCTGGAACAACAGGTTCAGGAAAATCTGTTTGTATTAATACAATTATATTGTCACTGCTTTATCGACATACACCTGAAAAATGTAAGTTTATTTTGATAGATCCTAAAATGCTAGAACTATCAACTTATGAAGGGGTACCACATTTACTGTGCCCCGTAATCACTGAGGCAAAAAAAGCTGCTTCAGTCCTAGGTTGGGTCGTTAAAGAAATGGAAAGCAGATACAGATTGATGACAAAGGAAGGTGTTAGAAATATTGACAGTTATAATTCAAAACACAGGCTACCAATGCCTTATATCGTTGTGGTGGTTGATGAGATGTCAGATTTAATGCTAGTAGCAGGAAAAGAGATTGAAAATTATATACAAAAATTATCACAAATGGCAAGAGCTGCTGGAATTCACATTATCATGGCTACTCAAAGACCTAGTGTAGATGTTATAACAGGTACTATTAAGGCAAATTTTCCAACAAGAATATCTTTTCAAGTTACATCAAAAATAGACAGTAGGACTATATTAGGAGAACAGGGTGCTGAACAATTATTAGGCAAGGGTGATATGTTATATATGTCATCTGCCAATAGGATTGTTAGAATACATGCTCCGTTCGTATCTGATAATGAAATTGAAAATATTAATAACTATCTAAGAGTGCAAGCAGAGCCTGATTATGTTGACGAGATACTTAATTTTGCTGATGAAAAGGAAATGAATGATAGTTCTAAAAATTTAACTGACAAAGATGAGCTTTATCAAAGTGCTGTTCAGATAATAAAGTCTGAGAGGAAAGCATCAACATCTTTTTTACAGAGAAAACTCCAGATTGGATATAATCGTGCTGCAAGAATAATTGATATGATGGAGGAAGAGGGTATTGTGAGTAAAGCCAATCATGTTGGAAAACGCGATGTTCTTTAATGAGAAATAAATTAATCATCTTATTTTTATTTTTTTCAATTTTTGAAGCCTCAGCATCTATCAAAGAAAAAATAGTGCAAAACTTAAAGACTACAGAAAATTTAACCTTTAATTTTGAGCAAAATATTAATGGCAAAACTGAAAATGGCTATTGTGCATTATCATATCCTAAAAAAATTTTTTGTAGATATAATTTAAAAAATAACAAAATTTTGGTTTCTAATGGAAAGTCAATAGTAATAAAAACCACAAATAGTTATTATCTTTATCCACTTGAGAGAACACCTCTAAACTTAATTCTAAATAAAAATTTTTTAGTGAATAAAATCAAAGATTTGAACGAAAGAATTTTAGATAATAAATTTGTAAATTTTCAATTTTCTGAAGCTGATTTTCAAGTAAATATATTCTTTGATTATAAAACTCTTAATCTGATAGGATGGCAAACTACAGATATCTATCAAAATCTTAGCATCACCTTTCTAGCTTCTGTAAAAAAAAACCAAGAATTAAATGATAATTTATTTATTTTACCTAAGCAAAATTAAACTAAAATTTGCTCGGTTTTGTAAACTCTCATGCCTCTTGAAATGTAATTATTTAAAGCATGCTCATGATCTAGAGAGCATGTGTGAACCCATACTCGCTTAGTGTTATCTGAAAAAGAGTTTTTAATAGCTGATGTTAAAAGAAATGAGCCTAAATTTTTATTTTGATATTCTTTGAGCAAACCCAAATAAGCAATTTCTGTCTCCTTTTTTTCCTGGTGAAAAATTAGTTCAAAATAACCAGCAACTTCATTAGCTTTTTTTAAGATATATGTTTTTACTTTTTGATCAGAAATATATGCAATCCACTGCTTATCTGTCCAAACTAGTCGGTCAGTCCATCGATGTTCCTCACCAATACTTTTATAAAAAAACTTATTTATTTGAAAATCTGCTGGATCACTTAAATCAATAATACAATCTTCTGGAGAAAATTTTGATGTTTTTAGATCTTTAAGAGAGTTAATTTCTAAGTAATTTCTTTCAACCTTAATACTCACTCCACCATCTTTCCAACTTTTTCACCTCCAAACAAATGAAAATGTAAATGAGGTACTTCTTGACCACCGTGCTCAGCGATATTTGCTAAAGCTCGATAACCTTTACCAGTGTCTACAGATATACCAAGCTTTTTTGCAACTAAATTTATACCCTTTAATAAACCAACCATTTCCTCTGGATATGCATTTTGACTAAAATCATCAAGGTCAATATATTTTCCTTTAGGTATTACCAATGCGTGAATTTTTTTTTGTGGATTAATATCATGAAATGATAAAACATATTCATCTTCATAAATCTTTTTACAAGGGATCTCTCCTCTTAGGATTTTGGCAAATATATTATTATTATCGTAGCTCATTTTTTTCTTTTGTTTAGTTCTTCCATCACATCTTCAATTTTTATATCATTTGCCTCTAGATACATTATCAAATGATAAAAAACGTCAGCTGCTTCATGAATTTTGTTTGTATTCTTCTCAACTGCTTCAATAAGTTCATTAATTTCTTCGAGGACCTTTTCTTTGCTCATAGATTTGTCGCTAAGTAATTTATTTGTATAAGAACCACTCACAGGAGATTTTTTTCTTTCTCTTGCAAGATTAAATAAACTTTCTAAAGTATTAAGCATGTTAAATTCTAACAGGTATTCCTTTTGAGTCCAAATAAACCTTAGCTTCTTTTACAGAGTATTTTCCATAGTGAAATATGGAGGCTGCTAAAACTGCACTAGCTTTTCCTAATTTAATTCCATCCACTAAGTGGTCTAAATTACCTACTCCTCCAGATGCAATAACTGGAATATTTACTTTTAAAGAAATTTTTGACATAAGATCGATATCATAACCAGCTTGTGTTCCATCTCTATCCATAGAAGTTACTAATAATTCCCCTGCACCATTTTTTTCCATTTGTTCTGCATACTTTAATGCATCAATACCACTATTATTTCTTCCTCCATGAGTGAACACTTCCCACTTATCTCCATTTTTTTTTGCATCGATAGCTACTACAATACATTGAGATCCAAATTTTTTTGAACTATCTATAACTACTTTTGGATTTTCAACTGCTGTAGTGTTTATGGATACCTTATCAGCACCAAAATTGAGTAATTTGTTAATATCCTCAACACTTCTAACACCACCACCTACAGTTAACGGTACAAAACATTTTTTGGAGGTTTCCTTCACAACGTCATAAATAGTGTCTCTATTCTCGCTTGAGGCAGTAATATCTAAAAAACAAATTTCATCAGCTCCACCATCGCTATAAATTTTAGCTTGTTCAACAGGATCTCCCGCATCTTTGAGATCAACAAAGTTAATTCCCTTAACAACTCGACCATTTTTAACATCTAAACAAGGTATTATTCTATTTTTAAGCATCTTCTTTCACCAATTCTTCTAATTTTATATCACCATCGTAAATCGCTTTACCAACTATTATACCTTCAACATTTTTTAAATCTTTTGCTTTTTTAATGTCGTTTATTGATGAAACACCACCTGATATAATTATAGGGCAGTTTGATATTTCGGCAACTTTCATTGTTTCATTAAAATTTGGACTTTGTTTCATACCATCTCTATTAATATCCGTATAAATTAATCTACTAACACCATAGTCGTTAACTTCTTTTAAATAATCTAAAGTTAATTGATCAGAGCTCTCTTTCCATCCAGATACTGACAAATACCCATTTTTAGCATCTAAACCAAGAGCAATTTGATTTTGAAATTTTTTACATGATTCTTTTAAAAAACTTTTGTCTTTAATAGCAGCACTTCCCAGAATTACTTTCTCAACACCAGCATCGATATATTTTTGAATACTATCAGAATTTCTGATACCACCACCTACCTCAATCTTTAAATTAAACTTATCAACTATATCCTCAACAATATTTAAATTTACTGTTTCACCAGTTAAAGCCCCATCTAAATCAACTATATGTAAATTTTTAAAACCATGATTTTTATACTTTTCAGCTTGTTCAATTGGAGAAATTTCATATTCAGTTTTATTATCAAAATCTCCTTTTATCAATCTCACACATTTTTTATCTTTAATATCTATCGCTGGAAATATTTTCATTTTACAATTTTATAAAATTATTAATTATTTTAAGCCCCATCCTATCGCTTTTCTCTGGATGAAATTGAGTTCCAAAAATATTTTCTTTTTCAACAGAACACACAATATTTGATGAATAATCTGTTGTTGCAGAAACCACTTCTTTATCAATTGGTACAAATTCATAACTATGAACAAAATACATATGAGAATTATT
>CABYZU010000032.1 GCA_902523495.1 uncultured Pelagibacteraceae bacterium
CATATTTTTTCCAACTAAAACGTCTTTTGGATAAGTAATTTCGCAAAGTTGATTTTTTGAACTATCAAAAATTTCTTTAATTAAATTGTAACAATTTTTTTCATAAATTGATTTTCCAATACGATTGCCTTTATAACTTAGAATATTGTTAGCCATACCACCAACAAAGATTATATTGTCAAATCTAGGTATTAAATTTTTTATTATTTCTATCTTTGTAGAAATTTTTGATCCACCAATAATACAAGTAACTGGCTTTTTAATTTCAGTAGTAACTTTTTTTAAAGCATTAATTTCTGCTTCTAATTGTAATCCTGCAAATGAGGGTAAAAATTCTGTAATTTTACACAAAGAAGCGTGAGATCTATGCGAACAAGAAAAAGCATCATTTACGAATAAGTCTGCAAAACTAGCTAATTGTTTTGAGAAATTTAACTCATTTCTTTCCTCCTCTATATAAAATCTTATATTTTCTAAAAAAATAATCTTATCCTCAGGTTCTCTAAATAAATCATTTTTTTTTATTTTAAAAATATCTTTATTTATCAATTTAATCTTTATTTTAATCTTTTTTTCTATGTTTTCACAAATTGATTTTAGAGAAAGATCTTTATTAACTTTTCCATTAGGTCGCCCTACATGAGATACTATTAAGATTTTAGTATTTCTTTTTATCAATAAATCAAGTGTGGGTATAATCTTGTTAATTCTTGTTTCGTCAGTAATGATACCATTCTTTAAAGGAACATTTAAATCTAATCTTAGTAAAACTGTTTTATAATTTAAATTTTCATGGTCTTTAATGTTATTCATTAAGAAATCTTATGGAGATAATCTACTATATCACACATTCTATTGGAGAAACCCCACTCATTATCGTACCAAGCAGAAATCTTACCCATATTTTTACCAACAACTCTTGTTAAATTTTCGTCAACGATCGATGAGGAAGGATTATGATTAAAATCAATTGATACAAGTTTTTCTTTAGTAGTTTCAAGAATTTTATTTTTTTTGCTAAATTTTTGAAATGCTAAATTAATATTTTCAACACTAAGGTCTTTCTTTGTACAGAAAATTAATTCAATTAATGAGACATTCGGGGTAGGAACTCTCATTGCAACGCCATCCAATTTGCCTTTAAGTGAAGGTATAATCTCACCAATTACTCTCGATGCGCCTGTTGAGGTTGGCACTATAGATTGACTTGCTGATCTAGCTCTTCTTGGGTCTTTGTGAGAGTTATCTAAAATTCTTTGATCACTTGTGAATGAATGAATGGTAGTCATGAATCCTTTTTCGATTTCAAAATTTTCATTTAAAACATGAGCAACTGGCGCTAAACAATTTGTTGTGCATGATCCAGCAGATATAATATTGTCACTCTTTTTTAACTCATTTTCATTTACTCCGTAAACTACAGTTTTATCTGCATTTTTACATGGAGCAGAAACTATAACTTTTTTTGCACCATTATGGATATGAGGTAATAATTTTTCTTTTGAATTAAACTTACCTGTGCACTCAAAAATATAATCGACACCCAGCCTACCCCAATTAATATTGTTTAGGTCTGTTTCTTGGCTAAATGTAATTTTATTTTTATTAATGATAATATGATTTTCATCAAAATTTATGTCAGCATCAAACTTTCCATGAATAGAGTCATATTTTAACAAAGAAGCACAAACTTCAGAATTAGTTTTGTTGTTAATATGTTTAATATCTATTTTGTTATTCTTATTTTCAACTATAGATCTAACAACCATTCTTCCTATTCTACCCATTCCATTAATTCCAACTTTAATTGTCATAATTTTTTCTTAATCTTTTTTGCTATAATCTCTGAGTTTAATTCAAAATGATTATATATATCCTTATAAGGTGCACTTTTTCCAAAATCATTAATTCCAAAATTCATCCCATTATTGCCAGTATATTTTTTCCAATAATCAGTCTCAGAGGCTTCTATAGAAACAACAAGTTTGGTTTCATTTAAAATTTTATTTTTATAGACTTTACTTTGTTGATCAAATAATTCTTGACAAGGCATTGATATTACTTTTGAGTAAATACCATCTGTGGCTAATTTATGACTAACATCAATTGCGAGACTTGTTTCAGATCCAGTTGCTATAATTGTTGCACTTATTTTATTACCTGTTCTTAAAACTTCGTAAGCACCAGAGGTTGATATATTTTTTGATGATTTTTTTGTACGAACGGGATTTAAGCTTTGCCTTGTTAAAGTAATTGCACTTGGAGAACTTTTGCTTTCCAATGCTAATTGCCAACATTCAAAAGTTTCAATTAGATCAGAAGGTCTAAAAACATTTAAATTTGGAATAGATCTTAAGCTTGCCAACTGTTCAATAGGTTGATGAGTTGGACCATCTTCTCCAAGACCAATCGAGTCATGTGTAAAAACATAAATGACTTTTTGTTTCATCATAGCCGCAAGTCTTATTGATGGTTTGCAATAGTCACTAAATATTAAAAAAGTTCCACCATAAGGTATAAGACTACTATGAAGTGAGATACCATTCATAATACCACACATTGCATGTTCTCTCACCCCATAATGAATATAATTACCTGAAAAATTATTTGATTTAATAATTTTGTGGTTTTTGGTCTTAGTATTGTTTGATCCTGCTAAATCAGCTGATCCACCAATTAAATTAGGAAGTTTGGTAACAATTTCTAAAAATTTCTCTGAACACTTTCTAGTAGCTATTGGTTTTAAATTTTTTAAATAATCTAATTTAGCTTTATCTATTGCTACATTAATACCGTTTTTATTGTGAAGATATCTTAGGGAAGAATTTCCCTTGTATTCCTCAGCTTTTTTTGACGCTCTTGTACCTATTGATCTCCATTCATTCATTAAATTTTTTGGAATTTCAAAAGCGTTATATTTCCAGTTTAATTTTTTCTTGACTAATTTTATTTCCTCAACACCTAAAGGGCTACCGTGGGATGAGGCCTTGCCACCTTTGTTTGGGGATCCGTATCCGATTGTAGTCTTACAAGAGATTGCAATAGGTTTTTTTGATTTTTGAGCTTTTTTCAGAGCTTTTGAAATTTCAGTAAAATTATGTCCATTAATTTTTAGATAATTCCAACCGTAACTCTTAAACCTTGATTCATTATCGTCTGACACAGCTAAATTTGTAGGACCATCAATTGAAACAGAGTTATTATCAAACAACAAAATAAGATTCTTTAAATTTAAATGTCCTGCTAAACTTAATGCCTCATGACTTATTCCCTCCATTAAGCATCCATCACCAGCCAAGACATAAGTCTTGTGGTTAATTAATTTTTTTCCAATTTTTTTTTTTAAAATTTCTTCTGCAATTGCCAAACCAACTGCATTTGAAATTCCTTGTCCTAATGGACCCGTTGTAGTCTCAATACCAGTGTTTGGATGATATTCAGGATGTCCAGCACAAATGGAGTCAAGTTGTCTGAAATTTTTGATGTCATTTAAAGATATACTTTTATAGCCAGTAAGATAGAGAAGAGAGTATAATAGCATTGATCCATGACCCGCAGACAGAATAAATCTATCTCTATTGACCCAACTTGGGTTTTTAGGATTAAAATTTAAAAAATCTTTAAATAGAACTGTTGCCACATCTGCCATTCCCATAGGCATGCCTGGATGTCCTGAGTTTGCCTTTTGGACAGCTTCAATTGATAAAAATCTTATACAATTAGCTAATTCTTTATAAAGTTTATTCAAAGTTATCCTATCTAGACTTAGAAGATTCTATTTAATAATATAAATATATATATATGAATTCTATACTTGAAAAAGAAAAAAAACTTAATTCGGCTTTGACTAAACTCAAAGAACTAAATCTTGATAACCCAGATATAAAAAAAAATATCGAAACCCTTACAGATCAAAAAAATCAATTAAAAATTGAAAAACACGAAATAGAGAAAAAATATAAAACTTTAGTAGATGAACACGATAATTTAGCATTAAAATTGAGAGAATTTGAACATAAAGAAAAAATGGAAGAAAAAAAAGATTAGAATTTTCAGAAAAAATAGATGAATTAAACCAAGAAACAAATACTTTAATGGATGAAATAGACAAATGGCAAACGTAAATATTAAATTTAACGGTAAAGAATTTTTATTGTCATGTGAAGACGGACAAGAAGAACATTTAGAGGAATTATTGAT
>CABYZU010000033.1 GCA_902523495.1 uncultured Pelagibacteraceae bacterium
AAATAAAAGTAACTCAATTTATTCTGTTGTTGGCGGTGGAGATACTGTGGCAGTCATAAATCAGTTAAATGCGATTGAGGATTTTAATTTTGTTTCAACTGCTGGTGGTGCATTTTTAGAATATCTTGAAGGAAAAGAACTTCCTGGTATAAAAGCTCTAAATTAAAATGTCAGAACTTAATAGTTTAGTACTAAAAATTCTTCAAAATGGTAAAGGTATTTTAGCGGCTGATGAAAGCACTGGAACAATGACTAAAAGGTTGGACAGTGTAAGAGTTCCTTCGACACCAAAAAACAGATTATTGTTTCGAGAAACACTTTTCAGTTCATCATCAATGAAGAATTGTATAGGAGGTGTAATTTTATATGACGAAACAATTAAACAAACAACATCCAAAAAAAAAACAATTCCAGAATTAATTTCAAAAATGGGCTCGATTCCAGGTATTAAAGTAGATACTGGTGCAAAAATTTTAGCTAGCTCACCAGGCGAAAAAATTACAGAGGGTTTAGACGGGTTGAGAGAGAGGTTAAAAGAATACTATAAGCTGGGTGCAAAGTTTACAAAATGGAGAGGTGTATACAATATAACTAAAATTTATCCGAGTAAAATTTCAATACATTCTAATGCACATGCATTAGCAAGATACTCTGCTCTGGTTCAAGAGTGTAATATGGTTCCAATAGTTGAGCCCGAAGTATTAATGGACGGTGATCATTCTGCTAAAGAGTGTTTTATTGTAACTTCTGAAGTTATAGAAAAATGTTTTGAAGAACTTATTGCACATAAAGTTAATTTGAATGGAATTATACTAAAGCCTAATATGATTTTGGCAGGAAATAAATCTAAAGATAAAATCTCAAACGAAGAAGTTGCAAAATTAACTTTAGAATGTTTAAAATCTTCAGTACCCACAGAAGTTCCAGGCATAGCTTTTTTATCAGGTGGTCAATCTGAAATAGAGGCAACAGAAAACTTGAATTTGATTAACAAACACAATAGTACTAATTTTATAATGAGCTACTCTTATGGAAGAGCTCTACAGCAAAGTACCCTAAAACATTGGTCAAAAGACATTAATAATATTGAGGGTACACAGAGGGTTTTTAATCATCGAGCTAAAATGAATACATTAGCTGCTCAGGGAAAATGGTCAAAGGATCTTGAGATATAATAAAAAAAAATTTATTTATCTAATCTCTCCACTTAAGATTAAAAAAAAATTTTTCAAAGATTTAAATGAAGTTTTAAAACAAAAAAAAATTAGTTTTTTCCAATTAAGACTTAAAAAAGAAAGTTTTAGAAAAAAATTATTAATTGGACGTAAAATCCAAAAAATATGTAAGAAATTTTACGTGAAACTTTTAGTAAATGACGATGTATATCTTGCAAAAAAATTAAACGCTGATGGATGTCACTTAGGTCAAAAAGATATGAATATTTTAGAGGCAAGAAAATTAATTGGTAAGAAAATACTTGGAGTTACATGTCATAATTCAATAAAATTTGCTAAACTAGCAATCAAAAATAAGGCAGATTATTTAGCATTAGGAGCTTTTAATGTTTCACAAACAAAAAAAACTAAACATAAAGCAGATCTAAAATTATTAAAAAAAGTTAAAAAATTAACTAATGTACCTATTGTTGCAATTGGCGGTATTAACTCTGATAATTATAAAAAACTGCTATTGAATAAAGCCAACTTTTTAGCTATCTCAGGCTACATTTGGAATAATAAAAAATTAAAACCAATTGAGGCAATAAAAAAGATAAAATGAAAATAAGCGCTGGTGAAATAAGAGTTGGCATGCTTTTGGAATACAAAAATGACTTATGGCAGGTACTTAAAACCCAACATGTAAAACCTGGAAAAGGTGGTGCTTTTGCACAAGTAGAAATGAAAAGTGTTAATAAAAATACTAAATTAAATGCAAGATTTAGATCAAATGAAAACGTAGAAAAAGCATTAGTTGAAGAAATTTCATATAATTATTTATACGAAGATGAAAATAATTACTTTTTTATTGAACCAAAAACTTTTGAACAAATAGAGATTAAAAAAAATATTATAGGTGAAAAGGGAAAATTGTTAACCGAAAGCTTAGAAGTATCAATAAGTTTTTTTGATGGCTCTCCTATTTCAGTTGAGTTACCCAATCAAGTAAAATGTAAAATAGAAAATACTGACGTTGCTTTAAAGGGTCAAACAGTTTCGTCTTCCTATAAACCAGCTACCTTAGACAATGGCCTTAATATTCAAGTCCCTCCATTTATTGAGTCTGGAGATAAAATTGTTATAGACTCTAGAAGCCTAGAGTACATAAAAAAAATTTGAGATTATGAATTCAATTTCAGCAAACCTGAATGTTATGATTAAGGCAAGTGAAAAAGCTTCCAAGATTTTGATCAAAGATTTTGGTGAAATAGAAAAATTACAAGTATCAAGAAAAGGACCAAAAGATTTTGTAACTAATTCAGATTTAAAAACTGAAAAAATTATTATTGATGAGTTAAAAAAAGCTAGACCAAATTATTCAATATTAAGTGAAGAGGAAGGTGTCGAGAACAATAAGGATAAAAATAATACTTGGATAATTGATCCAATTGATGGAACAATAAATTATTTACACGGAATACCACATTTTGCAATATCCATCGCTTTAAAATCTTATGACCAAATAATTGCAGGATTAATCTATGATCCAATCAAAGATGAGATGTTTTATGCTGAAAAAAATAGTGGGTCATATCTAAATAACCAAAGAATAAAAGTTTCAAAAAGAAGTAAAATTGAAGATTGTTTGTTTGTAGTTGGAAATAAAATTGATCATGAAAAAGAACTTAATGTGAGGAAATCTGGATGCGCAGCATTAGACATGGCTTATGTTGCTGCAGGCAGATATGATGGATATTTTCAAAAAGATTTAAACCTCTGGGACGTAGCAGCCGGTATTATAATTGTAAAAGAGGCAGGCGGAATTTTAAATGAAATTAATTTAGTAAAGACTAATGAAGTTAAAATTATCGCATCAAATAACAGCATTAATAATAAATTTATTGAAAAATTGAAAAACTTTTAATTGTTTTAAAAAAATCATTTGCTATAAGTCTCGTCATGAAAAAAAAAATTCATCCAAACTATCACTCTATCAAAGTTGAGATGACTGATGGTTCAGTATTCGAAACAAGATCTACTTGGGGAAAAGAAGGTGAAACTTTGAAACTTGAGATTGATCCAAAATCTCATTCGGCTTGGACAGGCGGAAAACAGAGACTTATGGATAAAGGTCGAATTAGTAAGTTTAATAAAAGATTTCAAAATTTTAAATCTGAAAAGAAAGATTAATGACAAATGCTCCATTAATGCCAATGGCAACCGCTGTTTGGTTAGTTGAAAATACTACTTTAACTTTCAAACAAATTGCAAATTTTTGTCAACTACATGAAGTAGAAATTCAGGGAATAGCTGATGGTGAAGTGGCAAAAGGAATTAAAGCCTATAACCCAATTATTTCCGGTCAATTATCAAGAGAAGAGATTGAATTATCATCGAAAGACGAGAACAGACCATTAAAAATAAATAACCTTGACGTTGAGATAACTAATCAAGACAAAAAAATTAAAAAGTACGTTCCACTTTCAAAAAGACAGGATAAACCAGACTCAGCTTTGTGGCTGATTAAACAACACAACATATTAAAAGACTCTCAAATTGCAAGACTTGTTGGGATTACAAAAAATTCAGTGACATCAATTAGAAATAAAAGTTACTGGAATTATAATAATTTAAATCCAAAAGATCCTGTGG
>CABYZU010000034.1 GCA_902523495.1 uncultured Pelagibacteraceae bacterium
CAGGCAGATTGAAAGTTTAAATAAAAAACTAGATCCAAATTTTCATCAAGCAATGATGGAAATTGAGGATGACACAAAAGAGCCAGGAACTATAATTCAAGAAATCCAGAAAGGTTTTACAATTAAGGATCGATTATTGAGGCCCTCTTTAGTTGGTGTAGCCAAGAAAACCCAAGAAAAAACAACCAAAACTCAAGAAACTAAAGAAAATATAGAGTCTAAATAATGCTTGTAACAACTTGTAGATTTAAAAAAAACACATATATGACCAGGAGAATTAAATAACATGAGTAAGATTATTGGAATAGATTTAGGAACAACCAACTCTTGTGTGGCTATAATGGAAGGGAGCCAAGCAAAAGTTTTGGAAAATGCTGAGGGTGCCCGAACAACACCATCTGTTGTTGCATTTACAGATGAAAAAGAAAAACTAATAGGCCAACCGGCTAAAAGACAAGCTGTAACCAATCCCGAGAATACTATTTTTGCAGTCAAAAGACTTATTGGTAGAAACTTTGATGACCCAACTGTAAAAAAAGATATAGAATCTGCACC
This sequence comes from uncultured Pelagibacteraceae bacterium, assembly GCA_902523495.1. Taxonomy (GTDB): domain Bacteria; phylum Pseudomonadota; class Alphaproteobacteria; order Pelagibacterales; family Pelagibacteraceae; genus Pelagibacter. Next base: position 556 of record CABYZU010000034.1, read on the forward strand.
ATTTAAGATTGTAAACTCTGAAAAAGGCGACGCATGGATAGAGTCAAAAGGAGAGAAATATTCTCCATCTCAAATTTCAGCTTTTATTTTGCAAAAAATGAAAGAGACGGCAGAAAAATATTTAGGCCAAGCAGTTACAAAAGCTGTAATTACGGTTCCTGCCTACTTTAATGATGCTCAAAGACAGGCAACAAAAGATGCTGGAAAAATTGCAGGTCTTGAGGTTTTAAGAATTATAAACGAACCTACTGCTGCATCATTAGCTTATGGTTTAGATAAAAAACAAAATAAAAAAATTGCAGTTTATGACTTAGGCGGTGGAACATTTGATGTTTCAATACTTGAGCTAGGTGATGGAGTTTTTGAAGTTAAATCAACTAATGGAGATACATTCTTAGGTGGTGAAGATTTTGATAATTCTGTAGTTGAATATTTAATTGCTGAGTTTAAAAAAGACAACGGAATAGATTTGAAATCAGATAAGCTTGCTCTTCAGAGATTAAAGGAGGCTGCTGAAAAAGCTAAAATTGAGTTATCTTCAGCAGAACAAACTGATATTAATTTGCCATTTATCACTGCTGACAAAACTGGTCCAAAACATATTAATTTAAAACTTACAAGAGCAAAGCTTGAAGCTTTAGTTGAAGATCTAATAGGTAAAACAATACCGCCGTGTAAAACAGCATTAAAAGATGCCGGTATCACAGCTAATGAAATTGATGAAGTTGTGATGGTTGGTGGTATGACTAGAATGCCCAAAGTAATCGAAGAAGTTAAAAATTTTTTTGGAAAAGAGCCTAATAAAAGTGTTAATCCTGATGAAGTTGTGGCAATGGGTGCTGCAATTCAGGCAGGTGTTCTTCAAGGAGACGTTAAAGATGTATTATTGTTAGATGTAACTCCTCTTTCATTAGGTATAGAAACTTTAGGTGGAGTTTCTACGAAATTAATTGAAAAAAACACAACAATACCTACTAAAAAAAAGCCAAGTATTCTCAACAGCTGAGGATAATCAACCCGCTGTTTCTATTAGAGTGTTGCAAGGTGAAAGAGAGATGGCAGCTGACAATAAAATTTTAGGAAACTTTGAACTTGTTGGAATTGCACCTGCACCTAGAGGTGTTCCTCAAATTGAAGTTACGTTCGATATTGATGCGAATGGTATCGTTAATGTTTCAGCAAAAGATAAAGGTACTGGAAAAGAACAAAAAATCCAAATACAAGCATCAGGTGGTTTAAGCGATGAAGAGATAGAAAAAATGGTGAAGGAAGCAGAGGCTAACAAAGAAGCTGATAAAAAGAAAAGAGAGTCGGTGGATGTAAGAAATCAAGCTGATACCTTAATACATTCTACTGAAAAAAATTTAAAAGAATACGGCTCAAAGATTTCAGACGCTGAAAAAAAATCTATTGAAGATGCATCAGGTCAGTTAAAAGAGGCTCTTAAAAGTGAAAATACTGATGATATTAAGAAAAAAACTGAAACACTAGTTCAAGCTTCAATGAAACTAGGAGAAGCAATTTATAAATCACAACAAAATGCAAAACCAGATTCTGATAAAGATGATGGAAAAAATGATAAAGGAAAAAAAGAGGATAATGTTGTTGATGCCGATTTTGAAGAAGTAAAAGACGAGAATAAAGAGAAAAGCGCTTAACATACATTTATCTTTCCGAGGTATTTAAATGGCGAAAAGAGATTATTATGATGTCCTCGGTGTTAATAAAAGTGCATCCCCTGAGGAATTAAAATCAGCTTATAGAAAATTAGCTGTAAAATATCATCCAGACAAAAATCCTAATGATAAAGTTGCGGAGGATAAATTTAAAGAAGCTAGTGAGGCCTATGGTGTTCTTTCAGATAAATCTAAAAAAGATAATTATGACAATTTTGGTCACGCTGCTTTTGAAAATGGGGGTGGTGGCCAAGGCGGGTTTGGAGGTTTTGGAGGATTTAGTGGAGGAGATTTTTCTGATATTTTTGAGGATTTTTTTGGTGACTTTGGAGGTGGGAGGAGAAGTTCTAGAAACAGAAATTCTAATAATAGAGGTTCGGATTTAAGATATGATTTATCGATAACATTAGAAGAAGCTTTTTCTGGTAAAAAACAAAATATTCAATTTTCTTCCTCAGAAAAATGTAATACCTGTAAAGGCAATGGGTCTAAACCAGGATCGAGCCCTGACAGATGTACATATTGTGGTGGTAATGGAAGAGTAAGAACTAATCAGGGTTTTTTCACGGTTCAACAAACTTGTCCTCAATGTGCAGGGAGCGGAGAAGAAATAAATAATCCATGTTCAGACTGTAATGGAAAAGGGAACAATCAAACGACAAAAAAAATATCAGTAACAATACCTAAGGGAGTAGATGATGGTACGAGGATTAGACTTGCTGGTAAAGGTGAAGCTGGAAGTAGAGGTGGCACAAGTGGAGACTTATATTTATTCATTAATATCAAATCTCATCAATTATTTAAAAGATCAGATGTAAATTTATTTTTTGAATTTCCAATTTCTATAGCTGATGCCGCATTAGGTACAACAATAGAAATACCCACAATAGATGGAAAAAAGGCAAAAATAAAGATTCCAGATGGAACTCAGGATGGAAAACAATTTAGGTTAAAAGGTAAAGGTATGCCTTTTATGCGTAAGGGAGATTTTGGGGATTTATATGTCCAAATTAAAACTGAAGTACCAGTTTCTCTTAATAAAGAGCAAAGATCTTTATTAGAAAAATTTAGAGAAATTGAAAATGAGAAATCGAATCCAAGTATTAGAAAATTTTTTCAAAAAGCCAAAGATTTTTGGAAAAATTAACATATAGTTTTAAATCAAAAAAAATATTTAAGTTGAATTAATTAATACCTAGTTTAAAAATAATTATGATAATTTGGATAGCATCTTATCCTAAAAGTGGAAATACTTGGGTCAGGTCTTTTGTAACTGCCTATTATTTTTGTGAAAATGGAATTTTTGATATTAATAAACTAAATTTAATACAAGATTATCCAAATAAACAGTTTTTTAAGGAAATTGTAAAAAAAGGTGAGATTCATAAACATTGGGATACCTCTCAAAAAAATATTTGCAACGAAAAAAAAGTA
>CABYZU010000035.1 GCA_902523495.1 uncultured Pelagibacteraceae bacterium
TATTAGGAACTAACATTATTTTAAATCGTCCTTTAAATTCTGGGTTTAGTTTATTCTCAATATTTTTTTTTACTGTATCAAAATCAAACGGATTATCATCAATGCCTTGAACATCCCTGATCTGTATACAAACTTGCCCAGTTTTTTTTATTATTTCTTTAAATAATGTATAATGCCCATCGTGAAATGGTTGCCATCTTCCTAACATTTGAGCGGTTGGTTTTTTATTATCCCATTTATAAGACATCTTTATATTTCCTTAAATATTTTTGGTGCCCAATTTTTAGCATCTTGAGTGGTAACATGAAAGTTATACTTGTCTGGTTTTACAAACATCTTGTTAGTATCATCAAATCTACCCTCTTTTATAGTATCTACCCATATAATAAAATCTGCTGGAAATAGTGCTCTTGCTGCAGGAGTTGGGCAAATAAAATCAGCAACAACGTGATTACCTTGACTTTTGTATTCTTGTGCTTTTGCCCACATTCTTTTTGCTTGTCTAGTTCTTCCTTCAGCCGAAAAATCCCAATCATTAGCCTCTTTTCTGACATCGTCAGCATTTAGCCACTTTGCTTTAAGTAAAGGCACTAATTCAGAGGCCAAAGTTGTTTTACCAGAACCTGGCAAACCCATAATTAATATAATCTTCATGACTTCAAATAATTAGCAACATGCACAATTTTAAGCAACAAATTTCATTGTGTCATTTAATAAAATTCTTTGACAGCTTTTTCAAAAAAGATAATGATCTATAAAATGAATTTTTCTCTCGAAATTAGCCCAACTACAGATCTTGATACAGTACCTTCTGTTAATGATATTTATATTACTATGTTACCAGGTGGAGACTACAAAGAGACAGCACACCAAGCAATTGAGCTCGTGAAAAGAGGATTTAATCCAGTTCCACATTTCCCAGCTAGATCTATGCATAATGAAAAAGAACTTAAAGATTATATCTCTAGGTGTAAAGATGGTGGAGTAAAACAAGTTTTGATAATTGGTGGTGGAAGAGAGCCTGTAGGAAAATTTGACAGTTCTTTTCAGCTTCTGGAGACAGGTTATTTTGATAAAATGACAATAGGAATTGCTGGACACCCAGAGGGTAGTCCTGATATATCGAATTCTGATTTAGAAAAAGCTATGAAAAATAAAAAGCCTTACGCTGACTATATAGTAACTCAATGGTTGCTAGATCCACAGCCTATCATAGATTTTATTTCTAAACAAAGTGTACCAGTACATGTTGGAATTACTGGACCTCTAAAAATATCAAGCTTAATTAAATTTGCTAATATTGTTGGGGCAAAAAATTCCTTAAACTTTCTTAAGTCTAATTTTAATAAGGCGTTAGATTTATTGAAACCTAAAGACCCTAATGATCTAATTGGGAAAGTTAAATCGCATACTGATTTCTTCCACATTTATACATTCGGCGGCTTGAAGGAAACTAACAAGTGGTTGAAGGAGAATAGTTATGTCTAAAGAATTTGACTATAGTAAATTAAAACATTTTACTTCAGTTGATCAATCAGATCGAGAAGTTCCCTATAATTTAAGACAAAGCGGGCCCACAAAAGTTGAAATGCTAATTTCAACAAGAGTAAGGAAGTCCCCTTATTGGCATTTATCTATGCAAGCAGGGTGTTGGAGAGCGACAGTATATAATCGTATTTATCATCCAAGAGGATACGTTAAACCAGAGGACGGTGGAGCAATGGTTGAGTATGATGCAATTGTAAATCATGTAACCATGTGGAATGTTGCTGTTGAAAGACAAATAAGAGTAAAAGGACCTGATGCAGAAAAATTTGTAGATTATGTCATTACAAGAGATGCAACTAAAATTTCACCTATGAGAGCCAGATACGTAATTTTATGTAATGCATATGGTGGTGTATTAAATGATCCTATTTTACTGAGAATTTCAAAAGATGAATTTTGGTTTTCTTTGTCAGACTCTGATATTGGAATGTATTTACAAGGTGTGAATGCTGATGGTAGATTTGATTGTAAAATTGAAGAAACAGATCATTGTCCAGTTCAAATTCAAGGACCAAAATCCAAAGCTTTAATTAACGATCTTTGTGGGGACCAATTTGATTTAGATAACATGCCCTTTTACGGTTTAGCAGAAGCAAAAATTGGAGGAAGAAGTTGCGTAATTTCTCAATCGGGTTTTTCTGGTGAGGCTGGATATGAAATTTATTTAAGAAACGCAACATTATATGCGGATGATATGTGGAATGCAGTTCTTGAAGCTGGAAAAAAACATAATCTAATGGTTATTGCCCCTGCTCATCACAGAAGAATTCAAGCTGGAATTCTTTCTTGGGGTCAAGACATGGATCAGCAACATAACCCTTTTCAATGTAACTTGGGTTATCAAGTTTCTTTATCTGGAAAAGGAGTGTGGAATAAAAAAGCTGATTATGTCGGTAAAGCAGTTTTAGAAAAAATGAAAGAGGACATTAAAGCGGGAAAGAAACCATACAAGTTACAACTTGTTGGATTTGAGTTAGGTGGAAAACCCATTGAAGATTATGCACCAGATTTTTGGCTCGTTTCAAACGCCGATGGTGGAGAACCCGTAGGTTTTATTACGTCTCCTTGGTATCATCCTGAAAAGAAGAAAAATATAGCAATGGGATATGTACCTTTTGATGGAAATTTAAATGCGAACGGATTTCCAAAAAATAAACCTGGATCTAAATTTAAAATCCATTTGCCCGCGCAGTATTCAGAAAATCCAGGCACTCCTGTTGATGCAGTGATTGTTGATATACCATTTAAAGAGTCTTACAATGCAAATACAAGGGAGGTAGTAAAAGGTTAATTTTATTTTTTTTGGAAGTTATAACTGCCTTTAAATTTTAGATTTTTTTTAGATTTCATTATTGTTGTAGTGTTAATTTAAAGACCAAGGTTATACTTTAAAAGACTCTCCACAACCACAACGCTCCGTTTCATTCGGATTATTAAAAACAAAGGATGATGAAAAATCCTCTTTTTTATAATCCATTTCAGTGCCTAGAAGATACATGACTGCAGCTGAATCAATGTAAACTTTAACTCCTTTATCTTCAATCAACTCGTCATTTGGATTTACATCTCTTGAGTATTCCATTACGTATGACATTCCTGCGCAACCTCCAGATTTTACAGAAACTCTCACACCGATTGCATTTTTCTCAGCATTGGACATTATTTCTTTGATTCTTAAAGCAGCATTATCACTTAGCCTTATTATAGGGTTCATTATAAATTTAACTCCAATTTTGCAGCATCTGACATCATATCTTTTGTCCATGGCGGGTCCCACACTAATTGTAAATCAACATTATCTATTTCATCAACTT
>CABYZU010000036.1 GCA_902523495.1 uncultured Pelagibacteraceae bacterium
AGGAGTCGAAATTGAAGGAGAAACAATAGGTTTGATAACATATATGAGAACAGATGGCACTAATTTATCAAAAGATGCTGTTGTGGCTTTTAGAGATTATATCAAAAAAGAAATCGGTAATGAATATTTACCTGAAAGTGCCTTAAATTATTCTGGTAAAAAAGCAAAAAATGCACAAGAGGCACATGAAGCAATAAGACCCACGGATATTATCAAATCTCCCCAAAGTGTAAAAAAGTATCTAAGCACAGATCAAAATAAACTTTATGATTTAATATGGAGTAGAGCTTTATCTTCTCAAATGCAATCTGCTAAATTTGATAGAAACACTATAACTATTACATCAAATAATAATGATACAGTATGCAAAGCAAGTGGATCAGTTCTCAAATTTGATGGATTTTTAAAGATATATAATAATCAAGGTAAAGACGATGATGAAAACATTCTACCCTCTGTGTTTAAAGGACTTGTAAATATTGAGTCCTTAATAGATGAACAGCATTTTACACAACCTCCTCCAAGATATTCTGAAGCTAGCTTAGTAAAAAAACTTGAGGAATTAGGAATAGGTAGACCATCTACTTACGCAAGTATAATTTCTACAATAGCAAATAGAGGTTACGCAGAGATATTGAATAAAAGATTTTTTCCTACAGATAGAGGAAAACTTATTTCAGCTTTTCTTGAAAAATTGTTCTCAAAATATGTGGATTATAACTTTACTGCTGGTTTAGAGGATCAATTAGATGAGATTACAAGTGGTAAAGAAAGCTGGATAAAAGTTTTGGAGCTGTTCTGGAAAGACTTCAATAACAATGTGGCTGAAGTAAAGGAAAAAAGAACAAGAGAGGTTTTAGATCTATTAAATGATAGTTTAGGAGATTTGGTTTTCGATAAGGATGATAAAGGAAATATTGTAAGAAAGTGTCAATTATGTAATTCAGGAACACTAAGCTTAAAAAACAGCTTTAGAGGGGGAGCGTTTATTGGATGTTCAAATTACCCTGAATGTAAATTTACAAGACCTTTGTCTAAAGCTAAAGCAGCGGCACAGGCACAATTAGCTGAACCAAAATTTATTGGGAAACATAAGAACGGCAATGATATATATCTTAAAAATGGAAGATTCGGTCCATATTTACAATATGAAAAAATTCCAGAGGATATAGAAATTGAAAAAACACCAAAGAAAAAAAAGAAAACAAAAAAACTCAAATCGGACGTAAATGAACTTTTAAAAAATGTCTCCATTCCAAAGGGTTTGGAACTAGAAAGTATAGATTTAGAAAAAGCGCAATTTTTATGCTCACTACCAAAATCTTTAGGAATAAATCCCGATAATCAAAAAGAAATTACTTTGAATACTGGAAGATTTGGCCCTTACCTAAAGTGTGAAAATAAATCAGCTAGAATAGAAAATATTGAGGAAATTTTCTCTATTGGTTTAAATAGAGCAATAACATTAATTGCTGAGGCTAAACCGGGAAGAATGTCTTCTTCGATGATCAAAGATTTAGGTGAACACCCTGAGGATAAAAAACCAGTTAGAATTATGAAGGGACAATACGGACCATATATCAAATATAAATCTTTAAATGCAACAATACCTGAGGAAAAGGATCCAACAGAACTCACAATGGAAGAAGCATTAATATTGATTGAGAAAAGAAAAGATTACGATAAAACAAAAAAGAAAAAAAAGAAGAAATGAATTATCAAAAAAATTTAGAAAAACTTGGATTAAAACTTCCTGATGCTAAAGCACCTGTAGGAAATTATGTTGCAAATAAGATAATTGGAAAGTTTTTATTTGTGTCAGGACAAATTTCAATTGATGAAAAAGGTGAACTAATAAAAGGCAAAGTTGGAAAAGATTTAGATGTTGACTCTGGATATAATGCAGCGAAAAGATGTGCTTTAAGTATTATTTCTCAAATAATGAAGGCATGTGATAATGATCTAACAAAGATCAAATCTTGTATTAAACTTACAGGTTTTGTTAATTCAACTGATAATTTTCACGATCAACCTAAAGTAATTAATGGTGCATCTGATTTAATCGCATCAGTTTTTGAAGATGCAGGAATGCATACAAGAGCAGCTGTAAGTGTGAATAGTCTTCCCCTGGGTGTTGCTGTTGAAGTTGATGCTATATTTGAGTTAAATTAAAAATTTATCTCCCAATACTATAATACTTAAAACCTTGTTTTTTAATTTTCATAGGGGAGTAAATGTTTCTCATATCATATATAATAAACTTTTTACCTCGAGCTAAATTCTTAAAATTGATCGATTTAAAATCATTCCATTCTGTATGAATAATTACAAGATCTGAGTCCTGTACAGACTCTTTAATATTATCAATATAAAAGACATTTTTTAAGTTTGAGAACTCTTTTTTAAGACCCGTTGGATCAAAATAATTTACTTTAGCACCCTTTTTTAAGAGTGCAGGTATCATTTTTAAACTAGACGAGTCTCTCATGTCGTCTGTATTAGCCTTAAATGTGACACCTAAGAAAGTTATTTTTTTATTTTTAATTCTGTTATTCAAAATTTTATAGACTTTATTAAGTAAAAAATTAGATCTATTTTCGTTAGATTTAATGACTGATTTTATTACAGAAAGATTTATTTTAAACTTATCAGCAGTAGAAATTATAGCTTTAGTATCTTTTGGAAAACATGATCCACCATAACCGGGACCTGCCCTTAAAAAACGACTCCCTATCCTTTTATCTAAACCCATCCCAATTGAAATATCTTCTATATTTATTCCTATTTTTTCACACAAATTTGCGATTTCATTAATGAATGTAATTTTCGTAGCCAAAAAAGCATTGGATGCATATTTGATTAATTCTGCAGCTCTTCTTGATGTATGAATATATTGAGCTCCTTTAGAAATTAGAGGTGCATATAAATTATTAAGTAAACGATTAGACTTTTTATCATTAGATCCAACAACTATTCTATCAGGAAAAATAAAATCTCGGATAGCTTCACCTTCTCTTAAAAATTCTGGATTTGATACAACAGAAAATTTATTCTTATTACTCTTTTTTTTTAGTAAAATTTTTTCAATTTCATCACCAGTTGTCACAGGTACTGTTGACTTAGTGACTATTATCTTAAACTTATTGATTGATAAACTTATCTCTTTTGCTACTTGAAAAATTTGGCTTAGATCTGCATTGCTACCTCTCTTTTTGGTTGGTGTTCCGACACAAATAAAAATGACATCAGACTCTTTTATTGATTTTTTTAAATCTGATGAAAATTTTAATCTTTTGTTTTTATAATTTTTATTAACTAATTCAGT
>CABYZU010000037.1 GCA_902523495.1 uncultured Pelagibacteraceae bacterium
AATTAAATTTTTAATTTCTATAGTCCTAGTATTGATATCTAATTCAGATAACGAAAATTTTTTATTTATGAATGTCTTGATATCAATATAAGATCTAATACTCTCTAGTTTAATTAATTTTTTTTTGTTTTTAAGATTTGCACCGATAGTTTTTAATACTAATTTAAATTTAAAAGGATCTAAAATGATACTAATTTTATCCAAATCTAGTTCTAATTGACTATCAATTTTTTTAACTTCTTTAGATATTTGACTATTAAAAGCATTCGTTTTTATCCCAATGGTACTTAAGTAAGCAATAAAACTAAAGATTAGTAATATTGTGAAGATAACGAATTTGAAAATTATTTTTTTCATTTAATTTGGTACAAAGATTTCTCTAAAAAAGCATCAATGTTCCCATCTAAAACTTTATCTGGATTTGTGCTTTCAAAGTTTGTCCTATTATCTTTAACTAATCTGTAAGGTTGAAGCACATATGATCTAATTTGATGACCCCACCCTATATCAGATTTAGAAGCTTCATTATTTTGATTTTCCTCATCTTTTTTTTTCATTTCAAAATCATAAAGTCTTGCTCTTAACATATTCATACAGGTTTCTTTATTTTTATGTTGAGACCTCTCATTTTGACATTGTACGACTATTTTTGATGGAGTATGTGTTATTCTAACAGCACTATCAGTTGTATTAACATGTTGTCCACCAGCACCACTTGAACGATAAGTATCAATTCTCAAATCCTTATCTAGTATTTCAATATTTAAATTTTCATCAATAACTGGATAAACCCAAATACTGGCAAAGCTAGTGTGTCTTCTTGCTCCAGAATCAAAAGGAGATATTCTTACAAGGCGATGAATTCCAGACTCCTTTTTAAGCCACCCATACACATAGTCCCCCTCAATTTTTATGGTGGAAGATTTTATTCCTGCCTCATCACCTTTGTGCTCACTTATTAAATTACATTTATAATCCTTATCATCAGACCATTTCATATACATTCTTCTCAACATATTGGCCCAATCTTGACTTTCTGTGCCACCAGCACCAGCATGAATTTCTACATAACAATCAAATGAGTCCGCCTCATTTGATAAAAAACATTTTATTTCATTTTTCTTAACTTTTGATCTTAATTCTTTAATACTTTCCATAACTTCTTTTTTCACATTAAGATTATTCTCATCTGTAGCTAAAGAATAAAGGTCATCTAAATCCTTAATTTGATTAGTTGAAATTTTGTACGAATTGATTAATTCCTCAAAAAGTTTTTTTTCTTTAATTGTTTTTTGGGAGTCTGCTTTATCTTGCCAAAAATTGGCACTAAGCATTTTTTTTTCTAAGTATTCCAGTTTTGAATAAATCTTATTTTTTTCAAAGATACTCCTTAACTTTGTGGTTAATTTTTTCGATTTCTTTTTTAAGATCTAAATATTTATCGTCCATTAATAAAACTTTAATATATTATTCATATCTAATCTATTATTATCAGAATATAATACTTTACCATCTAAAACATTTCTACTTTTGTAAGCCTCTATAATTGTATTTTTTGAGTTAAACTTAGCTTTTTCTCCTGTTAAAGGATCAACAACCATTAGGGTCATTTTTTTTGGAACCTTAAATGGCCTAGCTTCAGATTTTTTCACTGCTTTTTCTACAAATTCTCTAAAAATTGGTAAAGCTGCTTTAGATCCAGTTTCAAATTTTCCTAATGATTTTGGGTTATCCATACCAACATAAACACCGATTACTAAATTAGAAGTGAAACCCACAAACCATGCATCAGTATTTTCGTTAGTAGTCCCAGTTTTTCCAGCTAGATTAAGTTTTAAATCTTTTAATTTTTTTCCAGTCCCTCTTTTAATGACTCCCTCCAATATTGATGTGACCTGATAAGCAGTTTGTTCAGAAATAACTTGTTGGTAATTATCTTTAATCGATGGATAATCTTTTCCTGTAAAAGATATACTTTTACAATTAGCGCATTCTCTATTTTCATTATTAATTATAGTATTTCCTTCGCTGTCTTGAATTCTATCTATGATTATTGGGCTTATTAATTTGCCTCCGTTTACAAAAGATGAATATGCAGAAGTGAGATTTAAAAGAGTTGTCTCAGCTGATCCAAGTGAAATTGATAATAACTCATCTGGATCTTCATAAATATTTAATTTTTTTGAAAAATTTGCAAGTTTATCAATTCCTAAATTTTGTGCTATTCTGACAGTCATTAAATTCCTCGACTTTTCAAGTCCAACTCTTAAGGTTGATGGTCCATAAAATTTTTTACCATAATTTTCAGGTTTCCACTTTTTTAAATCAATCCCTTGATCTAAAACTAATGGAGCATCAAGAACTAAAGATGATGGTGTATATTTATTTTCTAAAGCCAAAGCATAAACAAATGGTTTAAAAGCAGATCCAGGTTGTCTTAGAGCTTGAGTAGCTCTATTAAACTCACTATTTTTAAAACTGAAACCACCACTTAAAGCAAGTACACGCCCAGTAAATGGATCCATAATAACAATTCCCCCATTTATTTGAGGCAATTGTTTTAAACTGTAGAAATTTTTTTTTAATTTCTGGACGTATATTACGTCACCAACTTTAAATAATTCATTCAACTCTTTTTTAGTCCAAGTTATATCTTTATATTTTATAAATCCTTTAATCTTATTTATTGTTTCTATT
>CABYZU010000038.1 GCA_902523495.1 uncultured Pelagibacteraceae bacterium
GAAGCTGATAAAAAAGATGCAATAATTGAGATAAGAGCTGGAACTGGTGGATTAGAGGCAAGTTTATTTGCAGCAGATCTCTTTAAAATGTATGAGAGAGTGAGTCATAAAAAAAAATGGATTGTTGAATTAATTTCTATCTCTAGGAGTGAGGCAGGTGGTTTAAAAGAGGTAATTGCTTCTATTAAAGGAAATAATATTTATTCCACTTTAAAATATGAAAGTGGTGTTCATAGAGTTCAAAGAGTGCCTGATACAGAAACTCAGGGAAGAGTTCATACATCAGCAGCAACAGTTGCTGTTTTGCCTGAAGCAGAGGAGGTTGATTTAAAAATAAATGAGACCGATTTAAGAATTGACGTATTTAGAGCTGGTGGTCCTGGTGGACAATCAGTAAATACCACAGATAGTGCTGTAAGGATAACGCATATTCCGACCGGGATATCTGTCTCACAACAAGATGAAAAATCTCAGCATAAAAATAAAGCCAAAGGGATGAAAATATTAAGGGCAAGATTATATGAACTTGAAAGATCAAGAATTGAAAAAGAAAGATCAAAAGATAGAAAAAATAAAATTGGAACAGGAGATAGATCAGAAAGAATAAGAACTTATAATTTTCCACAAGGAAGAGTTACAGACCATAGAATAAATTTAACTTTACATAAGTTAACAGAATTTCTTGAGGGAGAAATTTTCGATGAAATGATCGAAGCTTTAATTTTACAGGCTCAGGAAGAAAGATTAGAAACATTAAACTAAATGAAAATTGAAGAAGCAATAAAAGAAGCATCTCAACTTTTAAAGACCAAAAAAATAAAATCTGCTTTATTAGATAGTGAAATTTTGATGTCCAAAGTATTAAAGAGAGATAGAAAGTTTTTAATAATGAACTCTGGGTACGAAATAGTTGATAAAGATTACAAGAATTTCAGAAAACTTATCAATAGTCGTTTAAAAAGAAAACCCGTCGCTTATTTGACTGGAGTTAAGTCATTTTGGAAACATGACTTTAAAATAAATGAAAAAGTTTTAATACCAAGACCTGAAACAGAGCTTTTAATTGAAAAAGTTTTGGAATATTACAAAAATAAGGAAAACATCAATTTTTTAGAGATAGGAATAGGGTCTGGTTGTATTATTTTATCACTTTTGAAAGAAAAAAAGTCCTTTTTAGGTAAAGGATTAGATGTGAGTAAAGAAAGTTTAAAAGTTTGTAAAGTAAATGCAAAAAAGCTTGGCTTAAATTCTAGATTAAAATTATTCAAATCAGATATTGACAATTTCATATTAGGCAAATATGATTTCATCATATCTAATCCTCCATATATTAAAAATTTATATTTAAAAAATTTGGATGATGACATTATAAATTATGAGCCTAAAAAAGCTCTTGATGGTGGATTTGATGGTTTATCAGAGATTAGAAAAGTGGTTAAAAAATCATCTGAACTTATTAAAAATCGTGGCAAATTAATATTAGAAATCGGTCATGATCAAAATAACGAGGTAAAAAAAATTTTAAAAAAATACAATTTTTACATTAACAAAGTTGTCAAAGATTTCGCAAAGAAAGATAGATGCATAATAAGTACTAAAATTTAATTTAATAATAAAAATGGTAACATTCAGAAATAACAATAATAGACGAAACAACTTTAGGAGAAATGATAGAAGTTTTAAGTCTAATGGTGATAGGAATAAATTTAATTCGAATTTTTCAAACAATGAAAACTTTCTAAGAAAGATGCCTGGTAGGAACAATCACAATGCATCAAGACTAATTGAGAAATATAGTAACCTTGCGAGAGAAGCTTTATCAGGTGGAGATAAAATACTATCAGAGAATTATTTTCAACACGCTGATCATTTTATGAGAATTTTGAATGAAAAGGAGTTACAAAAAAAAAGTATTTCGTCGGATGAAAACCCAGGAGCCGCTCAACAAAATATAAATGAAACTAATAAAGATAAAAAAACAATAAAAAATAGTTTTGATCAATAAATAATACTAGTAATTAATTATAACCAATAATTTTTTCAGATTTTAAAACATTTAATTTAATTTTTTTTGTCTCAAAAATTTTTCTTTCGTCACCTTTCAAAACCTTCCCAGATGGGAGCTTTAGTGTTTGGGAATTAACCTTTTTACCGTTTATCAAAACTTCATAATGCAAGTGTGGCCCAGTTGATTTTCCAGTCGAACCAACATAGCCAATTGTTTGACCCTGTTTAACTCTTACCCCATTTCTAATGCCTTTAGCAAACTTTGACATATGAGCATAGATTGTTTGATAGGTGGAGTTGTGTTTTATCACTACACAATTTCCGCCACCTCCACACCAACCAGCTTTTTTTATGATCCCTGAACCGGAAGCCATAATGGGAGTTCCCATTGGTGCTGCGAAATCTGTTCCTCTATGCATTTTATTAAAACCATCTATTGGGTGTTTTCTCATTCCAAAAGGCGAAGATAGCCTTGCTCCATTAATTGGAGTCTTCATCAATGCTTTTTGTATACTTTTACC
>CABYZU010000039.1 GCA_902523495.1 uncultured Pelagibacteraceae bacterium
TATTATTGATTACTGGAATGTTAATTATACCTGCAGCAATGGCTCGAAATATTTCAACAAGTCCACAAAAGATGGTTGTCTACTCAATTATAGGAGGTTTATTGTCAGTAATTTTAGGATTATTTTCCTCGTTGGAATTTAATACTTCATCAGGACCCTCAATTATAACTGCTGCTTTTTTATTGTTTATACTTTCGTTATTCAAAATCAAACAAACAATTAAATTGAAAAATTAATTAGGAAAATGTAAAAATGAGTAAAATGCAAAATCTCTCAAAAAATCAACAAATTATTTTTGATTTAATTGATAAATCTCCTGAACCTTTAAAGGCTTATTCAATACTATTTAATGTACAAAAAAGAGGTATTAAAGCCCCATTACAAGTTTATAGAGCATTAGACAAATTAGTTGAAATCGGAAAAATTCATAAAATCGAAAGCAGAAACGCTTTCATTGCTTGTCAAAATTCAAGTTGTCAAATCTCAAAAGCTACAGCTTTTTCAATATGTGAAAGTTGTGAAAAAGTTACAGAGATTAATAATTCTAATCTTTCAAAATATCTTACGGGCTTTAAAGATAAAAATGGAATGAAATATAACAAGTATAACCTTGAATTTTTTGGATTATGCAAAAAATGTATATCTAAAAAGAGTTAAAGTTATTAATGATATTTTTTACTTTAAAGATTGTGCTTGCTGCAATCATAATAGCCTTTGCTAGCTGGCTTTCAGGTCAAAATCCAAAAATTGCAGGTTTTATTATTGCTTTGCCTCTTGTATCACTAATAGCTATAGCTTTTTCTTACTATGAGCACAATGATATAGAAAAAACAGTTCTTTTTACCAAAAGTATATTAATTGCAGTGCCTGTTAGTTATTTATTTTTTTTGCCATTCTTTTTTGCAAAATCATTTAATATGAATTTCTTCTTAATTTATGGCACTGGATTAGGATTTATAATCGTTGGTTATTTTATTCATAAATATATAACTAATTTTCTTTAATTCAGATACTCTTCTAAAAAAACTTACAAATAATATTTGTTAAAAATTATTCTACTATCAGGGTATCTTTAGATCCACCACCTTGAGAACTATTAACGATTGTACTTCCTTTTCTAAGTGCAACTCTAGTCAGACCACCAGTTGTAACATAGCTAGTTTTACCACTTAAAACAAAAGGTCTTAGATCTAGATGTCTAGGCTCTATGTTTTTTTCAGTAATAGTTGGCGCTGTTGATAAAGTTTCTAAAGGTTGAGCAATATATTCTCTGGGATTTTTTTTAATCTTCTCGGCTACTTCCATTCTCTCTTTTGTAGAAGCTTTAGGTCCTATCATTATTCCGTATCCACCTGAAGCATTAGCTGGTTTTACAACTAATCTAGACATATTTTCTAATACATACTCTCTTTGTTTTTTGTCATGACACAAATAGGTTTCAACTTGATTCAATGTAGGTTGCTCACCTAAATAATAAACAATCATTTTATTTACATATGAATAAACTACTTTATCATCAGCTACACCTGTACCTATTGCATTCACAATACCTACATTTTTTTTCAACCAACATTTAAAAAGTCCTGGAACACCAATTAAAGAGTCTTTATTAAAGGCTTTAGGGTCTAAGAAATTATCATCTAGTCTTCTATAGATGCAGTCAACTTTTAAAGGACCTTTTACAGTTTTCATGTAAACCATATCGTTTTCTACAAAAAGATCTTTTCCTTCTACCAATGCAATGCCCATTTGCTCAGCTAAAAAAGAATGTTCAAAGTAAGCAGAGTTATAAATACCTGGCGTCAAAACTACCATATGTGGATGAGCAGTTTTTTTAGGTATACATTCATTCATACAATTAAAAAGTTTGTTAGTATATTGATGTATTGATGCAACTTTATATCTAGTAAAAAGTTCAGGAAAGACATCTCTCATAACCATTCTGTTTTCAAGCATATACGAAACTCCTGAGGGTACTCTAAGATTATCCTCCAAAACTAAATAATCTCCATTTTTATTCCTGATTAAATCTACTCCAGATATATTTGCCCAAGATTTATATTTAGGTGAAAATCCTTCACATTCCTTAACATAATAGGGTGAATTAAAAATAATTTCTCTTGGTACAACATTGTCTTTAAAAATTTTCTTTTGATTATAAACATCATCAATAAACAAGTTTAAGGCTTTAACTCTTTGTTTAAGACCTTTGGTTACTTTGTTCCATTGTGCTTTTGGGATAATTCTTGGAATTATATCTAGGGGCCATTTTTTTTCCTCTGCCCTATTGTTAGCAGCATAAACTCTAAAATTAATCCCTCTAGCACTTATTGTGCTCTGACAATTTTTTTCAATTTCTTGAAGTTTATCTTTTCCGTATCTTTCTAAAATATTTGAAATTATAACC
>CABYZU010000040.1 GCA_902523495.1 uncultured Pelagibacteraceae bacterium
AAATAGATTAAATAACTAGGAATTTTAAAAATGTATGATTTCCTTTTCTTAATTTGCACAACTGAGAAAAGTAAATTTTTATCAAAGTTTTTGAAAAGCGTTAATAATTTAAGAATAAAAAATAGGAGGATTAAATTATTAATAATTGAAAACTCAATAAAAAAAAAACATAAGTCTTTGATTGGCAAAACTTTAATTAAACATATTCCCTTTGAATACTCTTTAGAAAAAAAGATTGGTATTCCATTTGCTAGAAACAAAGCTTTAAGGTTATCGAAAAAAATAAAAGCTCGCTATCTATGTTTTTTTGATGATGATTGTGAGATTAGTAGAGATTGGATGGAAAAAATTATTGAGTTTAAAAAAAAAATTAAATCTGAAATAGTTACAGGACCTCAAATTCCAAAACAAAAAAATCAATATCATTCGATCCTTTCAAAATCACCTTACAATTTTCAAAAGTTAAGATGGGCTGCAACAAACAATGTTGTAATTGATAAAAAGATTTTAGATAAGCACAATATAGAATTTTCAACTAAATTGGCAAATATTGGTGGATCAGATCAATTATTTTTCACTCAATTAAATTTGAAAGGTTTTGAAATAAGATGGTGTTCTAATGCTAAAGTTTTCGAAAATCAAAATAATTTAGAAAGAAATTTTAAATGGTTTGTAAAAAGAAGTTTTAGATATGGAATATCCTCAAATTTAATCTATAAAGAAGCTTATGGATCATTTAAAGGGTCACTTTTCGTTATTTTAAAATTTTTTTATGAATTATTATTTTTTTTTAATTATTTTGCCTTAGTGATAATAAATCCAAAAAAAAATTCTTTATTTAGCATTATGTACTTATTTAGATCTATCGGATCATTTTTAAGTTTATTTGGTATTAAAACAAAAAGTTATATCTAACTTACTTAGTTTTTCTAGGAAATGGAAAAGGCTTAATAAAATCAAAATTTTTATTAATTTTTAAACAATTAGCTCTGATACTTTTAAAAAAATTCCATGCTAAAATAATAATTGTTGAGTTATCTTTTTTGGTCAAAAATTTAGAACTACGAATTAAGAACTTTGTTCCAGGAACGTATCTATTTTGCTTTAAATTATTGTCATCTATAACAATTTTAAAATCTTTATAATTAAAATCTAAAACATGACTAAGTGTAGTTAGTTTAGCAGGTGCCCCATATCCTATAATTGTTTTTTTCTTAGAATTAAGTTCGTTAATTAATTTTCTCAGTATATTTTTTTGATATTGAATATCTCTATAAAAGTTTTGGTAAGTTTTAATTTCATATATTTTTTGAAGATTTTCCTTTTTAATTTGATTGTTTATTTTTCTTGTTTTTACTTTTCTTTGATTTTCATTGGCTACAAATATTCTAATTGATCCACCCTGAGCACTTATAAGTTCAAAATCGAATATTTCTAATTTAAATTTTTTAAAGAAACTTACCAAAGGTTTTAATGAATGATAGCTCATGTGTTCATGATATATAGTATCAAATGTCTTTTTTTTTAGAACTACAGGTAAATAGGAGACCTCTAAAACAAAAAATCCTTTTGGTTCCATCAAGTTTTTAACTCCTTGAGTAAAATCTTGCAAATTAGGATTGTGCGCAAATACATTATTAGCTGTGATTACATTAAATTTACCAAATTTTTTTTTTATTTTTTTGCTAGTTTTCATTGAAAAATAATCAGAAATTATATCTATATTTTTCTTTAAGTTTAAATTTTTAAGATTTTTTGCAGGATCAATTCCAACAACTTTATCAAATTTGTTTTTAAAGAAATTTAAAAAAGTACCATCATTACATGCAATATCTAGTATTTTTGTTTCTCTATCTCTTCTGGTTAATTTGATAATTTTTTTTGAATAATCT
This sequence comes from uncultured Pelagibacteraceae bacterium, assembly GCA_902523495.1. Classification (GTDB taxonomy): domain Bacteria; phylum Pseudomonadota; class Alphaproteobacteria; order Pelagibacterales; family Pelagibacteraceae; genus Pelagibacter. The sequence continues at coordinate 1,893 of CABYZU010000040.1, forward strand.
TCAAAGTGTTTGACTAATACTTTAGATGTTCCTGAAACATATAAATAATTATCAAACATAAGACTAGGATTAACTAATTGACTAAGTTGAAGGTGACCACATTTTTTACATATTTTTACTTTCAGTGAAAAAGTTAATTCTTTTTGTAAAAATTTTTTTGGATAAGAATTCGCAAGAGGCGTTTTTCCAAAATCTAAAACAGTTTTTAACTTAATTGAATTACATAA
>CABYZU010000041.1 GCA_902523495.1 uncultured Pelagibacteraceae bacterium
AGCCAAAACCAATGATTGAAATTGGTGGCAAGCCTATTCTTTGGCATATAATGAAAATTTATTCCAGCCACGGAGTAAACGATTTTATAATTTGTTGTGGTTATAAAGGATATTTAATCAAAGAATACTTTAACAATTATCTGTTAAATCATTCAGATATAACAATTGATACTAGAAAAAATAAGATTGAAATTCATCAAAACAAAGCAGAATCATGGAATGTAACATTAGTAGATACAGGTGAAAACACAATGACTGGTGGTCGTTTAAAAAGAGTTAAAGATTATGTAAAAGATGAAAAGTTTTTTTGTTTTACATATGGTGATGGTATTGGAAATATAAATGTATCCTTATTGATTGATTTTCATAAAAAGCATGGAAAAATTGCAACCTTAACAGCCATGCGACCACAGGGACGTTATGGATTAATTAATTTTAATTCCAATCATTGTGTTGAAAGTTTCCATGAAAAATCTGAAGGAGTCAGTAGTTGGATTAATGGTGGTTTTTTTATATTAGATCCAAATGTAATTGATTATATCAAAGATGATTCAACTAGCTGGGAAAGTGATGTATTAACAGTTCTTTCTAAGAAGAGACAGTTATTCGCATTTGAGCATAAAGAGTTTTGGCATCCAATGGATACAATGCGTGACAAAATTTATTTAAATAATCTATGGGAAGAAGGTAATGCACCATGGAAAACTTGGTGATTAATCCCAATTTTTGGCGTAATCAAAATGTTTTTTTAACAGGTCACACAGGTTTTAAAGGAGGATGGCTTGCAATTTGGCTGACATATTTAGGAGCAAACGTTTATGGGTATTCTTTAAACCCACCAACAGATCCTAATTTTTTTAGTCAAACAAATTTAAAAGATAAAATCAATAAATCAATTATTGGCAATATTACAGACAAATCCTTTCTTTCTAAGTCAATGAATGATTCAAAGCCAACAATAATAATTCATATGGCTGCTCAATCATTAGTCAGCAAATCTTTTATAGAACCTTTGGAAACTTACATGACAAATGTAATTGGTACGGCAAATGTAATCGATGTTGCTAAAGACATTAAATCTGTAAAAGCAATATTGAATGTTACATCTGATAAATGTTATGAAAATTTAGAAACTCTAAAACCATATTCTGAGAAAGATAGGCTTGGCGGAAAAGATCCATATTCAAGTAGTAAAGCTTGTGCGGAATTGGTGGCATTAGCTTATAAAGAATCTTTTTTGAATAATTCGAATATTAAATTAGCTAGTGTGCGTGCAGGCAATGTTATAGGTGGAGGTGACTGGGCTGAAAATAGATTAATACCAGATTTTTTTAGAGCTAATAAGTCTAATAAAACATTAAATATTAGATCTCCTAATTCAATACGACCTTGGCAACACGTACTTGAACCACTTTCTGGATATTTATTGCTTTGTGAAAAAATGGTTGAGACTAGTGATAATTTTTCAGAGTCTTGGAATTTTGGACCTGATCAATTAGGTGAAAAAACAGTTTTGTGGGTAGTAAATCAATTAATTAAATTAGTTCCAAATACAAAGTGGAAATTTATAAAAAATCAAAAAAAATTTAAAGAGGCAAATTTGCTCAAATTAGATATAACTAAAGCTAAATCAAAGTTAGGCTGGAAACCACGTTGGTCTATTGAAAAAGCTTTAGATATGACAGTGAAATGGTACCAAATGTCAAATGAAAATGTCGATACTATGTATGAATATTCTTTAGAGCAGATTAAATCTTATCAATTAGGCTAAATGAAGCAATTCAATATAAAGAAAACGCCAATAATGGACCTTAAAGTAATTGAATATGTTTCAATTTTAGATGAGCGTGGATTTTTCAAAAAAATGTTTTCTCAAAAAAAACTTGAGAATTTAGTTGGAAATAAAACTATTAAACAGGTAAATAAAACTTTCACAAAAAAAAAAAGGTACAGTTCGTGGCTTACATTTCCAATATTCACCACATCAGGAAATTAAAATTGTATCTTGTTTAAAAGGCAAAGTATGGGATGTAGCAGTTGATTTAAGAAAAGGATCATCAACTTTTTTAAAATATCATGCAATTTTGTTATCTGAAGATGAT